>CALFWZ010000029.1 GCA_937928405.1 uncultured Saprospiraceae bacterium
CCTCGTCTTTGCCGTAAGGCTTCCTTCAGATTCTTCGTCACCGAAGACACCCTTGCCTTTAGCTAGTGATTCCCTCTCTTCTAGGCTCACTCGGGACTTACACCCTATAGTACAGCACCATGTATGGCACACAAAAAAGCCAACGTGATCCATTATCACGTTGGCCTTTTTATTTAATTGAATTTCTGAATCCTTTATTCTTTTAACAAATCAACGATTCAACAAATCAACATTTCAACAATCTTATTTAGCGCTTTGTAAAATCAACTTCTCTATACGACTTTCTCCTCCGTGGACAATCTGCAGAAAATAAATCCCTGCGGCTCTTCCGGTTAGATCAATGGCTTCATCAAAATAACCATCAAATTTATCAGCTGAATTTTTGTAAATCAATCTGCCCGCCACGTCCGTTAGACGTAAAGAAAAGCTTCCCTCAAGTTCAGAACTATATTTCACCTGTGCTATTCCGGTGGTAGGATTAGGAAATACTTCCAGCTCTCCCGGTAGCAAATCATCCGTATCTATCGTTGCTGATAATTCTGTTTCTGCGTCTTCACAGCAAGCAGTCCAAACGGTATTCTTTTGCACCTTGTACCCCAAAACAACAGATAGCAATTCTGCTCTTCCATTTCTAATAATATCCACATCCAGCGCATCCCCTGCTTCGTAAGCATTGATGGTCGTATGCAAGTCACAGCCAGAATAAACCGTTTCTCCTTCAATATTGGTAATAATATCACCCGGTAAAATTCCAATTTCTGCTGCTGTGGAACCGTTAATAGTTCTCTGGACTTCTACGCCTGGGATATCCACAGCAGGAATCGTTGCAACGCCCATTAGTGGTAATTTTTTTACTTCTGTTATTTTTTCACAAAAATCATAACACTGACCGTCCCAGTCTTCCTTATTAAAGGATACTCGAATTACTTCGGTATCACGAACGATGGTTCCTCGGATTTTTATATCAGCTAGATGTCCATGCTTACGCAAATAATCTCCTAGATCAAATGCTTTTGCTTCTTCTCCTAACAAACGTTGGTACGTAGTCTGGGAATTAAGCGTCGCTTTAGAGGTAATGGAAATTCTGGCAGAATGGATCTTTTCAGATTGCGCCGTAGATAATTGGGCAACGATGAGTAAGATTAGGGTGTAAAAGTACTTCGACTTCATGTTCTCTTTTATTTAGGTATGAATAAGAATTGGTCTTGTGGTTACCATTCTTAATACAATTGCCATTCCAAAAAAGCCATTTTAAGGATTATTTAAGGATTTGAAATAGTCAAGAAAAAAACTGATATATTTTGGATAGTGATCAATGGATTTGAAGATGGATATGATCATCGTGGCGTACCGCTCGACAGCCATGAAATCTGATTCTATCATCCGTCAATCGTAGGCGAGACTTGAGATGGGGTTCAATAAATATTTTTTGAATGGCTGAATGTTCCAGCAATGCTTTGAGCAAAAATTTTGTCCCTCTTTCAGAAAAAATCAATTCCCGATTGACGGCCCCTAAACTTAAATATTTTGGAAAATCATACTGGTGATAGCCTGCTTGCTTACACTGTTGGGGCTGGTTTACTTCTCCTGGTCTAGGATTTACATAAACACCATAACCAGTTCGAGATTTTTTGGCAGGAATGATGATTCCTTTCTTATTTTGATAAACCAAAGCCAAGTCTAATTTTCTACCATCATTATGGCTTAGATGTGGGAGTAATGGAAATCCATTAAAAAAAGGAAAATTAGCATCTAGATAGATCAACTTAATTCCCTGAGGTTTTATTTTTTTAGCTGTTTCTACTAATAATTTATTGATCGCTGGTCGAACGTAATTCCGATTTGTTAAAACAGTAAACCAAGTTGCGGGCATGATATCCTCAGTATGTTCAACAGGTTCCCGACCAAAGATGGATGCAACGTGCGGAATGATGACCAAAGAAGTGATTAAATAGAGGGTGAACGATAATAATAGTTTTTTCCAACGCTTACGCCATCCAAAAGCCCGCGCCATTAACCATCCTAACAGCAGCACTACCCCACCAGTTTGCGTCAGCAAAGTCAGCAACAAAAAAACAAAAACAAGAAATATCCATTTTAACATTATAAAAATATTATGCTAAAAGCAAATTAAAAACAAAAAGGAATAGAGGTTTAAAATTGGATAAACAATCCATTTGTAAGCGGCTAGAAAGGTTCTTCTTTTTCGGTAGGCAGCCATTATTAATTCTTCATCAAAACATTAAATAACTATATACTAATCCCCTAAAACCACAAATCGCTCATCCACCACTGCACTTAATGGTAAAAAAGCATCTCCAGTCCATTCTCCAAAAATCGTCAACGGATGTCCTGCACTCAAGGCTAACAATCGCCAAGTTTCCTCTGATCGGGTCAATGCCGGAATATATTTATTTTCTGAATCTACCAAGACTAGTCCTTCTTTGGTTTGAACTGGAATTACTTTTTGTAAACAAACTGGAAAATCAGTTAGCCACGGATTCTCTGCTAAAGCTTGCGCATAAGCTTCTAAAAAATGATTGATACTCGTTGCCCCTTTCAAAGACTCAATACTTTCGCCCGTTGGATCGGGTATTTTGATTAAGGCTCGCAGCGGAAAACTCCCTGGATAATAAACCAATTCTCCTGAATAAATATGTCCTGTTTGCCAATGTTGATCATAGCCCATATTATTAAAACTATAATCGAGTATCAATGCATATTTTTTTGACTGACGCCCCAGCAACCAAGTTTTTCGATAAGCAATATTATCCAAATTTACGCCTTCAAAACTACCAACGACGCCCCACTGATCTACGATTCCGGACTGAGCCAAAAGGTCTGATTTCTTATCTGTGATTCCAGCGACTCGAATAATTTGTTCGCGCAGTAATTCAGGTAATTGATCTAATTGTTTAAAACCAGTAACCAATAAATAAAGTTCTGCTAATTCTCGAAGTAAATGATCCGGCCAATCCTCCAACGTAGTAGGTAATAATTGTAGGGTCCGAATTTTGGGGCCTAGAGCGCTCAACTGCGTATCTACCATCCGAGCCGATAGGTCTTGCCAAAATTTATAATCTTGTTCTTCGACCGAGGCCATCCCCTGACGGATTAGATCAAGCAACCAGACCTCTAAATCTTCCACGCCGGCAGTCATCCGCTGAATACGAAGCAATCGATTTTTCAACCGTTTATCCAGTTTTGCAATTTCGTCGGGAGTTTTCTTTTTTTCGGAAGTCGAGGCTTTGGGGGATTTTTTATTTTTCCAATTATTGACCCAGTCGGGAGCTTCGTTGGCTGATCGAAAAGCTTTGGGTTGACGAACGAAGAGTAGCATCAGTCCAAGAATATGTTTGCAGGGTTTATTTCGAACAGGACAATTACAGTTAAACTGTAAGTCGTCTAGTGCGACTGTGACTTTGTAGGTATTGCTGCTGCTACCGCGACAGCGTCCCCAGAAGAGATTTTCTTGATGAGAAAGGATGACCCATTTGGCTGCATCCGCCAACTGTTCGCTTCGATCAGCGGTAGCAAGGTCGGGCGCGTGAGATAGAATGTTTGCTTCGGTCAAAGGAGGGTTGGATTAGAAATACTAAGATGCTGTTTCCTGTAAAATCCCTAGTGCTTGGATTGCTTTTTCGGAAGCCGTTTGTTCTGCACTCTTTTTATTAAAATCATCTGCCGTGGCTAATTTTTTACCATCAATCAAAACGGCTACTTTAAATCTATCCCGTTTTTCAAATTTATATTTAGCAATCATTTTGTAGGATACAATAGAACCATTTTTCTGACACCATTCCAAGAGCTGACTTTTATAGTTGTCATCGAAGCTTTCAAGCTCGTGAATATCAAGGTAGCCACGGAGTATTTTTTTGACCACATACGTTCGAGTACCATTATATCCTCGCTCTAGATAGACTGCTCCGACCAGTGCCTCTAGGGCATTTCCGAGCATGGATTTACTGAGACGCGTATTGTTGTATTGTGCCAAAAATTCATCCAGCCCCATTTTATCTGCAATTCGGTTGAGTGATTTTCGCTTAACAATTTTCGAGCGCATCTTCGTCAAAAAACCTTCGTCGCTATTGGGATATTTTTTAAAAAGATATTCCGCTACAATGGTCCCTAAGACTGCATCTCCAAGATACTCCAAGCGTTCGTTGCTTTGCACAGAATACAACTTATCAGTAGAATTAGACTTGTGATAAAAAGCTAGTTTAAAGAGTGCCATGTTAGCAGGTATAAATCCTAGCATTGGACGTAACCGACGAGCAAACTGCTTATCTACAGAGAAAAAATAATTATAAAATCTTAGAATAGAATTGATCATTATACAAATTATACACAAAACAAATCAGACCAATATACACGATTAAGCGTATCAGTCCATACAATTTTAAGGTAGCCTTTTCTACCAAGGGGATAAATTAATAGCAGACAGGCTTATTCCATCAGAAGAACCTGTGTACCCAGAATCTATCTAAGCATGGCAAAATAAGATCAAATACACGGTATATTATGTTGTTTTACACAGTGTATTAAATATATATGAAAAGAGGAATGACTCGTAGAAGCGTACGATTGATGATTGTTTCTAAGGCTTCTATAAACTATGCTGATTGAATAGCAGGTAAAAGAATGAAGATGATTATCCTACAACGAATAGTCATTATCATATTTTTAGGGTAGAAACTTTCAAAACGTAATCAATGAACACGCTACTGGTCCTCCTTCTTTTGTCAGTTTTCTTCGTGAATTTCTATACGAAAGTACAAATAATAATTTGTGATTGATGGGATTTAGGGAGCAGACAAGTTATATATGCCACATCCCAAAGGGCAAATCCTGCTCTTCTTAAAATCATAACTCCTCAAATCCAAGGTACAACCTATTTTTTAATTTCACAATCCTTTTGCTTGTTTTTATCTGGAAAAAGGAAAAAGGAGGTCATTATCCCTTAAATTTTCCTAAAACGAGTGACGAATTATGCCCACCGAATCCGAAAGTATTACTTAAAACATAATTAATTTCTCGTTCCTGAGCTACGTTAAACGTCAAGTTTAAGGCACTATCTATTTCTGGATCATCCGTAAAATGGTTGATCGTTGGAGGTATAATGCCATGGTTAAGTGCCATAATACCAGCAATAGATTCGATGGCGCCTGCAGCCCCTAATAAGTGACCAGTCATTGACTTGGTAGAACTAATGTTAAGCTTGGTGGCATGATCTCCAAAAACTCTTTTAATAGCAATGGTTTCTGCGATATCCCCCAACGGAGTAGACGTTCCGTGTACGTTTACGTAATCTATGTCTTCGAGGTTCAGTTTAGCGTCTTTAATTGCCATCTTCATCACATTCATGGCGCCCAGTCCTTCAGGGTGTGGCGCGGTCATGTGGTGAGCATCGGCCGTCGCACCTGCACCTAGGACTTCCGCATAGATGGTCGCACCTCGTTTAATGGCATGTTCATATTCTTCTAAAACTAACGCACCCGCACCTTCTCCTAAAACGAAACCATCACGGTCTTTATCGAATGGCCGAGAGGCCGTTTTATAGTCATCGTTGCGAGTAGATAGTGCTTTCATGGCATTAAACCCTCCAATGCCTACTTTGGCAACGGAAGCTTCCGATCCGCCAGTGATAATCATATCGGCTCGCCCCAATCGGATATAATCCATCGCGGCAGCAATGGCGTGCGAGGAAGAAGCACATGCAGAAACGGTAGCATAATTGACACCACGAAATCCAAATTGAATGGAAATCAATCCTGCGGCTATATCTGCGATCATTTTAGGAACCGTAAAAGGATTGTAACGTGGTGTTCCGTTTCCCTTGGCATGTTCGGCTACCTCATGTTCTAGAGTTGCTAGGCCTCCAATACCGGAACCCCAAATAACCCCCGCTCGGTCTAGGTCAAGTTTTTCAAGATCCACACCTGAATGCTCTATGGCTTCTTTTGTTGCTACCATAGCAAACTGTGCATATAGATCCATTCGTCTAAGTTCTCTTCGATCTAGATGATCTTTGGGATCAAAGTCTTTGACCTCACAAGCAAATTTTGTTTTGAATTCGGTGGTATCAAACCGTGTGATCGGAGCGGCTCCGCTAACCCCGTTTTGTAAACCGTGATAGTATGCTTGTAGGTTATTTCCGATAGGAGTGAGTGCTCCCAGTCCAGTTACAACAACCCTTTTCATAAATTTGGTATAAAACAACAAATTAGAGAATGAATACTCATCCTCTAATCTGCAGTATGATGGTTAAATCACGCAGAAATACTTGCCCTAAGGCCATGTTTTCTGCTATTTCAATTCTTTTTTTGTAAAAGATTCTGGTTATTCCTGAATCTGAGATTGCAGGTATTCAACTGCCTGACCGACCGTTGTAATGTTTTCGGCTTGCTCATCAGGAATTGAAATATCAAATTCTTTTTCAAATTCCATGATTAACTCAACAGTATCAAGTGAGTCAGCTCCCAAATCATTGGTAAAGCTAGCCTCTTGCGTGATTTCTGATTCATCGACTCCTAATTTGTCAACGATGATCTTGTTTACTCTTTCAGCAATGTTTGACATAATAATAATTTCTAAAGTTTGTTAAATTCCAAAAGTAGTGCAAAGTAAGCCATAAGAACGTTGATAACCAAAGTTTTCGACTCTTTTTTGCACTAGGAATTCAATGTAAATAATACTTTTTAATACATTTTGGGCGTAAAATTGTTCATTTCCCCCTTTCATAGCGTCAATCGAAGCTATTTATTGTAAAATTCACACTAATACTTTTACTTTGATGGCCTATTATAGAGACATTATTGTATATTAGCCACGTTTTACGGGAGTTACAAGTCATTTCTATCTTTATTTAATCATTCAATAACACTCCTTTACCAGTATCACCTTTTTTAATTTTTTTTATGAAAAGAATAGATCATCAAAACACTAAAATTGTGGCCACCGTTGGTCCTGCCTCAAGTTCTTACGAAAATTTACTGGCACTAGCCAATGCCGGAGTAGACTGTTTTCGACTCAATTTTTCACATGGTAAACATAGTGATCACAAAAAAGTGATTGATCACATCCTCTATATTAACGAAAAATACAACTATCATATCAGTATTTTGGCTGATCTACAAGGACCAAAATTAAGAGTCGGAAAGATTAAAGACGATGGCTTAATGCTAAAGAAAGGCGATATTCTGACCTTTGTGAATAAAGAATGTGAGGGTACGATGGAAAAAATTTATATGAGTTACCAGCAGTTCCCACAGGATGTAAAAGTTGGAGAAAAAGTCATGATCGACGATGGGAAATTAATGTTGGAGGTGATCAGTTCCAACAATAAAGACGAGGTAAAACTAAAAGTTCTTTTTGGAGGAAAACTGTCTTCCAACAAAGGGGTGAATTTACCCAATACTAAAATTTCACTTCCTTCTTTGACACCAAAAGATGAAATTGATTTAGCCTATATTCTTACGCTACCGGTTCATTGGATTGCCCTTTCTTTTGTTCGTTCGGCTAAAGACATCAAAGACTTGCAAGCCCGCCTCAAAGCTGCCAATCATCCAGCCAAAGTAATGGCAAAAATAGAAAAGCCAGAAGCCATTGAAAAACTGGATAAAATCATCAAAGCTTCCAATGGTATTATGGTCGCCCGGGGAGATCTAGGAGTGGAGATGCCAATTGAAAAGTTACCTATTCTACAAAAACATATTATCAACCGTTGTCTACAATATGCTCGTCCTGTCATCGTAGCCACTCATATGATGGATAGCATGATTACTCAACCTATTCCCACGCGTGCTGAGATTACCGATGTTGCCAACGCCGTATTGGACGGAGCGGATGCGGTCATGTTGAGTGGAGAAACTTCTGTCGGAGTACATCCCGTCAAAGTAGTAGAAGCCATGAATAAGATTATTGAGGAAGCTGAAAAAACCTATAGTATCAAAGGACGAAGACCAAAGCCTACCAAGAAATCTAGAACATTTATCTCCGATGCTGTTTGTTTTAGTGCTGCCAAAACCGCAGAGGAAATAGGTGCCAAAGCCATCGTTGGAATGACTAGTTCGGGATATACCGCATTTAAAGTTTCTAGTTTTCGACCCGATACTAAAATTTATATCTTCTCTGAACAAGAGCATATGCTTTCCACTCTAAATCTGGCCTGGGGCGTAAAATGTTTTTACTACGATAAGTTTACCACTACCGATGAAACAATCCATGATGTGAATGATATTTTGAAAAATAACGAAATCGTAAATACGGATGATGTAGTCGTTAATATTGGAAGTATGCCCATCAAACGCCGACACAGAACTAATATGTTTAAAGTAACGGTGGTCGAATAAAGCCTACCCTAATATATTCTAAATAACGCTGGCTTCACTTGAAGGCCAGCGTTATTTTTTTTATTAAGTAAAAGAGCCTTCTTACAACCAAATTTGTAAATTTACGTACCTATATCTGTACATCCGCCATGTAGTAACCACTGCTAGGCATTTTTTTATAAAAAAACACACAATTCTTAAAGATGAAGATTATTATTCCAATGGCTGGACGTGGGTCCCGTCTACGACCACATACATTAACTACCCCAAAACCACTGGTAAAGATTGCAGGAAAACCGATGGTACAAAGACTGGTGGAGGATCTCACCAAGGGATATCCTGGTAAAGTTGATGAAATCGCCTTTATTATCGGTGATTTTGGTCCTGAGGTTCCACAACAATTAATGGATATTGCTGCCTCATTGGGAGCAAAAGGAAGCGTTTATCAGCAACACGAGCCATTGGGTACCGCCCATGCTATCCTTTGTGCTAAAGAAAGCCTTTCTGGAAACTGCTTTGTAGCCTTCTCAGATACGTTATTTAGTGCTAGTTTTGACTTTGATCCGGATGAAGATGGCGTGATTTGGGTACAAAAAGTAGAAGATCCTTCCGCATTTGGTGTAGTAAAAGTGGATAATAATCAAGTAATTACCGATTTTGTAGAAAAATCTCCGGTTTTTGTCTCTGATTTAGCCATCGTGGGTATTTATTACTTTAGAGATGGTGAAAACCTCCGCAATGAGTTACAATATGTGATTGATAATGAAATCAAGGATAAGGGAGAATATCAATTGACCAGTGCGCTCGAAAATATGAAGGCGAAAGGGCTAAAATTCCGCCCGGGAAAGATCGACGAGTGGTTGGATTGTGGAAATAAAGACGCAGTAGTTTATACTAATCAGCGAATGTTGACCTTTATGGGCACTGAAAATCACATTGATCCTAGTGCAACTGTTGAAAATGCCGTAATTTTACCACCCTGTTTTATTGGTAAAAATGCCGTTGTCAAAAATTCAGTCATCGGTCCCCATACTTCCATTGGGAACAATTCTTTAGTAAATAGTTCCGTTATCAATAATAGTATTGTCCAAGAAGACAGCACCGTCACCAACGCCAACATGAGCAATTCTATGCTAGGCAATAAGGTCGATTACCAAGGGAAATCATCTGAACTTAGTCTAGGTGATTTTTCAAAATACATAATATGATTATTCGTCGCTTTTTCATTTTGTTACTATCCATTAGCCTGCTTGCAGGCACTGCCCGCTCTTTGTCCGCACAACCACGGCCTTCAGAAGAACAGGTAGAAACGGAAAAAATCTTTATTGATGCATCCCGTGAAAAGGTCTTAGGTAACTACGAAAATGCGGCATATCTATTTAAAGAAGTTCTCAAAAGAGATAAAAACAACCACGCCGCAGCCTACGAATTAGCACGACTCTATGATGTGCTCGACAATGTAGATAAAGCGATGGCCAGCATAAAAATGGCCATCAACGGAGATCAGCAAAATCCGTGGTATCAAATGTTTTTAGCAGACTTATTAGACCGCAAGGGAAAGTATAAAGATGGGGCAAAGATTTTTGAACAACTGGTCAGTGAGGCACCTTACAACGAGTACTATTATATCAAATGGGCCTTTTTATTGATGAAAGCCAAGCAGCCTGAAAAGTCGATTGAGGTCTATTCTATGTTAGAAGAACGAATCGGTGTTTCTGAAGAAATCTCTCGAAAAAAACAGGCTTTATATCTTGGAATCGGACAACCAAATAAAGCGATTGAGACATATCAAATTTTGATTAAATCAGATCCGCATAATATCGAATATTATCACCTACTCGCTTCTTTGTATCGGCAACTAGAAGATCAAGAAAACGCTGCCAAGACGTATGAAAAAATTCTGGAGATTAATCCGAACGATGCACAGGCGAGTATCGCTCTGGCTGACCGGCAAAAAATTGAAGGAGATGATGTTAGTTATCTGAATAGTTTGCAACCTGTTTTTTCAAAACCAGACGTAGATATCGATCTGAAGATAAAAGAGATTCTTCCTTACATTCGTCAAGTGGTGGACACCCCCAACGAACCCGTAATGAACGCGACCTTACAATTGGCCACTATTCTAGAAGAGCAACATCCAAAGGAAGCCAAAGCCTATTCTGTCTCTGGTGATTTACTTTATTACTCTGGACGAAAAAGACAGGCTTTAAAAAAATATCTAAAAGCACGTTCGCTGAATAATACCATCTACAGTATCTACGATCAGATTATGTACATCAATCTGGAGACCAATAGTTATGACACCTTACTAACAATTTCAAACGAAGCAATTGATTTGTTTCCTAATCAAGCCGGAGCTTACTATTTTAATGGAGTGGCGTTAGACTTTCAGCAAAAAAATCAACCAGCCATTAGTTCTTACCAACAAGCATTATTGATGGCTCGTAAAAATCCACGATTACAATTTGACTTGTATGCACGGCTTGGAGGAGTATATCACCGAATGGGTAAACATAGTTTATCTGACTCCAACATGGACAAAGCGCTACAGCTTAACCCAAAAGATTTTAACTTACTTAATAACTATAGCTACTACCTTGCAGAGCGCGGTGTTCAATTGGAAAAGGCAAAAAAGATGTCTGCCCTCGCGAATGAGCTCCGTCCTAATCAATCACAGTTTCAGGATACATACGGCTGGATTTTGTATCAAATGAAAGAATACGAAAGCGCCCGGGAGTGGTTGACTAAAGCCATTGATAATGGTGGTAACTCCAACCCTGGAATTCTCGAACATTACGGAGACATCCTTTTTCAAATTGGAAAAACTGAAGCGGCCATTGTCGAATGGCAGAAAGCACTGGAACAAAAAGGTGGAAAAGATGAAGGGTTAGAGGAGAAAATCCGTAGTCGCCAGTTGTAAAAAAATTGTAGAAATCATATCTAATTTACTACCTCAACGCTTTCATTTCTAATAGCCATTTTCGCAACTACCTTTCTTGTTAGTTATATTACTCCAATTCACTTTTCTAAGCATCCATAATATTTTTATAGAAAAAAAGTGACTACTAGTCTAATCAAAAGCACCATCACCTGCATTTTTTATATTCCCTAATTCATATTAATCTTACCTAGCACGTTATTTCTAGCATAGTTGTTGCATTAATTTTTTTATTAATTTGAAAGTATTTTATTCCATCAGAGATTAAGACTTCAGAATAGATTTGTACAATATTGATTCTCAATCAATTAATAGAGAAGTTGTTTAAAAATAGAAACTACCAGGTAGATACTTTATGAATACTAGATATATATTTGGGATTATTATCACAGTCGTACTTTTATCCATAAATCAAGCTTTTATTCAATATTGGTTGGCACAAAAAAAACATGATGCTAACACCATTAATATTGCTGGAAAGCAAAGAATGCTCAGTCAAAGAATTAATGCAGAATTTTATAGATTAGAAAAGGAAAAAGGCACTCCCCATTTTTTACAAAAACTTTTTGCTGAATGGAAAACTGCTCATTTTGAACTTCAGAGCAAGCATACTGCATCTAGCAAATTAGTTCCTATAACCAATTCACAGACTCGCTTAGCATTAAAAGAATTAAATACTCATATTGAGTTTATTGAATCACAACTCAATAATGTTGGAAAGGCTTCGCTTAACTTGAAATTGATTACTCAAAATCAGAATTCCTTTCTTCCCAAAATGGATAAAATTGTAAAATCTCTAGAAAAGATTTCTGACGAAAAACTTCAATTTATTATTAGAATAGAGTTTTTCTTATTCTTTATGTCTTTGGTCATTCTTATTTTAGAAGTGGTCTTTATTTATATTCCTATTGAAAAATCATTAAAGCTAGCAAATGCAGAAGTTTCAACAAAGAATGAAGATTTAGAAAAAGCTTTGACCAATATTAATAAAAAAAATAGAGAGCTAGAGCAGATTACTTATATCACTTCCCACGATCTACAAGAGCCTGTCCGTACCATCAATAGTCTCGTTAATATTTTCAAAATAAAGTATGTTAAAGACTTTGATGAAGAAGGAATTAAAATACTGGGCTATTTAGATACGGCAACGGTGAGGATGCGCAATCTAATTAAAGATTTATTAGACTATTCTATAATTGGAAAGAAAAGAGAAAAAACAAAAATCGATTGTGATAAGATGTTAACAATAATATCTGAGGATTTAGCGCTAAAGATCAATGAAACAAAAGCAAAAATAACCTGGAATAGCTTACCCAAAATCTTAGGAATAGAAGCAGAAATCAGGTTGCTCTTCCAAAATTTAATTTCTAATGCCCTAAAATTTCAAGTAAAAGGGCATCAGCCTAACATAGATATTACTGCCATAGAAAAGAAAAACTTTTGGTTGTTTACCATCTCGGATAACGGAATAGGAATAGCATCAAAAGACTTAGAAAAGGTTTTTTCTATTTTTCATAGAATACATTCAAAAGACAAGTTTGAAGGCACAGGAATCGGACTGGCACATTGTGCAAAAGTCGTTGATATTCATGGGGGAGAAATTTGGGTAGAATCAGAACTTGGAAAAGGTAGTACATTTTTCTTTACAATTAAAAAAGATCAAAATAAAATAGTTGGATATGAACAACAAACTGAACTCTATATTACTAATTGATGACGATGAAGCAACAAATTTCATACATCAATTTGTCATTCAGGATCATGGTTTTTGTAACCATATTGTCACCAAATTAAATGGGCAAGAAGCACTTGATTATCTTGATACTCCTAATGAAAATGGATTGCCAAATCCTGATATTATTTTTGTAGATATCAATATGCCCACATTAGACGGTTGGGGGTTTTTAGAAAAATACGAAACGGAATTTGGACGTCAACCTTCCAAAATAATCGTTATGTTAACTACTTCCTTAAATAAACATGATAAAGAAAGAGCAGAAAGCATGAATGTTATCTCTGAGTTTAGAAATAAACCTTTGAGTACTGAAATATTGGATGAAATTGTAGAAAAATACTTTACTAATAAAGCTATCACTCAGTAGGACTTTCTAATCCTTAATGAAGGGAGTATAGCGATATAAAATCTTATTATAAATCGAGTAGGAGAAACGAGCGATGCCTTTCATCGGTCGTTTCGTCCTCTCACACCA
>CALFWZ010000030.1 GCA_937928405.1 uncultured Saprospiraceae bacterium
GGTGTATACTAAAGTCGTGGTTAGAAGTACACTATCACAGCCCAATACACTTGGGATAATTTCCGTACTCATCACCCCGCCTTGCGCCGGATCACAGGTCGGGGTATTTATTGCTACATTGAGTGGCACCCTATAAACCAACGTCGTTGTTGTTATCAAACTATCACAACCAAAAACATTCGGAAGCGTTTCTGTGCTAGTCATTCCATCTTGCGAAGCATCACAGGTTACGGCTGTTAAACTTTCATTTATTGGAGGGGTATAAACTAAAGTCGTGGTCAGAATTACACTATCACAGCCCAACATACTTGGGATAATTTCCGTACTCATCACCCCGCCTTGCGCCGGATCACAAGTAATGTCCATAATATTTTCATTAATCGGAATATTAGAAAAAACTAACGTCGTTGTGATTATCACACTATCACAACCGAATATATTTGAGATCGTTTCCATGCTCATCATCCCATCTTGCGCTGGATCACAGGTCGGAGCATTTATTGCTTCGTTGAGTGGCGCTATGTATTCCAAGGTTGTCGTAATGATCACACTATCACATCCTATTGAATTAAGAATTGTCTCGCTACTCATCATTCCATCTTCCAACGGATCACAGGTTAAAGCCATTTCATTCTCGTTAGTTGGTGCTGCATAGACTAAGGTCGTTGTAAGCATTACACTATCACAGCCTGATAGGCTAGTAATTGTTTCTGTACTCATCATACCAGATTGTGCAGGATCACAAGTTGGTAAAGAAATATTTTCATTGATGGGTGTCGCGGTATACATCAACGTGGTGGTTAGGAAAACGCTATCACATCCAGCAGAACTAGTTATGGTTTCGGTACTCATCATACCGGCCTGCGTTTGATCACAGGTTGGAGCAGTTCTATTTTCATTTACTGGAGCAGTATACACCAAGGTTGTTGAGATGATGACACTATCACAACCTGAGACATTCTGTATCGTCTCCGTCGTCACCATTCCCGATTGCGCAGCATCACAAGTAATATCATTCTCGCTTTCCATCAATGGTGGTGTATACACTAACGTCGTGGAGATAATGACACTATCGCAACCTGACACATTCTGTATCGTTTCCGTCGTCACCATTCCTGATTGTGCAGCATCACAAGTAACCTCATTCTCACTCTCCATCGCAGGAGGCGTATACACTAACGTCGTAGAGATAATGACACTATCACAACCTGAGACATTCTGTATCGTCTCCGTCGTCACCATTCCTGATTGTGCAACATCACAAGTAACCTCATTCTCACTCTCCATCACAGGAGGCGTATACACCAACGTCGTAGAAATAATAACACTATCACAACCTGAGATGTTTTGTATCGTCTCCGTCGTTATCATTCCCGATTGTGCAGCATCACAAGTAATATCATTCTCGCTTTCCATCAACGGTGGTGTATACACTAACGTCGTGGAGATAATGACACTATCGCAACCTGAGACATTCTGTATCGTTTCCGTCGTCACCATTCCCGATTGTGCAGCATCACAAGTAACCTCATTCTCGCTTTCCATCAATGGTGGTGTATACACTAACGTCGTAGAAATAATAACACTATCACAACCTGAGACATTCTGTATCGTCTCCGTCGTCACCATTCCCGATTGTGCAACATCACAAGTAACCTCATTCTCGCTCTCCATTAACGGAGGCGTATACACTAACGTCGTAGAGATAATGACACTATCGCAACCTGAGACATTCTGTATCGTTTCCGTCGTCACCATTCCTGATTGCGCAGCATCGCAAGTGATTGCATTTTCAGAAACAGTTTGAACCATTAATTCAGAAACCGTTACCGCTACCACTAAACTATCACAACCATCGAATCCCACTATATTTTCTGTTCCAGATAAATTCCCATTTCCATAAATTGTCCCATTAAAATTAAAGGTAGTTCCAGAACAAATCAGGGTATCCAAATTGGTATTTATGGGAGCATTGACGGTAATCGTTAGACATTCTGTGGGTGCAAAACCACAATCATTTTCAACGTCTACACATAAGGAACCACCAGTGGAATCCGTATCCCAGAGAAGAGAGATAACATTATCATTCCCAGTTTGAATTAAGGTGGCACCAGGAGGAGGTGACCAAACAAAAATATGGTCCGTTGGAGAAAGATTATCTACCGAATAAGTTACTGGATTCCCATCAGGACAAAGAGTAATCGGTCCGGTTAAAATAGGTGCAGCAGGACTTTCTGAAATAACTACATCATAACAACTAGTCATAGCAAAAATATCACAGAAATTACTGACATCTAAACAAATTTGTCCCGTTACTCCGCTATTCCATATTACTTCCGCAGTTGGATCTCCAGGATCAGTAACCAAGGTACCATCACCAACTACAAACCAGGTGTTACTCTGGTAGACCTGTGGACCATTAAAGGTATAAGTAGCTGGCGTATTCGTACAACTCATCAGTGGACCGTCAATGGCCGGAGATATTGGAGGTTGATTATTAGATAAAACATCCACTACATGAGGATTATCGGTACAAACGGTTCCATCGGGTGCCGTTACACTCACAACAAGCGTGTAAGTACCTTCTCCACAAACAAGTGGATTGGCAGTATTTTCTCCACTTTGAATCATACCATTATTACTTGCAGTCCATTGATATTGAATACCAGGAATAGAGGAAATAGAGCCAGAACCATCAAGAGAAATACATTGTAAAACACTATTACAATCTAAAACGGGAGGAGTTGCCACAGCGGCATTAATTTCCACAACCTCGATGGTCACCTCATCTGTTACCGTACAAAGTTCTTCGAAAGAAATATCATCAATCGCAAAGTCGTTTCCGCCGACTGCATTATTCTGATTCGTAATACAGATAGTAGCCGTTGTCGTTCCACCTGAATTCCACATGGCCGAAAATTCTTGCCAAAGACAAGTAGAAGCGGTTACGTTGAAAATATTACCAATAGTACCTCCATTAATAGAAAATTGAAGTCGAGCTGGAGAATCAGAGACTAATGAAGTTACCCAAGCACTAAAAGTATAGTTCGTATTAGGATTTACGGAAATGACCTGACACCAGACGTCAATCGCACTAGGAGCACCATTTATCGCCATCATATTACCAGTACCCGAGGTATGATCCGTACAGTTTGCAAAATTCGAATGAGTGGTTCCAGCATTGGTGGTAATGACATAAGCCCCTTCACATCCCAAGGAGCCCCATTGATTGGGTGGGCAATTATCAAAACCATAGTCAGAAGTAAATCCGGTATTACCCTGTGTAAAGTCACCGTTGGAAATGAGGTTTATTCCAGAAGGCTGAAAAGCAGATAGCGTATAAGTGGTCGTTTGGGTAACAATTGCTTGTGTGTTGAGAGCAGTTGGATCACTAAGTCCAGTTGTTGGGCTCCAGGAAAAATCCAAGGCGGTAGTACTTCCACTCAGTTGGGTACTGCCAGCTGATGAACAAAGTATTTGATCTGGCCCAGCATTGACAGGAATATTGCACTGGGTTATGCCTTTATTAGAAAAAACAAAAAGCAGTAGTATTACCAGACAAGCTGGTAAAGGACGTAAGTTGGTGTTCTGATTCATTTTATTACCCTGGATAAAGAAACCTAATTATTTCTCTTATGATACAAGGTAAAAAAAAATTATGAAAATTTCCCGAAAGGCCGTATTCCCACGAATTAGATTTAAAATTAATCTATAAAACAACCAAATTGTCATCTATTGGATAGAATCAACTCCTAGAGCAGTAACTAAGTCTCCTCCCCTTTGTGAAGCATTTTAAACAAGGTTAACGTAATAAGGTCACATCTCCTTTATAAATTTCTCGGTGTCCATCTAGAAATTCTACTTCAGCAAAAAAGACATACACACCTGACATCATCATTTTATTACCAAAAAGTCCATCCCAACCTTCCGACGCTTGATTGGGTTGAAAATCATTATTTTCAAATAGTTTTTCGCCCCAGCGACTAAAAATCTGAAAAGTGTTTACCTGTGCTACTGAAAGCATATCTGAAAATACGGTCAGGGCGTCGTTTTGTCCATCTCCATTTGGAGAAAAAGCATTTGGTATATAAACTCGACGTTCTTTATCTACTACCACCAAGGTTTGAGCAGTAGCCGTACAGCCATTTTCATCGATGACAGACACGGTATAATAAGTATCTTCAAATGGACGCACCACAGGATCATAACAATTTATACACATATTCTCATTTCCTGGCTGCCATCCAATAGAGTCTATTCTAAAATCTGGTACACTGACCGTGGCTTTTAATTTTTGACTTTCTCCTAAACGAATTTCATAGCGAGGTTCAGTAGTAACTATTAATTCAGGAACACCATTTAGCGTAATTGGCTGGGTGAATTTACACCCATTAATATCAAGAACGGTTAGTTCAAAATTACCAGGCGCTAAGTTTTGATAACTTGTATCTGCATAAAATATTTCATCTGCAAAAATATCTAGCGCGTATAAATAAGGACCTTCTCCTCCAGTAACCCCAAGAATTTCCAAGCTCCCCGTTTCTCCATAACAGTTTGGAGTTTGTATGGCTACTTGAATACTTTCTGGTTGATTTTCGTTGGCTTCAACTAGCTCGGTGGCCTGCGATTGACAACCATTCTCCGTATCGGTTACTAGTAATTCATAATTTCCTGCGGCGTTCACAGAAATATTTAAGGCACTGGTATTTCCTAATATGTTTCCGTTGGTCGTGCGCCATTCAAAACGATAGGTTTCTAATAAATTACCGATCGCTGTTAATTCTAATTCTGTGGTATTACAATCCAGCATTTCTGTAACTGGATTTATCTGCGCCACAGGAAGTACACTATTTTCATTGACAACTATGACCGCTGTGCTGATACATCCATTCGCTGAATCTAAAATATCTAATTGGTAAGATCCCGGTTGATCAACATTCGTGTTCAGGTCATTGATCGGTCCAGTGATATTACCATCAGTGGTGGTCCAAGTCGGTACGTAATTCGTTCCTTGAGCAGAACCTTCAGCTGAAATTGAAATAGTATCTTGATTACAATTTAACACTGATGGCGTGGCAATCGTAATTTCGGGTAATTGTTTATCTTCCATAATTAACACATTCGTTTCATCGGTACATGCGTTCACCATATCTACTACTTCCAGCTGATACGTGCCTGGACTTAAGATTTCATTTTCTATTTGGGTCAATTGATCCGTTGCTAATTGACCATCGTTGGTAGACCATCGGTAAGACAATGCATTTTCTCCAGTTGATCCTGCGGCAGAGATGGTAGTAGCTGGAAATTGACAAGTCAAAATATCTTGTCCCAAAACGGTAATGTCAGCAATGGGTGCTGTCAGACTTTGAAGGACCGTTGTATTGGCAGAAGCGGTACAACCGTTGCGTTGATCGGTGATTAATAATTGATATGCTCCAGGAGCAGTTACCGTAGCCATTACATTGGAATTCGAGCCAGAGATTGCTCCTTCATCCGTTGTCCAGTTAAATAAAAAATCATCACCTTGAGAAGAATTTCCACTTTCTAAATCTAGTGAGAAAGTATTACAATCTAGCGATTCTGTTGGAGCTATTATTTCCGCAATTGGTGGGATAATATTTTCAGTTACCGTGACAGACTCTTGAGCAATACAGCCATTATCCGTATCTTCTATCTCGAGCAAATACGTTCCCGGAGCAGCAATATCCGGGGTCAGACCATCCATTCCATTCAGCAACATACCATCCTCCGTAGTCCAATTATAAATAGGCGTTCCCTGAACCATCGAACCAGTTGCATTTAATTGCCGAACCGTGTCCTGGCAGGTTAATTCAGACGGAGTAAGAATTAACGGACTGGGAGTTGTCACATTTAAATCGATCAAGGTATTGATAGCAGCGGTACAACCATTCAACGTATTGGTCAATAATAACTGATAAAGTCCCGCACTGTCTATTTCAGGAATGGGATGATTAATGTTTGCCGGATCGAGGTAACCATCTGTTGTACTCCAGGTAAAAGTTACCTCTCCAAAAGGCCGAGAAGCGGTTGCATCAAGAATGGTAGTAGTTTCATTACATGTGAGGGTTTGAGGGCCTTGAATAAGCACGACTGGATCGGGAGGCGTGATATCTTGAATAACCATTAGGGTATCTGCTTGACGACATCCCGTATTGGTGTTGATTACTTCCAGTATATAATCACCTGGTTGGGTTACCATTGGATGTAGGGTAGTATTTCCACTTTGGATACCACCCGTTGGTCCCTCCCATAAATATTCGTAGATGGAGCCTGTTGAAGCGTCAGCCGATAGACTAATTTCGGTGGTGTCGCAAGTTAGTGTACTCGCGGGTGCAATAGCTACCTGAGGAACCTCTTCGTCGAGTGTTACGGAAAAATTACGAGCTGTTTCACAACCATTTCCATCTGTTAAAGTAACCTGATATTGTCCAGCATCTAAACTGCTAATGGCAGGTCCAACAGTTCCATTTTCCCATAAAAAATCATATGGCATATTACCTCCCGTTGCGGCGACGGAAAGTGCGCCATCGGCTGCCTCCGGACAAGTGAGTGGGTCCATTTCTTCATTTATTTCTAAAATAACTGCGGTCACCGTTCCAGATCCTGCGGGCGTACCCACACAGGCATTGCTATTAATCCCTGTTAGTAAATACGTTCCCGGAGCGGTAACAGGCAATTGAAAGTCATTGTTGAGAATTCCTACCACTGGATTTTGTGGAGCACCGTTCAAGGTATATTCCAAATCCCAAGGACCAGACCCCGTCAAGGTCACGGGCAAATAATTCACGGGTATATTTTCACATAAAATAGTTTCACCAGACAAGACTCCTGTTGGTTCGGGAGTAATGACAACCTGATGCACCGCAGAAACGGATTTACCACACTGGTCAGTGATCGTAACTGAATAGTCTGTATTTTGATTAATCATAACAGGAATTTCAGCCAAGGTATCACCCGTGCTCCAGAGATAGGAAAGTCTTCCGACGCCCCCCATAGCATTTGCACTCAGCAGACTAGATTGTCCTTCGCAGAAGGAAATTTCCGTGTTCTCTGTTTCTAAGGGTGTTCCATCAAGCAAGTAAATAATGGAATAAGGATTTTGACAAGAACAAGGAACTTCCATTTCTAACAAAATATTTTCAACGCCCTCTACCAAATCATCATTATATGCGAGGATTGGTAAATTATAGAAAGCTTCTCCCGCAGGAATAATAATTGAATCAGGCAAGGCTTCATAATCTACTCCGGGCGTAGCCGTACTCAAATCTGAAACGGTGTAGCGGATTATTACATCTTCTGATAAATCCTCGTTTGTCCGATCAAACCGAAAGAAACCTCCTGTGCAATCTTCGGTCAGCTGATCGCCTCCAATCCCAGGAACTTCCACACTGATTTGAGCCGTATTTCCACCACTAAAACTATTGGCTTTTAAAAAAACAGCAGAATCAAAATAAGCATCTTGAACATCAGAGATGACCAATTTGATATGATAGGTTTCACAGGGATTCACCTGAGCCATAGCCGTCATCACATTGGTAAATCCGTCATACTCTAGGTAAGAAGTCGCAACCCCTGGATCGTCTTCCAATTCAGGACAAGACAAAGAGAAGGGCAAACTATTGTGTTGATCTATTGGAATGTTATTGTTAAAATGTATTTGATTTTGAAAATGATTGATAGAATTAATAGAAATATAATCATTAGAGCCAGGGACAAAAGCAATATTCTCTGCGTTGTTAGCAAAAGGACCATTAATACCAGGTCCGCTAATAAAAAATCCAAATACATCATTAAAACTTGAATTTACATATTCACAGTACTCTTCCGATGCGAATACGAATTCGAAAGAAATCATTTCGCTGGTAGGGGTAAAGTCAAATTCCAAAGAGGCACGATCCCGAAGATTATAATCATCTACCAGTAATTGTTCTAAATCAGGATCATTGGCAGGTCCATCCATCCAATTACCGGTATTGTATAAAACATTAGGTCCTTCGGCCTTGGTAGCTCTACCAGTTGAAAGAATAATTCCTTCTTCCATGTTGAGCGCATCCGTACCACTAGAAAAGAAGCCAATGCTTTCTGGATCTCCTTCGTAAGTAATACTCCCTGATTCTACTTGAAAACAATCCCCACCAATAAATACTGATTCAATGAGTTCTTGTACAGAATAAGCATCTAGGCTAACCTCAATTCCTTGAGGTAAAAAAGAAAGGGAATTTTCTTCTTCTTGGGTTTTCCCAATACTTAAAGATAGAAGTTGGTCTTGTTGGCAGGTCGCTCCTGTGATATTTATTTCAAAAAAAGTATCGGTAGCCTTAAAAAGATAAACTCCTGGCTCAATAAATTTTAACTGATCATTTAAGACCGGAGTATTGGCCACTGGCAAGCATGCTCCATCAGGACGATCAGATAGGACAAAAATATGATATTTCGTTCCAGGGATTAAATCCTCGAAACGAACCGAAGCGGTTTGTTGATCAAGTTCAATAAAATGCCGTGTAGTACTGGCAGAGCAGACTATCGGTTCTTGTATGTTCAAAAAGGGATTATAATTTGTATCAGCAAGGGCATTCCCTGCGATTAAAAATAATAACAGAAAAGTCCACCGGGTAGATGATACAAACATAAGCAGTTGTTGTTTTTGGGTTTAGTCTATTAAACCCTGGTGACAAGTAGGCTAGCCTACTTTGCAACTAATTTTCAATAAAACAATCTGGATATTTGGTACGAATCAAAATGGGTTTAAATGAAAATCATTTAATTTTAATTAATGAAATTTTGCAGTTAAGCACGTTAATTTTAAATCCCATTTCGAGGCAAGTCCAAAAACACAGACCATGTCCGTAAGCATTCTTACGAACAAAAAAGGTATCCAAAAATAAATCAGTGTGTGGTTTAAAGAAATCTGGAGTTAGAAATTTCTTAGATGGGACAGAAGTGTAAAGCGACTGTCTCTCAAAATCGGTTTTTGATTTATTAATGATTTCATAGATTGACCCAATAGGCCAAGCCGTATAAATTGTAGGGTAAAGTTCTCAGTTCCAATAGAATCACAGGCCTGAATAGACCTAAAAATGTGTGGTGTAGTTATATTTATTCTCTCAAGAATCATATAACAAGGCCTAAAAATATTTAATTATTCTAATAATAAAAAAAATAATGTCTTTTTTTTAAAATTATTAACGAAGAAAGTTGGAAGAGGACATAATTGTTAAGGAATACTAAAATAGGATGGTCTTAAAAAAAGAAACCCCCGCCAGTGGCGGGGGCCTATAAAAAGAGGAAATAACTAAGTCTTGATGCGATCATCAAATCGCTTTTTGAATATTTTTATAGCCGGTATGTCAGTCCGACACTCACGATAGAGGCGCCATATCCGACTTCGCCGTAGAATCCCAATTTAGAGGGCGTAATATATTTTAGACCGATAAAACCAGAATAAGTAATCAGATTCCCTTCTTCAATCAACACTCCTTCTGGTCGGTTTTTCACATCGGTGATATTGGTATCAATACGGGAAAAATTATAGCCTAGCATGGCGCCGCCGTAAAAATCAACTTGTCCTTGACTATAATGTCCTTGTACGCGCAGTCCGGTCAAATAGAATTCGTTTCGGAGTTTAAATTCATCTTCCTTTACAACGTTGCCGTGAATATCTTTGGCATTACCGCTATAGGCAGTAGAGGAATACCCAAAATACGCACCTACGCTAAAAAATTCTTTTACCCGATAATTAAGCATTAAGTTGACTGGTGGTGTTTTGGTTTTTGCATTCATCGAAACAAAAGTAGATACTAAACCAATTCCGGCTTGCAGTTCTACTTGTCCAGCTTTATAGCGGAGGTCATTTTGACGACCGTAATTCTGGGCATTTATCGATTGGGTGACGAATAAAAATAAAGTAAAAGTTACTAGGATTAAATTTGCTATATTTTTCATAATTGTAGGTTTTAGTTTTAGTTTAAATAATTAAGTCTTAACATTCAACGTCAAGTTATTTTAGAATACACTCCCCATCCTTATCAAGCGATAATGGTCAGTCACCTATCAAATAGAAATAAAAATTTCGATCTAACAGTAAGATTCTAAAATGTAAAGTGGTATCTTTTTATGGCAGACAATTCACTTCCTCTGGAAGGCTGTTTACACGCTCCGCTTCCATACTAGAAGTTGAACTTTCTACTTGTTCGGGTTCCGATTCCACAGCAGAATAAAAACATCCATAGCCAGGAGAACAGGCATTAAAAGATAATAAAGTAACGATGCTGAAAAGCACAAGGGCAAGAGGCATTTTTTTCATAGCTTAGGTTTTAATTTAAAAATTTGTAGGAATATTTTTTATTTTTATTTCATTTGGTAATTAATCAATACGCTTACTTATATAATGCGCTTAAATGTAAAAACGCTGCACAGTAGGAGTTAATAATTATTATGCATTTGTAATGCTACAACAATATAATTTTAAAGTATACACTTTAAAGGACAGAGAACTCCCTTATTTATAAAAACGTATTAAATTAAATTTTTGAAACCTTGAATAAGTTTCTTTAGCAAGTAGATTAATGCAATAGGCAAGTAAGTATTTTCCTGTCCGGCTAACGCCATTCAGTGGGGGTTTTCGTTTTTAGAAATTAAAAACCTAATAATTAAATTTTTAATTTCCTTTATTCTTATCTATAATATAAATATAGAGAGATATATTGTACAGATCAAGGTATTTTATTTTACTTAACGTAAAATTGACAATAAATAGCACTTAGAACGCCATAGACTTAAGAAACTGTTAAGAAATAGACATTTTATAGTCCACTTTTAGTGACTTCATTAAAATATATGCTCTCCCTAGTTCACAGAAGTTATTCAATAACTACCTAATTGCCTACCAACTTAGAATACACTTTCTCAGTAATTTCAGTATAATTTGGTCTCGACAAAATAGAAAATTATTATCTTGAGGGTTCTAATTTAATACAGAAGTTGATTAAGAACTTCACAAACATTACACTGAGATGCGCCAACTATCCTTAATTCTACTCGTTTTGCTGCTTCCTGTCCTATTATTTAGTCAAGAAGATGCTACATTCCTAGATCTTGAAAAGTTTTCTGCCTTAAAAATTCGGAATATCGGTCCTGCTGGTATGAGTGGTCGAGTGACGACCATTGATGTAAATCTTCAGCATCCCGATCATATATACGTTGGTACTGCTTCCGGTGGTGTCTGGAAATCTGAAAGCGGTGGGATTGCTTGGGAGCCTATTTTCGATGATGCGCCTGTACAATCAGTAGGTGCGATTAAGATTAATCAAAAAAATCCGGACGATATCTGGGTGGGTACGGGAGAAGGAAATCCTCGAAATTCTCACAATAGTGGAAAAGGTCTCTACCGTACCCTCGATGGTGGACGTACCTGGAAGCTGATGGGACTAGAAAATACCACCTTGATTCATAGAATTATTATCCACCGTGATGATCCAAATACGGTCATCGTTGGTGCGTTGGGCTCCGCTTGGGGTCCTTCGGCCGATCGAGGCGTTTATAAAACGACCGATGGAGGAACCACTTGGAATCAGGTTTTATTTATTGACAATGAAACTGGAATTGCTGATCTAGTCACTGACCCTGAAAATCCCAATAAGCTAATTGCCGCCACTTGGGAATTTGGTCGTACCCCTTGGAAGTTTAATTCCGGTGGACCAGGCTCAGGTATCCATATCAGTTATGATGCAGGAACAACTTGGGAGAAAATTTCTGATAAAGATAAGAAAAGTGGACTACCTAAAGGACCGCTAGGTCGAATTGGGCTGGCCGTAGCTCCCAGCAAACCCAACATTATTTATGCACTCGTCGAAGCAAAAGTAAACGCACTCTACAAGTCAGAAGATGGAGGACATAAATGGAAAAAAATTGCAGATAAAGATATTGGTAACCGACCTTTTTATTATGCAGAAATTTACGTCGATCCACATAACGAAAACCGAATCTGGAATCTCTGGTCCTACGTTTCTAAAAGTGAGGATGGTGGTCGTACTTTTGAAACCATCATGGATTACGGTAGCAACGTCCATCCCGATCACCACGCCTTTTGGCTTTCACCTGATGATCCCAACTATCTGATTAATGGGAATGATGGTGGAATGAATATTTCTCGCGATGGCGGAAAAAGTTGGCGCTTTGTCGAAAACCTACCAGTCGGGCAATTTTATCATATTAATTATGACATGTCGATCCCCTATCGAATCGGTGGTGGTATGCAAGACAACGGAACCTGGGTTGGCCCTTCTAGTGTTTGGAAGCGCGGAGGGACTCGAAATGCAGACTGGCGAGAAGTACTTTTCGGAGATGGTTTTGATATGTTGTTTCGACCGGATGACAACCGCTATGGCATGGCGATGTCGCAAGGTGGTAATCTAGCTTATTTTGATTATGAAACTGGACAAAATCAATTTATAAAACCTGCGCATCCTGATGGTGAAGCACTTCGCTACAATTGGAACGCTGCTTTGGCGCAAGGACCGTTCGATAATTGTGAAGTTTATTTTGGTAGTCAATATGTTCATAAAAGTACCGACTGTGGTAAAACTTGGAAAATCATTTCTCCCGATTTAACCACTAATGATACCACCAAACAAAAAGAGTCGGCCATTTCCGGAGGATTAACCAAAGACGTCACCAACGCTGAAAATTTTACGACCCTTACGACCATTGCTCCAAGTCATGTGGACCAAGCAGTGATCTGGGCCGGTTCTGATGATGGAAAACTTCACCTCACCAAAGATGGTGGAGAGAACTGGTCGGAGATGTCTAGCCGCTTGCCTGGTTTGCCCGCAGGAAGTTGGTTTGCACAGATCGAAGTATCCAGTAAAAACGCAGGAGAAGCTTTTGTAGCCGTCAATAATTATCGTCGGAATGACTTTACACCTTATGCTTATCATACGACCAATTATGGAGCCACTTGGAAACGAATTGCCAACGAAAACAACGTTGCTGGTTATGTCATGTGTATTGTACAAGATCCGATTGTTCCTGAATTATTATTTATGGGAACAGATTATGGTTTGTACTTTTCGTTAAATGGTGGACAAGACTGGCAACAGTGGAAAAAAGATTTTCCGAGTGTGCCTACCCGTGATCTAAAAATTCATTCACGAGATCATGATTTGATTATCGGAACTTTTGGACGAGCGATCTGGATTATGGATGATATTCGCCCCTTACGAGAAATTGCTCGTACCAATAAAAAAGTGTTGGATCAGGATATCGCTATTTTCACACCACCCGATGCTTACCATAGTAGTTACCGATCTGTGGATGGAGTACGATTTATCGCTGATGCGGAATTCCAAGGACCGAATCGTGGCCCCAATGGGATGTTTTCTATTTGGATGAAAGAGAAAGAAAAGAAAGATAAAAAAGAAGGGATGGCCGAAAAAGGAAAAGGGAAAAAGAAAGGAAAGGGAAAAGATAAAAAACCGAAAATGGAGGAAAAGAAGAAGAATGATAAGAAAAAAGATGGAAAGAAAAAAGGAGATAAAACGGCGATCGTTATTTATGATATGCAAGGAGATACGGTCCGTAATTTTACTAGAAAATTAAAGCCAGGACTTAATCGAATATCTTGGCGATTAGAAGAAAATGGTATTCGTTTTCCATCAAATAGAGACCCCAAACCGGATGCTGATCCACCAGGAGGATTAGATGTTTTACCTGGAGATTATAAAGTGGTGATCTCTCATGGGGAAGCAAAAGATTCTACGATGATCAAGGTCCATGCAAATCCACATCGGCCAGTTACCATCGAAGGACTAAAAAGAAAGTATGCACAACAACGTCAATACTACGATCAAATAGAAACGGCTACCGCAGATTTTAATCGCTTGAAAAAGGCTAAGAAAACCGTTAAATTGGTAAATGATGCCATGGTACATGCGCCGGATAGCACCAAAAAGATGATTAAAGAAATCGGTAAGGCCATGACGGATAGTATTGCCAATTTAATGGCGATTTATATGTTTCCGCCAGACACCAAAGGTATTCAACGGTCTTCGGATAAACTTACTTCGGTGATCTTTCAGGCAATGAGATACTTCCGTGGGGCGGATGATCAAATTTCCGAAAATGGGATGGGTGCGCTCCGAAAAGCAGCGCGTAGAATGACGGAGGTAAATGGAATTATTGGTAAGTTCTTTTCGGAGGATTGGAAGGCGTATCGGGAGCAAGTGGAGAAGGTGGAGGTGAGGTTGTTTGAGTAGGTGGGTGGCAATTAGCTGATTCATTTTTATTTAAAAAAACTTTATTACTAGGGCCTCTAAAGAATATAGTGTAAACTAATTTCGGAGTGTTTTGAATATTTTTTAAATTTAAAATCAAAACACTCAAAGATGAAAAAGAAATCAAAAGATCAAGACTTATCAAAACTTTTAGAGCAATACAATCTACCT
>CALFWZ010000031.1 GCA_937928405.1 uncultured Saprospiraceae bacterium
GGAGCGGCTTTTTTAGCGGTAGTTTTTCTTGCGGTAGTTTTTTTAGCCGTGGTAGTTTTTTTAGGAGCGGCTTTTTTGGCGGTAGTTTTTCTTGCGGCAGTTTTTTTAGCCGTGGTAGTTTTTTTAGGAGCGGCTTTTTTAGCGGTAGTTTTTCTTGCGGTAGTTTTTTTAGCCGTGGTAGTTTTTTTAGGAGCGGCTTTTTTAGCGGTAGTTTTTCTTGCGGCAGTTTTTTTCGCGGTGGTAGTTTTTTTAGGAGCGGCTTTTTTGGCGGTAGTTTTTTTAGCCGTGGTAGTTTTTTTAGGAGTCGCTTTTTTAGCAGGAGCTTTTTTCTTAGCCATGATAAATAAAAATTAGATGATTGAATTGGTATATTTTAAGAAAAAAAATACCGATAATTGTGTTTTGTGAAACGGAAATTTTAAAAAAAAGTTCTATTTTTTGTGGCAAAATAAACTTTATTATTTTTTAAAAAAAATTTAGATTCTTTTTCTTTAGCGAATAAATCTAGACAATTCATTGATTTTGTCTTTTTTTATAATAGTTGCCTGATTTACTTCAATGAAAATTTATTGTTTTTCAATGAAAATAAATTGAAAAAAGTCCATCAAATAAAGGCTGTTGAGAAAGCTTTTAAGATATGATTATAGAAAAAATTTAGCCATGAATATTATAGTTGTTACAGGAAATAGAATTTCTAAACAAGCTAAAAAATATACTGATGTTTCTGAATTTAATCCTAAATTAATAAGAACGAATTTATTTATAATGCTTTTTGTAAATTTAATTTGAATTCTCGGATTTCATTGTGTTTACTAAGAATAAAATACAGAGTTTGTTACCTAGGAATCTCTCTAATAAGTTTTTTGGAAAAAAATCTCAACAATTGAAGATGCAAATGGAACCTTAACGCTAATCAACTTTGAACGAGAAAAGCCATCGGAATTCTTCAACTATTTATTTTTTATTGCTAAAAAATATCATTTATCTTTTTTATTTCTAATAATTAGTGACTACATTTATAACGTTTAGTCAAAAGCCCATATTTAGTAATTTTCATACTCAGAGGACACCACATCCCACACGAATGAGATTAGAATTACAAATACGTTTTTTTACGTATTTATAAAGTACATACAATCAATACATTGCAATTTTATTTTCTTTGGAAGAGTTTTCTAAAACAGAAACTTATGACGAATTCATTTACCCGATTCACAAAGTTTACCTTTGTAATTAAAGGAGTCGCATTTACGACTCTTTTCCTGCTTTTTTCCATCTTTTCAATAGATTCCGCAAAAGCGCAGGATATTCACTTTTCTCAATTTGGTAACGTACCATTACAATTAAATCCTGCTATGACGGGCGTTTTCCTAGGAGAAACACGTTTCAATGGCAACTATCGCGCACAATGGTACGATGTACCAGTGACTTATCGTACTGCCTATTTTGCAGTTGATAGAAAATGGTATCTATGTGAAGAAAAAACTAGATTTATCGGTGGTGGTCTAGTTTTTAATCATGATTGGGCTGGTGACGGAAATTTAGGAACCACTCAGTTGGGACTAAATCTAGCCTACACCACTAGAGTTGCTAAAAAACATTACCTCTCCGCTGGCCTTCAAGTGGCTGGCTACCAACGTTCTTTTGAGACAGATAACCTTGAATTTGATGAACAATTTGGTAGTAAGGGATTTGATCCTTCTTTTGCTAATAACGAAAATTTCTTTGATCAGTCTATTATTTATCTTGACTTTTCGGCTGGAGTAAATTGGCATTTTCAACATCCTAATCAAACTAAAAGAACTCGTTGGGATCTTGGAGTAGGACTTTTTCACATTAATACTCCACAGAAAAGTTTTTGGGATGATCCAACCGTCGAACTACCTGCTCGGTGGGCTATTCATGGATTAGGACTCTTTCAGGTAGGTAGAAAAACAGACGTTGTAGCTACCTTGGTAGGGGCTTTTCAAGGACCACATACCGAATATTTAATCGGAGGAGCTGTTAAACAACACCTTAACCTTAACAGAACGAAAGAACTGGCCGTTCAGCTTGGATTATCTTATCGTTTCAACGCCGAAGGATTTGGAACTGGTGATGCTTTTATTCCTGCCATCGAATTCCACCACAAAGCTTGGACCGTAGGTGTTAGTTATGATATCAATATCTCAGATATCAATATTGCTACCAACAATTTTGGAGGACCAGAAATTTCGATAATTCATACTATCAAAAAACCTGATGTTGATTTCTGTCCTACCTGTCCTGTTTATTTATAAAAAATAATTGAAATGATATCCATTCTTTTACAAAATTATTCAATCAGAACTGAAGCCAATGCATAAAGTAATTTACCCTTTGATAGCTGTCGGGCTAATGTGCGTACCATTTTTTGCACAATCCCAGTCTCTTAAGGCCTACCAGAAAGCAGCCGCGAAAGCAGAACAAAAAATGGATTATTCTAAGGCGCTTGCTAATTACGAAGTCATTATTAATGATGCAGGAAAAGAAACTGCCGAAAATTTTTATCACGCTGCCGAAAATGCCCGCCTTCTAAGAGTTTATCCTGTTGCGGAACGCTATTATCAGCAGGTACTTAGTGGTGAAGAAGCAACCAATTATCCTTTGACAGATTATTGGCTGGGACACGTCAAGAAAAGAATGGGGAAGTACAATGAAGCCATCGTTCATTTCAATAATTATCTCTCCGGCAGCGGTGCTTCTGGTGGCACTTACAGTGAATCAGCTCAAAAAGAAATTAATGATAGTCGTTGGGCTGCGACCCGAACATTGGAGAAAGATCCTGTGGAAATCAAACATTTGGACGATAATGTAAATTCGCCCTATACTGATATGGCGCCAGTACTCCACAATGATAAATTATATTTTACTTCTCTACGGGAAAATCTCAGTAATGGGTTTGGTGTTTGCGAGAGCCCCGTTACCCGCCTTTATACAGCGGATAAGGCTGGAGGGGATATGGCGGAAAATACGCTTGATTTTAACCAAGGCGGTGCTAACGTAGCACATACGACTTTTGGAAAAAATGGTAATCATTTATACTACACCATTTGCGATAGTAAAAATACCAATAAGGATAGTACTAATTGTCAAATTTTCTACCGAAAAATGCGTAGTGATGCTACTTGGGGAAATGCTATTAAATTACCTGAAAATATTAATATGAACGGATTCAATACTACTCAACCCAGCATTGGATTCAATAAAGATAATAATCAAGAGACATTGTATTTTGCCAGTAATCGTCCAGGAGGAAAAGGTAAAATGGATTTATGGTATTCAACGATCAATGAGAATGGAGATTTTTCTGACCCAGTCAATCTTTCTGCCTTGAATACTTCAGAAGATGAAATCACTCCTTTCTTTGATAGCGAGTATCAAGCGTTGTTCTTTAGCTCGGAAGGTCATCAAAATCTTGGTGGATTTGATATTTATCGGGCACCTATGGCAGTTGATGGATTCAATAATTTTTCACACATGGGATATCCGCTCAATACAGGTTCCGATGAAATTTATTTTTCTACCAATAGTCAGGCAGGCAAGTCCTATTTTGTGTCTAATCGCCCTGGAGGTATGTGTGCTGATACTTCCCAATACTGCGTCTGTAACGATATTTATGAAGTCAATAATCCACCATTGGAAGTAAAAGTGCTCACCTTTAATGAAATTACTGGCGAACCATTATTTGGAACCGAAGTAACACTTTCTTCCTTAATGAATACGGATCTTGAAGCACAGATTAAATCTTTAGCAGATAACAATCTATATGAGGACTATAAAGTCGATTTTTTAGATCAATACAAAGTCGTTGCTACTAAAGAAAAATATACAACAGGTGTGGTAGAATTTGGCACACCTGGCCCTTTCATGGACACCATTATAGAAGCTAAAGTGTATTTGCGACCAGCAGTTGACTTGGAAGTAAAAACTTTTGATAAAGTTTCTGGTGAACCACTCAATGGGGTAGAAGTAAGATTGGTTGAAATGACGGAAGATAAATTATTAGCTACAGAAACAGAAGCTTTTGGGCATGAATATGATTATGATATCAATTGGAAAAAACGCTACATGATTATCGCTTCTAAAAGCGGATATTCTCCTGACACTGCTTACGTATCTACAGAAGGTATTCCGGTGATTCCAACTAATTTATCTGAAAATCTTTTTCTCTGCCGAAATATTTCAGGGTTTAATGATGTAGTTCTTTATTTTGATAATGACGAACCAGAACCGGATAATATGCGGACGGAAACGGCCATCGATTACCGAACAGCTTATCAAGATTATATCAATGATTATCAACAAAAACAAGGCTATTATAAATCTAATTCTTTACGAACACCTGCTATGGATAATTTTTTCGCACAGGATGTACAGGGAGGATTTAATAACTTGGAAGCCCTAGCTGCTAAGATGTTAACCTATTTCGAAGAAGTAGGAGGAGATGCCAAAATCGAAATCACTATCCGTGGTTTTGCAAGTCTACGATCTAATCCAGCATACAATAAGGCTTTGACAAAAAGAAGAATTAGTAGTATCGAAAATTATTTCACCAGTTGGGTTGCTCCATCAGGCAAAACTTTACGAGATTTTAAAGAACGAATTATTGTTACTGAATCATCTTTTGGGGATGAAAAAGCTTGCCGTGGATGTTACAAAAAAGGCGCTATCACGGATGTAGACGCTGCTAGAGATCGACGTGTAGAAATTATCAATGTAACGATTACCAAGAATCCATGTAAGGCAAAATAATTCCATCTACAATCGACAAAAAGACAAATTATGAACTTAAATATTGACAAACTGAGAAAAGCAATGATTAGGGCACAGAGGTCCAGCATAATCTTTGGGTTATGTCTCCTAATTACCGCTACTAGTCTAGCAACTACCGCTCCTAATCCTTCCTTTTGGGTGGATGCGGATGCGACCAATATTATTTGTTTTGGTGATGAAAACGGTACGGCTACGGCGATTCCAAATGAAGGGACTGCCCCTTTTACCTATGAATGGAGTACTGGCGAAAATACCCAAACGATTACCGGACTAGGATTAGGCGAATATGAAGTCACCGTCACGGATGCAGAAGGAAATTCTGATACAGACATTGCTTATGTATATGGTCCTTTCGCTTCCATGGAAGTAGCAACTTCTTCTAATTTTGCCACTTGTGATTCAAGTTTGGATGGAAAAGTAAATGCAGAGGCAAAAGGTGGCTATACCCCTTATACTTATCTTTGGGAGGACGAAGCGGGTAACAACTACGAAGGTTCAATAGTGGACGGTCTGATAGCAGGTACTTATAGCCTCACCGTCACAGACGCCAATGGTTGCACCATTACAGGTGAAGAAACAATAGAAACTTCTCCCGAAGGAATTTGGATCATGACTACACCAACAAACATTAATTGTAACGGCGATGGAGATGGAACGGCTTATGCAAACGCTATGACTGGAGAACCTCCTTACACCTATCAATGGAGTGATCCAGCTATGCAAAACACTCAAACAGCTGTTAATCTTGATGGTGGTATTTACTTTGTAACCGTTACGGATGCTAATGGATGTAGTGGTGTAGAACGAGTGAAAATTTTGGAACCTTTACCTTTAATACTCACCACAAATATTTCTGGTGCCGCTTGTGAAGAAAACAATGGAATGATCAATGCTTTTCTCGAAAATGGCAATTACCCGGTTGAATTCCGCTGGTCAGACGGTCAGACAGGTTCTACCGCAACAGATCTATCTCCTGGTAGTTATAGCGTAACGGTAACCGACGAAGATGGTTGTACCGCTAGCTTAGCAAACCTCATTGTAGAAGATGATTGTATTAGTTGTACGGCAGATGCTGGAACGCTAACGCTTAATCAAGCTTCTCCGGTCTGTCTGGAAAATGGGATCGCTTCTATTTCCGCTACTCCAAATGGAGATATAACCGTTCCTTCAAATTATGAGGTTATTTATGTATTGACTACCACTACTGATCTAACCATCATAGCGGTCAATGATACACCGGAATTTATAGTTGATGACCCCGCACTCTACACTATTCATACGTTGGTTGCAGAAACTTCAAATAGTAGTGACGATAACTATCTAGATTTGTCCCTAATTGATCTAGGGACTACTACCGGTATCGAAGTGCTGAATCTTATTACAAATGCTGACATTTGTGCCGACCTAGATGCAACGGGTGCTCCAGTAGTGGTAGAAGAATGTACCGTTCCTTGTGGCGCAGATGCAGGGACACTAACGGCAGATCAGAACGCTCCGATTTGTCTTGAAAATGGAGTAGTAACAATCTCCGCCACACCAAATGATGATGATAATATTCCTGTTGGTTACGAGACAATTTATATACTAACAACAACCAATGGATTGATAATTTTACAGGTTAGTAGTACGCCAGAGTTTATTGTTGACAATCCAGGGTTATACACTATTCATACATTAGTGGCCGAAACTTCAGATGATACAGATGATAATTATTTAGATTTATCCCTGATTGAATTTGAAGTGACAACAGGGGCGGAAGTAATTGCTTTAATTAATGATGCTGATATTTGTGCTAGTTTAGATGTGGCAGGTGCATCTTTTCTTGTTGAAGATTGTACACCTCCTTGTGAATTACCTGTTATTGAAAGTTTAGTCATCATTGAACCTGAATGTAACGAGAATAATGGCACAGCAATTATTTCTTTAGTAGGTGAAGAAGATGATTTTTCTTACAGTTGGACTCCCGATGTTAGCAATTCTAATATTGCACAAAATATTACAAGTGGAATATATACAGTAGTTATAAGAAGTAATAATTCTCCTGATTGTCCTTCTATTACAGAAACCTTTTCAGTCTCCAATACTAATGGTCCAATGGTAGAAATAGTCTCTACTACTCCAGCTACTTGTAATGAGGCTAATGGTACAGCCACCATAAGTCCTTTTGGTTTGGTATATACTTGGTGTAATGGTGAAACAGGGAATAATGCTACTTCCTTAATGCCTGGTGAATGTTTTGTTACCGTTACAGATACAGTTAATAATTGTACAGATGTGATTACTGTTTTTATCGATACAGTTAATCCACTTAACGTAGAAATTCTGGTTGATAACCAACCCGATTGTAATCAAGGGAATGGAGCACTGAGTGTGCTGGTAGAAAATGGTAGCTTTAATTATAGTTATGCTTGGATGGACGGATCTAATGAAGCCAATAGAGCCAATTTGTCAGCTGGATTATACACCGTAACGGTAACGGATAATGGGCCAACAGGTTGTACGCAAGTTGCCAGTATTGTACTTACTGATAATGTACCTCAAGCAACCATCGATTTGAACGAGCCAGTTACGACCACTTGTGTTGGTTCGGATGATGGGATGGCAGACTTTACGATCATAACGGAACCTGGATTTGCACTGCCTGCGAATGTTCTGATTACAGACCTTTCAGGGAATGCTGTGATGAATGGCAACCTTCCACCTGGCGATTATTGTATTAATATTTTAGATGCTAATGGTTGCTTAGCTGGTGGTACTTGTTTTACCGTCTCCGAAATTTTACAAATTGACTTAGACATTGCTATCCTTCCCGAACGTTGTACTCCAGAAGGATCTATTACAATAACAGACATACGAGGTGGTAATGGTGGATATACTTTTGATTGGTCTGATCTTCCCGGCAATGATGATCCACAGGATAGAACAGGATTAGTGGCTGGTATTTATAATCTTACCGTTACAGATGCTGAAGGTTGTTCTGTCGTAGTGAATGGACTCAATCTAATGAAAGATTGTGCCTGTCAGCCACCAGTACTAGAAAGTGTAGTGATTATAGAATCGACCTGTGGTAATTCTGATGGGCGAGCTACTTTAAACGTGGCCGGTGGTTCTGCAGGTTATAATTTTAGTTGGACAAATAATATCAGCTTTAATAATCGTTCGGAGGATTTAGCTGCAGGGACCTATACCGTTACCATTACAGACAGTTCAGACCCAACTTGTTTTCTGATAGAAACTTTTACAGTCGGAAATAGTGATGGACCTCAAATCGATATCGTAACAACTGCTGCTGAATGTAGTCTTACTAATGGAACTGCAACGCTTACTCCTGCTGACTTTACCTATACTTGGAATGATGGCAATATGGAATCTACTCGTAGCGACCTTAGTGCTGGTGTTTATCAGGTCACGATTGTCGATCCCACTAATCCGGATTGTTTTGATGTACAAACCGTCGTGGTTGAAGAGATCAATGATTTAATGGCCAGTGTTACGATTAATAATAATCCTGAACCTGGTATGAGTGATGGATCCGCTATTATTACAGTTAATGGTGGATCTGGTAACTATAGCTATAGTTGGGGGCCTAGCGCTACTCGAGACGATTTATCTGCTGGCCTATACTCCGTATTTGTTACCGATTTAGATACCGGATGTGAAACAAGAGTCTTATTTGTTATTAACAATAGCGCATCAGCAGCAGTTATCAGTGTCAGTAATATTAGCCCCATATCTTGTGCTGGAGGTAATGAAGGTCAAGTAGAATTTGATGTAGATTTAGGACCAGACTTCAATGGACCAGAAAGAATTGAGATCGTAGATGGAGATGGTAATATTTATCAAAACGGTGAACTTCCTGCTGGAGACTACTGCGCCTTAGTTTATGACGCTGATGAAATACTTACTACTAGTACTTGTTTTACTATTGAATCAGTTTCACAAATTGATTTGGATTTAGCAATTGTAGATAAAACTTGTTTAAACCTAGGAGGTATTGAAGTGATTTCTACTATTGGTGGTTCTGGTGATTATAATTATGATTGGTCTGCCAATGCTAATCCAGGTGCTGACCCACTTACGGTGACTGATTTAGAAGCAGGAAATTATGGACTTACGCTTACAGATAGCAATGGTTGTTCTGTCAGCGAGAATTTTGATGTCTTAGATGATTCTTATCCTTTACAGGTAATGCTCGATGCCGTGAATGTAGGTTGTGATAGCATTGGAAATGGAGCAGTAAATAGTACCGTTGTAGGAGGCCAAGGAATGTTAGATTATAGCTGGAGTAATAATGAAGATACTGCTAATTTGAGTGATCTTCCTGCTGGTAGTTATACGGTGACGGTAACAGACGAAAACGGTTGTACTGGAACTTCAACGGCCATGATCGCAGCACCTACTCCAGTGATTTTTGATATGCCGACAGATACAATGGTTTGTAATTCCCCTATAGTGATCGGCGCCAATGCTAATGTTGATGGACTTATTTACACCTGGACCGATGCTAATGGAGATGTAATAGGATCAAGTGAACAGGTAGTTCTGAATCTTTCTGGTGATAACACGGAAATATTTTTAACCGTGGTTGATTCTTTTGGTTGTACTACGATGCAAGCGATCAATTTGATGGATAGCACGCCTGATGTAGCATTGGATGAAATGATGACTGCCTGCGTAGGAGAACCTACTCAGTTGAGTATTGATAACTTGAATCCCAACGATACACTTACCTATAGTTGGGAACCCCAATCAGCGATTATCGATGGCGGCGCCACTGGAAATCCTACCATTAATATTACCGAACCAGGAAACACAGTAATCACGGGAACAGTCACCAATCAATTTGGCTGCACCTCTACGGTAACTTCCACCATCATGATACCCGACTTAACGGTTGATCTACTAGATTCCGTAGTAACCTGTGCAGGAATACCAGCTGCATTAAATAATGGTGCAAATGAAAATCTCGTTTATGAGTGGTCACCTGCAGAATTCCTAAACGACCCCTCTTCGCCTAACCCTTTCGTTAATGCTCCCGCAGGAACCATAGAAATTTTCACAGTGATGATTTCTGATAGTGCTGGAATTTGCTCCAATACAGAAATGATCGACTTTATGGTCCCTGAAGAATTAATGGATTTAGAAGTTCCTACCGATAATTTTATTTGTCAAGCTGGTGATGTAACCCTGAACGCAGGTGGACCTGGAGTAGTAACAATAAACTATTTTGATGAAGCAGGAATGCAGATTGGTACTGGAGAAGAAATTTCACTTCCGGTAAGTGATGTTGGTGGAGAAGTACAGACAATTACAATTCAATATATTGATGAGTTTGGCTGTCCTACTACGGAGATGGTTACTATTGGAAACGCTTCTTTCTCCTTAACCGTCCAAGAAGAAGTCTCAACTTGTATTGGTACACCGGTAGATATTAATTCTCAAACTTCTTTGGATGCTGGAATTGAATTTTCTAATCAATGGACACCTGTGATGGATATAGTAGGAGCTGACCTTGATTCCTCTGCTATCACAGTTAATCCTTCTTCTGACCAAACCTACCAATTGGTAACGACCAATGAGTTTGGTTGTTCTCAGACTGCCACCAGTGAAGTAATGGTGACTGATTTAGGCGATTTTGTTATCAGTGACACAGACCGAGATACGATCTTTAGAGGAGAGTCCGCCCAGTTGTCGACTTCTGAAAGTGATGAGTATACCTATGAATGGGAACCTGCAAACTCTCTTGATGATAACACAATAGCCAATCCTGAAGCTACACCTGAAGAAACGACTACCTACACGGTGACCGTGACGGATGAAGATGGTTGTACAACGACCGAAAGAGTGACCATCACTGTTTTAACACCAGAATGTAATAAACCATTTCTCTTTTTTCCAAATGCCTTTACGCCTAATAATGATGGATTTAATGATATTGCTTACTTCAGAGCTGCTTTCTCGGTAGACGAAGTATTCTTTATGATTTATAGCCGCTGGGGTGAAAAAGTGTTTGAATCCAACTCTATTGATAATGGTTGGGACGGTACTTTTAAAGGAGAAAAATTATGTTCAGATGTATATGCGTATTATCTCAGAGTTCGTTGTTCAAATGGAGATGAATATACCGAAAAAGGTAATATCACCCTCCTGAAATAACGAAATTACTGAAAAAGAGTCACGGTAGATGATTATTTATTCATCTACTTATAATCAAACAAGGACACCTAGCCATTTAGGTGTCCTTTCTTGTAAAGCGCTAAATGTCAGTCAAATAAGTTCTTCCTATATAGCAATTTACCCTATGATTACTTAACTTTGCACTATTAACCTCAATACCCTGAAATCCAAGTACTTTAAAAGTGATCACATTCAGTGATTTTTAAATAGTATTCCCATGACAAATCGATCAGCAATGCTCTCATTGCTTGCTTTATTCGTGTACCTCCCCGTTTTTTCACAAATTACCTTTGTTGCCGAAGATGGTAACGGAGATGGTAGTTCCTGGAATCAACCTTCAGGTGATCTTAAAGAGGTACTACTCAATGCTCAACCCGGCGATGAAATATGGGTAGCCGCAGGAACTTATCGGCCAGATGAATGCAGTGATTGCGATCGAGATGACCGAGACGATACCTTCGAAATTCCCAATCAGGTTCAAGTATATGGTGGTTTTTCGGGGACAGAGACTCAACGAAATCAAAGGGATTGGCTAAACAATGAAACAATTCTTAGTGGAGATATTAATCAAGACAACCAGCCTGATAGCAACGCTTTTACGATCGTTTACTTTGAAAACGTAGATAGTACTACAGTCATAGACGGATTTACTATCCGAGATGGGGTCGCTAACGATTCTTTGTCTAGTGCTGAAAAACCTGGTCGTAGTGGAGCGGGAATTTATAATTATGGAACAATTCACTCTGCTCCGACTATCCGAAATTGTAAATTTATTGATCATTACTCAGATGCTCATGGAGCGGCTATCTTTAACAACGGCCGTAACGGTGGTAGTGCCAACTCCAAAATAATAGAATGTTCTTTTACTGGCAACTATGCTGTTCGTAGTGGTGGTGCCATTTTCAATGATGGTGGTTATTCGCAAGGGGAATCAAAACCGCTCATAGATCATTGTTTTTTTCAAGATAATACTTCTGTTTTTGGTGGCGCAATTTATAATAATGGATTTGGTGGAACGGCTGCTCCTCGGATTCTCAATTCTACTTTTACCGAAAATACGGGCACCAGTATTGCAGGTGCCGTTTATAGCTTTTCTAAAGATTCTCTTGGCTTCGTCGCACCTGTTTTTGCAAACTGCTTATTTGTGGATAATTACGGAAAATCTTCCGGTGCAGTCTATACGCTTGCGAGTGGCGGTAAAGCAAGGCCGTTGTTATTCAATTGTATTTTTTACGAAAATTCGGCTAACACTGGTGGTGCCGTTTATTGTAATGAATCCGTCGAGGGAGATATGGAAGTCAACATGTACAACAATATTTTTTTTGGGAATACGGCGAACCACAATCCCATTTTTCATATGAGTGGAAGCGGTACGCCAACTATGAATCTTTATAACTCAATGGTCCATGCTTCAGATTGCGAAAGCATTGCCCAATTAGGTGATGAAGATTCTCTATTTTGTGGACCAGGTATTATTTATGATCAAGATCCTCTATTTGTTGATGCACTTAATTTTGATTTTCGTTTACAACAAAATTCTCCAGCTATTGATGCGGGTGAGAATCAGATTGTCTTAGACAATGATATTCTTTATGACATAGACAGTATGCTTCGGATTTCTAATGGGCAGGTAGATATGGGGATTTTTGAATTAAATAATTCAGTGTACATTCCAACTAATTTTACGACCCAACCTGTTTCACAGGATTTATGCGAAGGTGATAACGTGTTTTTTAATGTTGAAACTGATGGCACTGATCCTATTAGTTATCAATGGTATAAAAATGGTCAAATTTTCCAGGGGGAAGATGGTGAAAGTCTTTTTATAAATAATATTACACCTAGTGATACTGGAAGTTATTACCTAGAAATAATTACGGCAATCGGAGAAACCTTATTTAGTGATACGGCATCTCTTACTGTATTAGAATTTGCTACTCCGGGATTATCGATCATAGCATCAGAGGAAGTTATTTGTGACGGTATGTCCGTGACTTTTAACATTGATGTCATCAATTTTGCAGGAGCAAATCCTACTTATCAATGGCTAAGAAATGATACTGAAGTAGGTGTAAACCAACCGTTTTATACCACACAATCTTTGTCTGATGGAGATATGGTAAGGTGTGTACTCACTTCTTCCAGAAGTTGTGTGACTTCCGATCAGGTATTTTCTAATAGCATTTCTATGGATGTTTCAGAGGTGGTTACCCCAACGATTAACATTACCGCAAGCGCTACAGAAATTTGTACGAATAATCCAGTCACGTTCAATGCCAATATCAGTAATGGAGGGTCTACACCAGAAGTTGAGTGGTTGAAAAACGGAGCCGTAGTTGACCAAAACACCACCTCAATAACTTTAAACGATCTAGAAGATCAAGACATAATTGAAGCAAAAGTCATTTCTTCCGAAGCTTGTGCTAATTCCCAGCCAGTATTTTCAAACGAAATTATTATGGATGTTACCGAATCGTTGAGTATGAGTATTACTATCAGCACCAATAATCAGAATATTTGCGCTGGAGAAACGGTTACTTTTATTGCGACTTCCGAAAATGCAGGAGAAAATCCTACTTATGAATGGCTAATTAATGGCCAAATCTTTGGGATAACCGGACCAGTAGTCTCTATTAATAATTTGAATAATAATGATCAAGTCAATTGCCGTATAAGTTCCTCCGAGCCTTGTTTGGAAGAAAATATGCTAGTCTCTGAGTCCATTGAAATGAATGTGAATCCGCTTCTTGTATTCTCTGCTCAAATTATGGCTGATCAAACCGAAACCTGTGACGGAGAGTCAGTAAATTTTATGTCTACTATAGCCAACGGTGGATCAAATCCTGTCTATCAATGGTTGATCAATGGAAATGAGGTGGGACAAAATATGCCTACATTTTCCACGGATAATTTAAGTGATGGAGATCAGGTCAGTTGTCGTGTAACTTCTAGCGAAACTTGTTTAGAAAATGATATCATAGTCGCTGATCCAATTGAAATAAATGTAAATCCTATTCTCCAACTCTCTATCGAAATCTCTGCAGATCAAACCGAAATTTGTGCTGGTGAACAGGTAACCTTTACTTCCACAACGATCAATGGTGGATCAAATCCTGTCTATCAATGGTTGATCAATGGAAATGAAGTAGGACAAAATTTATCTACGTTTGCAACTAATAATTTAAACGATGGTGACCAGGTAAGTCTCGTAGTTTCTTCTTTAGAATCATGTTTGATAACTAATATGGTTACGGCTTCTGAAATTGATATTTTGGTAAAACCTATCCTACCCTTAGCGGTCAGTATTTCTGCTAATGTTACAACCATTTGCGAAGGTGAACCTGCTACCTTTACGGCACATCCAGAAAATGCGGGTAGTAATCCAATTTATCAATGGACGTTAAACGGCGTCAATGTTGGAAATAATATGGCGACTTATACAAACAGTAACCTGGTTGAAAGCGATCAGGTAAGATGCCAAATAACTACTTTGGAAACTTGTTTATTATCTAATATTGCTACTTCGGAACCCTTAAGTATTAGCTTAACAGAACTAGTCGTTCCAACAGTTTCCATCACCGCTAGCGCTGTTGAAATTTGTGAAAATGAGTCAGTTACTTTTACCGCTCAAATTGTCGATGGTGGTAACAATCCAGTCATTCAATGGTATTTAAATAGTATTGAAATCGGTACAGGGGAGATGTCATTGATGTTAAATGAGTTGAATTCTAGTGATCTCATTACTGTAAGTGTGATCTCTTCTTCTGGTTGTGCATCACCAGACCCGGTGGCTTCAGAAAATATTTCTATTCTTGTATTAGAACTACAGTCTTTATCAATCAATCTTACAGCAGAAGAAGAAATGGTATGTGCTGGTGAAGCAGTTTCCTTTACCGCTATGACGGAGAATGAAGGTGAGGATCCAACGTATCTGTGGACGGTTAATGGAGTAGAAGTACTTGATAATGACTTACCTACTTTACAAAAAGTATTGACCGAAAACGCAGAAATTGCTTGTACAGTAATAAGCAATGCAAATTGTCTTATTGAAAATACAGTAACTTCCGAAATCTACCCAATTACAGTAATTGAGCCAATTGATCCTATGATCTCTATTACGATGGCACAAGATAGTATCTGTTTGGGGCAGATTTTAAATTTTTCTGCGGGGATCGATCAAGAAGGCACTAATCCACAAATTGAATGGTTGGTAAATGACGTTTCTACAGGTAATAGTGGAGAGTTTTTTACAGTAAGTAACTTAGCAGAGGGAGATAAAGTAACGGCAGTTTTATCGGTTGCAGAAGAGTGTACGACTGCGGAATCGACTATTTCTAATGAAATAAATATTGATTTTTCAAATTGTAACATCGTTGGCTTAGAGACAATCGTAAACAATGAAAAAATAAACGTTTTTCCCAACCCCGCAGACGAAAAATTTGAAATTCAAATCACTGATTTTTATGGAAAAATAAGCGTTAATATTTACGATATCTACGGAAGATCATTTTTTCAAAAAGAAATATTTATCAATCAAAATATCTTTATGCTTCCTGTTGATATCCGATCCTTTGCAGCTGGCACCTACTTTATAGCTTTACAGGATGAAAAAACTAAAAATATTACCCGGGTTGTTGTCAGGTAAATCTCGTACAAGTCTAACAAATATGGATAGTTATCATGAGTAATATTCATTTAGACTGTCACTTATTATCATTTTTCAGAAAATCGTTTAATGTTCTCATAAACAGGCGAGAATTAGATAAATTCTTATCAACTTTTAAATAATTTAAGAGTTTTTAAACATCTTAAGAACATAAATGGGCACAAAAGCCACTCTTCTCCGGAGTGGCTTTTTTTATTCCTTAATCTTTTAATTCGAAATAACAATTAATATATACTTTAAAATTATATATTTAGGCATAACTATTGCTTTCTAACTCCTAGAAAATACCGACTTGTTAGTCCTTTGGGGCAGATAAATAGATGAGATTACGGATAAAATCTCTGTCTTCAGTATTCTGCGTACCCCCCTAAGCTTATAACTGCGGACCCTTTATTTATTAATTGATCGGGAATATATGTGTAAAAAGATTTACTTTTTAGGAGTAGTGATTCTATTGGCTATGCTTTGCCCTAATAGAATCAGTAGCGAAAATAGTTACAATTTAAATAAATCCCTTCCGGATGATGAATTGCTAACTACTACCTACACAAGTACAGATGTAGGAGAAAGGATTGACGGAAGTCCTTCTCCTCATACTTCGATTATCGTTGTCCCTACCAACGAGTGTGTATCGGATATCAATATCGTAAATCTCAGCGTGAATCATAGCTGGGTCAATGATTTGGTTATTCGTTTACGTAGTCCGGAGGGTACCATTGTAAATTTAATGGTCAATACTTGTTGGAGTCAAAACAACGTGCGAATCGGTTTTGATGACCAATCTTCTTCTGCGCCCAATAGCTGGCCTTGTCCGCCAACGGATAATCAATCTTATCAACCTGTTGGATTATTAGCTGCCTTTAACGGGCAAAATTCCGGTGGTACCTGGACCCTCGAAATAATTGATACTTATCCTTCTGCCGATAATGGAACACTAAATGGTTGGCAACTACAGGTCACCACCGAACCTTGTCCTCAACCCGAAATTTGTAATAATGGAATTGATGATGATGGTGATGGGGCGATTGACTGTGAAGACAATGCTTGTGATTGTAATATTGCTTGTATTACTGCCGAAATTTGTGATGATGAAATTGATAATGATTGCGATGGTCTGATTGACGGTTTTGATGGAGACTGTCCTTGTGATAATACTAATTTGCTAGAACTTTGTGAACCAAATTGTGAATATACACCACCAGTTATTCCTAACTTTGATATCGAAGAAGAGTGGGCATCAACAGATAATGTAAACACCTTAGTTCCTTTCGTCGTTGGTGAAATGGATGACAACCGTGATGCTTCTGAAGTATTGGCGCTTCGAGATATCGGAGCTGATTTTTCTGTACCTAATATGTTCTACATTTTTGATGGGGCTAATGGTAACACTAAATTCCAACCAAATACACTTCCCATATCGTCTTTTTCTAAAGGTTTTGCTATAGGAGATGCAGACCGGGATGGTTTGACCGAATTTTTCTACGTCGTCTCAGGAGTAGATGCAAATTTCCGACGCTTGGTTTGCTACGAGTATAATCCAGCTGGAGTAAATCCAAATGGAACAGGTACTGGTACTTTTGATTTGCAATGGACATCTGATCAACGAGTTACTGCTGGACTACCTACCAATCGACAATGGTTTGCAGAGGATTTTTCTACTGCACTTGCTGATTTTAATCAAGATGGTGTACCAGAAGTGTATATCGCTAATGAAATATTTAATGCGGTCACTGGACAACGTATAGCTACCGGTGGCAGTAATTCGATCGGATCTTTTCTTTATGATATTTACTCTGGACATTCTCATCCGCATTCCTATCCGGTAGCAGTGGACGTACTTCCTTCCGGAGCTTGTGGAGATTGCGCTGGATTAGAATTGGTAGCGGGTAATCAGGTATATAGTGTAAATATTGCCACAGGAACCATGACGGTCGTCAACGAGGCACCAAATGGATTACCCGATGGTATGACGTCAATTGCAGATTATGATTTAGATGGAGACTTAGATGCAGTAATTACGTATACCACTAGTGGTGGATCTTATTTATATGCATGGGATTTACAAACAGAAACCCAAATTGGTAATACACATACAGTAACTACTGCTGCACCTTCCGGAGCTTTTAGAAGATCCGTTAGTAACGTAACTATATCTGATTTTGACGGTGATAATCGTCCAGAGTTAGGTGTTTGTGGTAATGGTGTATTTCAGGTAGTAGATGATTATACAGTTAACATTAATGGAACTGGAGGAGTCGTCTGGAGTATTATTACTTCTGATCGTTCGGGACTCACCGGAGCTACCTCATTTGACTTTAATGGAGATGGTATCAATGAAGTGGTATATCGAGATGAAACAAATTTAAGAATTATCTCAGGACCTTCTGGTGTCAACTTAGCTACCTTCCCTTGTGGATCAGTAACTGGTTCGGAATACCCCATTGTAGTAGATGTTGATAATGATAATGAATCTGAAATTGCCTGTTCTTGTGGTGCTTCTACTTATGCTCGATTTGGCCCTATGAAAACCTTTCATGCTAGGGACTTTCCATGGGTGCCTACGCGAAATCTTTGGAATCAGTACCCATATTTTATTGTTAATATTAACAATGATATGACGATTCCGATCCAACAACAACAGCATCAACTAGTAGGTAACCCGCCGCCAGGTTTAACAGGTAGATTAAATATATTCTTAAAACAAGTTGGACCTTTTGATAATGATGGGGAACCTATATTCCCGGCTGCTAATATTCAAACAGATGCTATTGATCTTGAAAGAGATGATTGTAGTAATGATCTATCTGACATTACTATCAATATAGAATTGACCAATGATGGAGATCTTACTTTCCCTCCTAGAACACCAGTAGCTGTTTATATCGGTGATCCTGAAACAACTGCTGCAATATTGGTAGATACTTTCCATATAGATCAGGCCATTATTCCTGCTGGTAGTATTACTCAGACATTTTCAATGGACTTCTCTGCCTTTACACCTCCTTTTACTATTTATATAGTTGGAAATGATGATGGTTCAATACCCCCTCCGTTTAATTTGGATAATGACTTTCCAAGTACTTCAGTTGGGGAATGTGAATTTGACAACAATAAGGATTCTTTACTATTCATCGCTTGTGAAGATACACCCCCTACTTTTACTAATGTTCCTGTAGTGCCTCCTGTAAGTTGTACAGATACGCCACCTGAATTGAGACCAACTGCTACGGATAATTGTCCTAATCCGGTAATCCTTACATATCGGGATAATGAAATTGCAGGAAGTTGTGATAGCGAAAAACTGATTAATAGAACTTGGATTGCAACGGATGATTGTGGTAATTCTGCCACTGCTGTACAAGTGATTTCTGTTGTCGATGACAACGATCCAGTTATTTCAGGAGTACCCAATGATATTTCGGTAGACTGTGAAAATATTCCTGCCCCTGCTGCAGTAACAGTTACCGATGATTGTAGTTCTAACATAACAGTTACACAGGTTAGTCTTCCTGATTCTGGAGTGGATACAGATAATTATACTGGCGCACCAAATGCTGGTATTACAACTCCTGCTTCTTCTTATACTTTTGATCTGACAGGATATGATAATCTAGATGCAACGTACCTACAGGATATTACTATTAGTTTTCAAACTCGTTTTGGAAAAGGTCGAGCAGAATTTTTGTTAATTGCTCCTAACGGCGAAGCCATTATTCTAATAGGTGATCATTGTACAACTGGAGAATGTGCTGACGGTGACGTTGGATTTGAGATTTATAATCCTACATTTTATGACTGTGCAAATAATCATCCCGTTTGGAACAACGACGAATTTATTCCTGAAGGAGATGGAAACTTTACTCCTCATGGAGGAACAACAACCGGACATCCTGATGCGACCAGTTTTGTAAACTGTTTTAGTGAATTTACTGGTGAATTAAATGGTACCTGGACTATTTCAGCACTTAGAGGAGGTACTGGTGGATTTACGTTTTTAGATTATAGTGTAAATATAAATACAGCGTGTACTAACCCTAAATCTTTTACTAGATATTATGTAGCTACTGACGATTGTGGAAATAGTTCATCTGCTGGACAACATATTACCGTAACGGATAGTGGTGGTCCTGATTTCGATGTACAACCATCATCAATTCCCAATATTAATTGTGGTGATGAATTACCTACTCCACAAGTTCTTACTGCTAGTGATGGTTGTGGTAATGCAAGTGTAGCACATCGAGTCGATCCATTTACTGAAAATAACTGCCAAGGTTATACAATTACCTATCGTTGGATAGCTACTGATAATTGTGATAACTCTACAGAAGTGACTCGTAGTTTTGATGTCTTACCTGATGCAGAGAGACCTACTTTTGATACCACTCCATCTAATATTGATAATATTGCTTGTGGTCAAACTTTACCTATACAGGAAGTGATTACTGCGAGCGATAATTGTGGAACAGCAACGGTAACTCCTATAGTTTTGCCATATACGGTTGATGATTGTAATGGTTATGAAATAAGGTATCGTTGGAGAGCAGAAGATGAATGTGGAAATCGTAGAAATATTACTAGAAGCTTTAACGTTCTTCCTGACAATGAAGGTCCGGTGTTTGATGTCCAACCATCAACGATTACAGATATTAATTGTGAGGATGATTTACCGGTTCAGCAAACGTTAACGGCCACAGATGGATGTGGAACGGCGACGGTTACGCCGAGTGTAGATAGTTATACGGAGAATCAGTGTGGCGGATATGCGATTACCTACCGTTGGGTAGCGACCGATGCTTGTAATAACACGAGTGTAGTGACGCAAACGTTCAATGTGTTGGGGGATAGTGAAGGCCCTACTTTTGATGGCCAACCCTCGACAATTACAAATATTAATTGTGAGGATGATTTACCAGTTCAACAGACGTTGACGGCGAGCGATGCTTGTGGCACAGCAACAGTTACCCCGAGTGTAGATAGTTATACGGAAGACAATTGTAATGGCTATACGATCACGTATCGTTGGGTAGCTACGGATGCGTGTGGTAATACCACAGAAACAAGCCAGTCGTTTGATGTAATAGCAGACAATACAGATCCTGTGTTTGATGCGCAGCCAGCTGCGATTTCAGATGTAAATTGTAGTGATAATCTGCCTGTACAGCAGACCTTAACAGCTAGTGATGGATGTGGAAATGTTACAGTAGTACCGAGTGTAGATACTTATACGGAGGACAACTGTGGCGGTTATACAATCACATATCGTTGGGTAGCCACGGATGCGTGTGGCAATACGGCAGAAACAAGTCAGTCGTTTGCTGTAATAGCAGATAATGTAGGTCCTGTGTTTAATACACAACCTTCTTCTATTGGAGATATAACATGTGAGGATGATTTACCGTTTCAACAGACGTTGACAGCCACAGATGCTTGTGGGACTGCGAGTGTAGCGATGCGAGTAGATCCTTATACAGAGAATCAGTGTGGCGGTTATACGATTACTTATCGTTGGATAGCGTCCGATAATTGTGGAAATGAAACCGAAGTAACACGAAGTTTTGATGTCTTAGCAGATGGAGCAGCACCTACGTTTGATAGTGCACCTTCAGCAATAAATAATATCAATTGTGGAGATGTTTTGCCAATTCAACAAGTATTAGTAGCGAGTGATGGATGTGGAACGGCGACAGTTACACCAAGTGTAGATAATTATACAGAAAATCAGTGTGGCGGCTACGCAATTACGTACCGTTGGACAGCGACAGATGCATGTGGCAATACAGCAGAGACGACGCAGACATTTAATGTATTAGCGGATAATGAAGGCCCTGTGTTTGATGCTCAACCATCAATGATTACAGATATAAGTTGTGATGCTGATTTACCGGTGCAGCAGACGTTGACGGCGACCGATGCTTGTGGTACGACTACGGTTACACCAAGTGTAGATAATTATACAGAAAACCAATGTGGCGGATATTCGATTACGTACCGTTGGATAGCGACCGATGCGTGTAATAATACATCACAAGTAACGCAGACGTTTAATGTCTTAGCTGATAGCGAAGGTCCAGTGTTTGATGCGCAACCATCAACGATTGCAGATATAAATTGTGGAGATGATTTACCTACGCAACAAGTGTTAACTGCGAGTGATGCATGTGGTACAGCTACAGTCACTCCAAGTGTAGATAATTATACAGAAGATAATTGTAATGGATATGCGATTACGTATCGTTGGACAGCGACCGATGCGTGTAATAATACAACAGAAACTACGCAGACGTTTAATGTTTTAGCTGATAATACAGATCCGACGTTTGATTCCCAACCTGCAGCGATTGCGGACATTAGTTGTGATGCTGATCTTCCAGTGCAAGAAACGTTAACGGCCAGTGATGGATGTGGAAAGGTTACAGTTGTTCCAAGTGTAGATAATTATACAG
>CALFWZ010000032.1 GCA_937928405.1 uncultured Saprospiraceae bacterium
ATAACTTGCAACTCCTGATAAATATTCTTTAGCAATTTTTCTTTTTAAATGGATGGGATAACGGTTGTATTGTCTTGTCCGCTTCTTTGGTCTTGTCACAATTTTACGTATTTTGGTGACAACCTATACTGGTCCAATACAACGAAATGGATATATATGATATAATTGCTTTATCGACTGGTTTAATGTCGGTTTTTTTGGGAATTTTTGCTGTAATACTTGCCTTACATCAAAGAAAAGAAGCAGATAAAGTAAATGAAAAAACCTTAGAGTTATTAATTGAAGTTAAAACAGATGCAAATACAGTTTCGAAAATTGCAATTCCAGAATTGAAGGAGTATGGAAAATCTATGAGGAGATTGATTTTTAGGGAGGAGAAGGAAAATCAATATTTAGAGTTAGATGATATTGGAGATAAAATCGAAAAATCTGTAGCAAAATCAATGAGCCATTTCAACAGTCAAATTGATGAAATAAAAAAGGAAATAAATTCAAATACTGGGCTGGAAAAAGATAGTAAAAAAGACCTTCAAAGAATTAAAGAACAATTAGACAATCTTGGGAAAATTGCATTTGAATCGGAAAATGAAATTAGAAAAGATATAAAAGATATAACTCAGGATATAGAAGTAGATTTTTCCTCAATTGGACAACCATCTCTTAAAGTATTTCATGGATATTTTGATTCATTATCGTCATTTCTTAATATGCTTTATAACGATGGTTTATATAGAGATGTAAGAATGTGGAGTTATGGGGAATCATGGATTTTACGAAATAGACGAACTGGTGAGTATATTCATAAGGAAGGTGGCCGAAACGACGCAAGAGATTTAAAAACAGCAGGAATATTACCGGGAGATGTGTTAGAATTCGTTAACATAGAAAAATGAAAACGGAAGTGAACAATGTGTATGCCGATCATGCTTCCTATTCGGTCAGCACGCCGCATACATTGCCGTTAGTTACAAGCACAAAAAACAAAACAGAAAAAATGAACAGACATCTGAAATGCTTTATATCTGCATCTTTTGAAACTGAAACGGATATTATTAAAAGCGTTTTAGATGAAAATGGAGTTGATGTTTTTGATTTGTATGACTTTTCAATTGGAGGATCAATACAACAAATTCTTAAACGTAAATTAAGACAATCTGATTTTGCAATTTTTATACTGACCGAAGAGAATAAAAATGTTCTCTACGAAATGGGAGTCTGTGAAGGCTTAGGTAAGCAACATTTCATTTTTTTAGATAAAAAATTATCCATTCCTTTTTACGTCACAAATAAATTTTTTATTCATACTGACTTAAACGACAGGGTTTTCTTAAAGAATTCAATTGAAAAAATCTTGCAAGATGTAAGTACGAAAAGGTTAAAAACTTCACGAAGTTCAACAGAAAAGGAAACCAAAAAAGACAATAACTACGATAGAGATACTAGAGATAGCTTAGAATCTTATTTGCCACAAATTCAAAGACTGAGAGAGACTGGGACTGGTCTAGAAATGGAAACCGTAATTGAAGATATATTTAAGACCTTAAAATTAAATTATGTTAATAATAAAAGAGGTCGAGATAAGGGAGTTGACTTTGCTCTTTGGAATGATGAACTAGGCAAAATTATTGGAAACCCAATAATTGTAGAGGCTAAATATGGCAATTTATCAAGTAAAGTGTTTGAAAATGCTGAACAGCAAATTAGGAATTATATTGAGAAGTCAGATGCAAAAATTGCTTTGTTTCTTTATCTTGATAAAAGAGGTAAACGACATAGAATCAAATCTTCTCTAAGACCTTTGTTCATGAGTTATGACTTGGAAGATTTTGCAAGAGATTTAACAACTAGTTCTTTTGAGAGAATAATTTTAAATCAAAGGAATAAAATCGCCCACGGTATTGAATAATGGCGAACTATTCCAAACCAAATATAACAAGGTTATTAAACGAATCTGACATTGCTCCAAATACAGCTGTTAAAGGTGCTAAATTGGAAGAACTCGTTAGATATATTTTTAACAAAGTTCCTAAAGTATCATTTTACGCATCAAACGTTCTCGATGGTGTAAGAGCTCACGAACTAGATGTAATATTTACTAATGATGTAAGAAATTCACCACTATATTTCTTGGACTTTACAATCATAACGGAATGTAAAAATACAGCCGATAGAACAAGTAGTGCACAAGTCGGTTGGTTTGTAAGAAAACTTCAAGACCGTGGAGTTTCTACTGGAATTTTAATCTCATTGAGCGGAATAACTGGGGTTGCTGATGGTCTTAGTAATGCTCACAGTGAAATTCTGGATGCTTTGGTTCGAGATGGAATCAGAGTTTTAGTAATAACTAGAGATGATATTCTTGCTTTAAACAAAACTGATGATTTGGTAGCTTTAATTCAACGAAAAATATTAAAATTAACGATTGAAAGAACAATTGAATAAAGCCAGTGGCTAACAATTTGTATGTTGCATATGCTCCCTTCGGGAAGCAAACGCAACATACAATAGACGTTGTCCTGCAATCCTCTGGAGAGCAGGACAACGTTGTGGGTAATCAAAACCTAAATCCCAATAAGTAATTAATGAAATTTTGTTATTAAAATAAGGAGGGATATGGAATTTTTTTCATAAAACTCAGAATGTTGAAAACACAAATTAGGAACTTATAAAAGTTTATTTTTTACGAATTGATTTATCAAAATAAAAGAGTATTTTTAAGCAAATTATTTTAATTAAAATTATAGTATTTTGTTAAAAGATATAAAAATTAAAGTTGGGAGAAATCAAATTCGGGAAGCAATTCAAGAACTAATTGACAGTAATTTAGATAGTTCTGTAAGGAACGAAGCATTGCTTTTACTTAGCAGATACAATGAGTTAAAAAGTGAGAGCGATAAAGGTATAGTTTCTTATGAAAATTTTAAGGTTGAAAGAAATAGAATTGTTAATTCTCTTCTTAACTTGATTGTTATATTAGACAAAATAGGAGAGAAAGAAAAAGAGGATCAAAAGAGAACTCCTGTAGTTAATTCACAAGATCAAAAAGAAGAAATAAAAGTAAGCTCGCCTTTGCAAGCATCGAATAAAATTGGATTAAACCAAAAAAAAGAATCAGGTGTTACTAACAAGATCAATATTTTAGATGAGACAGGGTCAAATACTAATGATTATATCCAAGAAGTAATAATGGCCACCATGTTTATTGTTTATTCAAAGTTTTCTGGAATTGTCGAATTTCACACAGATAAACTAAAAAATGATAAGCAGTAGAAAGTAACAGCAGAGTTAATGAATGAGGTAAATAGAATTCGTTCAGATAATAATATGAATGAGGCTAAAACTCATCAAAATTCTGAAGAAGACTTAAAAGTAATGCAACAAATTATAGAAGATTTAAAAAAAGAGAATTTGGTGCTTTTTTCAAAAATAGCTAAATTTTCTGTTGATGAAAATAAATCAAAAGATGTTATTAATAATATGACGGATTGGCTTGGTAATTTGAAATTGAGTAAATTTTTATTAAAAAAGAACTCAAAATCAAAATTATGGAGCACAATGGTAGATGCTTTAGGTTATTTGATTATATCACCTATATTTCTAACTGTTGGATTAGTTTATCTTACGGCATCTCTTAAAATAGATATTGTAACTATTTACCTTATCCAAAAGGAAAATCCTAACATTGTTATTAAAGATGGGATATATTTTTTTAATCCTATTAATATTTAAATCTAAAATAGAGAACCTCTAGTATTTCAATAAATAAAAAAAGACTACCTATAATATTATCGGCTGAAAGTCGTGGCGAAGCCCGATATTCGGCCGCTGTCGTACCTCCAGTAGATAACTTGAACAAAGCGGAACTAATTAGCATCCCCAATCCCTACTATGGGTTTTCAAAAAAAATCGATTTATTTCAAAAAGTTTAAGTTTGTGACATCTGTTAAAAAATATCTGACAGGAGTAGGTGATAATGAAAATTAATTCCAAACAAACCATAAGACAGCATTCCCCACTGCTCTTAAACTAAATAACCATGAAACGATATTCCTGTTTTTTAATCACATAGAGAATATCAACTATTTTCGTACCCTTCTTTTCTCGAAAACTAATTTAATCTCAATTTGTTCTAAGAGATAGTTTATGCAATTTTTTCTCTATGCTGACTTAATGTTTACTTTAAATGTTAATCATGAATCTGTCTAACACATAGGCAGATAAGGTCACATAGCATATTCCCATAAGAAGAAATATTTGCGAATATTATATTTTAAAAGAAAACTATATGCGCCCTCTAAAAATAAATGATCGTTTCCTGCAAGAATTACCCGCCGACCCAGAACGGACCCAAAGCCGACGTCAGGTAAAAGAAGCTTGTTACTCTTACGCCACGCCACGCATACCAGAGAATCCAACTTTGGTACATACTTCCAAAGAAGCGGCGGAGTTGATTGGACTGACGGAGGTAGATTTAACCTCCAAAGATTTTCTAGACATTTTTTCTGGTACAAAAAAAATAGAAGGAACCGATCCCTACGCGATGTGCTACGGCGGGCATCAATTCGGACATTGGGCCGGACAACTCGGTGACGGACGAGCCATTAATATCGGAGAAGTTGAACACGAAGGAAAGACTTGGGCTTTGCAGCTAAAAGGGTCCGGGGAAACGCCTTATTCTCGTACCGCCGATGGACTAGCCGTTTTACGTTCTTCCGTCCGCGAGCATCTATGTAGCGAAGCCATGTATCATTTGGGCGTGCCCACCACGCGGTCCTTGTCGTTAGTCGCAACGGGCGATCAAGTGATGCGCGATATGATGTATGATGGAAATGCGGCGTATGAAAAAGGAGCAGTGGTTTGTCGGATGGCACCGGCTTTTATTCGTTTTGGAAATTTTGAAATATTGGCGAGTCGAGGGGATGTTGAAAATTTGCGGAAGCTGGCAGATTTTACGATCAAACATTTTTATCCGGAAATAAAATTGGGAACGACTGATGCCTATATTGAATTTATTAGGGAAGTATCCCGTCGTACCCTGGCCATGATTATGGATTGGCAACGGGTAGGGTTTGTACACGGCGTCATGAATACGGATAATATGTCTATCCTTGGTTTGACGATTGACTATGGTCCTTATGGCTGGCTCGAAGGTTACGAACCAGGCTGGACACCCAACACCACGGATCGACAAAACAAGCGTTATCAATATGGACAGCAAGCGCAAATGGCGCACTGGAATTTATACCATTTAGGCAACGCTTTATACCCACTGGTAGAAGCCGCTGAACCGTTAGAGGCGGTACTCGACGAATTCCGTCAAAACTATGCCATCGAGTATCCAGCCATGATGCGTAGAAAATTAGGATTAGCATTAATAGAAAAAGAAGACTGGCATTTAATTCAACAATTGGAAGAAACGCTCCAGCTTACGGAAACTGATATGACGATCTTCTTTAGATTATTAGGTAGTTTTTCTACCAAAAAAATATCCGACAACAAATCCTATTTCCTAGAACTGATCCAACCGGCATTTTACCAACTAGATGAATTGACGCCAGAAGTCAAGCAAAAGTGGAACGACTGGGCAACGCAGTACACCCACCGGTTAAGCCGTGAAACGAGAACGGCAGAGGCTCGCCACGCAGCCATGAATGCCGCCAATCCTAAATACGTTCTCCGCAATTATATGGCTCAATTGGCGATCGACGATGCCAACCAAGGTAACTATGATTTAATCGAAGAACTTTACCAACTTCTTAAGCAACCTTACGCAGAACAACCGGATGCTGAAAAATGGTTTGCGAAGCGTCCCGAATGGGCGAGACATAAGGTGGGGTGTTCGATGTTGAGTTGTAGTTCGTAGAGCGTTGTTATTTTCTAACTAGCATACATTTTTATTTTTGGGTAGCCGATTCTAACTGATATTAATCGTTATAGTCGGCTACTGTTTTGGTGGGCATTGCAAGGCTACATTTTACTTTATTGACCATTGTAAGCGTAAAACCATATATAATTGCAACAAATTTTACATTCTGTGAATCAAATTTGATAGTTGAATGAGTTATCGAACTATAATTTTGTGACTGACAAAACAATTACTTAATTATTTAAATTAAACTTAGACGTCATGATCACAATCACAAAAAAAATGTATTTCCTTTTTGGATCAATACTATTACTAGCCCTAGCATTTACTAGTTGTTCTAAAGAAAATATTCAGCCAAACCAAGACACCGAGCTAACAGAAGACATCCAGTCAATAGCGGATGAATCTGAGCTAGCGCAAAATGAATCGGCAGCTACAAGAGCAGCAGCGTGGCAATGGAATTGGATACCTATGAATAAAACAAACTACACCCCGGATAACTCCGGAATACCAAATTATAGTGGTAAATACTATAACTTTTGGGGCGACGGAGGTTGGGCCAAAGTTAAAGTAAATTCAGGGGGAAATTTTGAACTTGAATTTAAGAACAATAGAGATGTCGTAGGTGGAAAAGGCTGGCGAACAGGTAGTACTTCTAGAAGAATCAACTATAATATCGGATATCAAGCAGGACAATACGCCTTTACAGGAGTATACGGTTGGGTAAAAAAAGGTGGTAGAATCATCGAATATTACGTCAACGAACGTAAAAATGGCAGTGGTGGTGGAACCATAACTGGAACCAACCAAAACAAAGATTTTGGAACGGATAATAAATATTATAGATTTAAAAAGAGAAACAGAAATGCTCCTAATGCTTATGGAGGTGGATCGGCTCCTTTTACTCAGTTTATAAGTGAGAACAAAGGAAATGTATCTAAAGGCAACAACCATAGAATTAGCATGAACCGACACTTCCAGCAATGGGGTTGGGACGGTGGAATTGGTGGAGGTTGGAATAGCCACCTTTACCAAGTGTTTGGTACGGAAAACTTTAATGGAGGATGGGGTAAAATCAATTGCTCTGTTTGGTAAGAAATAATGAATTATTTAAATTTTAAATAAATTTTTTAAGAGGTTGATTACTTTTAGGTATCGACCTCTTATTTTTTATAAAATAATATTTGCAAATTATATTTTAGCACTGTTTTTATGAAATCGAAGAATATCACACCAAGATTATTCATGGTTTTAATCTTACTTTCTCTCCTTTTTTTATTTAACGCTTGCTCAAAACCACAAGAATCTGACAAGGAGGAACAAAAAGGATTGGTCTTTATTAAAGGTGGTAATTTTACTAATCAAAAATTGGAACTTCATCATTCCAACCTAACCATTGCTGACTTCTATCTAGGTCAGTATGAAGTAACCCAAAAAGAATGGGTTGAGGTGATGGGGACAAATCCTTCCAGGTTTAAATTAGCAGGTCATCCAGTTGAAATGATTAGCTGGTATGACGCGGTTGTTTATTGCAATAAAAGAAGCTTGAAAGAAGCACTTGACCCTTTCTACCAGATAGATTCATTGCATCTGGACGAAGTAAATATCTCGGAATATGATAGCATAAAATGGACGGTAAAAGTCCATCCCGAGGCAAACGGTTATCGACTACCAACTGAGTTAGAATGGGTTTATGCTGCTTCGGGTGGACCATCTAGCAAAAGCTTTACCTTCAGTGGTGGAAATAGCGTGGACGCCGTAGCTTGGTATTGGAAAAACTCCGGAGACAACCCTCAAGGTGGATATTGGAACTATGATGCCATGGAAGCTAACAATTGTAGCACCCATAAAATTGGCAGTAAAGCACCTAATGAACTGGGACTATATGATATGTCGGGCAATGTTTACGAACTCTGTCAAGATTGGTATGAAGAGGAGGATTTTCCAGCAGGAGAATCTCGGGTAATTAGAGGTGGAAGTTGGGCCGCAGTGGAATTGACTTGCCAGCTTGCCTTTCGGCATTTTTTTATCCCCAATAGCAAAAGTGGGGATGTAGGCTTACGGGTATGTAGAAGCAAATAGATAAAATATTTAACCTACACGATTAGAAGAACTGAAACTACCTTCACTAAAATATACCTCAATTGAATGGGGCAGTAATAATTTTTGTTGGGTAGCATTTATTTTTGTTTTTTGGAAAGCCGATTATAACCGTTATTAGCGGATATAATCGGCTACTATTTTGGTGCAGAAAGGTCGAGGGAATACGAAGAGATTTACGCAGCTTTAGGGAAAGTGGGTGCTCGGGTTTTAACAGTGTTTTTGGATGTTTGATGGAAAGTTGTAATTTAGTGTGGAGATAATGGATATATACGTAATAGGATGGGGGAGTTGTGGATATAGAGGTGTTATCTCTCAGTAAAAAAATAGAAAGTAAAAGAACTAAGAATTGAATGTAAAATCCAATTATAAAAGACTATTAAAATATCTTCTAGGAATGGTGATAGTCGGGTCTGTTATTGGCTTAGAGAATTCTCAAGCTTTTGGATGCGTAATCGGTTTAGAAATGTTATCAATTGGAAATTTGATTTTTCTTATAATTTCATCAATATTACTATACAAAGCCATCAAAACAAACGATCCTAAAATTGTAATCAAATTAGTTGCATTTGAAACAATCATTTGGATAGCCAAATACTTATTCTATAAAGGAGGATATGTAACGGGCTTTGGAGGCACTGCAAACCCAATAAATGTTATTTATGATTTCGTTGCAATAGGAATTCGAATTTGGGTTCTTATTTTATTATTGAGTAAATCAAAATACAGTCTTATAGGAGCAATAATTTCATCTTTACTATTAGTAATTTTAAAAATAAATGTCTTTGCATTTCCGTGGTTTACTAAGACCATGTGGGAACTAGAAGACAAACGAACTGAAAAACAGAAAACTGAAATAGTTGGGAATTATAGTGGAACTATTCTGCAGCTATCGAATAACCAAGTAAGGCAAATTGAATTAAGAATAGATACAGCCAAATTAACATTCATAAATGATCAACCATTTAACTTCAAAAAGGAATATCACTTTGGTTTAGACTACCCAAATATCGGAGGAATTGCAACTGATCAAGGTCTTGAATATGATGTTTCTATTGAAAAAATGAATAAAGACTCATTAATAATCTACTTTGAAGATATGCTAGAAAAGAAATATAAACTAAAATTGAAAACCGAGAGATAACATTAGATAAGACGTAAGGCTTCGCCCTCCGCTTATCATTGCACGTTATGTGCAATTCGGTAAAAAAATAATATTAGTACGCAAAATCATTGCGTAGATAGGTTTTACTTTTGAGTTATTATAAAATTAAAAATTAGAATAATGAAACTAGCAGAAGGGCTTTTACTAAGAGCAGATCTAATAAAGAAAATTGAACATCTAGTAAATAGAATAAGACCAGTACTTATTGTCTCGGACGATAAAGAACCGCAAGAAGATCCAGTTAAATTACTTGCTCAACTAAGAAAAGCCAATCAAGATCTCAAATCTATTATAGTTAAGATAAATAAAACAAATAATGAAACATTCATAGGTGATGGAGTCACTGTTATGGAAGCTTTAGCAAAAAGAGATTCACTTAAATTACTTTCAGAAAAACTACGAAATATAAGACAAGGAGCTCAAATAAATAATAGTGGATCTTATGGAAGGCAAGTTGCTACAGTTGATATTCAGGCACTTCAAATTGAAATTGATCAAACAGGAAGAGCATTTAGAGAAATTGATAGTAAAGTACAAGAAATTAATTGGCTTACTGAATTAAAAGAATAAGCCGAAAGGCTGGATGATCGGGGCGAGTACCAGCCCCTTTTAGTGGGTGTGAGTTTTCGGGGCAAATTGAAAACTCTACCCCCTTTCAAGGCTGCTAGGGTTGCGGCAAAACGTAATGTTTAAGACCCAGTACTAATTACAGAGTACAATTGTAATTTTTAAAATTTACTACCAGGTACTGACCGATCATCTTTTAAAATTAAAAACACCAAAAAAATCTATAATTGAATAAATGAAAAAACCAAATATAGCTTTTTTGAATGTTCAAAAAATTCCTAAGAATCTTCCAGACATTCCAATGAAGGAAGATGATTCGGTACTTTTGAAAAAAGAGGAAGAATTCAAAAAAAAGAATAAGGATGACTATTATATTGGATTAATGGGAAATGAAGAAATTGTCTTTTGTTCCAAACTTGAAATTCGTGGATTAGAATTATGGATACCAGAGCCTAATCCAGTTTTAATTTATTTTTCTGAAGCATATAGGATATTAGAGCCAATTTTAAAAACGCAGAATGAGCTCGAATCAATAGCGAAGCAATTAAATGGATCAACCACAATCGAAACTTATCCATATTTACTAAAATTCTTCTCTCAATCAAGTAGAATACATGTGTTTTTGTTTTCGACGGTTGAAGCCTTTATTAACCAGTCTATACCTGAAGAATTTGAATACACCACTTCCAAAGGAAAAATCAAGAACAAAGAATACATTCAGCGTTACATGAAATTTAATGAGAAATCAACTGAATTGATGAAAGCAATATTTTCAAAAAGTTTCGATAATGAATATCCGGAAGAAATGGAAACACTAATGGAACTGAAACTTTCAAGAGACGGGCTAATTCATTTGAAAACTAAATCCGATAAATACAGAAATAGTTATCGTGAAATTATGGTTAGTCTGTTAAATATAAATTATAAAGAATTGGTACTTTGTGTAGAATCATTTATAAACTTCTATAGCCCAAATTACATAACATACTTCAATAATAATTTAAGAGAAAAAAGCACATAACAATATATATCAGATCATATCTCTTCGTACCTCAGAGAGACGATCGATATAATCATCCGTTATCTGGCATTAAGAAATAAATAAACCAATGAAATATATAATAATAGGATTATTACTAATTGGATCTTGTAAAGTCAATCTTACCGTATCGAATAATTGTGCTGATATAAATACACAGCTTTATAAAGAAATACCAAATAGTCCCGTAGGAGGAGGAATTGGATACGAAAATAGAGTAATTATTGATAACAGTTTTATGACTGTAAACACTTTACAAGAATTGATAAATGCAATCAATAATCCTTCAATCAATAAAATCCATATTAATAGTACTAGTCCAATTGAAGTATTCCAACAAATCAATATAAATCGAGATGATTTAGTCATTGCCGGAAATAGAGGAGCTACTGATTCAAATGGTAAATTAATCGATGGGGCAGAAATCATACTTCAGCACGATAATTCTTCAAGCAAATCAATCTTTCAAATAACAAGTAATAATGTAAGAATTACAGGATTAAGATTAAAATCCGAAATTATTTCTGATAATTACTCAGGAATAAAACTTGAAGGAGCAAACGTATCAAGGGAATTAAATCTTATTGTTGACAATTGTGAAATTTCAAATTTCGGTTATGCTGGTGTACAAATAAATGGGCATTCAAATTCTCAAACAGAGAAAATAAAATGTAGAATAAATCATAATTATATCCACCACAACAACAAGCAAGGTTTAGGTTATGGTGTTGTCATTAATTATAAAAACTCCGAAGCGGAAATTTACTACAATTGGTTTGACCAGAATCGACATTCTGTCGCAGGTAATGGGAGGTCAGGTGAAGTGTACACAGCTGCTTATAACTTTACCTTATCAAATAGTATGAATTCTGCAGAATATGATATGCATGGATTTTCAGATTTCAATAAAAATAATTGTTCCGAACTACAAAATTGCACATACAATTCCTCATGCAATATTGCAGGAAAAACAATCATCCTTCTGAATAATGCATGTGTAAATTCGAGGTATTTTTTCGGACTACGAGGAATACCCCAAGAAGGGGCATACGCTTTAAATAATTTCTCAAGCAGTCCTAGTTTTTTCAAATTATGGAGAACATGGAGTAATTCTTCTAATTGTTCATTATTACCACCAAATGATGAAAACATTAATTTAGAGCCAGTTGAATGGGAAGCATATAAATTCTATCAGTGCGAGAATTATAATTTACCAGATACGAGATGTTATTATAATGTCTCCTGGTCAGGAAGAAATAATTGGGTCCCCTTGTTTTTTAATTTATTTAATAAAAACCAAGCTTCAATTAATGATTTCAATGGTGATAATATAGATGATTTATTTGTATCAAATGGAACAAGCTGGAAATTGTCTTCCAAGACTTCTGTACCACTAAGCATTATAAATACCTCTAGTTATACTAACCAATCATTGAGATTTGGAGATTTTGATGGAAATGGTTCAGCTGATGTGTTCTTGGCAGATGGAAATAATTGGCGAGTATCTTGGAATGGAACCTCCAATTGGGAAATTATCAACAATTCAAGTTATGATGCACAATCATTGAGATTTGGAGATTTTAATGGAGATAAAATAACGGATGTGTTAAGATTCGTTGAATTCTAAAACGCCAGATAACAAGGCATGATCAGGGAATCGCTCCTTCGTCAAGACGCCCGATATGCCCGATTCGTTATGGACCATTAAGAATCAAGATTAATTACTCCTTCTTATGATCTGAAATATTTGAATACATTAGTTAAAACAAAAAACGTTATGAATATTAAATACTTCTTACTCCTTATTTTGGTTTTACTTCTTAATCCGATAACTTCTGTTGCTCAAATTTTCAATCAAAATCTTACCATACATTTTCCCTTTGACAACGTGAGCATTGATGAAAGTGAAAATAATTATGAACCAACTGTTTATGGGACAACCTTTTCAAATGACAGGTTTGAGAATGAAAACTTATCTATTTCCTTTAATGGAGAAGATGAGTATTTATTAATTGAAAATGAAGACCAGTTTGAATGCTTGGATGATAAAATTAGTTTTTCTATCTGGGTGAAACTTAATGAATTGCCATCTATGTCGGAAAATGTTATTTTAATAAGCAATCGAACAGATTTCTTATGGGGTGCTACAAGCTGGATAGGAATAAAAAATAATAATGGAGGAATTGGATTTGATTATTATCATATAAATGGTGGTCAGATAATTTATGATTCATTATTTATTACTTCTGATCTAAACTGGCACCATTTAGTTGGTATATTCGATCAGGAAATACATGAAATGAGATTCTATATCGATAATGAATTAGTTGGTACAAGAGAGATCAGTAACTTCACCCTTTCCGGATTAAAGTATATAAATATAGGTGGCAGCTTACTCTCAAACCAATTTCTAAATGCTAACATTGATGATGTAAGAATATATAATAGAATAATTACTGATTGTGAAATAGATAATTTATTTAGTGAACATCTTGAAATTACTAGATGTGAACAACCCAATTTTATTGATTGTGAAGAGATCGTTTCAAATATTAGCCTTTTAGACCAAGATAAAACTAGAATATATCCTAATCCCGCATCTCAGGAATTATTTGTAGAAATTGATCAAAACGATAGAGATAGAAATTGGATTCTTCTTAATAATTTTGGGCAAACCTTAGACCAGGGTGAATTCTCATCAGAAAGAATTAGAATTGATATACGTAATGTTGATAATGGAATTTACTACTTAAAGATTGGTGAAAATATATCGAAAATTATAATTACAAATCATTAAATCAATGGCCCACAAGCTACATGTCAATACAGGCAAGAGATCTTAGTTCTATTTTAAATTTTGATTAAACAGAGGTTTTAATGTTGAGCTTACTCTAAGAACTAAGAAAACAGATTTTTCAAAATGCATTCTCTGCGCCTCCCGATGGCGGTCAGCAAGAAAGAAGAAAAAACAAATGGCAATTTCAATTGGTGATAATTCCGAGAAAAGGAATTCTTGAAAAATTTAATGAAATTCCTGATACGCTTGAAATTGATGATAAAGAACGAACCGAACACTATCATCTAACTAAAGAAGGATTAATGGAAGCAGATGATGAATTTAAAGATGCTTTGACCCAGGATTGGTGGAGTTCAACAGATTTACCCACCACCACGATCAATCCAAGGCGTTGTTGCAAGTAACTGCTGTCCATATATTTTAAAATCCAGCCAAGTCAGGATCAACAATTCTACAACGCCAACAATCCCATCTCCCGCACCTCGTGCATCTCGTCACTATACCAAAAACTAAGGAAGTCGGTAAACGTTTCGGAATAGATTTTTTCCAAATTACCATAAGTCATGACGGTTCCAGTATCAGCGGCGATCTGTTGTAGAATGGTTACTAGCCATTGTCCACGTGCTGCATCCAGGGTGATTTCGGTGCTATTGGTCTGGTTATGAAAAGATAGAATCACCTGATTTTTTTCTTGGGTGAGGATGGGTGGTGGGCCAATCCAAACTAGTTTGGTCGAAGGTTTTAATTCGTATTGGGCAGGATCATCCAAGGCCTCTTGGATAAAATCAGGCGGCACGGTCGTCTCTGGAATTGGAAAATCAAACCAATCTTGCAATGGAAAATCAAAACCAATATCGTGCATAAAATTAAATAAGGACTTTTTTAAACCATAGCTAAACTGGTCGTGATCAATCCCGGTTTTATCGGTAAACGCTACGTCGTTATTGGCAAAGGTTATTTCAGCCAACTCCGGTACGACGCCATAAGCTGCCGGGTCCATGCCGACTGGACTATGGGCCGTCAAGGCAAACTGATGCCAAAATCCAGATCGTAAAACACCCGCCTCAAATAATTGTCTGACCATCTCTAAACTATCGATGGTTTCTTGGATCGTTTGGGTAGGGTAGGCGTACATAAGATAGGCGTGTACCATGATGCCGGCTTCGGTAAAATTGCGGGTCACTTGTGCGACTTGTTCCACCGTCACCCCTTTTTGAATCAGTTCCAACAAGCGATTAGAGGCCACCTCCAAGCCACCCGAAACGGCAATACATCCTGAAGCCTGAAGTAAGCGACAAAGATCAAAATTAAAACTTTTTTCAAACCGAATATTCGTCCACCAACTGACGGTCAAATCTCTTCTTAAAATTTCCAAAGCCAGTTCTCGCATCAAAGCGGGCGGTGCTGCTTCGTCTACAAAATGAAAACCGCGTTCACCTGTTTGTGCAATAATCGTCTCCATTCGATCCACCAATAATTTAGCCGCGACGGGTTGATAATTGCCAATATAATCTAAAGAAATATCACAAAAAGTACACTTGCCCCAATAGCAACCGTGCGCCATGGTTAGTTTATTCCAGCGACCATCGCTCCACAAACTATGCATCGGATTGGCAATTTCTATCACAGAAATATATTGGTCTAATAATAAATCGGAGTAATCGGGTGTTCCTGTTTTTTCTTGCGGATAATCTTTTCTGAGGGAGAAATTATTGTACAGTACGCCTCCTTCTTCTAATAATAAAGTTCGTTTAAATAAATTAAAATTGGGATTGCTAACACTTGGATTACTAATATTAGAAAACAATAACTCGATTGGTAATTCGCCGTCGTCTAATGTTATAAAATCAAAGAAATCAAAAACCCGAACATCCGTCACGGAGCGTAATTCGGTGTTTGGAAATCCGCCACCCATGGCCGTTTTTATTGCTGGATAATTGGTTTTGATAAATTGGGCGCAACGAAAAGCACTGTATAAGTTACCTGGAAACGGAACCGAAAAGCAGATGAGTTTGGGTTGAGTTTGTTCAATTTTATTTTTTAGAATGGGTAGGGTCAGTTGGTCGATATAAGTGAGCGGGGCAGATAACTGATCGTATAATTCATCAAAAGAATTGGCACTTTGACCGAGTCGTTCTGCGTAGCGACTAAAACCAAAATTTTCGTCTACCGCTTCCTTAATAAAGTCCGCAATATCTTCCAAAAATAGGGTGGCGAGATGCTTGGCTTTGTCTTGAATACCCATATTCCCGAAGGCCCATTCTAGATCATCTGTTTGGTCAAATCGACTGGCTTGGGGCAGTAGATTACCAGCAGCAATCTGCCGCGCTAAGTTGGGGTTTTTACCTTGGAGAAACAAAATCACTTCATCAATTAGGCGAATATATATTTTACTCAGACTAAAAATTCTTGATGTGTTTTCTGTGCGTATTTTACCGCTATTGTCGGCATATGCAAACATGTTTTGGAGACCTTCTTTTGAAAATAATGCTAGAATTACTTCAATACCTAGATCGGCTTGAAAGGAAGAAATATTTTTGGTGTTTAGAAAACCTTTCAGATAAGCCGTTGCAGGGTAGGGCGTATTGAGTTGGGTAAACGGCGGGGTGAGTAAGAGGAGGTTGGTGTTGGTCAATAGAATAAATTTGAAATATAAACTTTTATGATTCTCAAAAATAACGAATTAAACTCAGTATTTCCTCCCCCAAAAAATAAGGCCTCCTATGAACGAATTCACGGAGACCTTAGAGCTTGTCCAAACTTTCATGATTGTGCGAAATTGAGAAAATTTAGTTTTGAACGAGGCAAAAAACGTAGGCGATGCCGTAGCATCCTGCCCAAGCTTGTGCTAGTAGCACAAAGAGCGAGAGCCAAAAAGGCTTTTTAACCCTGCCCGATCTGACGATCCCCGCTCGACTGATGTCATCGGACGAGAGTCAGGCGGGGAAGTGCAGAACTAAATTTGCCAATTGCAGCTAATTAATGGAAGTTTAGACAAGCTCTTATAAAATCTATTTTAATCAACATTTTTATAAAACCAATTTTCAATTATTTTTTTACTTACTTAAATCCAAAAACACCCCCACCGAATAAGAAGGAGCCGCTGCGATAATCTCCCCTCGGAAGGCACCCGTCGCTGAAACAGATACACCTACTTTTTTGGTGATATAATAACTACCTTCTACTCCTATACTCGTAAATTCTGAGTTGTTGGCAAAAATGGAAGTACTGGTCGTGGTTTCTGCGGTGTCTCCATTTTTAAATGATTCCACCCCGAGCAAACGGGCCGTCAACCAAAATTTCTCATTCGCCAATCCGACGCCTGCTTCTAGTCCAAATCGAAATTCATCCGAAAAACCTTTGGTTCTATTATTCACGCCCGTATAAGCACTTACGTACGCGGAAGTCTTGCCGAGTTTAAATCCTGTTCCAGCATCTACTTGCAGTAGTTGGTTAAATTCTCCATCTCCTGTTTGTAAGTTTTGCAGTTCGCCCGCTACTGATTTTCCCGTAGGTAATCCAAGGGTAAGCGTGAGCGCAACGGGTATTTTGGCACCGGGTTGGGTAATACCATATTTGAGTCCTAAGTCAAAATCTCCGATTCCATTATAAGCTTCTCCAGGAACTAATATTTCTTTTGTAGTATTTGAGACTAAATTGTTGTTATAGTTTCGACTAAATATAGGAGCATTGATAATGCCCGTCAAACGATCGGTGAATCCATATTCTGCATACAGGGTTGTATTAAAAATACCCGAAGTTACGTTAGGATCAATCTTCCCATTGTCCGTATAGTGTTGGTCAAAAATTACCCACCATTCGGCTAGTTTAAAATATCCTTTACCTTTTTTTTGTGGCCAGGGACCACCTGCAAAAAGACTGGTGGAAAAAATGGTTACTAAAAATATAATAATTGAAATATTTTTCATGATAATTTTTTGTTTAAATTTAGTTTGCGTTTAGGTAAATGCTTAATTATTGATCTCTCCGTCTCCTACTTTGATATTAAAGGGCTTACAGAAATAAAGTAAATACTGCCAATCGTTGATACCCACGTTTGGAATTTCATACCTATGCGCTCCATTAAAAACTTGTACAGGACCAATCTCCAAGGCATCTGTTGTAGTAGCGGGATTATTAGTGAGATAAATAAATAAACCTGGTAGATTAGAAGACGCTTTCCATGCTTCCCCGACTTCAATAATCAGGTTGCCGTCTATTTCTTGAACAGTGAATGTTCCTTCTAGTGTATAAGAACTAGTTGTTCTAATCGTACCCGATTTTTCTTCGATGCTAATGATGGTGGTGGCTCCCACCGTAATATCCATTTGGTCAGATAACAATATTCCTTCTTCCGTTTCATAACTAACGCTAATGGTCGTCGTTCCTACGCTATTAGCTCGAAGCAGTCCAGTGCCATCTACTGAAAGTATTTCAGCGTCAAGGCTATTCCAGGTTAGCGTGGGTGATTCTTCTTGCCCAACATTATTTAGAAACATGGCTTCTAATTGAAATTCGGTATCTATCTCGATCGTATCTAATGAGGAAGTAAATCGTAAAACAGGATCAATTTGATCGTCAATAAAATCGTCCTTGATACATCCATTAAACAACATGGCACCCAAAAGGAGGATAAGAAAGGGCAGATTTAAGTTTTTCATCTTTGTCTATTTTAAATTCGAAAGCCATAGAATGCCTTTTTAATCCTAAATGTTTTTTATTAACAGCGAAATTAGTCAGAGAGGTATTTTTGCGGACAAAAAAAATGTCTCCTACTCAACAACTGAGTAAGAGACATTTTTTTAGAGCGATCAAATGGAGTTTCTACGTAAAAGCGCTTTATAATATAAAACAAGGAGAAATGCTATTCACTCAAACGGAGTCCGAGTCGGAGGCCAAAACTAAAAGTTTCTAAGCCACTCTTTTGCCAAGCAATAATTTCGGTTGTTGAAATTAAATTCAAATTTTCAGATAAATTTTCCCATTCGACACCAAAATGTCTGCGGAATCGTACCATAGGAGTAATCGTCAATAAATCGCTTAATCCAATATCAACACCGACTCCTAAACCAATAGATGGAATAATAGAAGAATTACTGGGATCACTATTTCTGCCTTTAAAACTAGAAATGGCATAGCTCACCCCTGGAGATAGTTCTACGTAAAAGCCCTTTTTAACAAAATTGCCATCTTTAGAAAAAGTAGGACAATCACAATCTCCTGCTAAATCAAATAAATAAAAATGGGTATTGGCAAACAAACTGATCTGCTGATGCGCCATACTAGTCGTATTATCTCCCCAATCCACCGAATAACGAGCATAGTTTAATTCTGGAAAAAATTCTACCCGCGCATTCTTTAACCGAAACCATCGATCAATTCCCACGGCAAAGCCAGATTCTATCGGAGCAGCACCTTCTAAACCGGAACGCTGGATCAACCCTTCCCAATTGGACGCAGAAAAAAGCTGGTAACTAGCGTTGATCCCGTACTGTGCGGAAGTTTTATGGATGATTAAAAAAAAGGAGAGAACGAAAAGGATTAAGAACTGCTTCATCTTTTTTGGATTTGGTAATCAGTTGGGTAAAGCTACTATTTCTAAACGTAAGGAGTTAAGCAAAATTGTTTTTTGTTGATGATGCTGAAGCTGTCAGCGCCAATTTGAAGCATAATTTGTCAAATCAACGCTTCAACAATTCAACACATTACCTCCTGGCAGGCAGGAATCAACAATTTAAATTACTTTTGCGCCATGAAAACTCGCACGCTCAAAAAAGACAAAGTCAACGTGATTACACTAGGGTGTTCCAAAAATTTGGTGGACTCCGAAAACCTCATTACCCAACTAAAAGGTAATGATTATCAAGTAGTACACGATAGCAATGATGAAGACGCCAATGTCATCATTGTCAACACCTGTGGTTTTATTGATTTGGCCAAGGAAGAATCGGTGAATACCATTCTACAGTACGCAGATTTAAAGACCAAAGGAGACATTGATAAATTGTATGTAACAGGCTGTTTGTCACAACGTTATAAAGACAAACTCGAAGTAGATATTCCAGAGGTAGATGCTTATTTCGGCACCCTTGAGTTACCCGGCTTACTTGCCAAACTCAACGCGGATTATAAGCACGAATTAATCGGCGAACGGATCACCACCACTCCTCAACATTATGCCTACCTCAAAATTTCTGAAGGTTGTAATCGTACCTGTTCTTTTTGTGCGATTCCATTGATGCGGGGAAAACACGTTTCTCAACCCATCGAAGCCTTAGTGAAGCAAGCTAAAAATCTGGTGCGGACCGGCGTTAAAGAAATTATGCTCATCGCTCAAGAGTTAACTTATTATGGGCTGGATATTTATAAAAAACGCGCACTAACCGATTTGCTACGCGCACTTTCTGACGTGGAAGGACTCGAATGGATTCGATTGCATTATGCGTATCCGAGTAAATTTCCGGAAGATATTTTTGAGGTGATGTTAGAAAGAAAGAATATCTGTAATTATCTCGATATGCCTTTGCAGCACGCTTCGGATGCGGTCCTAGATAGAATGCGTCGACAGATTACTCGGAAAGAAATGGAAGACCTAATTGCCTTGGCCAGACAGCGCGTACCTGAAATAGGTATTCGTACTACTTTTTTGGTCGGTTTTCCCGGCGAAACAGAAGAAGAGTTTCAAGAGCTTTGTGATTTTGTGCAAAAAATGCAATTTGAACGAGTAGGTGTTTTTCAATATTCTCACGAAGAAAACACCTCCGCGCATGACCTAGAAGATGATGTTCCTGCAGAAGTAAAAGTAGATCGAGCCAACCGTTTAATGGAAATTCAACAGCATATTTCTTTTGATAAAAATCAAGCAAAAATTGGCCAAGAAATGCGGGTGCTTTTTGACCGAAAAGAAGGCGAATATTTTGTGGGTAGAACAGAATACGATAGTGTAGAAGTAGATAATGAAGTGCTCGTACCAGCAGCAGATAATTTTGTTAGAATTGGTGATTTTGCTATGATAAAAATTACGGACGCCACCGAGTATGATTTGTTCGGAGAGTTGGCTGATCAGTGAATTTAATTAGCATAAAATTATTTCTATATTTATTTTTTTTCGCTAAAAGATATACACGATAAAAGGTCTTCCGAAACAAGTTCGGAACAGGTGCTGCGCCTTTGCGCCCTCTGCGAGAAAAACACTTTTTAAAGCATCCTCAACGATTCAACAATTCAAAAAAAAATGATCGTCAAACACATCCCACAATTACCCTTTTTTACCGCTGGTGATGAGACCCGATTGACAGAAGTATTACATCCAAAAAATGATTTAATTGAGTTGCCCTATAGTATCGCCTATGCGACGATTGCGCCAGGTAAAGCTTCGTTACCGCATATACTCGGTGGATCAGAAACTTATATCTTTACAGCCGGAGAAGGGAGGATTACCATTAATGAAATCCAACAGAAAGTAGCACCTGGTGTAGTAGTATTTGTTCCAGAAAATGCCCGGCAATTCGTTGAAAATCAAGGAGATACAGAACTTTGTTTTTATTGTGTGGTAGCCCCCGCTTGGTCAGAAGAGTCAGAAAAAGTTGAAAGAAAATAAAATCTATGAATTCCTGTTTTATATGGGCAAGTAACAAATAGAAATATTCTCAAAAACATAAATACACGATAAAAAATCCGCAGTCGCTCTGCGTTCTCTGCGCCTTCCAAAACGAGTTCGGAACAGGTGCTGCGAGGAAAAAAACACTAAAAAGAAAAATACACACTAAAAGAAATACCCGTTAAATAATCCACGGTTGCTCTATGTTCTATACGCCTCCCGAAACGAGTACGGAACCGGTGCCGCGAGAAAAAAAAACATTCAAAAAGAATCATAACTCAACAAAAAAAAGCCTTACAATTCCCATGCGAATATTACAACTCTGTAAAAAAATTCCTTACCCAATCAACGACGGAGAAGTAATCGCGATTACCAACTTGGCGCGCGCTTTTAAAGCACTTGGCGCAGAAGTACATTTATTATGTATCAATACACCCAAACATTTTTTTGATATTGCTCAATTGCCAGATAGTTTTAATTTCTATAAAACCATTCAGTCCGTTCCAGTGGATACAGATCTTAAACCACGGCAGGCTTTCCTAAATCTTTTTTCTAGTAAGTCATACCATATTGATCGTTTTGTGAGTGCCAATTTTTCAGAAAAAATAAAAGAAACACTGGAAAAAATACAGCCAGATATTGTTCAGTTAGAAACACTTTTTTTAGCGCCTTATATAGCGGATATTCGAAAACACTCCAATGCAAAAATAGTGATGCGTGCACACAATGTTGAACATGAAATTTGGTCTCGCATCACCAAGAATACTCCTGCTCTGCTAAAAAGAAAATATCTAGCGTATCTCACTAGAAAATTAAAAAAATTTGAACTAGACCATCTCAATAAATATGACCTGCTGGTTCCAATCACTAACCGAGATTTAGCTACTTTCCAAAAATTGGGGTTTACCGGAAGTCATGAAGTCATCCCCATTGGAATTGATCATCAACTCTACCAATCAGACCCAATTAAAACGAACGAACCCCTTTCTATTTCTTTTATTGGCTCACTTGACTGGGTTCCCAATTTAGAAGGGATGGACTGGTTTATAAAAAATGCTTGGCCGAAGATGCGAGCTGCCTTTCCTGATCTTACCTTGCATCTGGCGGGACGAAATACTCCCAATCATCTCTACGAACTGGCGCCGCAAAAAATCATCGTACACGGAGAGGTGCCCGACGCACAAGCATTCATTAATCAGCATCCGATTATGATTGTTCCGCTTTTGAGTGGTAGTGGAATGCGCGTTAAGATCTTGGAAGGTATGGCGTTGGGTAGAGTAGTGATTACCACGAGCATTGGATTGGAAGGGATAGAAGCCTCTCATGAGCAAGAAGTCTTGATCGCTAATACGGCCAATGAATGGTTTGAGTGTTTAAAATATTGTCAAGAAAATCCAGATCGACTTTCTGAGATCGGTACTGCTGCACGTAAATTGATCCAAACAACCTATGATAATCTCGAAATTGGACAGCGACTTTTGCAACGATTCTAAGAATTTAGCTTCAATTTTAGTTCTTTTTCAAAATTAATTTCGAAGAAACAAATTTTTATTTATATGATATAAAATTTAAATATTAATTCTGACCCCAATTTTTCTTTTATCTAATCCGAATTTTACCTTTAAATCGTTCCTATTTTTCTTAAAACACCCTCAAAAATGCCTGTAACGGAACTCCTCAACGAATGTTAAGTTTTTGCTACTATTTAGAAAAGGTCTAAATAAAATTTAGTGGTAAATATATATTGGTAATAATGGTTCTGAATTGTATTTTTGCGCTGACATAAAAATGACAATAGATATCATATATTTTCTTATGCGTTCTATTAGTCGAAAAAGATTCAGAGATATGATTAGAATTACGACAATACCTAGGATGAAACACTTACTTTCCCTCCTCTTCGTTTTGTTTGCTTTTTCCCTTTCCGCCCAACCTGACCTCGATGAAGGTAAAGCGCTTTTCCGAAATAACTGTGCTTCTTGTCACAACAAGTCGATGAAGGACGATATGACCGGACCAGCACTTGGTGGTATAGAGGAGAGATGGGAAGGCCGCGAAGAATTACTCTATGCCTGGATCCGAAACTCCACTGCTGTAATTGAAACAGGAGATGAGTATGCAGTTGGTCTCTATAATCAGTGGAATAAATCAGTAATGACTGCTTTTCCAAATTTAACGGACGAGCAAATTGGTTCTATCTTAGGTTATATCGACGGTGTTTATAAAGGTACCTATGGAGGAGCACCACAAACACTTGCCGCTGCCGGTGATACTGGTACGGATACCAAAGAATCTGGTTTAAGCACCCCTTTCTTTCTTGTTTTATTCTTAATCCTAGGAATTCTAGCAGTAGCCTTAGCACGAATCATTTCTAATCTAAACCGAATGGCACAGATTAAGGAAGGAGGTACACCGGGCCAGGTAGCTACGATTAAAGATATACTAACGAGTCGTGGTGTGGTTGGATTTGTGATTTTCGCTTTAGTAATTATTGGTGGTTTCCAAACGGTTAATAATGCAATCAGCTTAGGACGCCAACAAGGATACGCTCCAGATCAACCCATCAAATTCTCTCACGCCTTACACGCTGGTCAGCAGCAGATCGACTGTCAGTACTGTCACGATGGTGCACGTCGTAGTAAGCATTCCGTTATTCCTGCTACCAATACTTGTATGAATTGCCACAAAGCAATTAAAAAAGGTAGCGTAGATGGAACCGCAGAGATTTCTAAAATTTATGCTTCTATTGGATATGATCCTAATACGGATAAGTATATTGAGAATTATGATGAAATGTCTAATGACGAGATCAAGCCGATCTTCATCAAATACGCAAAAGAAACATTCTTAAAAGATAGAGCCTCAGATGCAAAGTATGCTAACTCAGAATCTAAACTAGAGCGCGATGCGACCAAAGAGGCAGAGAAACAGTGGGAGAATATCAAAACATCTCTAACCAATCCTAGCAAAGAATCTGTTGGTGGTGCGATTGAATGGGTACGTATTCACAACTTACCAGATCATGTTTACTTCAATCACGCACAGCACGTTACGGTTGGTAAAATAGCCTGTCAGACCTGTCATGGTCCCGTTGAAAAAATGGAAGTGGTTCAGCAATATTCACCGCTATCAATGGGATGGTGTATTAACTGTCACCGTCAAACAGAAGTACAATTCGCTTCTAACGAATATTACGATCAGTACGAAACCTATCACAAAGAATTGAAAGCCGGAAAACGAGAAGTGGTGACCGTAGAAGATATCGGAGGTTTAGAATGTCAAAAATGTCATTACTAATCCGTTAGACTTTTAAACTAATAAAACGTACGATCTCCTAGGAATTAACCTTCCTTTAAAAAAAGAGCTTAATTAAATTGAAATAATGGACAAGAAAAATCAGGACATCTGGGTTGGAATGGCACACAAAAACAACGATCCTGCACTCATCGAAGCTGCTGGAAAGTAATTTGTGTAATTACCAATAATTTAAGCCCTTGGCTATGAAAAAATTGCCGAAGTAGAAACCAATCGACGTGATTTTCTAAAATACCTAGGCTTTGGCCTCGGAGCAGCAACCGTAGCTGCGAGTTGTGACGTACCTGTAAAACGCGCAATTCCTTACGTGACTAAGCCAGACGAAATCGTTCCCGGTGTCGCTACTTATTATGCCTCTAGTTTTGTCAAAGGTGGTGATTACTGTCCGGTATTGGTGAAAACCCGTGAAGGACGACCCATCAAGATCGAAGGAAACGTTTTGTCTCCACTAACGAAAGGTGGAACTTCTGCACGTGCACAGGCTAGTGTCCTCGAACTTTACGATGTGAACCGTAACAAGATGAGTGGTGCTATCGGTGAGAATGGAGCTATTACGGGAATGTCTTGGGCAGACTTGGATAAAGCCGTTATGGGTAAATTAAACAGCGGATCAAAAATCCGTATTGTTACCAATACTGTATTAAGTCCTACTACGAAAAAAGTCTTTGCTGAATTTCAAGCAAAATATCCTAATACAAAAGTCGTTACTTACGATCCAATTTCTTCTTCTGCTATTTTAGAAGCCAACGAAAAAAGTTTTGGAGATCGAATTATTCCTGATTACCATTTTGATAAAGCAGACACCATCGTTAGTTTCGGTGCTGACTTTTTAGGTACTTGGATTTCTCCGATAGAATATGCGGCGGCTTACGCAAAAGGTCGTAAGATCAACGCCAAGCGTCCTAAAATGTCTCGCCACTTTCAGATTGAAACGGGTATGACCTTAACTGGTTCTAACGCAGATAACCGAGTATTAATCAAGCCTTCTGAAATGGGAGCAGCGATTGCTACCTTATATAGTGCCATGGGGGGCAGCGTTTCGGCTCCTAAACTAAATGCCAAAGCAACCAAAGCACTTAACAAAATAGCTAGTCAACTACGAGGAAGTCGTGGAAACTCTATCGTAGTGTCTTCTTCTAATAATGTTATGGAGCAAATCATGGTCAATAAGATCAATGAAATGGCTGGTAACTTAGGCAAAACGGTAACCTTTACGCACGGTTCTTTACAGCGTCAAGGAATTGATGGTGAGATTCAAAATCTGATTACCGACATGCAAGGTGGAAGTGTGGATGCGGTTATCGTCATGGATGCTAATCCTGCTTATGATCTTTATAATTCAAATAAATTTATTACCGCTTTCGCGAAAGTGCCATTGAAAATTTCTTTGTCTTACGACGTAAACGAAACTATGGCGCTTTGTGATTATATCGCACCAACCCACCATTACCTAGAGTCTTGGGGAGATGCAGAGCCAAAGCGTGGACATTATAGTATCATCCAACCAACCATTCAACCTTTATTCCCAACGCGTCAAGCAGAAGCTTCTTTGCTAACTTGGGCAGCAAGTGGTAATTATAAGGCAGATGCAGAGCAACCTTATTACGAGTATCTGCGAAATAATTGGAACAACAGCATGTTCGGATCTCAGAGCAATTATGCCTCTTTCCGTTCTTTCTGGGATGAAACTTTACACGATGGGGTAGCCAACCTTGGTGCCGCTGCTCGTGAATATACTAGCTGTGCTGCCAGCGTCAATGCTGGTCAAATCACCCAGCCTTCTAATGCTGAAATAGAAATTGACTTCTTGGAGTCCGTTAATATTGGAGCTGGACAATACGCTAATAATCCTTGGTTATTAGAAATGCCAGATCCGGTTACTCGTACTACTTGGGGGAATTATCTTGGAGTACCTGTGAAATTTGACGGAAAAAATACCTTTGTTGGATTCAAAGGAATTGGCGCAAACATGGTTAAAGGGTATGCCGATGTTGTTAATCTAACGCAGGGTGGAGCAGAAGATGCCACACCAATTACCGCTTTTCCTCAATTTGGACAACCAGAAGGAACGGTAGCCACTAGCCTTGGTTTTGGTAGAAAAACATGTGGCGACGCTGGTCGAAACATCGGAACGAATATGTTCCCATACTTATCTGCCGATCAAAACGGAAATACACAATACTTTGCTACGAATGTAGAAGTAAGTGATATCGTAGATATTAACTATGATTTCCCTTGTGTTCAATATCATCATACTTTAGGAGTAACTGCTAAAGATGCAGAAGGTAAAGAATACAATGCGGATGAAGCTGCTCTAGTTGATTTCTCTTATGGAGTTGTTGATCAAGGATACCAAGGAAGTTTGACCAATCGTTCGGTCATATACACAACGAATCTCAATGATCTTCCAGCAGAAATTGCACATATAGAAGAAAAGCGAGCAGAAGCGCAGCATCTAAATTCTAAAACACTTTATCCAGGCCACGAATACTTATATGAAAATGGTCACCACTGGGGTATGTATGTAGATATGAACGCCTGTACGGGTTGTTCTGCTTGTACAGTCGCTTGTATGGCTGAGAATAATGTACCGGTGGTAGGAGCAAAAGAAGTGAGTCGTCACCACGAAATGACTTGGTTAAGAATTGACCGTTATTTCTACGGAGATGCAGACAATCCTAACACGGCTTATCAACCAATGATGTGTCAGCACTGTGATAACGCTCCTTGTGAGAACGTTTGTCCGGTAGCTGCAACGAATCATAGTTCAGAAGGACTGAATCAAATGGCTTATAACCGTTGTGTAGGTACGAGATATTGTGCCAACAACTGTCCTTATAAAGTACGACGTTTCAACTGGTTGGATTATACCACAGCGGATATTTTCCCTGCTAACCAGATTGACTTAAACGAAGAGTCTGTTCCATACGGTGCAGATAACCTAACGCGAATGGTCTTAAACCCTGACGTAACCGTTCGATCTAGAGGAGTTATTGAGAAATGTAGCTTCTGTGTACAAAGAATTCAGGAAGGAAAGTTAACTGCTAAGCGTGAACAACGTAAACTAAGAGATCAAGATGTGAAAACAGCTTGTCAGACGGCTTGTCCTACTGGTGCCATTGTCTTTGGAGATTTGAATAATAAGAAAGGAGAACTAAACAAAGCATTGGATCACAATCCTTTAGTTTATATCGCTCTGGAAGAAATTAACGTACAATCTTCCGTGCGCTATACCGCAGTAGTTAACAACCGGGACGAAAGCTTAGATGCTTAATCCTTTTGGTAGAATAGAAATTAGAATATTAAAATTTGTGTTTAACGCCGATTTTTGGTGTTTATCAATAGAATATAATTTAGAAATATGAGTGCGATAGTTTCACCAGTTAGAAAACCCTTAATTACGGGTAGCAAAAGCTACCATGATATTACGGAAGATCTAATCAGCCCAACGGAAAAAACTCCGAATGCATTATGGGTGATTACCTTTCTAATGTCAATTTCCCTACTAGGGTTTGGTTTGTTTTGTATTGCCTGGACGATCTGGAACGGGATTGGAACCTGGAACCTAAACCGAACCATCGGTTGGGGTTGGGATATTACCAACTTCGTTTGGTGGATCGGAATCGGACACGCCGGAACACTTATTTCTGCAATCCTTTTACTTTTCCGTCAGAAATGGCGTACAGGAGTTAACCGGGCTGCGGAGGCGATGACGATTTTTGCCGTAATCTGTGCAGCACTTTTCCCCGGTATTCACGTTGGACGTGCATGGGTCGTTTTCTACTTCTTTCCATATCCAAACACACGTGGACCTTTATGGGTAAACTTTAACTCTCCACTCCTTTGGGATTTATTTGCGATCAGTACTTACTTTACCGTTTCTTTATTATTCTGGTATACAGGACTCGTGCCTGATTTTGCCACCGTAAGAGATCGTGCCACAGGATTTAGAAAAAGCATTTATAACTTTCTTTCTTTTGGATGGACAGGATCTGCGAAGCACTGGCAACGATGGGAATCTTTATCGCTTGTATTAGCAGGATTAGCAACACCACTTGTACTCTCTGTACACACGATTGTATCCTTTGATTTCGCCACTTCTGTAATTCCGGGATGGCATACGACGATCTTCCCTCCTTATTTTGTAGCAGGAGCGATCTTCTCTGGATTTGCGATGGTACTAACATTGATGATTATTACTCGAAAGGTATTAAGCTTAGAAGATTATATCACGATTGAGCACGTAGAATCTATGAACAAGGTAATCCTAGTAACAGGAACCATGGTAGGGGTTGCGTACTTAACCGAATTATTTATTGCTTGGTACTCTGGTTATGTGTATGAGCAGTTTGCTTTCTTTAATCGAGCGCTTGGACCTTATTGGTGGTCTTACTTCGGAATGATGTTCTGTAACGTATTATCGCCACAGTTCTTCTGGTCTAAGAAAATCCGTCGTAGCTTAACATGGACGTTCTTTTTATCTATCGTAGTAAATATTGGAATGTGGTTCGAACGATTTGTAATTATCGCAACGACGTTGGCTCGTGATTACTTGCCATCAAGTTGGTCTTACTATACGCCTACTTGGGTAGAAATCGGTATCTATTTAGGAACCATTGGTTTATTCTTTACCCTTTACCTTGGTTTTACAAGAGTAGCACCGGTAGTAGCCGTAGCGGAAGTAAAGAGTATTTTGAAAAGTTCTGGAGATCAGTATGTTGGTCCCAATGCACACAAACATGTATCACATGATGCCAACAAACATGGTGCAGGTACAACGGTTGATATTGATGAGAATCCAGAAACAAAAATTTAAATAAAGATTATACCCTATTAACTGTCAGCGTTGAAAAGAGGTGAACAGTTTATATTATAATAGCGAAAACCTTATTCTAAAATAATAATTATGCAAAAAGGTCACACGGAAGTTTTATACGGATTGTACAACGACGAGGAGATTTTACTCGACGCAGTTCGTCAAGCTAAAAAAGACCATCTAGATATCATGGATGTGCTTACGCCTTTCCCAATTCACGGGTTAGATCCGATTTTGGGATTAGCCGAATCACGGCTTCACCAGGCTGGATTCGTTTATGGTGCGACAGGTACTTGTACTGCCTTTTTATTTATGACTTGGGTATTTACGAGAGATTGGCCCATCATTTTTGGTGGTAAACCATATTGGTCCGTGCCCGCTTTTATTCCGATTACTTTCGAGTTAACAGTACTATTTGCCGCTATCGGAATGGTGGTTACCTTCTACGTGATCTGCGGTCTTGGACCCGGAGTAACCAACGAAGTTTTGGATGACCGAATCACGGATGATAAATTTTGTATCGCTTTCCAAACCAACGGATACACTAGCGAGCAGATCGATAATTTAAAATCATTTTTTAGTTCGACTGGCGCAGAGGAAGTCAGCACAAAAGTCATCTAAGGAATTAGTTAAAACTATTCCAAAAATATTCGAGAAGATAAAAACTAATTGTTCAATGAAACATAGCATTAAATTAAATTTGTTCGTCGTCTTTTTTGCAATTCTGATTTTCAGTAGTTGTGGAAAACCTGGTAAGAACGATCCCGGTTCAGAATATATGCCCGATATGGCGCACTCGATTGCCTACGAGGCAAATATTTACAACTACTACTATAATAATACTTGGGATGCACAAAGTGTCAAAGATTTAAAATCACTTTCTATTCCTGGTCAGCCAGTTTCTGGTACCATTCCTCGTGGATATGCTGGAGTAGCGATGAGTAAAACAGGCCAAGCCAAGCAGGATGTGATGGAAGTGTTAAGCGGTGCATCTTCTACCTCCGCTATCGCTGTTCCTGTCAATGGAAGTGTTCCTTTTTATTATGCGAATACCGAGGATGAACGATTGCGAGCAACTGCTGAAATGATCGAGAATCCATTTCCAATCACTACACAAGGGTTGGTTGAAGGAAAGCAGTTATACAATATTTTTTGTGGAATTTGTCATGGATCAAAAGGTGATGGGGTAGGCTACCTAGTCTCGGATGATAATCCAAATGCGAAATATCCTGCACAACCTGCCAATCTTATTCAAGGAGACTTATTAACGGCTTCTAATGGTCGTTATTACTTCGCTATTATGCATGGTAAAAACGTAATGGGTGGTTATGCCGACAAGCTTTCTTACGAAGAACGTTGGAATGTTATTCACCATATTCGTTCTTTACAAGCTGCTGCTACAAAGACAAAATATACTGCGAAAGTAAATACCTTAAATAATATCGAAATTCCAGGTGAAACGCTTCCTCCAATTGCTTCTAAAATGAATCATGACATGGATGCTCATGGACACGACGAAAATCATGATGGAGAACATCACGGAACGGAACACCACGAAGGCGATCACTCGCATGATGGAGACCATTCTCATGACCATGATGACCACTCTCACGAGGGAGGAGATTCTGGAAACGGAGACCATAAATAATAAAAGAAAAGCAAGCTAACGAGTAATCGTTGGATTGAACTTTAAATAAATTTGAATATTAAGTATAATGAATACAGATCACGCTACTGTTGAAATTGATTATGATAAAGAAATTAAGCAGCAATTTGTTTTTGAAGGAAAACAAAAAACGACACTGCTTGCCTTTATCGTCTTAGGAATCCTTTGTTTGGGGGCTACCTTTATGATCGATGAAACAAGATTTTGGACCAACTATTTGCAGAATGCGGTTTTCTTTTTAGGAATGTCGTTCGTCGCAACATTTGTACTATCCGCTTTTATGCTGGCTTATGCTGGCTGGCACGTTGTCATGAAGCGAGTTTGGGAAGCGTTTACTTTATTTCTGCCCGTTGGCCTAATTATGATGCTAGTGGTAATTGCAGGATTGTGGATGCACGGACATCATTTATATCATTGGTCAATGGATGGAATTGCAGATCCGAATTCTCCTAACTATGATAGAATTCTAGCTGGAAAAGCTGGGTTCCTCAACAAATACTGGTACACCTTCGGTACCCTCATTATTGTTGGTACTTGGTCATTTTTTGCTTATCGTTTACGATCACTTTCTTTAAAGGAAGATGCAGAAGGAACCACAGATTATACGATTCACCAGCAAATGAAAAAAGTAGCGGCTATCTTCTTACCAATTGGTGCCTTTACAAGTGCTGCTTTAGTTTGGCAGTGGGTGATGAGTATTGACGGACACTGGTATAGTACCTTATTTGCGTGGTACGCAACGGCGAGTTGGTTTGTAGCTATGCTGGCTTTAACCATTTTAATTTTAATCTATCTTAAATCTAAAGGATACTATAAAGCGGTAACCGCAGAGCATCTCCACGATTTAGGAAAATATATGTTTGCATTTTCTGTTTTCTGGACTTATCTGTGGTTTTCACAGTTTATGTTAATTTGGTATGGAAACAACGGTGAAGAAACGGTTTACTTTAATACGCGTCGCCATGAATATACGATTCTGTATTTTGGTAACCTAGTATTAAACTTTGTTCTACCGTTCTTGATCTTAATGCGTAATGATACTAAGCGAAAGTATGGTACCCTCGGATTCACCGCAGTCATCGTTTTCTTCGGTCATTGGTGGGATTATTTCAACATGATCAAGCCAGGTGCAAGAATCAATGCGGAGCATGCTCATCATGGAGGTGGTCACGGTGACCACGGTGCGGATGCAGCACACGGAGCAGCAGATGCGGCACATGGTGCAGCAGGTCACGCTGCTGAGCATGGTGCAGATTTAGCGCACGCAGCAGGTCATGCTGCCGAGCATGGTGCAGAATTTGCGATGGGTTTCACGATTCCTGGTTTCTTAGAAATAGGTACATTCTTAGGCTTTTTGGCTTTTTTCCTTTATTTCGTTTTTAGTCGACTAGAAAAAGCGCCATTGATGCCAAAAAATGACCCTTATCTGGCAGAAAGTTTACACCATCACGTATAAAAAATTGTTACATTAAGAACACAGGCTGAATAAACTTTTTTACAAATTTCAGTACTTTAATTTAGATAAAAATGACAACATTATTGATCCTCGTTTGCGTTATTCTGATTGCTACGGTTTTCGTACAAATCGGTAAAATGACCGAACTTTCCGCGCGTATCCGTGGTCAGGAAGACGCAGAAGCTAGTAGTAATAATTTCAACGCGAATATGATGATTGTATTCCTTGTAGGATTCTTGATCTTCTGCGTTGTTTCTGCTATCTATTACAAGAATTCTTTGTTAGGTTATGGTCCCCATCAATCAGCTTCAGAACATGGTGTTGAGATGGATTCTATTTGGAATCTTACCCTGTTTTTTACAGGGATTGTATTTGTTTTGACCCATATCGCTTTATTTTATTTTGCTTGGAAATATAAAGCGGTGAAAGGACGTAAGGCATTATTTATTGCGCATGATAACAAGCTTGAAGTTATTTGGACAACGATTCCAGCGGTAGTGATGTGCTTCTTGGTAGTTCAAGGACTCGTTGCCTGGAATAAGATTATGGCGGATGTTGGACCAAATGAAGAACATATTGAAATTGAAGCGACTGGACAGCAGTTTTTCTGGACGATTCGAATGCCTGGAGAAGATGGTCTACTAGGAGAAAGATATTATCGAGATATATCTTCTTCTAATCCTTTAGGTCAAGTATGGACAGATGAAAAAAACTTAGATGATATTGTTTCTACCAGTCCAGGTGAGATAATCAAATTGCCAGTTGGTAAAAAAGTACGCGTACGTATTACGGCCAAAGATGTATTGCACAATTTTGATTTACCACATTTCCGTGTAAAGATGGATGCGATTCCTGGCCTGCCAACTTATTTCGTTTTTACACCAAAAATTACTACCGAAGAATATCGAGAAAACCTATTAGCGACCGATCGTAATGGGGATCCATTATATCCCGAATGGTATGATGTTTATGATGAGTCTAGTCCTGAATTAGGAAATCGTGGAGAGAATTTTAATTTTGAGTTGGCTTGCGCCGAACTTTGCGGAAAAGGACATTACTCCATGCGTCGTATCTTTGAAATCGTAACCGAAGAAGAATACGAGAATTGGTTAGCTACACAAAAATCTTTCTTCTTTTCAAGTGTACGTGGAACAGACGAAGATCCTTATGGCAATCAATTATTTGATGCGGAAATTAGAGAAAGAAAGCAGGTCTTTCGGGATGCTTATACCAAAGCATTAGAAACGATCGAACCAATGGATAAAATTATCAGATTGGACAATATTACTTTTAACACTGGATCAGCTGTATTAACTCCCTTATCAAAATACGAGTTGACCAACGTCATGGAAGTAATGAATGAAAATCCAAATCTAACCATCGAGTTAGGAGGTCATACAGATAGTGCGGGGGACGACGAAAGTAATATGGCGTTATCCAACAAAAGAGCACAAGAAGTGTTTAAATGGTTAACTTCTAAAGGTGTGGACGAAAACCGAATGGTGGCCGTCGGATTTGGGGAAACAAAACCAGAAGTTCCGAATGATTCTCCAGAAAATATGGCGAAGAATCGCAGAACAGAGTTAAGAATTTTGACACAGTAAAAATAAAGTATTTCAATTTTTAAATAGGCTACCAATTTTTAAAAATTAGAAATTTAATAAATTATAATTATGGCTTACGTTTTAGAGTACGACGAAGATCTATTGATCAAAGAGCAAGGATTTGAAGATCATTTCCATGAGCATCATCATGGTGATAAGTATCAATCAAGTTTTATCAACACTTATATCTTCTCGATGGACCATAAGATGATTGCCAAGCAATTCCTGATTACAGGGATCTTTTGGGCGATTATTGGTGCGGCGATGTCGATTATTTTCCGTTTACAACTAGGTTTTCCAGAAGAAAATCTAGCATGGTTACAACCGTTGCTCGGTAAATGGATTACGGTGAGTGAAGCAGGGATTGGTACCTTGGACCCACAATTCTATTACGCACTGGTTACCATGCACGGAACTATCCTGGTATTCTTTGTATTGACGGCCGGTTTGAGTGGAACGTTTAGTAATCTATTAATTCCCCTACAGTTGGGTGCGCGTGATATGGCCTCTCCAATGTTGAATATGCTTTCCTACTGGTTCTTCTTTATGGCTGGTTTGGTTATGTTTTTATCATTGTTTTTAAGCACTGGACCATTCTCTGGTGGTTGGACAGGGTACCCGCCATTGAGTGCGTTGCCGCAGGCCTCTTCTGGTTCTGCTGCGGGTATGACGATGTGGATTGTATCTTTAGTACTCTTTGTAGTATCTGTGCTGTTAGGTGGTATTAACTATATTACTACCGTTTTAAATCTACGTACCAAAGGAATGACCATGTGGAGAATGCCATTGACTATCTGGGCATTTTTTGTAACGGCTATTTTAGGATTATTATCTTTCCCAGTACTGGCTTCTGCTTTCTTCCTAATGATGTGTGATCGTGGATTGGGAACGAGTTTTTATCTAAGTGAAATCTTTATTGGTGGTGCACCACTAGACAATGTTGGAGGATCGCCGATTCTTTATCAGCATTTATTCTGGTTTTTAGGTCACCCTGAAGTATATATTATTATTCTACCTGCGATGGGACTCGTATCTGAAGTTATGAGTGTACACGCACGTAAGCCGATCTTTGGATACAAAGCGATGGTATTTTCCATTTTAGCAATTGGATTTTTAAGCTTTATCGTATGGGCGCATCACATGTTTATGTCAGGTGTAAATCCATTCATTGCTAATTTCTTTGTAATCTTTACACTGATTATTGCGGTACCTTCGGCGGTAAAAGTATTCAACTGGATTGCTACTTTATATGGAGGTAATATCCGATTTACTTCGGCCATGTTATTTTCAATAGGATTCGTATCTATGTTTATCTCTGGTGGATTGACGGGTATTTTCTTAGGAAACTCTACGATTGATATCCAGATGCACGATACGTACTTTGTCGTTGCTCACTTCCACATTGTGATGGGTATTGCAGCCTTCTTCGGAATGTTCGCAGGGATCTATCATTGGTATCCTAAAATGTTTAGTCGTTTTATGAATGAGACTTTGGGTAAGATCCACTTTTGGGGAACCATGATTGGTGCTTACGCGATTTTCTGGCCTATGCACTATTTAGGACTAGCAGGTGTACCAAGACGTTACTATAAATTTGATACTTTCGAAGCGTTTGCTCACTTTGGAGAAATGAATAAATTCATCACTGTGGCAGCGATCATCGTATTCTTTTTACAGATTCTGTTTGTGATTAATTTCTTTTATAGCATTTGGAATGGTAAGAAGATGAAGACCAAGAATCCTTGGGGAGCGACTACCTTAGAATGGACAACACCTATCGAAGGAATTCACGGAAACTGGCCGGGTAAATTACCATCAGTTCACCGTTGGGCATATGATTATGGTAAGGATGGAATTGAGTTTATTCCACAATATGTACCAATTAACGAAAACGAAAGCGAAGAGCATTAAAATGTTGAATCGTTGATTTATTGAACCTGCCGGTAGGCAGGTCGTTGAAAAGAATTTTTTCTCAACATTTCAACAAATCAACATTCAAACAAAAAATTATGAGTCAGATAAAAACTGATAACAATACGGGATTTTCACTAGTAGGGCAGAAGTTTTCGGACTACTCCCAACTGGTTAAGCTACGGCTTAACCTTACAGTGGTTTTCTCTTCAGTTATGGCTTATCTAATCGCTTGTGGAGGTACGGTCAACTTTACGCTGTTGTTAGTTTTATCAATAGGCGGTTTTTTGGTAACCGGAGCTTCCAATGCTTTGAATCAGGTGCTAGAAAAAGAATATGATCGCGACATGAAGCGAACGGAAAACCGTCCTATGGCGGCGAACCGGATGACGACTTCTGAAGGAGTGATGGCAGCGGGTTTCATGAGTGTGGTCGGTATTGGATTATTAGCAACGATCAATCCATGGACTGCGTTGCTAGGAACCATAGCCTTGATTAGCTATGCGTTTATTTATACCCCGATGAAACGGGTTTCTCCGGCGGCTGTTTTTATTGGAGCCGTGCCTGGTGCCTTACCAATGATGATTGGGTGTGTGGCAGCGGAAGGAACGATTACCGGATTGTCTGTAGCATTGTTCAGTTTACAGTTTATATGGCAACTGCCTCATTTTTGGGCGATTGGCTGGCTGGCTTTTAAGGATTATGACCAAGCAGGGTTTAAATTTTTGGAAGCACAGGATGAGCAACTGGGCAAGCAATCATTTATTTATGCTTTACTTTTAATACCCATTTCCTGGATGCCTTACCTATTGGAGGTAAGTGGAATTGTTTCGGCAATTTTACTCACCATTGCAGCCATCATTTACGCAGGATTTGCATGGAATTTATACAAAAAAAACAATCGAAAAGCTGCTTTACAATTAATGTTTAGTTCATTCTTTTATTTGCCATTAGTACTATTTGCATTATACGCTGATAAAATATTTTAAACAATGAGTGTGGCTTTAGAAACTTTAAGAAATAATAAAATCCATCCAAAAGTATTTGCACTGGTAACGGCTTGTGTGAGTATGACGATGTTGTTTGCAGCTTTTACGAGTGCCTATGTGGTACGTCAAGCCGCAGGAAACTGGTTGGAATTTCCATTACCTACTTATTTTTATATAAGTACTGGAATCATCATTTTAAGCAGTGTTTTTTTACACGGCTCCTATACCTCGTTTAAAAATGGGAAGGAAGCAATGTATAAAGGGCTGATGGTGATGAGTGCTTTGTTAGGAATAGGTTTTGTGATTTGTCAGGTACTGGGATTCTACGAAATGGAAGCAATGGGTATTGAATTAACGGGAAATCCTTCTGGCTCTTTTGTTTACGTGATTGCAGCAGTACACGCAGCGCACGTACTAGCCGGAATTGCGGTATTAACGGTGGCCATGATGCATGCATTTTTACTGCCATTTAAGCCGACCCCAGCACGTAAATTACGTTTTCAACAAACGATTATTTACTGGCATTTTGTTGATATTCTATGGGTATATTTGTTGTTCTTTTTTATTTTACAACAAACCTAAATTTGTTGAGTTGTTGAAATGTTGAATAGTTGAAATACCCAATTGATAATTAACGATTCAATAACTCAAGGATTCAACAAAAAATTAAAATCAATACAAATCTTATTTTGAAGTATAACTTTAGAATAAATTTTTTATAAAACGGTTACTTAAAACCAATATTAAATTTTTGACATGGCGACAGAAACTGTTGTGAAAGAACACGATCACCACGATACGAATGAAAAAGGAGCCTGGGATGGTGGGAAAACACCTTTTGGTGTTAGTTATGGTAAATTAATGATGTGGTATTTCCTATTATCGGATGCCTTTACTTTTGCGGGATTCCTGATTGCTTACGGTACTTTGCGATTTAGTAGTGCTACCTGGCCAGTTCCTGATTTTGTATTCTCAACGGCACCTTTTGGTATCCACCATGCACCGCTGATTTTCGTTACGGTGATGTCTTTCCTTTTAATCATTAGTTCTGTAACTATGGTGCGAGGGGTACAAGAAGGGCACCGAGAAAACAAACGTGGTGTTGTCTTTTGGATGTTTTTGACCATCATAGGAGGAATTGGATTTTTGAGCTGTCAGGCTTGGGAGTGGAACAATTTGATTAACAAGGAGCATATGACGGTGACGGTTAATCCTTTTGGTACGCACATAGAATCTGGCACCTATCTGGAAGGTGACGGTCATGATATCAAAGCAGGAGATGCTTTCAAAGCAGGTGATTCTTATTTGATTCACAAACACGGTGGAGAGTTCCATCCTCTAAAATACAAAACAGACGAAGGACTTGAAAAGCAGCAGGAGTTTGGTCCAAAGGCTTTCGGTGCTTTATTCTTTTTTATTACCGGATTTCACGGATTTCACGTACTCTCGGGTGTGGTGTTCTTGATTATTATTATGATTAATGCGGCAAGTGGCATTTATGTTAAACGACAGAACGGCTACGAAATGGTAGAGAAGGTTGGATTGTATTGGCACTTTGTAGATTTAGTATGGGTATTTGTATTCCTCGTATTCTATCTACTGTAATCTAACCTTTAGACAAAAGGCTATTATTAAAATATTGAAATAAAAATAAAATGGGTCATAAATCATACGAAGAATCTATTAAAGATGTATACAAAGGACTAGTATTATTAGCTGTAGTAACGCTGATAGAAGTAGGTATTTCTCTTTTTGGAAAAGGCCACTTAGGCTATAAGCCAAGTCCTGAGATGGGGTGGTTATTAGCATTGGTTGCTATCGGATTAATTGTATTGTCTCTTTACAAGGCATACTTTATTATTTACGAATTCATGCACATGGGGTCGGAAGTACGCGGGCTGAGGCTAACCGTATTGATGCCCTGCCTACTCCTTGTTTGGGCGATCATTGCCTTTTTCCAGGAAGGGAACTCTTGGTTCGAGCGACGAGATTTGATTAAACAAAAGAACGAACGAAGCATCAAGGATAAGAAAGTAGATGTGCAGGGAAGCTTATTAGAAAAAGAAGAAACTTATCAGATGTAATAAATTGAAGATAATAGAAAAAGCGGAACTATTTAGTTCCGCTTTTTTTATGTCAAAATATCATTTTAGTCAATTGTCGAAAATAGGTAAATCCATCAAAGAATACTAAACTAAGTGCTACGCTAATTGTTTTAATATCATGGAAAAAGAACAGAAAAAAAATAAGAATTACTTACAGGCTGCGATGTTGTTTTTAATGATTATCGTTTTCCCTGGTGGTTCTTGGATTTATATGAATATGGGATATAATCGTTCCAAAACGGCCTTGGCAGAATTACAGGATTATGGCCACTTACCGGCTTTTCAACTAACGGGGATTAAAGGCGACGTCGACTCTAGTTTGGTGAATGGACAAATGACCTTGATTGCTTTTGTCGATCCTAATCAAGCAAAGACAGCAACTCGCATGGAAGTGCTTGAAACCCTTCACCGACAATTTGATGAGCGCAATGATTTTAAGTTATTAATCCATTTACCCGAGGCGACCAATTTGGCTGATTTTCAAAAAACATATAAATTGGAAGACGATCGCCAAATCTATGCGGTAAAAGGAAATAAGCAAACGCTAAGTAGTTTGATAAAAAACAATTACCGCATTCCGAATTTAGCTACAGCGAGAGAACCAGGAAGCAGCGTTGATTTCCAAACCAATACTACGGCAGATCCAAACAATTATCCTTTTTATATTTTAATTGACGAAAAAGGAACCATCAGAAATTATTATCATGCCGATCGCACTGCTGATATTGAGCGGATGGTAGAACATATTGCGTTGATTTTGCCGAGAGATATTGAAGGCGATCCGAGACTCCGACGGGATAGGGAATTATAAATTTCGTTGAATGGTTGAATGGTTGAAATTTCAAAACAGTATCTTCAATTTCAAATCAATGTAAAATAACATGTCTGTTCTAAAAAAAAGAAAGTAATTTTTAATCAACAAATCAACAAATCAACAATTTTAAAACATGCACGATATTCCACAAAATTTACCGCTCGCCAAAAAACTAAATACCGGAGCGACGATCGTATCTATCGTTGTCGTCCTGCTAGTTGTGATGATGCGGAAAATAAAAATAGATGCAGGAATAGACTTTAGTTTTCTACCGCCTTTTTATTCGGCATTAAATGCACTAGTCGCTTTTGTACTAATTTTAGCATTAAGTGCCATTAAGAAAAAAAACGTGGCCGCTCATCGGCGATATATGACGGCCGCATTGGGATTATCTTTTTTATTCTTGTTATGTTACGTGGTATATCATATTACAACACCAGAGACGAAATATTGTCAGGAAGGAAATATCCGTTATCTTTACTTTTTTCTATTAATTACACACATTATCTTGGCTGCGCTGTTGTTGCCATTTATTTTGTTTACCTATATTCGGGCTTATACAGGCCAAATTATGTTGCATCGTAAAATGGCGAAGTGGGTTTTTCCGTTATGGTTATATGTAGCCGTCACGGGGCCGATAATTTATATTATGCTTCGTCCTTGTTATTTGTTGAATTGATTTTTTGTTCTGGCCTGTTCGCTGATTAGCCAGCTGGCTTGTTGGCTTCTCTCCATCTTGAAATCATGTTAGAGGGGGAAGCCAAGAAGCTAATAGCCAACCAGCCAACTAGAAAAAAATAAAATTATGAAAAAATATATCATCCGAATCATTACTGTTTTTAGTCTATTCTTTATGTTGGGAATGCCCGTAGAAAGTCCGGCGCAGTGCCCGATGTGTCGAATGGCAGCAGATAGTAATTTAGAAAATGGCGGAACGGCCGGAAAAGGCCTAAACGCAGGAATTCTCTATATGCTTTCACTTCCTTATGTTATGGTAGCAGGTCTTGGATTTTGGTGGTATCGCAATCGTAAAAAAGAAGAAGATGTGGAAATTCAGGCAGAGTTGGATGGGATAGTGGAATGAGGATAGGATTGTTTTTTTGAACAGTTTTGCTAAAGAGATAAGTGCTCCACCTCCTTCTTTTGACTTCGTTAACTAGTATTCAGTCTTCTTCTGGAATCTTGAGCCTATCTTACTAGTTCAGAATAAGTGAAGGACTAGGATAATATATCTACTTTGAAGTTCAAACTTTTCGGAATTATCATCACCGAAATGTAATTATCATTTTTCAGAATGTCATAGCACACTTTTAATAACAGTATGATTACATAAAAAGCCCGCAGGGCGGGCTTTCCCACCCTCCGCGAAGTACCGAATACTTCCCCCCATTTTAGAACTATTCCGAATATAGCTCCGCCATGTCCAGCCTTGGTTGTTACCCTGACAAAATTGAGACGATTTTTCAATCATCCAATCACTAATAGCTACCTATTTAGGCAGCAAAACATTTTACTGATCAGTACAAAATTTAATTAAAATAGATTTGCAAAGGATTTTTCTACAAATCTTATCCAGAGACCTGCCTGGTTTCGAAAGGGAAGAACTTGTTTCCTATCATCGCAGGGTTTTCTCCCACCAGAGATACCTTATGCGACATAGCAAAGTTAACATAATTCTTTAGTAAAACAAAATGTTTTTAATTTATTTCTTTCGGTGATCTGAAAATATTAACCTCCTTAAGGACGAGTAAAAACAAGCCGTAACCAATAAAAAAGTGTATTCTCAATCCACTTCTTTAAACAGCTTCATAAAAAATTTAGTGAATTATAATTTTCCTGATTACCTTTACATATGACCAAAGAAGAACAAATTGCCAATTTTGATCCAAATGGAGTAGGGCTACGCAATGGCCATTTTATCGGATTACCTTTTACCGAAGAGACAGCCTCCGTGGTCTTTTTATCCGTTCCTTGGGATTTGACCGTTAGCTATGGACACGGGACTGCTGGAGCTCCAGCCAATATTTTAGAATGTTCCACGCAATTAGATTTATTCGACCCAGCCATTCCCGATGCTTGGAAAATAGGTCTTTATCTAAAACCTTCCGATCCTGAAATTTTAAAACTTAATCATAGCTTACGAGGTAAAGCCGAGCTGCTCATCGAAGAGCTAGAATTCGGAGATACCGTAGAAGATTCTCCTCATTTAGATGATCTCCAAAAAGAAATAAATCGAGCTTGTGAATATTTACGGAACTGGGTTTATCGAGCATCCTGTGAGCTATTGGACGCCGGAAAACTAGTCGGTATTTTGGGTGGAGAACATAGTGTTCCGCTCGGATATCTGCAAGCACTGGGTGAACGCCACAAAGCGTTTGGCGTATTACAGATTGATGCACACTGCGATCTACGTCCTGCCTATGAAGGCTTTGTGTATTCTCATGCTAGCATTTTTTATAATGCGCTCGCGATTCCGCAAATGACCAAATTGGTGCAAGTCGGTATTCGTGATTGTTGTGAGCAGGAAGTACAGCTGGCTGCTGATGCTGATGGTCGGATTCAGATTTTTTATGAAGAACAATTACGCCAAGAACAGTTTGCAGGTAGAAGCTGGGCGGAGCAGGTAGAGGAGATTATTGCCACGTTGCCACCGCTGGTTTATATCAGTTTTGATATTGATGGATTGGATCCAAAATTATGCCCCAATGCCGGAACACCTGTGCCTGGTGGCTTAGAACTTTCAGAGGCTTTTTATTTGTTGAAAAGGGTAGTGGAGAGCGGTCGTCAGATTATTGGTTTTGATCTTTGTGAAGTGGGTGGTCGTGGTCAAGCATGGGATGGGAATGTGGGCGCAAGGGTTTTGTATCGATTGGGGAATTTGTTGGGGATGGGGGGATTGGAGGATTAGGGGATTTTTGGATGTGCGGATTACTAGTTGTTGTGAGACAGGATTTTCTGAAGTTGGTAATTTCGTTACAAGTAGAAATAAAAAATAATCAGGTTTTAAAAAAACTATTAGTCATAATTTTAACTTCTTCCAGAGGTTTAATTTTATGATTTTTTTATTGGTTAAAATTTGAAATCAAAACCAAATTAATATGGATGATTATGAATTGAATAAAGAGGAGTTAATAAAACATGTGAAATTAGCAATTAACCCAAAATTTGAAAATTGGATTTTGTTCAAGAATGGAACTTATATAATAATTGAAGGAACCTCTAATGAAAAAATAATTGAAGAACAAGGTTTAAAAATGATGAAGGAATTTGGACCAGTTCACGCAGGATGTCCAGCGGGAGATTTTGGAACAATAACTCTTGATAAAACAGAAGGGTGGGTTGTATCTGGTCACGGGTATGGAATGTATACTTATGTTCATCCGATTGAATTAGATAAAAAGGTACCAGAAGATTACGAAATTGGTCTTTTGGGCAGAAGCAAACGAGATGAAGATGGATTAAGTCCTGAGATGATTTGTATTAGCTCTAGGGGACAAATAGTTGAAAAATAAAAAGAAGGTTTTGGAGAAAAAATAATACTATTTTGATTCTCCAAAATAATTCATCTATACTATTATTGAGAACACAATTAAAAAAATATGTGGTTCAAAAAAATAACCGGATTCAAAGAACGATCCCCAGATTATGTACGACGAAATTTAGAAGTAAACGGCAATCAACTAAAATCTAAAGTAAACGGAAAATCTTACCAATTCGGCTTCTTAGAAACACCGCCTCTGGCAACCTTGCGAGAACAAGCACCAGCCGTTGAAAAATATCAAGGTAAAATAAAAATCAGTGAAGTAGTGGGTGATGTACAACAAATGCACGTTGATCCTAAAAATAAAAATGCGCTATTTCAAGCAGCTTCTCAATTTAATTTATTGGAAATGGTTGGGCCGGAGGTGACGCCGGAAGAAGGAATTGGAATCTACGAGGACGATCCTACGCAAGGCCCCGCCTGTGCAATTGCCTGTGGTGCAGGAACGATCTATCGAAATTATTTAGCAGAGGTAAATGGTAAAACTGGACAATCCGCCCACAACCAAATCGATTGTTTAGAGCTGATTGGGGAAGCGCTCGGTAACAAAAACGAAGCGCTCTGGAAAATGCGCAACGGCTACGCCTTACCCGATATCGAAGGACTCCTAAAAATAAATAAAGAACTTGGCCGACTTACTCCAACCGAACGCGATGACTTAAAATCCAAACTTAAAATCGGCCTCCAATGGAGTACTGAAGTAACCATTGCTGGTGATGGACAACTGGTTTCACAAGCTTACTGCTCTGCCTTGCCTGTACGCTATTCGCAACTTGAAGCACACTACTGGGAACCTTTTGCACGGCTGATTCTGGAAGGGTTGTATGAGGCGACTTTTTATGCTGCACTCATTAATTTGGAAAAAACAGGATCAAATAAAGTGTATTTAACCCTCGTAGGTGGTGGTGCTTTTGGGAATGAGTTTCACTGGATCTTAGAATCTATAGAAAAAGTAATGGAGCAGTTTAGTGACGTGGCGTTGGATGTGCGGATGGTAAGTTATGGCGGGAAGGATGTGCGGATTGGAGGATTGTTGGATTAGTGGAGGTGCGGATTTAGACTTGTTTTGGTTAATAAAAAAATCAAATTAATAAATGATCTATACCATTGAAAAGGCAAATTTAATTTCCGAACAATTAAGGAAATTTACAACTGGATACACCCATCATGTAGTGGGGCATTTTTCCAATATTGAATTTTGGATGAACGAAGTGATCGTAGCGCTAAAAGCGATAGACGAACACAGAAATCGATTTGGCAATATTTACGATGCTCAAAAAAAGTGGACCGAAGAACATGGAACGGTCGTGTACGATTACTGCCGAATCTGCCAGGGAAGATGTGAATTTGGTGATGGAAAGCCAACCTTACCTAAATTAAAATTTAAAAAAGAAAAGGTGGATACAAGGAAAGAATTAGTCAATTCTGCCTATTATTTTCTTACGCGCTGTTACAGAATAGGACTGTTAACCAACGAAGAATTGAAAAGTCAATGCGACTCCATAGGAACAAGTATTGATCCGAATGATTTAAGATGAAAAGCATCGGAAAATATCAAAATAGAGCAGTCATATGGATGGATTGCCAAGAGTTAATGTTGCTAAATGAAATATCCTAGGTATTCTCAATAGATAATTTTGGTGATGAATTAGTCACTAAAAAGGCATCTACCCAACTTGGATAAATGCCTTTTTGCGTAAGCCTTAAAAATATCGGTCAGCCACTCGATAAGATTTACTAAATCCACTTCTAATGGTGAGGAGATGTAGGAAACCTTATCTAGGAACTCTTCTTCCCATCCTCCACAGGAATCGTCGTCGTATTTTTCTTGATGGCCAAAAGGTTTTTCTGGTAGCGTCCTTGGACTACATCCGTAATCACCAGAATCGCAATCACAAAGTAGAAAGTTGCTTTACTCATTGGCTCAATTGGATATCCAAAGAAGCTCAAATGCGCTAAGTGTCCACCTTCGGATACGAGCATGATGCCGACCAAAAAGAGGATAAAGAGTCCAAGTACTTCGTACATTCGGTTTTTGGCGAGGAAGTCAGAGACCCGATCCGCCAACCAGATCATCACCAGTCCACCAATGACGATGGCCGTTGCCATTACCCAAAATACGTCCGTTAAGGCCATCGCACTTAGAATGGAATCGAAAGAAAAGACTAGGTTCATAATAATGATCATCGTGATGACCGAAGCGAGCGATTTTTGCTTGGTATTTTTCTCATTTTCGTGAGATTCTTCCAAGGCCATCATATGCCAAATCTCTTTGATTGCGGTATAGATGATAAAAATTCCTCCTAGGAGGACAATGATACTATGCAGATTAAAATCACCGTAGACATAATTGCCAATATCTAGTTTAAATACCGAGTCTTGGACCGCTTCTATTAGGCTGATCAAAACAAATAATAGAACAATCCGTAGAATAACCGCTAGGGCGATCCCTACTTTCCGAGCATAAGCTTGCTTGTCAGGAGGGGCATTTTTAGATTCTAGGGAGATGTAGAGTAGATTATCAAAACCGAGCACTAATTGCAGCAAAATAAGCATCATCAGTGTAAATAGATTTCCAATTAATTCAGGTCCCATAGGCTTGAAATTGTGTTAAATTTAGAATGAAAACAGGCGTTGGCAGCTAAAAATGCTTATTCAAGGGGAGGCCTCTGTTGACCTTCCGCTAATAACGCTCAATTAAGGGCCGAAAATAGGGATTTTTTGGATTATGTCCCAACCTATCTTGGTACTTATGCGGGATTCTCTTACATTTGTGGCCGAGAAGTATATCTCGACTAAAAAATAACTTGTATTAACACCTAATTTAATATGAACTTACACGAATATCAGGCAAAAGAATTGCTAAAAAAGTACGGAGTTGTCATTCCAGCGGGGATTGTTGCCACGAATGTGGACGAAGCAGTAGCTGCTTATCACACCCTTCATAAAGAAACAGGAACAGAATACGCGGTGGTAAAAGCGCAGATTCACGCCGGTGGACGTGGTAAGGGTGGTGGAGTAAAAGTAGCTAAGAATGTAGACGAGGTACGCAAATTTGCGGATGATATCATCGGCATGATGTTGAAAACACCTCAGACGCCGGGTGGACTGGAAGGAGAAGGTAAATTGGTCCGTAAAGTACTCATCACCGAAGATAGTTATGTACCTAGCTTCGACGCGTGTAGCGAGATGTACGTTTCTATTTTAATGGATCGTGAGAGAAAATGTAATGTGATCATTTACTCTACCGAGGGTGGAATGGATATTGAAAAAGTGGCGGAAGAAACACCTCATTTATTGCATAAAGAATATATTGATCCTACTTTGGGATTACAAACTTTCCAGCTGAACAAGATTGCCTTTAATCTAGGCTTATCGGGTGCTGCCCTAAAAGAGATGCGTAAATTTATTTACAATCTTTATCAAGCATTCGTGGGTAGTGATTCTAGTTTATTTGAAATCAACCCAGTGATTGTTACCGGTACAGATAAAGTAATTGCCGTAGATAGTAAAGTATCTTTGGATGAAAATGCTTTATTCAGACATCCTGAATTGGCGGCATTGCGAGATACAGATGAAGAGGATCCTGTAGAAGTCGAAGCGAAGAGTTTTGGTTTGAACTATGTCAACCTAGACGGAAACGTAGGTTGTATGGTAAACGGAGCAGGACTAGCGATGGCAACCATGGATATTATCAAATTATCCGGCGGAGAGCCAGCGAACTTCTTGGACGTTGGAGGTACGGCAGATGCGGATCGAGTAGAAAAAGCGTTTAGAATCATCTTACGTGATCCTAAAGTAAAAGCGATTTTGATTAATATTTTTGGTGGAATTGTCCGTTGTGATCGAGTAGCACAAGGGGTGGTTGATGCTTATAAAAATATGGGTAACATCACCGTTCCAATTATCGTGCGATTACAAGGAACAAACGCTGATATTGCTAAGACCATTATCGACGAATCCGGATTAGAAGTACACTCTGCGATCTTATTACAAGAAGCAGCAGATTTGGTACAGAAGGTTTTGGAGGCGTAGGTAGATGTTGAACCTGCCTACGGCAGTCAGGTTGTTGAATCGTTTAGTCTATATGATGAGTTTGACGATTTAAAAATAAGAATAAAAAGCGTTTTCTTCCATGGGAGGAAACGCTTTTTGTAATTTTAGAATAGTGCATTGATTTATTAAACCTCCTCACCAATTGAAGTGGGGTTAGTAAATCTGATGAGCAAAATCTGAAGAGTAACCTTATTTTTTAGAAAGAATTTTCTTTTAAGATCAGATTAAGTACACTGTGTATTAAGTAGCTTTAGATTTTGAATAGGTTATTTATGGTGAGTACGAGTCTAATATTTTTGAAAATAGCCGTAGCTATTTGATGAAATTTAGAGGAAGTAATCGCCATAAAGAAGCATTCTAAAATTTAAATGAATTTATTACACAGTGTACTTAGTATTCCTAATATGCTTAATTAAGTCACGCTCAATAAATGCGATCATCAAAGTATAAGCCAATAATAAACCCGTATTGATCAATAAAAATACAGGAACGGATAACTCAAAATTATGCTTAAAAAATTCGCTAATAAAATATATCAAAACTGCCAGCACCATATAAGTCAGCATCTTCCGAATAGGATAAGGAACAGGATAATACCGCTGCCCCGTCAGATAACTAGCCGCAGCCATAAACGCATAGCAAGTCATAGCAGTATAGGCGGCCCCCATATATCCTAGTTTAGGAATCAGTAAAAAATTTAAGACTAGGGTAATGACCGATCCGGAAACAGAAATGTATGCCCCCATGATGGTCCGGTCTCTTAATTTATACCAGATAGAAAAATTATAATAAAGTCCTAAAAAGAAATTGGCCAATAGTAAAATAGGAACTACTCGTAAAGCTACCCAGTATTGTGGATCACGAATCAAGTGCTTAAAAATATCTAGATAAAGTAATATTCCTAGAAAAATAAAACTCCCTGCCAGCGCAAATGCTTGTCCTACATCTGCATAGGTTTTTTTAGAATTCTTTTGTCCAGATTGATTAAAAAAGAAAGGTTCTGCCGCATAGTTAAACGCCTGAATGGCCAAACTCATAAGCATTGCAATTTTAAAACAAGCACTGTATTCTCCCACGATTACTTTTGCCAATGCTTCGTCATCGGTCGCCAAAAATTTTACTAAGGGAATATTAAGTTGTTGATTAACCGCAGCGGCTAGACTAACCACAATTAATGGACCCGCATAAATCAACATCTTCTTTAGCAATGCTTTATCAAAATCAAACTTGATTTTAAAATAGTCCGGCAATAAAAATAATAAGGTAATTGCACTACCAAAAAAATTAGCAATGAAGACATATTTAATTCGGTCGTTTGGATCATAGATCGCTGCTCCTCCATCCCATCCTCCAGCAATTAATCGAGGTAATCCTTCTAAAAAAAAGAAAAGACTAATGATGTTAACTAAGATACTCAGGGTTTTCAGTACGGCAAATTTGACGGGACGATCTGTCAATCTAAGTCGGGCAAACGGAAGGGCCGCCAACGCATCAAAGGCAACAATAAAAGCAAACCAAATAAGATAGTTTTGGTAATTACTACTATCTAACCACGGACCAATAACTGGAGCAGCCAATACCATTAAAATCGTCAAAATGATCGTAGTAATAAATAAGGCTATACTGCCCGTAGAAAAAGCTCGGTCTAAATTACCATCCCGACTACCAAAACGAAAAAAAGCTGTTTCCATTCGATAGGTGAAAAATATAATTAGAATAGAAACATAAGCGTACATCTCAGAGTAGACGCCGTACTCCTCCCGTGGAAAAGCACCCGTTAGGTAATACGTCATTACCAAAAAATTGAGCACACGACTCAGAATACTACTTACACCGTAAATAGCCGTATCACCCGCCAATTTTTTTAATAGGGACATAAAATTGTTGAATCGTTGATTTGTTGAGCCTGCGCTAAAAAGTGTATTTCTTGCAGCACCGTGTCCCGAACTTGATTCGGAAGATTTTTTAACCTACTTGTCCGGCAGGCAGGCGTTTATATCTTTTATCGCAAAGCAAATATGTAATAATAGACTTTATTAAATAAGATTCAAAAAACCTATCCTCCTGATTTATTAGAGTAAACTCATTGTTGAATTGTTGAAAACAGCTCAACAAACTTTACTACACAAAGCTTACCTCCTTTAATGCAAAAGCTTCTACGCCGTTGTGGGTCATAATTTGGAGTTTACCATCAGGAGCTATTCCGGTAATTTGCCCAGCAAAGATGCTTAAATTTTCACGCTGAAAAATAGCTTGTTCGCTATAGCGGTATAACCGTTCGAGATAACTTCGTTCAATTTCTTCATATTTTTTCGCTCGCAACTGTCGATAACGCAAATCAAATGCTCGACAAAGTTCTTCTACCATCGTATCCAAATGATAGGTTTTTCCAGTCAGTTGACTCAGCGAAATTGGATTGGGAGCATCACTCAAAAAAACAATTTGATTGATATTTATACCAATACCCACCACCGAAGATTGCATCTGAGCACCAGATAAAACATTTTGAATGAGAATTCCAGCAATCTTTTTATTACCCACATAGAGGTCATTTGGCCATTTTATGCGTAAATTGCTGGTAATATAAGTACTCAAAAAATCATAAATCGCCAGCGAAACCGTTTGAGATAATAGAAACTGTCGACGACTGGGTAGAAAGTCGGGAAAGAGAATAGAACTCAACGAAACGTTTTTGTCAGGCTCACTTTCCCATTTACTGCCAATTTGTCCCCTCCCACCGTCTTGTTGGTAGGTATAAATGGTCGTTCCATCGCTTGGAGTATTTTTTGATAGATACTCTATAGCGGTTAGGTTGGTTGATTCCAACGAACGGTAATGTAAAAGAACTTTTCCTATAAAAAGCGTGTTAGCGATAGTGTTCAAGATAATATGTTTTAGTACTTTTACACATATAAAAATTACATAATTCAAAAGACTTTATACTAAAAATAATTTTATGAGTTCAAAATTGTTTAGCATAAAATCTACATACAGCATCATTTCTGCAAAAATAATAAAATCTTAATTTGGGAATACAAAATAAAGCAAAGCAGGGTCCAGAATTATCAACCGAAGCATTTAACAACTTTGTAATTGAGTGCATTCAGGACATCAAAGGAAAAAATATTGTTAAACTTGACCTTAGACATTTAGACGAAGCTCCAACAGACTTTTTTATTGTCTGCGAAGGAGATTCTGTGACACAAGTAAAATCCATCGCTGATAATATTTATCAACGCTTAAAAGATGAATACGGGATATTACCTGAACATTTTGAAGGTCAACGAAATGCTACTTGGGTTTTACTTGATTTCTTCAACATTGTCGTACACGTTTTTCATCCAGAATCCAGAGCTTTTTATGAGCTGGAAGACCTATGGAGCGATGCGATCATTACCGAGTATCAGAATTTATAATAAGCCCCTTAAAAAGGCTTTTCAATCACGAATTCATTTTTCGTATTGCTTTGACAGTTAAACAGTCCTTAAAAACGGCAACTAAATGCCTTTTATCGTTGTTTCTACAATAGGTGATAAAATATTCACCATCATTTTTGATCATTTGAAATTCTCTTAATGGAAAATCAGGATAATAATAAGCCAAATAACACAGGTCGATTCAATTCCTATTGGATTTATGGATTACTAGCCTTGTTTCTACTGGCGCTCAATTTCTATAGCATTAGCAATTCTAGCAACGATCCCTTAAAATCGAAAGAATTTACGACAATGGTACGTGCTAATGACATTAACAATCTTGTTATTGTCAATAAAGAATACGCCGAAGTATACATCAAGGAGGCTTCCTTGGAAAAATACCCAAAAGCGGCTAAAAGTAAGTTTGGCGCTAAACGCCCGCACTTTACTTATCCAATTGGAGGTGTAGACGCTTTCGAAAGGTTGCTTGATAAAGCATATGAATCCTCAGACATTTCTTCTGATGAACAAATAATTCCCAGTTACGAAACTCGGCAAAATTGGATGGCCCCCATCCTTAGCTGGATTCTACCCATCGCTATTTTAATTGGAATCTGGGTATTCATCATGCGTCGTGTTAGTGGTGGAGGTGGTGGACCAGGGGCACAGATTTTTAATATTGGAAAATCAAAAGCAACGCTTTTTGATGCCAACGCTAAGGTGAATGTAACCTTTGCTGACGTAGCGGGTCTCGACGAAGCAAAAGAGGAAGTAATGGAAGTCGTTGACTTTTTAAAGCATCCCAAAAAATATACTTCCTTAGGTGGAAAGATTCCGAAAGGTGTTCTACTCGTAGGCCCTCCGGGTACGGGTAAAACGCTCTTGGCAAAAGCCGTTGCGGGAGAAGCGGGCGTGCCTTTTTTCTCTATCTCTGGTTCAGACTTCGTAGAAATGTTCGTCGGAGTTGGTGCTTCAAGAGTGCGTGACCTGTTTAAGCAGGCAAGAGAAAAAGCACCTTGTATTGTTTTTATTGATGAAATTGATGCCATCGGTCGTGCGCGTGGAAAAGGTTCTATGCAAGGCGGTAATGATGAGCGAGAAAATACGCTCAACCAATTATTGGTCGAGATGGATGGATTTAGTACCGACAAAGGAGTTATCCTAATGGCAGCAACCAACCGTCCAGATGTACTCGATAGCGCGTTATTGCGTCCAGGTCGTTTTGATCGTCAAATCGGAATTGATCGTCCAGATATAAAAGGGCGGGAAGCAATTTTCCGTGTACACCTCAAGCATATTAAGGTCGGGCCAGATATGGATTCACAAATATTGGCGGAGATGACACCTGGTTTTGCCGGAGCTGAAATCGCCAACGTTTGTAACGAAGCTGCTTTAATTGCTGCGCGTCGCAATAAGAAAGAAGTCGATATGGACGATTTCAATTACGCACTCGATAGAGTGATTGGTGGATTGGAAAAGAAAAATAAAATCATTTCTCCACAAGAGAAGAAAATTATTGCCTATCATGAAGCAGGTCACGCCATCTGTGGTTGGTTTTTAGAACATGCTTCTCCTTTGGTCAAAGTAACCATCGTTCCTCGCGGAATCGGCACCCTCGGATATGCTCAGTACTTACCTAAGGAAGAATATATCACACGTACCGAAGCTTTATTAGATCGAATGTGTATGACCTTTGGTGGTCGAGCTGCAGAGCGAATTATTTTTGATAAAATCTCTACGGGTGCACAGAGTGATTTAGATCAGGTGACCAAAATGGCTTACAGTATGATTAGCGTATTTGGGATGAACGAAAAAGTTGGAAACGTATCTTTTTATGGAATGCAACAAGATCAGTTCAGCAAGCCTTACTCTGACGAGACCGCTACCCTAATCGATGACGAGGTCAGAAAATTAGTTGAATCTCAATATGAGCGGGCACAAAAGCTCCTCAAAGAAAAGATTAATGAACTAGAGATTATTGCCAATAGTTTATTAGAGAATGAGGTCTTATTAAAGTCTGATCTGGAAAGATTAATTGGTCCCAGACCTGCTGATCTAAAAGCGAAGGCCAATGCGCTAGAAACAGAGAATGATACTTACGATAAATTTATCGAAGGTGGTTCGTCTAGTGGTCAAACAGATACCATCGAAGAGTAAAAAATAGCCTTAGTATTTTGTTAGCCTAATAGCTAACGTTCCGATAAACATCTTTTTCATAAAAAAGCCGATAATGAAATTCATTATCGGCTTTTTTGTTAGCCACGGAAGGTTGAATAAATCTTAGTTTTGAATGGTAAATTTCAATAATTCATTCGCATGAAAACAGGACTTAGATCGTCTTTCTAAATCTTTACCGTACATTAAATATTTAAATCTATCGGTAGGATTGTCTTTCGCATTTTCGTAAGCCGTTTTGTATTCGAGTGCTTTATCATTTATTAGTGCTAAGTTTTTCTCATAAACTACTTTCAAATAATTATACCATTCGGTCTTCTTAGACACACTTAAATTTGGCTTAATTTTATGAAAAGCATCAGCTAGCACATCCAAATCTTCTGCTTGTAGGTCAAGCAAAGTTTCCAATAAAAATTCAATCTCTTGCCTAGAAGCAGTAGAATTTTCTTCTAAAAACAAATGGCGAAGGTATCTCAAAGAGACATCTTGAATAGTAGAAGTATATTGATTGTTTGAATCTTTAGATAACCACTCAGTTATTTGGGCTTTGACCCTACTGTACTGTTCTAGCATTTCAGTTTTGTTAGCACGACCACCTATTCTAAGCAAACGAACTTCTAGATCATTTGGTTTAGCGTTTAGTAAGTCATCAGGTATGTTGGCAATAAGGAAATCTTCCTTATAATCAATTTCTAATGATGGTTTTAGATAAGCCATTATTTGATTTGTTCTATTTTCTTTCTCAGCAACATTTAAATATTCAAATGAAAAATCATTAGATGATAGCGAAGCAGCATCTTTTGAACAGGATAAAAAGAATAACAGTATGAAAATTATTAAATATTTCATGTGGTAAATGTACTATTTAGTTTAGCTCAAAAATGCCAACTAACAAAAATGCCAACCCGCACTAACTCGGATTGGCATTTTTTTATATTTTTTTTAGAAAGAAGAAAGCCAACTAGCTAACAGACAGCTAACTGGCCAACAAGGCTCTTACACCACTTCTCCTCCTCTCACCAATAACTGGAATCCATTACCATGAATATTGACGATTTCGATATTTGTATCGCTCTTTAAATATTTACGGAGTTTGGTAACAAAAACATCCATACTTCGAGCAGTGAAGTAATTATCTTCGCCCCAGATCTTTGTTAATGCTTCGGAACGAGGTAAGATATCGTTCATATACACACAAAACATTTTGAGGAGCTGTGCTTCTTTTGGAGATAGTTTATCTTTAGATTCTTCGCCACTATCGTCTTTAAAAGTTAGAATACGTAATGGGAAATTAAAGTGGTATTTTCCAATAATAAACTCTTTGATTTCTTCTTTTGGGTTGACAGCCGCTTGATTACGTTTAAGAATCGCCTGAATACGGTATAGTAATTCTTCTGAGACAAAAGGCTTAGAAATATAATCATCTGCCCCAATTTTGAATCCTTTTAGGACATCTTCCTTCATGGTCTTGGCCGTTAAGAAAATGATCGGTGTTTTGTCACCGTCTTTTTCGCGAATTTCGGTGGCAAGGGTAAACCCATCTTTTTTGGGCATCATAACATCAAAGATACAGAGGTCAAAGGTTCCCTTATTGTAAGCTTCTAGACCGGCTTCCCCGTCGGTTGCTAAAGTGACATTATAGTCGTGCATCTCTAAATAAGAGCGCAATACATCACCAAAATTCTGATCGTCTTCAACCAGTAGTATTCGATTGTTTTCGGTTGCCATTGTTTATTGATTTTTCTGAGAAGATAATGGTATTGAATAATAGCTTATTAAGTGTTCATTATCTAGTTTATAAAAGTCTGATCCAGTTAAGCAACGATCAGATTGTTTGTTTTGTTTTTGAGTAAAGAACTAAAGTAGTTGGTCTATCCGCTTTAGTTCGCTTCGCTCATGAATCTCCTGCGTCGATTTCGCGGTGCTTTCTTTTGTCGTACTCGTACTGTCGTACGCCACCCTTCGGGATCGGTCAGTTATCATCCGGAATTTTTTGCTGGTGTGGAAAGACCAAATAAAACTTACTACCCTTTCCTGGATCACTTTTTACATCGATCTGTCCGTTATGGGCAGTCATCATTGCTTTAACATAACTGAGGCCCAGACCAAACCCTTTGACGTTATGGATATCACCCGTATGTACGCGATAGAATTTATCAAAGATATGTTTTCGTGCCTCTTTAGTCATCCCAATCCCATGATCCTCAACTATAACTTCAACTCCGCTTGGAACATTGCGTGTATATACCTTAATTTTTGGTTTTTCCGGTGAATATTTATTGGCATTCTCTAATAAGTTGTTGATAATGTTAGAAATATGCGTCATATCGCCTTGTACGATGGGGTTTCCTGCCTTCAGTTCTGAATTCACGGTACCACCTTTTTTAGCGGCCTGTAGGGCTGCATTTTCTAAGGCAGATCGGATCACTTCGTGCAGATCAATCGTCGTGACTTTCAATTGAAAATCTCGTTTATCGATCACGGCCATTTGTAATACTCGCTCCACCTGGCTGTTCATTCGTTTATTCTCCTGCTTAATAATTTCTGCAAAACGCTTTACTTTATCACCATTATTTAAAATCATGGGACTGGTAATTGAGTCCGCAGCCAGCGAGATCGTCGCGATAGGTGTCTTAAATTCGTGGGTCATATTGTTGATAAAATCCGTTTTCATTTCGGATAGTTTCTTTTGCATAAAAATAACCATCACCGAATAAGTAAAACAGAATAATATAATGCCAATAAAAATACTCGACAACAATAGATACCGCCAAACACCACTCCACAATACACTAGTACGTGTTGGAAAATGTACCATTACTAATCCCGGAGATTGTAATTCTGAGGGGAATAGATCTACTCGATATTTAGAATTATAAATATTCTTATGACCTGCCAAAAGCACCAAAGGCGATTTATCTTGCACTACATAGTATCCATTGATAATCACGAAAGACTTTTCTTCCCGATCATAAACACCATAATCGTATTCGATATTAATCAACTTATTAGACAATTCATTTTTAAGGAATACATCTAAATCTTCCAAACTAATTCTTTCGCTAAGGGGGATTCCATTGATTAATTCTCGATAACTAGCTCGTTGCCTTTGTTTCTCAAGTTCCTTATAACGTTGGGTTCGGTCTTTTTCGCTTAATATGCCTTGGTTAACCCGGGGAGCACCTTCGAGGGGCTGATTGTACTCATCGAATGCCTTGGCATTAAACTCTAAATCAAAATCCTTATTTTTCTTATCCTCTACTCCTTCTAATTTTCTGCTGACCCGATTCAAGGCTTCTGCCACGTTAAAATCAAATTTTTCTTGTTTTTCTTGAATAGAAATACGAATCCAGTACATCTGCAATAGCACAATACCAATCAGCGCAACGCTCATTAACCCGATGATGGCCCATATTGCTTTTTTATTCATAAAATACTTGTTCGAATCCCGTCCAACAAATTTAACATTTAGATTTCCCCTTTTTTCTTATTTAACAGACTTTTAACTGGCAAGAAACAAAAATCCGATGAGCATCTTGTGATACTCATCGGATTTTTTGGTTGAATCGTTGAATCGTTGAATCGTTGAATCGTTGAATTAAGATATAAAAACGTTGCCGATTAAAAACCTCATAGTCAAATCATTAAAAAATCAATTCAACATGTCAACATTTTTCCTAATCCAAAGTAAATCGAATCCGTACGCCACCAGCAATATTCGTCGTTGGGAACTGTGCTGTCGTCGTCGGAATCGTACGAGTATAATCGAAAAATAACCGAGCGTTTAATTTTTTACTAATATCATAATCCACTGCTGGGTTAATGGTAATGGTTTTATTACCTCGAGTAGGTTCTGCCAGAGTTCTAATATTAGTATTAAATTCGTGACGGAAGGAGCGATTATTTCGGAAGCTAAAGTCAAAAGCAAAATTCAAGTCACTCGCTTCATCATCCTTATTTTGACCTCCTGCTACATTAGGTGCTGGATTATTCTTGGCATTTTTTTTCTTTTTACTCGTTTTCTTCTTCTTTTTCTTACCCCCTTTCAAAAAGGCAATGTAAACATCCTTCATCCTATATCCCCACCCAATCACGTACTCATCTGACCGGGTTTCGTTCAGAGCATTATCTTGCATACTTAAGGCCAAGGAACGAGATTTTTTAAAATCTACCTTAAAGGTCATCTCATTGTGCAAGCGAACATCCAGTCCAAGCAATGGCAAAAACCGTTCATCGATCACCAATTCAGGAATTTCAAATCTTGTGATAAAATTACCGGTTGGTTCATTAATAAACGTAGGATTCTCATCCATAAAACGTTGATTGGTAATAAAACTATTGACTTGTAAAGTAGAGCGATAACCGTGGGTAACATTAAAACTCGCAAAGTATTTCTCAAAGAAACTTAGCTTTGATAATCCACGGTAATTAACTTGCCAGTTGATTTTTGGTTTTATTTTAAAGAGTACATCCTTAGCATAATTTTCTGTGGGTCTAATTTCACTAGGATCACTACCTGTATAAGCAGCGATAAAAGCAGGAAGTACGACATTCTGTTGTATTCGACCATATCCTTCTTTATAAGTACTACCATCAATACTATGTATATTTATTCCATCTCCATTTCGTGAAATAATTTCTCCATTATCCAAGAAAGTGTTAAACAACTCGTTAACGTCGCCAAATAAAGTATTCAAGGCAAAATAAGAAATCTCGTAAGAACCAAATTCTCGTGGCAATCGATGAAAGAATCCTTGGGTGCCTGGTTCGTCAAAATTCTTAAAATAAAGTGACTGATTTTCGGTGAATTTTCGGGTGGCCGTCAGATCAACCGTAAAGTCAGTAAATGGTTCTACGGTGATTTTGGCGTCAATCTGCTCAGTCGAATTTTGAATGACTTGCTGATTCAAAAATACAGACTGAGAAATCCAACCTTTGGAAGCCGCTCGTTCTAAATAATCTTGGCTAGAACCGTCATTAGGATTGATATTAGGCTGTAATCCTGTCACAAAACCCCAACCGGGTGCATCAAATCCACCGGATTGACCAAACAATTCTGTACTAGGCATAAATCCAGGAATCACGGTAGAAAACTGCTGAGAATAAGACAATCTCGCTTTTCGCAAAAATAAAAGTGGACGCAATGCTAAACGAGTTGCATTAGAAATTTCTCCTTTTTTCTTTTTCTTCTTTGCTTGTTTTCCATCTTCTGGCGCCTGCTTCTTCGGATCTTTTTTATCTTTTTTATTAGCACTACCTCCGCGTTTACGACGAGATTTCTTTTTGTCAATGGCACTCAAAAATTTCGATTTTCTGTATAGTTGTTCGAAATTAATATCTCCATCTAATTTACGTGTTTGACCATTTTGGATTACATTACCCAGTTCTGTCGTGTTGAGGGCTGCTGCCGTCCAACTATAATCAGCATTGTATTGTGCCTTTACCTGAATCCAATCCAAGAAAGGAATACTCTTCAACGGTAACTTATAGTCCACTCCAAATTGATGGGTATAGAATTTATTTCGTCCAAAGTCCTTAAGACCGTCCTGAATAAATTCTTTCTTTTCTGCTTTGGTTGGTTTTGAACCATCTGGATTAATTTCTTTTAGCTCATCAATGACCGCTTCGTTGCGCGCGTTGAAATTGAATTTTAGATTTCTAGTAAAATCCCAATTTAAATCATAGCTACGGTTCCAACGGAATTGTTTATTGAAAAATTCCTTGTTGAATTCTCCTGCTCCATCATCTACAAAACGATAACGGGTTTGCTGGAATTCCCGAATCATATCCGTGGAAACGGCCACACTACTCGGTAATAAACTAAAATTAAAATCAGTAATCAGTTTAAGATATTTACTCTTCGATAATTTCTTAAACGGCTGAATATAATTTGACTTTCGGTTAAATCGGTAATTAATCCGTCCTTCTCTTACTTCCTCGACATCTCGCTCGATGATCGGATTATGACGATTCGTATTCGTATAAGCATAGGTAAGGTCAAAATTTTCGATATCCCAAGGCTTGGGTTTATCATCTTTCCCACCTTTACGCTCTTTCCGTAGATTGGTAATATTCCAACTCTTGTTCTCTGTTACGTCGAGAGACCGCTCTTTGATTTCTTTTCGCTCTTCCGGGGAACTAGCGGCGTCCATACTTTCTTCCAAGGTTAAATCCTGATCATAAGGATCATACTGTGGCGTTTCTGTTGACTTAGAATATCCCACAAAAAGTGGAATCTTTACGCCGCTCTCTTCTGGTAAAAATTTATCTAAGGCTATGTTGGCACTTGCATCATAAGCAAAGGTAGACTCTCTCGCTCTAGCATTTACATCATCTTCTAATTGTCCCCAACCGATGGTGTTGGCATTGGCAGAGACCGTCATATCTGCAAAGTCAGCTAACTGAATATCCGCCCTTGCTAAAGCAGCTACTCCACCTCTTTCATCAATACCATTTAATCGTAATTCATTACACCATACTTCCACGCTATGTTCCTGATTTCCATTATTTCTGATACCCAGCATGACACCTTTCACTTGGCCAAAATTTGGATTACCTTTTACAATGACATTATTCATTTTGATCAGCTCTGGCGACATATCATCCGTTGGATCGTAGCGATACCGATATTCGTAGGGTTGAATATATCGTTCTGTAACCTCAAATCCAGTGGCATTTCGCGCTTTTTTGGCATTTTTAAATTCTGCCAGTTTGATATTAATCGCATTAGCGGTCCGCCAAAGTTCATAGGGATCCGAAAGTGCCGCCATTGGATCTCGACTCATTTCGAGTGGAATTTCGTACTCGTAATAATTTTGTTCAAAATCACTACCCATTCGAATAAAGAACGAGACATCTCCATCGGGCACAGCTTCTAGATTTGCATCATCAAAGGCTTCAGCGTGCACGAACATATTCAGGTTTTCGTACAATCGCCAATCCATATTAATAATCTTAAACGCACCGACCCCATATCCCGACTCTCCATTCGTACCCCCATCGAGATTTTGTACTTCCAACGTAAGCGATTGTTCGTTTTGAAACTGGTTTGGGAAGGTAGTACTCAGTGCTTGCTCACGGACAATACCGGGTGGTAAATCGTAGGCAAATGGAATTTTTCCGGAGTTCTCTTCTACGTTGACAGCATTTACATCAAAGATCACATCTTGGTCAGTGCAATTAGCATCCATTGCAATACAAGGATTCGTATCTAATCCACGTAAGGTATATCGCCGCCATTGATTTCTAACCAACTCTAGCGTAGCAAAACGTAGCGTTACTGGCTGGCGAAATTCTCTCAGATACATTCTAATAAAACGAATAGAACGAAAATCTTGAATACCATTGATGGCTCTTTTTTGGGGACCGTTCAATGGAATTCTATAGCGGTACCATACTCGATTGGTACCATCGATACGTCGAACATCAGAAATAAAAGAAGAGGAACTGGTATCAATTTCTATTTCTCCACTTTCGCCTGGTATATCGGTGGGCGTAAATGGAATTTTATAATTAAAATAAGATTCTGTTTCGCCCAGGGTATTATCATTATTTAGATCTTCCGAATCTGGAATATTGGTAGAAGAATTTACAATACCATTAGTGGGAGCACCAGAGTTTCCTTCGGGATTATTATTGGCTCGGTAACGTTCAAAAACATTGGTGCCAGAAGGAAAATTTCTTGAACGAAAATTCACAAAATCATCGTTAGCGATATCCTCTCGAATTCTATTTTTGGCATCCTGATTTAAACCAGAACTATTGATAGCATTAAGATAGTCACCATATACCATACTTTCTTGCTGTGAGCTAAATCCATCTAATCCTACATCTTGAATTGCTCGCTGTCTAGGATCACTATCAAAAGCATTGGTCACCGCATTGGTTCTAGGTATTCTAGACCAGCTAGTAATATCGGTAGGAATTGTTGGATCAGTCGGAATACCATTTTCAAAAAACTTTCGCGAATCCCGTAAGATATCTTCCGAAATATTTCCAAGATCAATATTTAATTCTCCACCTTCTGTATTCGTTCCATTTGTCGGATTATTTATGAATGGGTTCAGTACCCAAAACTCTAAATATTCAATATTGGCTGCTTGGAAATCATTATTATTTAAGGCCCGCATAATCCCTCCCCAACGAGATTCCGGTTCCAATAGACCGCCTGTATTATCTAATCCTGCGGTCATGGTACCGTTGGTGGAATCTACTTCTACACCGCCTGGTAGATCAAAATTATAAGGCCCTCGCTCGCGCGGATAATAGGTAATATCGAAAGTTCCTAAAGCTCCAAAGCCTAAGTTTTGGATCTGACGACCGGGAAATACTTCATCTTGCTCAATGAGTTGAGTGTATGAATTACCATTATTACCACTAATCGTCTGATCAATACGATACCAATTGATTAAAGCACGGTTGGCACCACCACGGTTGTCATTAATTAATTTAGATTCCGGAAAAATATCGGAGCCAAGGGAGTTTACTGCGTTTTGCGGAACAGAAGCCAAGACCCAATTATTGGCAGGTATTCTTAAATCATTATTACTGGTCGTTCCTTCAAAATCATCTACGTAAACGGTTCCTCCTTTTTGGTCATCATCATTGGTACCAACGTTGATGGCACGCGGATGGCTAGGTTTCAGGCCTGCTACTTCTCCTACAAAATTGATACTCGATTCTTCTTTGGTTTCAATAAAAGGAATCGCATCTACCATTTTGGTAAGGAACGGTGCTTTTTTTCGATAATTAATATCAAAACCTAATACTCGGTTATTGATCGGATCATCCCCGATATTTACTTTTTGGGTAAACGGTCGCTCGAACAATCGCATATAGGTAGCTCCGATATTAAAATCCTTATTGATTTCGTAATCAGCACGTATTCCTAACATCGTTCTTGTTTGAACGCTAAATAACGTGTTATCTTCAAAAGAAATATCCACTGGTGTTCCAGAATTCAGTACCCCGTCGTTCAAAATTTTTACTCTACCAATATTATAATCGACTTCATAATCTACTCCTTCTTTAAGTTTTCGACCACCCACACGCACAGTCACCGATTCTGCTCCTTCTTCTCCTTCAGGTATGTTAAAGGCGCCTAGAGAGATTTCGGAAGAAATACTAGATTTATAAGAACCCTTCATAAGAAAGCGGTTCTTTTCGATAAATTCTCGTGCATTGAAAATCGTTCTTCGATACAACTCATTATAAACATATGCTTCTGCGGCAGGTCCAGTCAATGGATTGGGTATATTGGCTAGTGATTCTTTTAAGGAATTACCAAACGGTTCCAAGATTGGAAACATGATCCGCCCATTACGCGGGTTGATAGTAAGATTAGGAACAAAATCAAAAATCCCATCAGGACAAGGGTCACCTTGCACATTTAATTGGTCTAAATTAAAGATACGCAATAAGGGCTCTTCTGATCTTTCAGGAATAAATCGCTTAGGCGCTTTTCCTGGATCATCATAAAATATATCAAAAACAAAGTCGTCGGGATTCACTTGAAAAGCACCAATATTATAGTGATTTTTCATCATCAAATCCCAAGTAACAACATCTACTCGTTGTGTAGTACTCTTTAGCATTTTGACAAAAATAACTGGCAAATCTCCTTCCTCATTACTTCCAGCCCCTTCCTTAGTAAGCTCTCCTACCTGAAAAGTCTTTCCATTATAATCATATTCAAAGGCAACACCCAATACTTGATCTGGACGTAAATTTACATTTAAAGAAATAAAACCGAGATCAGCATTATAGGTATATTCGTTAGGGCTCAACAATCTAGCACTTACTTTTTCAAAATCTCGACTCTGTTGAAAGCCCAGACCACTTAAGGTGGCTACCGCATTGTCCAAAGTTCTGGCACCTTCATTTTTGATCAAGTCAGAAAGAATATCGTTAGAACCAATATTCGTTGCCAAATCTAACCCAGGTAATCCACGACCTTCAATATCCAGATGTCTTGTTGGAACCGGAGTACCGTAAGCTACCGTGGTATTGGTAAGACTATCTGCTTCTCCAATATCCGATACGGCCACAATATCTCGAATATTCTCTACCTCGTTTCGGTCATTGGTAATCCAGACTTCCATCCGAGTAACTTTAAAGAGCGATTTTATCTGCGGAAGGTTTTCAAGTGACTCTTCAAAAGTAGCGCGATTATAATGCGTCAATAAAAAGTGACGATTTTCATCGTACTCGTCCGCCCGCACTTCAAATTCTTGGACCTGACTTCCTCCTTCGATTCGAATACTTTGATTTTGTGATTTTTGCTGAGAAGCTACTAATCCAAGGGTTAGTTTTCCAAAGCGTAATTCAGTATGTAATCCAAAAAGACTCTGGCTACCTTTGATTAGGGTAGAACGGAGTGGAAAACTGATATTACCCACTTCGATGGTTTTGATAATATCATCTTCGTTAAAAGCATCTGCATCATAATCCAATTTCATGGTATTTTGAAAATCAAAAGTCGCTTGGGTATTATAATTGGTACTCATTTTGAGCTTTTCACCAATTGCCGCTTCCACACTCATTTCAATATCCATATCAAAATCAAATCCACCTGTTCGCTGCTGTTGAGCGGCAAAACTTGGATTTTCAACCCGTTGAAAATCTACGCCAAAAGTAAGGTCAATATTACCTTGTGGTCGAATATCTACCCCAGTACCTCCAAAGAGTCGATCGCGCAAACTCTCTTCCACATCAATTTTACTCAATGGATCTTCTCTGTTAGACAATCCACTACCTTTTTTACCTACCCCAGCCAGTCGGTCAAAGTAGTCTTGCTCCTCTTGTTTGGCCTTATAATCTAAGTATTCTTCGAAAGTCATGTAGGAGGGCATCCGAAAATATTCATCTCCGATTTTTTCGGTGATAATGTAGGTACCCGTAGTTGGGTCGAAATTGACCTCTTTTTCGATGATAGAGGGATCTCTAAGGTCAAAAGGATTGTTCGCTGGATTGGAAATATGATCGCCGAAGCGTTCCGTTACTGGCGGCAGCGTATCTTGCGCCAATACGATTTCCGGACCATAAGGATCCTTTAAGTTTTCGCCGGCAGGTAATGTGGCATTTGTCAGGTTGATCAGACAGAAACAAAAGATCACTGACAGGAGTAAATTTTCTATTTTCATAATCGATTTCAATGCGAAAGAATGAGTTTATAACTAAGTAACTCATTCCAAAAATATAAACGATACCAATTGTATCGCTATAGATTAACGTCGTAAAGACGCAGTATTAGTTCAAGCAACTATTTTTTAACGTTTATTATCTTCTATGCTATGAGCACCAAGATTAAATGCTATCTAAACAACTCATTATATTAACTTATATATCTACGAAAAAAACACAAATAAGTTTTTACAACTTATCTAGTCAAATTCGTCAAAATTAGTGGTAAATCTATATTTTAATTACTACTGAGTATCATCGGAACGGAAGTCACTAAGAAAGCTGTTTCAAGGCTACTTTTATCAATTGTTCAACACTGGTGAATTTTTCGGTCTGTAGCACCTTATTTAAGGTTTTCTGAACCGAAACTTTAGCAAATCCAAGTGCCACTAAAGCAGATAACGCCTCTGCTCTTAATGTATTGTCCTGTCCGCCTAAACTTACCATAATATCTCCCGAATCTTTCATCACTTTGTCTTTTAGGTCTAAAATGATTCGTTTTGCTGTTTTTGGTCCGATTCCTTTCACCCTGTTAAAGGCAGCTACATTTTCTGCCAGTATCGAAGCACGAACCTCTTCCGGGGTCATACCCGAAAGAATCACCCGAGCTGTATTTGGTCCAATCCCGGAGACTGAAATCAGGAGCACAAACAGGCTCCGTTCTGTCTCTTCGCTAAATCCGTATAAAGTATTGCTATCTTCTTTGAGGTGCTGATGAATCAAGATTTTGATTCGTTCTTCTTTTTCAATCTGCGCATAGGTATGCAAACTTACATTGACATGGTAGCCGATACCACCCGTTTCGACAATGATAAATGTTGGATTTTTGTGTGTTATTTCTCCTTTGATGTAGGAAATCATATTATTATTCCTTCTTTTATGCGAAAATACTAAAATTTAACCCTGATTGATAAGATTTGCCCCTTTCATAGCGGGTTTTGTCGGTCCTAACCTGTACTAAGGTTGTCTAAAGTTCCATCAATTGGCTCCAATTGGTAAATTATCTTCTGCATTTCGTTAAAAAGCCTCGTCGATGCTTAGGCATCGCCTACTTTTTTTTCCTCATTCAGAAAATAATTTCCTCAATTTCGCACAATCATGAAAATTTGGACAACCTTTGATTCTTACTATCTTTGCCAAAAAAACAGTTTATATGAAAATTCTCTTGCTTGGTGGTGGTGGCCGCGAACATGCTTTTGCTCGTAAATTCCAGGAAAGCCCCTTTTGTGAACAACTATTTATTGCTCCGGGAAATGCGGGAACCGCAAAATGTGGAACCAACGTAGCACTTAATCCAAACGATTTTCCAGCTTTAAAGACTTTTGTACTTGAAAACGCCATAGAAATGGTCGTTGTTGGTCCCGAAGAACCATTGGTACGAGGAATTTTTGATTTTTTTGGTACCGACGACGAACTGGAACATATTCCGGTGATTGGCCCCTCTCAAGAAGCTGCTCAGCTGGAAGGAAGTAAAGCTTTTGCTAAGACCTTTATGGCAGAACAGCGAATACCAACCGCTGATTATCAAGAATTTACGTTAAAAACACTTGCTCAGGGCTTAGATTTTCTGGATAAAACCACTACGCCGATCGTTCTCAAAGCTGACGGACTTGCTGCTGGTAAGGGCGTCTTGATCTTGGAAGATCGAGAAGAGGCGAAAAAGGAATTGCGCGCCATGTTAGACGGAAAGTTTGGTGAAGCAGGTGCACGGGTTGTTGTGGAATCTTTTCTGGACGGAATCGAATTTTCTGTTTTTGTGCTAACGGATGGTAGAGATTATAAAATCCTGCCTGTTGCCAAAGATTATAAAAGAATTGGGGAAGGAGATACCGGACTTAATACGGGTGGTATGGGTGCTGTCTCTCCCGTCAATTTTGTGGATGATAAAATGATGGAAAAAGTGGAAAAACGAATTATTATTCCCACCATCAAAGGGCTTCAAGAGAGAGACCTCATTTATCAAGGATTTATTTTTATTGGGGTAATCAGTGTCAATGGAGAACCTTTTGTAATTGAATATAATTGTCGAATGGGTGATCCAGAAACGGAGGTTGTTTTTCCCCGACTTAAAAATGATTTGACCGAGCTAATGGTTGCTACCGCGAATGGCCAATTGAGCGAAATCACCATCGAACAAGATCCACGGGCAGCCACCACGATTATGTTGGTTTCAGGAGGTTATCCGGAGGCATACGAAAAAGGAAAAGTCATTACTAATTTAGAAAACATAAAAAACAGTACCGTATTTCATGCGGGGACTAAAATGGAAAATGACCAACTCGTTACCAACGGCGGAAGAGTTTTAGCCGTCACTTCTTTGGGGGCTAATTTTATGGAAGCGCTCGCTATTTCTAAAAATAATGCAGAACAAATAAATTTTGCTGGAAAATATTTCCGGGAAGATATCGGAATGGACTTGGCTGCCATACAAGATCAAGTTTAAGCAACTAAATTTCATGAAATATCGTCTTTCAGAAATTGCAAAAATTACCAACGGAAAGCTTTACGCTGCGACCGATGACACCCGATTAATCAAAAACTTGATTTACGATAGTCGTAAATTGGTATTTCCAGAAAACACTTTGTTTATTGCACTTGTCGGAGATCGAAATAATGGACATAAATATCTAGCGCAGCTTTACAAAAAAGGGGTTCGTTTTTTTCTAGTACAACAAAAACCAACTCTAAAAAAAATGCCTCAGGCAGGGTTTGTCGTAGTTGACAATACGCTAGCAGCTTTACAAAAAATAGCCACGTTCCACCGACAAGCATTTAAAATCCCCATCATCGGCATTACGGGAAGCAATGGAAAAACAATTGTAAAAGAATGGCTTTTTCAAGTCTTAAATTCAAAATTCCAAATCACCCGAAGTCCTAAAAGTTACAACTCTCAACTGGGAGTTCCGTTCTCTGTTTTAGCATTAAAAGAAGAGGATACGCTCGGCATCTTCGAGGCGGGAATTTCACAGAAGGGAGAGATGGAGAACTTGGCTAAAATCATTTCTCCAGAAATTGGAATTTTCACCAATATTGGTGATGCTCATAATGCTGGATTTACGTCTATCACACAGAAAATAAAGGAAAAATTACGTTTATTCAAGGATTCTAAAACGCTTGTGTATCGTAGTGATGACACTCGTTTAGATAAATTAATAAAGCGGCATTTCAAGGGTAAAACACTGAATTGGGCTTCCGATACCGACGCAAAATGGAAAATTATTTCTACGGTTCGAACACCAAAAAACACCACCAAAATATCCGCAATTTACAAAGGAAAAAAACGACAAATCACCATTCCTTTCACTGCTCCCACTGCCATTGAAAATGCTATTCATTGTTGGGTAACGGCTACCTTTTTAAAAATATCTTTTCAAAAAATAAAAACAGCTTTAAAAGCATTAGAACCCGTAGCAATGCGGCTGGAATTAATAGCCGGACTCAATAATTCTCTACTAATTAATGACAGTTACAATGCCGATTTATCGTCTCTAAAAGCGGCGCTTAACTTTATGGCACAACAAGGAGATGATCGTCCACGCACCCTTATTTTATCGGATATTTTAGAGTCTGGAAAAACGGCAAATCAGCTATATAAAAAATTAGCCAACCTTCTACGAACACACCAAATAAAACGAATCATTGCGATTGGAAAACAGATTTCAGTTTTAAAAAAATATATTCCTAAAAACATAAAGTCCAGCTACTACCCTACAACTGATAAATTTATTTCCCAACTAAAATCCGACGAGTTTCAATCCCAAATAATTTTAATAAAAGGGGCTAGAATTTTCCATTTTGAAAAGCTGGTAGCTCGACTCCGACAAAAGCATCACCAAACCGTTTTAGAAATTAATCTTAGTGCTCTTCAGCAAAATCTACACTTTTACACCCAGCAATTAAACCCTACTACCAAAATTATGGTCATGGTCAAAGCGGCGGCTTATGGAATCGGGAGTGTGGAAATTGGAAGACTACTCGCCGCCCGTTCCGTTGACTATTTAGCAGTGGCTTATACAGACGAAGGAGTGGCATTACGGAAGGCAGGTATAAAGCTCCCCATCCTTGTTCTAAATCCAGAAGAGGCGTCTTTAGAAGCCTTACTAGAACACCAATTAGAGGCGGAAATTTACAGCATTCCACAACTTAAACGACTCATTGAACTCACAAATCTGACAGCGCTTCCGGCGGGTAGTTTCCCCATCCATTTGAACCTTGATACCGGTATGTCTCGCTTGGGTTTAGACTCCGCTGACTTTGGAAAATTATTTAAGTTATTATCGAGTTATCCGGCCCTAAAACTGGCATCCATCTTCACCCATTTAGCCGCCAGCGATGAGCCTGCTCACGACCAATTTACCCACCAACAAATTGCTAGCTTTCAAACCAATTATACCAGTATTTGCCAAAAAATTGGCTATCGACCGACCCGTCACGTACTGAATACAGCTGGAATCACTCGTTTCTCACAATACCAGATGGACATGGTACGTTTGGGAATTGGACTCTATGGTTACGATGCAGCTACTCCCGATACCCACCTAGCGACCGTACATACACTGAAAGCGAGTATTTCCCATATAAAACTGATAAAAAAAGGGACTTCTATTGGTTACGGTCGAAAAGGCCGTGCTCAGCGAGATAGCCTCATTGCAACCGTGACCATAGGATATGCAGATGGTCTACTACGAAAAGCTGGCAATGGCCGTTTTAGTGGTTTGCTTCATGGAATTCGGGTGCCCACCATTGGAAATATCTGTATGGATATGTGTATGATGGATATTACCGCAGTTCCACAGGCCAGTATGGGGGATGAAATTATCATTTTCGGCCCTGATTTACCGGTTACAGAACTAGCTGATAGTTTGGAAACAATTCCCTACGAAATATTTACTGGGATCTCCGAAAGAGTGAAAAGAATCTATTTCCAAGAAGTGGTCTAATTGGGTAGGTAAGTGGCAGCACTTGAGCAGTTTCCAATTTTCAAAAAAAATTAAACAAATTCCAGTACTAAAATTCGTATTTTTACCCTTCGTTTCGAGTTAAAATTAAGTACACTAAACCCGACTTTCGAAAACATATTAACATATATTCTCATAGAATAAAAAAAACAGAAAAATGTCATTTCGTTTATCCTTTTTAACCATCTTATTTTTAGGCATCCTACATACTGCTACTGCGCAGAAGGATCCCGTCTTATTTTCCGTTCAGAATAAACCAGTACATGTATCTGAGTTCGATTATATTTACAAAAAAACCAACGGAGAAAAAGCTGATTATTCTCAAAAATCACTAGAGGAATATCTCGATCTTTATATAAAATTTAAATTAAAGGTCCAGCGTGCTCGTGATATGCAATTGGATACCATTCCGGCACTCATCAAAGAATTAAGCGGTTATCGACGTCAACTAGCAAATAGTTATCTAGTGGATAAGGAAGTTACCGAAAAACTCGTCCAAGAAGCTTATGAAAGAAGTTTAGAAGAAGTGGATCTGAGCCATATCATGGTAAAACTACCTAACAATCCTCAACCTACAGATACGCTGATAGCCTACAAAAAAATTATGAAAGCCAAAGCTTCCTTAGATAGCGGTCAGTCTTTTAGTATGGTGGCAAAGGAATATTCTGAAGATGATAATACAAAAAACAACAATGGTCGCCTCGGTTTCTTTGCGGCTATTTTCCGTCCCGGTTTTTACGAAATGGAATCAGCCGCTTATAATCTCAAGGTTGGTAAATATTCCAAACCAGTCCGTACTCAAGGAGCTTATCACATTCTTAGACTCAACAGCAAACGTCCTGCTCGTGGAGAAGTAGAAGCTGCTCATATTTTAATTCGAACGGAAAAAGGTCAGAACGATAAAAAGCAGATGGCGACGATTGATAGTATCTATACTGTTTTGAAAAATGGTGGCGATTTTGAAAAGCTTGCGAGTGGATTATCTCAGCACCAACAAACCGCGCAGAAAGGAGGATATATTGGGATTGTATCTACCAACAGTCCTGTCGAAGAATCTTTTAAAGATCAAGTATTTGCTTTAAAAGCAGATACAGAATTTTCAAAGCCTTTTAAAAGTAGCGTTGGTTGGCATATTGTACGTCGTATCTCTAAGAAGCCAGCCGAAGCTCCGGAAATTGCTAAACGAAGACTACAAACTAAAATACAAAAAAGTGCAAAAGGAAAAGCGGGTAAACTCAGCCGACAAGAATTAGCCAAACAGGCCATGATTGTCAAGATAAAGAAGGAAGCTAATTTTAAAGAAAATAATACTGCCAAGCAGCAAATGCTTGCCAGCATAGACAGTAGTTATACTTCGCATCGATGGAAGAAAGTGTTGACGGACAAAAGTGAACTTTTCTCTTTTGGAAAGAGCATGAAATATACCATAGCGGACTTTAATGAATTTAGTAAGACAGCTTCTACGCGTTTACGTCGAAGCAAAAATGCGGATCCCAAAATGGTCGCCGAAAAAGTTTATCAGGAATTTATAGACGATAGCGCCCTAAAATATGAGGAATCACAGCTAGAAAATAAGTATCCAGAGTTCAAATCTTTGATGCGAGAATACGAAGAAGGAATATTATTATTCGAAGCGACCAAACTCCAGGTATGGGATAAGGCGTCTACTGATAGTACAGGGTTAGCTGCGTTCTACGCCACGACCCCAAACAAGTACCAATGGAAAGAGCGAGCAGTCGTTGATTTGTATACACTCCGGTCTGGAAATGAAAGTAAAGTAAAAGAAATCGTGATGATGCTTGGAACAGGTAAAACTTCTGAAGAAGTTCTAGCCGTGTTGAATAAAGAAGATCAACAAATTCTAAGCGTTCAAGAAAAAGAGTATGAAAAAGGTCGAGATAAAAATCTTGATAAAATGAACTGGAAAATCGGTGCTGTTACCCCAGCATTGAAAAACGATCGAACAAAATCTACCAGTTTTATGGCTATCAAAGGGATCAAACCTCCAGGCGTTAAAACACTAGATGAGGCACGTGGATATGTAATTGCAGACTATCAGGATTTCTTGGAAAAGAAATGGTTGGAGGAATTAAAAACCAGCTATAAAGTAGCGCAAAACGATAAAGTTTTTAAAAGCTTGATTAAATAGCAATGAAGCGATTTGTAATTTTCTTCCTATTGGGATCTTGTTGTCTATTGGCTTGTAAAAGCGAACAGGCTCCAGTAGAAGCAAACGACGTATTACTTGCGACGGTCCACGGAAAACCACTTTATCTTTCGGAAGTCAACGCAATGGTACCTGCCGAAGCTAATCCCGAAGACAGTGCGATGATAGCAAGCGCATTTATGGAAAAGTGGATCAGAGAAACTTTATTGATGGACGAGGCGGAAAGAAATTTACCCAAAGATCTGAAGATTGACGATCTAGTAAGAGACTATCGTTCCTCCTTAATCAGACATAATTATGAAAAAATTCTAGTTGAATTACAACTGGATTCTACCATTACTTCTCAAGAATTAATGGATTATTACGAAACCAATAAAGAACAGTTCCGTCTGGAAAAACCTATTGTGCGTTGCTTATTTATGGAAATGCCTAAGAATAGTAAAAACTTACAAGAAGCCGATAAGGTTTGGAAAGATGCTACCAAAGACGGAGGCGAATCACTAAAAAGTTTTGCCAGTTCGCACAGTAGTCAATTTATGCTAAATGACAGTATTTGGTATCAACCAGATTATCTGATGACCTTGTTACCAGAAAAAAACCGAAAAAGTAAAAATTTTACGAACGGTACTAAACTAAGTTTTACAGATGATCAGTTTAAATACTACCTGAACATTCTGGATCGTATGCCTAAGGGCGATATTGCCCCCATGGAATATGTGATTGGTCAAATGAGTAGCGTAATTTTACACCAAAGAAAAATAGCCTTATTAAATGAAAAGCGGGAAGAGATTTACGAGCGGGAGATTAACCGAAACACCATAAAAGTTTATAACTAATGCGTCAATTTATTGTCTTTATTTTTATTATTTGTAGCTTATCTATTACCTCTGCACAGGATCGTCAGGTGATTGATAAAGTAGTAGGAGTGGTTGGTCAAGAGCTCGTTTTGCTCTCTGACATCGAAGACCAATTTAGTTTAGCGAAAAAACGTCAGCCTGAACTAGGAAATGAAGCACGGTGCATCATTATGGATCAAGTGCTAGCCCAAAACCTAATGCTAAATCAGGCTCGTCTAGATAGTATCGTCGTAACAGACAATGAAATTGAATCCCAGCTCGATGCACGGATAAAACAGATTTTGCAATACATGAACAACGACGAGAAGCAGTTCGAAGAATACTACGGTGCGACCATCGCTCAGGTACGTTCTCAGTTCCGGACAGATTTGGAAAACAAACTACTCATCGAACGGATGCAGCAGGCCATTATCGCCGACGCCACCGTCACACCTTCTGAAGTAAAAACTTTTTTCAATCAAATTCCAAAAGACAGTTTGCCCTTTTTTAATTCAGAAGTAGAAGTCGCAGAAATTGTTATTTATCCTTCCCAGAATATGGTTGAAAAAACCAAAGCACGAGAAAAATTGGAATCTATTCGTCAACAAATCGTCGACGGGGCTCAGTTTGCTGAGTTAGCGAAAAAGTACTCTGATGATCCTGGTTCTGGTGCACAGGGCGGAGATCTCGGATGGGCAACGAGAGGAAGTTATGTAGGCGAATTTGAAGCAGCGGCCTACAATCTGGAAACCAACGAGCTATCAGAAGTTATCGAAACACAATTTGGTTACCACTTACTAGAATTGCTGGAGCGTCGCGGAAATAGTATCCACGTTCGTCATATTTTGATTACGCCTGAAATTACCTCGACTGATGAAACACTTGCTCGTAACCTCCTCGACTCGGTCCGCCATCTAGTAATCACCGATAGTATTCCTTTTGTTTACGCAGTGAACCGTTTTTCTAATGATGAAATTCCAAGTTATACAAATGGTGGTAATTTAGTCAATCCAAAAACTGGAAATACTTTTTTCGAGGTAGGAGATCTGGATCCAGACATTTATTTTACCATAGATACCATGGAAATAAATGATCTTTCTGCTCCATTTGAATTTATAGAACAGACCGGTCGAAAGGGATATCGTTCTATTTTGTTACGCTCTCGAACTAAACCACACAAAGCGAGTCTAGCCCTTGATTATTCAAAAATTAAAGCAGCGGCGCTGGAATCTAAAAAGAACAAATTCATGTCAGAATGGGTAGAGGAAAGAATTAAAAACACCTATATTGAACTGGATACACAGTATTCCGGTTGCCAAGATTTAGCAAAGTGGAAAGAGGGTTTTTAGGATTAGTGGATTAGTGGATTAGTGGATTAGTGGATTAGTGGATTAGTGGATTAGTGGATTAGTGGATTAGTGGATTAGTGGATTAGTGGATTAGTGGATTAGTGGATTAGTGGATT
>CALFWZ010000033.1 GCA_937928405.1 uncultured Saprospiraceae bacterium
TCAGCATCCGGTTCTGCAAGCTTGTCAAAAAGGAATGATGGATCAAAACGACTATCTCCATTTGCTGAAAGCTTTTTATCATCCTTGGAAACAACTCGCCCCTAATATTGACTCCGTTCCAATCGCTTCACTAAAACCAAAATTGAAATTAAGATCAGCAGCGATACAAAGTGACCTAACTAAATTAAAGATTGATCAAAATTTTCTTGACGCAACTACTATTAAAAAAACACTTAATAAAGGATCTTTACTAGGAATTTGTTATGTGATGATCGGATCGAGTATGGGCGCAGGAATGCTAAGTGCAAGCATTAAAAAATCGTTGGGAGATGTTCCTATATCTTATCTGTCTATGACTCCCAAAGAAGCTGGCTGGCCCGAGTTGGTTGGAAGTTTACGTGCACTTGATGCTGACGATTATAGTGAAGCTGGTACGGCGGCGCTCGAGACTTTTAAATTGATTCAAGATCAGTTAAATAGTTGATTCTAATTGATGGATCTACTTGACCTAAACATGAAAAAAATGATATTTTTTCGCCTATATTATTTATTCCACTATCATTATATCTCACTATAGCAATATTTTTCACCTTACCTAAAGCACTTTAGATTTCGCTATTTACTCCATTCGACCACAATAAAAAGCACAAACGAATAGTAAACCTCTTCTACACGCACAATAAGTCTCATTTAGCATTATTGAATATCCCAATTTTTCTTTTGATCATGAAAATAATATGCGAAATCATATTCTCCAGACGCCGTCATACTATTGATATCGCCTGTACTATAATCTTCAAATTTAATAGAAATCCCGAATTTTGGATAAATCCAAAATTCGGGATGACTCATTTTTTACAATATTGATTTTATTAAAGCATCAATTCCTATGTCCTTTTCTCTGGCAGATAAAATCCTAACTAGGCACCAATCCATCTCCAAGAGGCAATCGCAGCAATTAGGTGTCTGATCGTACTTTCTTCAAACCAAACATGAATCTACCAAATTTTATTCTTTGACTCTAAGGTAAGATGACACATGTGTTTTATAGTGCCACTGGAGATTTAATCCAGTAGCACGAATTTCTAATAAGCTATACGACACGGTTATTTATTCACCGTCTACCGAAAAAGATATCGTCTCCGAAGCTGTTTGACCGGTACATATATTGGTACCTACTACCGTTAGGGTACCAGAACCTCCACCTGAAGTCCAATATGCCGTTACACCTAGTGTATTTAGATTATTTAAAGTTCCTAAGCTGGAAGGTTCTAAAGTAACTTCATAGGTAATATTTCCTGAACCGTGATTACTTGACTGCCAAAAGAAAGATGTTGGATACTCATCTTCAAAGCAACTCAAAGTCGGAGCATTGGTAGTAGTCGGGTCATATGGATCAATAAAGTTTTCTTCTGCACATTCGAACCCTATAGTGATTTCACCAGCTTCTCCCAAAGGTCCCTCATTGGAAAGATCAAAAGGCTCAGTAATTGTAAAAGGTGTTAATTCTGCATCAGCAATGTCACTTTGACCATCTTCTAAACAAAGACTAGCAGCAGAAACAAATACCATTTCTGTCGGTTCAATCTGAGTTACTTCTATAAAATTTTCAGCAGTAGTAAAGGTAGCTGTGGCGTTGCCTTGTGTAATTCTCCACTCAAACGCTAAGGCATCAGGTCCAGCGCCATAAGCAGTAAAAGTTCTTGTTAAATCACAATCACTATCACTATCTATTCCCACAAATGCAACTTCACCGCAATCTTGACAAGCATCATCATCGTGAGTGACCAACCCGACAATTCCCCCAACTACAGATCCTACTACGGTCCCAATTAACTTAGTTCCAACGGAAATAACTTTACCTAATACTTTAATAGCCCCAACCTCTCCAACATTAAAAAGCCACTCTACTGCGCCACCTACTGCAGTACCTATCCCAGCTCCTGCTGCTGCACTTTCTATAACAGCTCTGATTAAATCTGCAAAAGGACAATCACTCCTCACTTGTGCAGAGTTTTCACTGTAGTAGTTATTTACAACTTCGAATACTATGTTATACAGATAATAATATAGTGGATCTTGTTCAACTCCTATTCCTATTACCACTGGATTATCTATATGTATTAACTGATCTCTTATCTCTTTTATAAGTATAGGTTGCGATTTTGCATTTTGAGCAATTCCATGATACTTTTTTAGAAAAGAACTTGACTGAGCGGAGATAACTGAAGTTTGTTCTAAATGATCTGCATAGCGATCGAAACCAAACCGTTCTAATTTTATTTTTTCAATAGCAAGTTTTTGTCTAAAATCTCTAGTAAATTCCTCTGAAAAATAAATGTTAGGATTTGTACCACGGTAATATCTAAAATGTCTTGAAAATAAATCAAACAAGGGAGCTTCAAAAGTCGAAGGCGCTGAAATTGAACGTAGACTAGTTGATTCTGATGGTATTATGGTACTTTCTTCTAGCAAGATATCTTGGTCTGACAATTTCTCACAGCTTACAAATACCAAACAAATAGAGGCTAAAATGGAAAAGAGTAATTTCATAATATTAAATTTTGAAAAAAATTATAGATAAAAATGGCAATGCATATTATTTTGCAACATGTATTACATTTAATGAAAATTAGTTTCTAAAGTCGACTAGTTTTTGTCCAACACAAAGAGACTGTTTAACAATCCTATTAATGATTAGACAAGTATATGTTCTGTTAAAACTATAAATGCGCAAATAACTAATTCTACTTATAAAAACTTGAACCGTGCAACAATTCAACAATTATAAAATTAATTTTAATTATAAATGCAATCAACCAAAATTGAGTGAGTGTCCTTATTTTGATGGTGAATGCATCCTATAAATTAGGGAATGCTAATTAAAGCAAGAATATTAAGCATGTTAGTTATTATAATTTATTAGTTAAATTTTCGTCCAAAAAGTTAAACTCAACAGAGACCGTAAATTCCCACTAGAGGTTAGTTTTTAACAATTAAAATCAAAAGTATTCTCAAATACAATGTCATATGATCTGACTAAAAAATAAAGGTTGGATTTCACAACGAATAGCAGAAATTTTTGAATTAAATTTTCAGTCTGTAACATCAGCCTAGCTAAATAATCTTCTCCACAACATCTAGAATCCCAGTTACTCCATCCGTAAACGCTTCCATCTTTACCAACGTCTATGGCAGTAGCGTTTTGATTTTTAATGATCTTTTAGGATTGGTATTGGTCCGTGATGGCACAGTGGATCAAGAAGAATTCTCCAACAAACTCATTTTAAATTTAGGGACAGATCCCCCTTCAGATATGTAATTTCTCTAAGAAATTGTCTTGAAGAACAAAGGGAGTATAAGTTCAAATACCCCATATAACAGGCTCAGTCTTGGAGATTAGACATAAGGATTTTGTCAAAAAAGTGGAAAAAAAATTCAATTCAGTTGTATTAACTTTAGGGCATCATTTAATGAAGATGTCTTACCAAAACGCTTCAAGTTTACCTGGTAAACCATTAATAGTCAGCGGCCCCTCTGTTTTCGTCGTCCATTCGCTTCGAGTACAAAAGTACATTATCCTGTCTGTAAGGATCATTTATTCAAATCCAGTAACCATTGTTTAATTGAAATTTGTCGACCTCGACCAATTAATTATAGACGATTGTCTCCTAGTTTCAATTTTTCTCGTGGTTGCTGTTTATACGTTTCGATCCTGGTTAAAATTAACAAGATTGGAACTACTTATTTAACCACTTTATTTATAATTTTTTTAAAACACCCTTATTATGAAAAACCTAATTTCACTATTTCTATTGCTTATTTTTTATGGTAATATAGATGCTAATGTTACCAGTTTATTTTCAAATTTGGATCCTTCTTTTCCCGTTTTTATTGCGCAGAACACGGGTACATGGGAAGATCCTGCTACTTGGGGTGGAACCGTTCCAACTCATAATGCCGCGGTAAGAATTCCAACAGGACTTGAAGTAACCATTACGACAAACCTACCAACACGTCATAAATTCATCCAAGTCGAAGGAAATTTGTACATGTCTATTAGTGCCAAGACCAAATTGAAAGTGGAAACACTTTTTGTCACTGATAGTGGTTATTTTAGAATTGGATTGCCAAATTTTAGGGTATTCCAAGATAAAAAAGCCGAAATCGAATTTATAAGTGATGCTGCTCCCATCGATTTAACTTGGGATCCGAACCAGCTATCCAGAGGGTTTCTATCAATGGGTAAAGTTGATATCTACGGAGCCATCAAAACGCATGTTTTAGCATTTAAGCAAGATATCCCAGCAGGATCATCAAGTATTACTTTTACAGAACCAATTCCGGTTGATTGGAAAATTGGAGATCAACTTGTATTACCGGGAACCAAATTTGTTAGAGATGCAAAATTTGAAGATGAAGTTTTAAAAATCTCCTCGATTTCAGGTCAAACTATTTCATTTTCTACTGCTACTAAATACCATCATCGCCGGGTTGATAGCCAACAGCATCTTCATTTAGCCAACCTTACTAGAAATGTTATTCTTAAATCTGAATCAACAGATAAGGCCAATCAAAGAAGAGCCCATATCATGTTTATGGCAAATGATGTGGATATGGAACATGTTGCGGTTGTTGACTTAGGAAGAACTGATAAAACAATACCATTAGATGAATTGACGGTAAATACCACAACTGGAGCTATTGGAGTGGGTCAAAGTAAAAACATCAGAGGTAGATATGGAATTCATTTTCATAAAAATGGATATGGACCAGATGTAAACATTCCTCCTTCCAATGTAATAGGTTGTGTGGTACGAAATACGCAAGGATGGGGTTTTGTCAATCATTCTAGTCACGTACATTTTGAAAAAAATGTATGTTATGATTATGCTGGCGCTGCCTTTGTTACAGAATCAGGGGATGAACTTGGAAACTTTGACAATAATATTGCCATTAAGGGAACCGGCAATGGAGAGTATAGAACGATCCAACTTGTATTTTCTAATGCAGAAAGACCTACACCTTTGGCAGATTTTGGCTTTAGTGGAGAAGGTTTTTGGTTTCAAGGACCTGCCGTGAGGGTTACTAATAACGTAGCAGCCAATTCTAATGGTTCTGGAATGGTTTGGTTTACGGTCGGTGCCGTTGAAATCTTAGATAATCAAATGATTGGAATGGATAACGCAACTATTTTAAGCGCCTATTCAGCCTTCCCAAACATTGGTGCGATCAATCCAAGACATTGGAACCATGCTCCTAATGAAGTTTTTCTCGGGGATTTTCCCATTTTAGAATGTAATGGGTTTGAAGCGTATGGTTGTCTGGCTGGTCTCTATTTTAGATTCAACAACGGTCCTGTGAATTCCTTTTTCTTTTCCGACTTTGGGGGAAATGATCCTTTTGGATATTACAACACCATTCAACCTGCGGCAGGATACACTACTCCAAGCAGTTCAGATAGGATCACGCAATTTTTGTCAAACCTTAGTTTTTGGAATAATGAAATTGGGCTAAGGGCGCGATATAGTTCTAAAACTGACTTTACGAATGTCAACGTCACCAATAATTTACGGTATGGGAATAACATAAATTATTACCCTGGAATTACCAGTTTTCATAATATTTTTGATTATAGTTATAATAATACAAATGTTGAAAATTATGGTATTGGAATAAAAATCTTTAGTGATTCTACCGATATTACTGATCCTCAAGTAACCTTGAATACAGACAATTATGAAAATGTAGCCAATGAGAATTATGACCTAATTGGGGAGTATTGCTCAGAAGTTTTTGATATTTTTTCGAAAAGTATATCTTCCACTTCCACAGAAATCAGATTTTCAACCAATCTATCTACTTTAAATGCGGTTGTTCGTTATAAATCCGAAAATAATGACTTTTGGCAATATGAATCTGAAGTAGGAGGGAATTCGATTTTATTAACAAATTTGACTCCTTCGACTGCTTACACATATCAAGTTATTGCAGGTTGTGAATTTAATCCATCTAAGTGGTCATCAGAATTTAAATTTAATACCTCCTGCCAAAATATCAACTGTGGCTATGCCATTGGAGGAAATTGGAGCTATGGCGATAATTGTGTGGCACCTGTTTGTATTGGCGACAATATTAGACTAAGATTACAAACGACCGATGGTAGCTCCGTTTGGACAAAGCCTGACGGAACAACGGTTAATGGAAATTCGAACAATGCTATTTCTTTAAATCCAATTGATGCGGAAGAATTTGGTATTTATGAGGTGGTTCATACGAGTAGTGCTGGTTGTTTAAATTATAAAACCATTGAAGTGGTTCCTCAATTAAATGAGGAAGGAGGTTATGCCATTGGTGCCACCTGGACCTATGGTACTTTTACCGCTCCAGTTTGTATCGGCGAAAATGTTAGATTACGACTCAACACAACTAGTGGGTCCTCTGTTTGGACCAAGCCTGATGGGACCATTGTGAATGGAAATAGCAACAACGCTATTTTCCTATATAATTTTGCAGCAGAGGAATACGGAACTTATTATTGTAATTATACGGATGCCAGTGGTTGTAATGTGATCTACGAATTTGAAACGACTCCAAAGGAAGATGTTGATTTAGAATATATAACCGGAACTATGAGGATGAATGTGATTGATGGAAAGGCATATGTTCCCTCGAATAGTAACTTTCGAATAAGAGTAGTATCAACTACAGGCACCTCTGTTTGGACGAAGCCTGATGGTACCACGGTGAATGGAAATGCCATCAATCTCATTTCTATAAACCCTTTTACCGACGCAGATTATGGCATTTATACGGTCGACTATACGGATGCAAATCAAATCTGTCCCATCCGAAAAACAGTTGAAGTATTACCTCCCTCTAGCTTGCTAAGTCATGGCAACGGGAATATTGCTATATCAAATCCTAAAGGATCAACTGTAGCGGATTATTTAATCTACCCAAATCCTTCTCGAAATGGGGAGGAAGTATCTTTAAAAGGAAATAATATTAATTCTGTAAAAATTGTGGATATGCAAGGTAGGCTTATCAAAGAAACAGTATACGAAGCATCACAAGAACTAGTAACACTTTCTACCAAAGAGTTGAAAGGTGTTTATGCCATTATTATCAATAATAAACACATCCATAAATTGGTCCTTTTTAACTAACTTAAAAAGCATTATAGTAAAAAGATAAATAAAGGGCATCTCTACACCAAGCGACACTATTTATTTTAAAGATGATAGCCGATTCTAACCGTTTATTCCGGTTGTAATCGGCTATTTTATTTAAATAAGTTTAGGTGGTGAACAGAGAGGTGTAAATGAACATTTATTTTTTTTCGCTTGGTAGCGGTATCTAGGCATGGACAGCCTGCCGACCAGAGGTGGGCCTAATTTAACAATATTATCTTTTATTATTGTTGTAAACTGTGGTGGCATAGCAGGTAAAGTTTCTATAGCCACAAATCAGCAGGAACTTAATTTCCGTAAGACAGATTTTCAAAACGATAAATCAAGAATAAAATATGGACTTAACGATAAAATTATGGAGTTTATAAATGATCGAAATACTTTGGGTTTGAGACCAAATCGAAAATACCCATTGTGGGTATTGATTGAATAGGTCGAATTATGGATTTTCGCAAATGTCTTAAGATACCCTAATCTAATATGAGCCTTAAATCGCTAGTTTTTAAAACAGAAGTTATTTGAAAAGGCGCAGAACTCATCTTTGGTTAGCCTAGAAAAACGGGGTATACCCCCTTTAATATTTATTATTTGCTCATTGATTATTTTGTCCAATGATTAGATGAGCTGTACAGTGTTGATATACCTTGAATAGACGAATCCTAGCTTTACTATTCATTTGTCATTCTTGGTGTATCTTTTAATTCAAAAAAATAGTAATTTTTTATACTGGTTTTGGTTTTAAGTCAACTACTGATTCAGATGCTTAAATTATTTCACATAATTTACAAAGTTGAATTAGTGAGGAAGTGTCTTTTGCACGGAGTCTGCTGATCATATTTTTTCGATGAGTTTTTACCGTTTCTAAACTGATAAACAATTTCGCAGCGATTTCTTTACTATTCATTCCATTTGCAATCAACTTCAATACTTCCTTTTCACGAATAGAAATGGGATAATCACTAGTACCACTTTCTGAATAGAATTTAGAGACCTTTTCATGAGCGTTAAATTTTTCACAATAAAAAAAATATCCATCTTTTTTCAGAAGATGTCCAATATCACCTTTCAATCGCGCAAAATGGAAATCAGGCATAACTTTATTTTCTCTGATTGGATATTCGCTTCTAAATAAAAATTTCATTCTTCTTCCATCAATATGTTTGGAACAACATCCTGCACAGAAGGATCGAAATGTGGTGGGAGATTTCCCATGATTGAGTTTAATTTCCATGAAATCATTTTGCCACATCCATATATTTTTCCAAAATTCGTTTTGCTCAAAAGTACCAATTTTCAAAAACGCATCTTTACCCCAATCAAGAAACGCTTGTTGCGGATAACCAAGAATGGTCTCAATATTTTTGGTAATATAAAGTGGAGCAAATCTTTTATTATCAAAAAACATAATCATTTCATTTGCGAACATATTTTCACGTTCCAAATCCTTAATATTCCTAATAAGAGTTTCGACTGGATTTTTTAGGACATCAAAATTATAGGAATTCTGCCAGTTGCTTTTAAATTGATTAGCAATTTTCTCTTCGTTAATTTTCATACTACATAAGTTTAAAGAATTTTAAAATACCATTTTCAGCTTACTATTATTTATAAAATATACTATTTTATGAGCGTGGGGGTAAAGATAATCAAAAACAGATTTTTTGCTTTAGACTCAATTATAGGATTGGCTTCCAAACTGGTATAAACGAATATTTATTATTTTTTATGATCTTTTATTTTTGTGGTGACTTGTGATGGCACAGCAGGAACGTCTGGTCGTTTATCCGAAAAGATAGCTTTCACCGTTGCGGCATAGGGTAATACGCAAATCAGCCGTCACTTCAATACTCAGTTCACCACTGAACTTTAATTATCAATCTTTAAATAAAAAATTCCACTCATTTTTTAACTACAAAAATATTATCTATGAAAAATTTAATGCTCATCATGTTGAGTCTTATACTAAGTTTATCTCTATCAGCACAAGAGGAAAAAGCCACCTTTTCACGAAAAGGGAAGGTCCTGCTTGAAATAGGATATAATCTTACCGGTCGTCTTGGCATTGGAGGCGGAACTCGTTCTTCCATAGAATTCGGAGGTTCAGGTGGAGGTGCCCTTTACAATTTTAGTGTTGAAGGCGGTTATTTTATCTCAGATAATTTTGCCCTAAAAGGTAGGTTGGGCGTTTTCGGTCGTGGCAATAATAGCAACGGTATCTTAACCAATTTTGCGGCTGGTGGTAAATATTATCTCATGGGTCGTATACCGACAGAATTGACCCTAGGGGTCTATGCTCAGGAGGGAGATGCCTTCTTTTTAGGGAATGCAAGAATTGGATATGGAATCCCGTTAGCGGAAAATATTAATTTAGAGCCCTTCATAGGTATCGTCTTTGGAGAGGATTTTGACCCAGAAGATACAAAGCCCGTGGTCCAATTTGGGCTTAACTTTTCGATGTTTTTGTAGGGATTTTGTTGGAATCTGCTCGTCCACCACAACCACCTAAAGCCGAGCCGCTAGTTTAGACCTCTTGGTCTAGATACGAAAAGCTGAGCACTTATTAAGGATATGCTATTTGAATAGCTTTTTTCGTCTTTTTCTTGTTTGTAGCAATTGTGGTGTCACAGCTGGTAACGAAGATTCCTTCTTTTAAGTGAACCAAAAAGTAATAATAAAGATGATGAACCGATAACACAAACTCGACAAAATCAAAGCTATTACCACACCCAGACCAGCAGGAATAGCCCAAAACCAACGGATGCCTAAAAATTTTTTGATACTGAGCATGGCATAAAGTACCGGAATGCAAAGCGTAAACAACATAAAAGAGATGTTGTACATTATGGAATCATCCCCAATAGATAAAAATTCAAACCCGGTATTTGCCCAACTGAGCATCACCAAACTGGCCATAAACACAGAAAAATAGTGGAAGGCATAAATAAGGCTATCAAAATAATACCATCGTCGTTTAAAAACCATCGCATACATAAAAAGAGCAATTAACGGGACATTAATAATCATGATGGACTTAGCAATATTGTCACTCATTTTTTGATAAATGATGCTATAAGCCTGCCAGTCCAGTCCTTTATTTTGCAGCTTGAGTCTTATCCAATCTTCCATCCACTTGCCGCTGTATGGCTGCGAATAGGTCTGATCGTAAAGAGGAAGGGAGTAGTCTGATAGAGGGTTCACAAGGAAATAAATCAGATTAAAAAACAAGAACAAACTAATCGGTGAAATAAACTTTTTGCGCTTCCCTCCCAAAAATTCTACCGTCATCCGACCAGGAAATCGAATCAGATACCCTACACTGAGCAAAAATCGATTATCGATAAAAAAGAGGTTGCCCAAAAACTCACCCAACAGCCAACTTACGGAGCGGTCGGAGTTATCTCGGACACGCTGGCCGCAATGGTGGCAAAAGGTGTTTTTCACATCAGTACCACAGTTAAGACATTCAATTTGTATTGATTCGTGGCGTTTCTCCATATTGATTTTCTAAAATTAAGCTTTACTGCCGATTGCCCACTAATCCATCACAACTTAATCACTCCTCCGCTATGATTGGTTAGGCAGTTTCTAGTGGCAGAGGCCTGACTGCCGGAGGTAGGCCCAAATTAGCACTATTATTTTATAATCTTTAATTATTGGTATTGGATTGTGGTGGCACAGCAGATATTAGGCGGTAGTGCTACAGCGGCGGCAAGTTCTGGTGTCATAGCGAGGGAAATAACACAGCTAGTATCACCACAGAGAAAATCTTATTTTATAGTAAAAAATAATTACTATTTTGGAACAGATCAATACTAGAAAAAGTCTAAATACCTTAAATATGAAAATCATATCTTTCTTTGTTTGTTTTCTATCCGTAACGTCCTTATCTAGTCAAAGTATTCTTTTATTGGAAGATACGATTACCGAGATACAAGATAGTGTTGATTTGCCTGGAGAATATTGGACAGACGAAATGTGGTTAATGTGTAGTAACAATACAAGTGATACATTATATGTCAATTGGCGAAGGGAGTTTGGAGAAGATTGCCCAGCGGAATGGGATTGGGTTACAGCTGATGCTAATAATCATCATTTGCCAGATGTGAATGAATCCCCCGGTCCAAATATGCTGCCTCCGAATGCATATTTCTATTTTAACCAACAGATCAGATTATATACTCCTGGTTGTTGTGATCTTAAAATTATTTTTTCATTAGATGGAAGTCCAAATATTCCAATAGATACAGGTTATTATCATGTTGAAATAAATTCAAACGGATGTCTCCTGACATCTACGATGGAAGAAGAAATGGAAGCGTTTAAAATTTATCCGAATCCAAGTTCCAACTTTTTAAATCTTACAAATACGCATCTTTTAGAATCAATTGAAATTTTTGATTTAGTTGGAAAAAGTTGCTATAAGAGTTCTAGTATTGAATCTTCTCAAATTGATATTTCTTCTTTTCAGCCAGGAGTATACATAGCTAGATTGAAAACTAAATTGAATGGTTATTTTACCATAAGATTCTTTAAAGCATAATAGTTTATGTATGCTTTTGTTTGGTGGTAGCGATGTTAGCTGAATAGCTTTTTTTTGACTTTTTCTTGCTGATAGCTGTATCTGCCTTTGCAGGCAGGCAGGTCTAGGCGTAGACGTCTAAACTAGCACTTTTATTTTTGTATATCTTTTTCTTTTAGTATGGCTTGTGGTGTCATAGCTGGGACAGTCTGTCAAGCTTTAGTAAGGATTTTTAAATATTCAATATTCACCTATTTCTTTTTGTTTAAATCCGATAACATAAACATTATGACTACTGGAATTTTTCAACATTTCGAAGTACAAAGCTGGCTGAAAAAACATATGTAAAACTCCAAGATTATATGAGACTCTTTCTTTAGGAAACTTAGGCAGTATACAAGTTAAACTATCATTTGTAGTGGTTGTCTTACTTATATTCTCAACTGAAAAAGTCCATTTCAAATTACTAATATTTAAAATATAAGAATCAACTTTTTCATCAAAATTAATATTCGTTTTCTTCCAGTCAATTTCGAGTCTTGAGTTCATAACCTTTTTGATAGGTGTGAATATAAATTCTCCATCAAAAATTCCAAAAGCTATAAATCCATATTTGTATTTATCAGTTAAATATTTAAGATTTTGATCTTCAAAATTATTGATACTACTTTTATATTCTTCTCTTAAACTTTTGATTTCGTTTACTAATCCTTCAATAACATCATCTTTCCTTTGGATAGGAAATACTTCTGAAATATTGTTGTTTAAATCTTCACTTACTTTATCCGTTAATTCTAAAATTGATTCTCTTATTTTATTTTTTTCTATATTGATATTTTGAAAGCTTGCAGTTCCTCTAATCTCCTTCTGGTTATTGTCTTTAATCCGTGAGAGCAAAATCACCAAACTGTTCTCATCATTTTTATCTGTGATAATCTTTTCAAGTTCAGTTAAAGCATCTTGTAATTTATTCTCTTCAACAAATGTTTTAACTTTTATTTTTAGTTCTTTTTTATCCATACAGTTTTAAGGTTGATTTTTTTATGTGCGACCTAAAGTCGAGCTGTTCGTTTAGACCTCCAGGTCTAGATAAAAAAAAAGCGTGAGCGAACTCCTTCTAAAAAATTGGCTCCAATTCTACCCGCTCGTCCAAAACAGCCATCTAAAGCCGAGCCGCTAGTTTAGACCTACCTATCCGGTAGGCAAGCCTCTTGGTCTAGATACAAGAAGCCGAGCACTTATTAAGGATATGCCAGCCAGTTGAATAGCGTTCTTTTTTGCTTTTTCTTGCTTGGTAGCTGTATCTAGGCGTGGACGCCTAAACTAGCGCTTTTATTTTTTATGGCCTTTTATTTTTGGTGTGGCTTGTGATGGCATAGCGGGACTTGAAAGATTGGTTGATCCTGAGATACGAATACTACTTGGCAATTCTGTACAATTTGGATAGGTTGTCACAAAATTATCTAAGGCTGCTTGACTATTTATTATCAAAGTACCTGCTGGTGGACAATCTTGCCCCATTGAAAGATTAGCAAAAAATAGAAAGGAGAAAAGTAATAAGGTTCTTAAATTCATAGTTTTATATTTCGTAGGAATTAATAGTTTCTTTATATATTAAGGCTTGCCTTTAAGCAAAGATGATCTATTTACCTCTTGCAAAAACTACTTATAAAAGTAATCCTATTTAATCAAATTAACAAAGCTTGTTATTTTTCTAATTGAACATTGTCGAAGTGATTTTTTTGCTATAATTGGCAAGTACATTTTATTCACTTCTCTTTATTAATTTATATACTGAATGAATTTACCTCCATGCTCAATAATATCCTTCACTAATTGTTTATTCCTTCAGTCGCAACTGAGAACCTCTATTATTTTTTTTAAGCGCTTATTATTGGTTTTGGCTTGTGGTGATACAACAGGTAATGGCATAGCAGAATTCGCTATGCAATAATCAATCTTTCCGCAACACCTTTTCCTTCTCCTTAAAATTCCTCTCAAAATAAGATTCCAATCTATAGAAGTTTTCAAACTCTAAACCATCTAACATTATCCTTTTTGATTTAAAACGTATTTGAATTTTATTCCTGTAAATCATAAGCCCAGGATTTGCTGAAATCTTTCTCCACCAAATCATGTTTTCAATTTTTGTATTTATCAAACAACCTTTTTTATTACACTTCAATATGAATTTATCGCCATTAATAATCAATTGTTTACTTGTTGTAATTGCTTTATAAGGCAAATAGATAAATTCCCAAATAAACATAAGAAGCACTATAAGTAGAATTGGCGAGGAGTCTCCTTGAATGTTATCTAATTTCATATCAGGAATCAAAACAATCACAGATAAGAATCCTATTATTGCTAAAATATATCCCATTCTTTTCATGGTCGGACTTTGTCCAACAATTAAAGTCTGTCTTGTAATGATTTTCTTATTTTTTTGCATTCAACTACAATTTTCTTCCACTCACTCCTCATAACGACTACCTAAAGCCGAGCCGCTAGTTTAGACCTCCAGGTCTAGATACAAAAAGCCGAGCACTTAATTAAGGAGATGTTAGTTGAATAGTGTTTTGCTTTTTGCTTTTTCTTGCTTGATAGCTGTATCTAGGCGTGGACGCCTAAACTAGCGCTCTTATTTTTTTATGGCCTTTTATTTTTGGTATTGGCTTGTGGTGGCATAACTGGGATTTGCCTGTATTAGTCCTTGAATTCTTTCTTACCGCTGGAATGCAATTTGTAAAGAAACAATTTTCTAATTTTATTTCAGCTTCCTCCAAATATTCAATTAGATTTTTCCAAGTTGGAGTATCCTCCTCATTTTCCTTCTTAACCGACCGAAGAAATCCTTTCTTGGTGTCTTGATCTTGCCCCAAAATCATTATTTCTCTATCCATGAGATCTTTTGAATTTTTATATAGACCACTTGCTCCTGGGAAGAAGCCATTTCCCTCAATTTCTCCACTCACCATCTCCATCAATGAATCGGGAAATTTTATTTTACTCAATTCTTCTCTTAGTTTTTTGATTTGTTCCATTTAATTAGAATTTTTGTATCATAACTTGTTCTTGTACCATAGGTGGTCCTAGCTGCTCGTTCTTTACAACGACCACTAAAGCCAAGCCGTTCGTTTTCACCTCTGGTGAAGATACAAAAAGCGTAAGCACATTCTACACAAATTTAAATTAAGATTACTTTGGACGAGAAACTGCCTTCTTGACTTTTTTTTGCTTGTAGAGCTGTATCTAGGCCTAGAGGCCTAAACGAACATCTAATATTTTTTAAAGCTCTTATTATTCGTCTTGGCTTGGGGTGGTTCTTTTTAATTATTCTCCAAACGCCACGCATGAAACTTATGGATATCAGGATCTTTCTCATCAATAATAAAATATTTTATATAAAACAATAACCCAAAATATTCGTGATGAAAAAAATCATCATCAAACGGTCCAATTCCCAATAAATCACATTTTTTTTTGTCTGTGAATTTCTTGTAGAATTTTTCTGAATAGCCAATCGCTTCAATTAGCGGAATATCAATTTCGCTACTTAATTTTCTTGCAATCTCATAAAAAAGAAAATTCGTATCCTTATCGGTTGGCAACCATTCTCCAATTAACTTGGCTTCTCCATATTTACATTTTATACAATTATAATATTCCCAATGCTCAGAAAATTCTTTTCCTACTATCATCAGGGAATTACATTTCAAACAAAGAGGACTTATTTCGTTCATTTTAATGGTATATTTCTCTTTTTATATTTTTTTTGTATATATTTTGTTGTCGCTTGTGGTGTTATAGCAGGGGAAGAAACCATCTTTTTGGCTTTTTTGCTTGTAGAGCTGTATCTAGGCCTAAAGGCCTAAACAAAAATCTATTATTTTTTCATCCTCTTATTATTCGTTTTTGGCTTGGGGTGTCACAACAGGTATGGCTTGTGTTGTCACAGCGGGGAATATACTCGTATGATTAATATTTTTTATAATTTCTTATAAAAATATCGTCCTTTACTTTTTCCGCCCAACTAATTGCTTTCTCAGACAAAAAATAAATCATTCGGTTACTTTCGCTGATGTCCTCGAAGTCCTTAGTCAAATATCCCTTTGTACACAAATTATTCATTTCATGATTCAAAGCCTCTTCATTAAAAAAGCAAAGAATCTCATCATCCTCAATAATCATTCTTGCATTAAAAGACTTATTTGATAAATAGTTAGTAAATTGAAATATTAAATAAAGGGCATCTATTTCTAGCCTGTTCAAATCATTATTCATAAAGTTCATAATCCTTCTATTATTAGCTATTGAATTTGGATTTGGATAACGAATCTTTCTCGTAAGGTTGTTTTTGTAAATTTCTTCGTAAGAAATATCTAATATTTTTCTAGCATTTAGAATGTAAATCATTTGTTTAGTATTCGCATATACATTCTCTGTGTAATGAATAAACTGTTCTCCTTTTTTATTAATCCAATCACCTTTAGCAGTGTCATTCGTAAGAAAAATTGCGTCTTTATTATTTTCTTTCATATATTTCATAATCTCATGAAATATTATTAAATCATTCTCTGGTGTTTCTTTTCCATTGTTTTCTTCACAACCTGGAAATGCGTACTTCCAGCGATTCTTCTCGTCGGAATTATTTACTTTGTATTCTTTAATCAGTTCTTCATACCTATTCTGAATAAATATTACTTCATTTTTAGGTAATTTACCTAATACTTTTAAATTCGACAAAACTTCTAAAAATTGATCTTCTTTTTCGTGTCTAATATTATCCCGCGTGGCATCATTATAATACTCTCTCATTAAGCCCTCAGCCCTATGCATTTTATTCATTATGTCATTATCAGAAATAATTTTAGTGATTTCCATTCGTAATGTTTCTTCTATATCTTTCAGTTGTTGAGCAATATTTGAAAAATCACTTTTCACAATATTATTATTAAAATATTGTTCTAGTCCATCCACTTTACCTTTCTCAAGTTTTTCAATCGATGATTTAACTTTTTTAAATCTTTTAACAAGATTTTCTTCCAAAGCTCTATTTCGATTGCGAATAATATTAGTACGATTTTTTAAAAACTCTTCTTCTACTGTTTTTGTTAAAATTATCCTGCTCTGATATAACTTTATCTGATCTTTAAGTTTTCTCCTTTCAACAGAGCTAATTTTATAATAATCAGTTAAAACATTGGTGTCTAGAAAAATTAATGCGTTCCCATCTAGTTTTTGCGCATTACCAATATTATATGAAAAACACTGAATCGCATCATTTAAACTCTTTATTGAATGATGATGCTTACAACCAAACCAAAAATTTTCATTTATTTCAATTATCTCACTTTCCATAGCTACTTATTTTTTATTTTAAACTCTATCTTTTGGATTGACATCTAATGTTCTACCTGTATATATTAAAGTCTGCACAACAATTTCTTCTAAAACTAATATCTCATTAGTTAAAATAGAAACTTCAGGAGAATATGGGAATAAACCTTCATTAGAATCCTCTGATGATTTTGTATGAACAATTTTACACCTAATATCATACAAACGAGCTGCGTATTCATTAATGATTTGATCATTCTGACTAGATAGGTTAAATACTTTCTTTGAAAGTTTTCTGGACAATGAATCCTTGCCTTTTTTTGAAAAATAATCTAATAACTTTGAGTTAGATCGAATCAATTCAATAAACTCTTCTGCTTGAAGTATTTCATTTAAAACTATCTTTAACTGCGCTAACTCGGATCCAAATCCTCTTTTACTTTTATTGATTTTTATTACATCTATTAGTTTTATTACATCCGAGTTTGAATTCAAATCAAATCGTGGATCTTTCAGTAATTCTTTAACATTTTTCTGAGCATCTTTGTAAGAGAAAGAAGGAAAGAAATATTCAATTATCTGATAATAAGATAAGAATTGAATCATAGGCATTTCTATTGTCGCTTTTCCAAACCAGTATAAAGAAATTGCATTCTTATCGTATAGTAAAGTTGGGAACTTCCGACTTGATTCGCTAAATCTTAATGATTTAGACTTAATCCCATTATTCTCACTTCTTTTTAATAAACCCAATGCTAAGCCGCTGTTAAGTTCAAATCCAAAAAACAAAGAATTAGCAAATTCTTCTAAGGTTGATTTCGCATTATTATGATCTTCAATATTAATATTTTCAATTTTGAGCGTAGTTGTATATGGCCTAATCCCAACTTCAAATGAGTAAAATAATATATCAAACTCCTTACTGGCTTTCCCTATTGATAATTTTACTCCTTTAAATTCATCTATATTGAATCTGATCTTTTCATCATCAAAGTTGTTTGGTTCTAGCGGATCACGATCGATCTTTCTTTTTTCTCCTATTATTAGTTGAGAAAATTTATTAATTAGATCATAATAGTATCTATTCCCTCCAATCTCATAAATTTCGCATTCAAGTATGCCCATTTTCTTTGACCAAACACCACGATAGTCTTCAATAAATCTAAAGTGTTCAAAATCACTTTCTAAAAGAAAGTTTACTGGCGCAATCCCATCTAGTCCATAATCCAACTCTCTGTACCTTTCATTTTCTTCAATTTTCACTTTTGAAGAATACCAAGTTATCGGCCCTCCTCTTTTACCTCCGTCAGTTTGAATATTCTTTTTTACATTTACTTCAATCCCTCCTTCTTCCAATTTAGTCTTCAAACTATCAGGTAATTTTATTGGATACATTATTTTCTTTTTTTAATTACAGACAAATCATCACACGCCTTTAATTTCTTTATCAAAAAAGGTCATTTTACAAATGTACATTTATGATCTTAGTATAGGACACATTAAATATAGTAAAAATAATATAAATAACACTTTTCATTGTTCAATAGAATCAAAATCTCTGTTTAAACATTGTATTGAGCTATAACAACCATCCCCCTCCCACTAATCCAACCCATTCCACTTCAAAACAATATCCCCCAAAACATCCCGAATCCCCTCTACCCCATCCGTAAACGTCCCCATCTTTACCAGCACCTGCGACATCGGATCATCCGAATTTACACTTCGAAAAACATTGTTCTTGCAAAAACTTCCTTGATATTTTCTCACCTCCCATAAATCCTCCCCCGCTCATCATCACTCAAATAAGACCGCCGATTCTTCGTCACCTCATAAAGACTTTCCAAACTAGCATGCTTTTCCAACCTCGAAGCAAGCACCTCATTCAGCCGATCAATTTGCTCTTGACTAATGTACCTATTCCAGATTAATTTATCGCCATATAATTTGATGGACTTTATATCATTAAACCGTTCAGCGTTCAGAAATTTCGCCCAGTCTGTGATGATTCGTTCCCTCGCTAGTTGACGTTGTTTCCAAAAAACTATCTGAGTGATGATCATAAAAACAAAGCAGAGGATGATGACAATAAACAAGATTATTTCAACTTCCATAATACATAATTCTAATTTTGATCAATCAATTTTATCTTTCTAAAAAGTACAGTCGCCCACACACCCCTAATCCAACCCATTCCACTTCAAAATAATCTCCCCCAAAACATCCCGAATTCCCGTCACCCCATCCGTAAACTCCTCCATCTTCACCAACATCTGTGGCATCGGATTATCCGAATCTACGCCTCGGAAAAGATTGTTTTTCGCAAACGTTTCCTTAATCGTTTCCCAACGAGCGGCCTCTTCCCCACTCAACCGATTCGTCATCTCTTTAAACTTTAACAAGTTCGCTTCGGCGGCGGTGGTTAAGGTTTGAGACTCGGTCTCGTAGTGACTAAGGATCAGCGTTTGTAGTTCTTCGTCGTTCATGATCGGGACGACTTTTTCGGTCAGTTTATTCATATCTCGATAAGAGCCTTGGAGCTTAAAAGCGGGCTCGGTACGGTAGTCTTCGGAGATGGCCGCAGAACGGATATACTCCTGATTAACCGTCAAGACGACGTCTCGAATCGCCAGTAATTTTTTTAGGACTAAAGTATATTCGTTGATCTCTTCTTGCGAGTGGTTGGCTTCAAAACTTAAGCCTTCTTGACTGCCCGTCTCGATGTATCGCAACAAGGTATGCACATCTTTATGACTTTTTACGGCGAGCCTTTGCAGAACGGGATTTGAAGTCAGCGCATTCTCAATATAACTCAACTTAAAGGCTTTTTCGGAGTCTCCGATGATATTACCTAAGTTGTAAATATCGGCTCGATTGGCGAGCATGTCGGGGATCTGAAATTTATCACCGCTCTCGGTATAAGGGTTTCCGGCCATCACTACGGAGATCCGCTTGCCCCGTAAATCATAGGTTTTGGATTGTCCTTGATAGACCCCTTCGATCTTTCGCTGCGCATCACAAAGCGAAATAAATTTCTGTAAAAACTCTGGGTGACAGTGCTGAATATCGTCGACATACAACATGACATTATTGCCCATTTCTAAGGCCAGATTGAGTTTTTCTAATTCTTGCCGAGCGGCGATATTTGGTGCTTCGGACGGATCAAGCGACGTTACTTGATGGCCTAAAGCGGGACCATTTATTTTCATAAAAATCAATCCAAGTCGATTGGCGATATACTCCATCAACGTCGTCTTACCATATCCCGGTGGAGAAATCAACAGCAACATACCCATCCGATCGGTACGCCCGTCCGCTCCGACGGCTCCAATTTGCTTGGCAAGGTTGTCTCCAAAAATGGGTAGATAAACTTGATCGATCAATTGGTTGCGGACAAAACTACTCAGGACCCGAGGCTTAAATTCTTCCAAGCGAAGATCGGCTCGATAACGATCTACCATCGTCTTTTTTAAATCAATAAAATGCTGAAATCGTGGAACGACTTCTCCGCTATACACTTCCATCTTCGTCATAAAATCATTATAGTCCATCGCATAGCGACCTTCCTCAATCATCGGATGGGTACTCTGCAATTCGTCTACGGCAATCATCGTCTCCGACTTAATCAACGTACTGGTTTTAAAATCATCTAGAAAAAGTAAGGCAGCCGTCTCCTCCAAATAAGTTGCTCCATGCTCAGTTGGATGTTGCTCCATAAAAGCTTCGACCCACTTGCGAATCAACTCATACTGCTCTACTGGATTCTCTCGTAAATCTAGGAGCGAATCTTCATAGAACTTGGTCGAACTTTTTACTTTTAAATATTTCATAAACTCTTTCCGCAACTGATCGGCTGGCTGACTGAGAATAAAGTTTTCCGAGCGCGTCAACTCTCTAAATAGATACTCCGCTACCTGCCCCTGATTTACTTCCGTAAACAACTCGGAGGTTTCTACAAATTTGGAAACGGCTGTTTCTAAGTTATCAATCAAAAAGTCAAATCCATGCGTCTCTGGAAAGATTTTTAGAATTTTTCCGGCGGAATTAAACTGATGTTGGAATAAAGTTTTTTGGTCTTCCTCCAAAAACTTTTTCCAAAATAATTTTGCGCAAGCACGTACCGTTGGTAAAAAACACAAGAGGTCAATCTGGCTCGACAAGGCCAATAAAGCCGCTAACAATTTGCTCGCATCTTTATCGTGGATGCCTTTGGTGTAGGCTTCTTGATAACGCGTGGCGGCATGTTGCTGCACAAATTGCAAGAGATTTCCGTTGGCTTCCATCAACTCCTTTCGATCCGTAGATTGAAAGACTTGATATGCCAAGTACTCGGCACGAGAGACCACTTCATTTTCAGAAACAATGGACTGATTCCAAACGGGTTTGGTTTTTAGAAATTCTGGGTCTTTGATCTCTGAAAAAAAATCGGTTCCGGTCAAGTGAAAATTCATGGTACCATTTTCTTGCACAATGGTCAGATCCAATGGTTGGATGTTGACAGAAAATTTATGCTTTCCTAACTGGATCACATTTTCGCCATCGACAAAAAGATCTTGCTTATCGCGCAACTGGCGAATCGCTTCTTCTTTGAGGGTTTTTAAGGCCGTCTGTACGGTACTGGCTTTATTACTGTCATCTAAATCATGCAATTGCTGAATGATGTCTCGCACTTTGTCGATCATCAAATCGGCCGCAAAAAAACCATTGATTTCATTGACTTCCTTGATCGACTTGATCCTCGTACGAATCCCTTTGAGGATACGATCGGCGGCATTTTGTAAACCAAGGGTTCGGTTATTTCTAGCTTCTAACAGCTGGTTCTTTTTCGTTTCAAAAGCATTATAAATTTCCTCCCGCTTCTCGGTGATTTTTATAATAAACGCTTCGAACTCCACAAACCGTCCTTCCAGTTCTTCCAACTGCACCATCAACTTGGTGAGGTATTCATCACATTTTTGTGGGCTATCTGAAATATCTAGATAGTTGATAATTCCCTGATCGAGGAGTTTTAATTGGGCATTAAATTCCGCGACAGATTCCTCTCCTACTAAACTTTTCTGCTTTTTCTTAACGGCGGCTTTCACTTGGTTCAACCGCGCAAACATAGTCGAGATATTATCGATGATCCGAGTGGTCTGGGTCGCATCTTCGATTTTTAAATTACTGACAATTTCAATCAGCATCTCCAATTCATTGGCAATCTTGCCAATACTTTCTTCTCGCTCCTTCGCCTCCATCCCCGTTTCTATCAATTCGATCTTATCTGACTCCTCGGTTACTTTTGCTTCGTAAGGTTTTAAGGCTTCGTCTTGCAACAAAAATTGTACGCAGTCATTAGACAACTGCTCCGTCATTTTTGCACTCTTTGTTTCAAGGCTTTCCACCAATTCCAAATCGGTGTACCGCAATTCCTTTAAAGAAATAATCTCCCCACGCAAGATTCGCAACTCGCTTAAGGTTTCTACAAAGGAATCAATCTGATCAAAAGTATTACGGTTTACATCGCTAAATAAGTTTTCTGCTTTTGCTTTGACCCGCTGAATTTCCGTTACGGTATTTTTCTCCATACTGCGCTTTTTCTCATACTCGTCAATAGCGGAAGTTGCCGTCTCCTGAATTTCCGATAAGCCAGCCGCTAGATTAAACGTTTCTTCTTTCCCAATCCAATAATAAGAATCGTTGATGTCCGAACATTTCTTAGAAAGGTCGGTATACAAATCGTTATAACTATCCTGTTTGCCACAAAGGTTTAAGACCTCTTGGCATTCCGCCATCGCTTTTACGATGTCTTTATTTCCAATTTTAAAAAGATAAGAATCTTGGTGCTCCGAAGGCATGATGGTACCCGTCACAAAAGGTGTTTGCCAAATCTGCACCACATGATGTTTGGTGGCCTCTTCTTCCGCTTTAAAGTACGTCAATTCTCCATTTGGGAATAGTGCATAGCCATGACAGATAATCGGCGTTGCCAAGCTTTGCGCGATTAGATTATAATGGTGTAAAACATAAGTTCCTTTTTTACTATTATAAAAAACATAGAGAAAGTCCTCTCCGTTGGGCGAAACGATCCGCTTTTTAAAACGCTTATTGCGCATATTCGGATCAAATATTTTTCGCTCTCCTGTTTGTAAATAATATCCATTCGCAAAGATCACCCCGTGGTTATCTGGCAATAAAACACCGGAGTCTGCCAAGGTATCAATCCGCTGAACTTCTTGCATTTTTTCATTAAAAACGAAATACCGAAATTCTTCTTGATAAGGTCGAATTTTCAAAACAATCAAATGCCCCAAATCCGCATAAAAATATTCTGCATCATCTAAGGACTGATCTTGATATTCTACTTCTTCCCGATAAATTCCCATACCATCTTCCGTGTTGTCTTCCACCTTAATGGTCAAGTCCCCACCTACCGTTTCTACAAATACCCGATCCATTACAGAAACATGCGGATGTCTTCCTTTGCGATGAAAATCCCGGTGTACGCGTGTCCACTTAAACTCATGCTGCGCTGGATATTTTACTTCTTGATCAGAACGGTTGTCGATATAAACCAATTCTCCATCTTTGATCAACCACTTAAAGGATTTAAAATCTTGGCTCGTTTTACTCACATGAAAAACCATGTACAAGTAAGAGCCAATCACCATAAATCGTGCAAAGTAAGCTTCTTTATAATACCGATATAAATTCTGAAAATCCAGTTCGAATTTTTCATCATTCAAAAGACGCAAGTTCTCTTCATGAAAACTATTGCCTTCAAATTTGTAAACACTAAATACATCTTTGACTTTTATACCCGACCTCAAACCAATGTGAACATTATAACCAAAGATGGACAAATCCCCCACCGCTACGATATCTCGTGCGATACAATGATTATCCGTGTTGATTCGATCATTGGCAATCAATTGGGTTTCGATGGCGCCGAAAACTTCTTTTCTAGCCTCGTTTAGTTGGTTGAGTCGGCTTCGTAAATCGCTGGCCTGGTTGTCTAATCGCTGACGTATTATCTCATAGGTTCCACCTTCTAGGGCGGTATTTTTATTTGAATTATTTTCCATAAATAAGATTTAAGAGAATATTGAATATCCAATATTGAATATATTGAATATTGAATTGGCCCAATATCGTAGCCCCTCGTGTTTGAGTGGTAAACAATATTAGTTAAAGAGCATATTGAATTAAATATCGAATATTGAGTTGGTCCAAAATCATCAACCTTCGTGTCTGAGATCAGACCAATCAATATTTTTATTCGATATTCATCATTCAATATTCCTATAGAAGGCTTCCAACCGACTGCTTACCAAGGTCTAGGTCGCGGACCGTTTCCATGAGTAAGTTGATCGTCTCTTTATCCTCTTCGGTAGTAAGCTTTCCACGCATCTTCAGCAAAAGTGCTGTGATGGATAAGCTTTTCACATCATCGGTAGAAGTTTCTGATTTGGTCATCAAATCTTTGATTTTACCGAGTAGGCCACCTTCGCTTCCGTTGCCGATCAAACCGTTTTTGAGCGCCGTCAAGTGCTTGCTGTTATCGAGTGTTCGATCGATGGACTTCCCGCGATTAATGGAATTCATGATATTGTCTACGAAGGTCATTTCTCCACCTACGATATCGATGTTTGCCGTCTTAAACGCTTCACCCAAGACTTTGGCCTGTGCATCCGCAATGGCACCTTGAATGTTGATGTTCGCCAAATCGATTTCCTTCTCTTTCTCCAACTGAAGCTTAAACTCTTCATGCTCTCTTCCAACGCCATCTAGTTTCTGCATCGCAATTGCTTTCTCCTCTACTCCTTTCGCTTCTACGGATAATCGCTCTCCAAGCACCTTTGCTTCTGTCAAACCTTTCTCTTGCATCACTTCAGCTTCTGCCAATCCTTGCTTGCGCAAAGCATCTGCTTTCGCCTCTACCCCTTTCGCTTCTGCGATGGCTTTCTTTTCGATCACCACGGCTTCTAGGCTACCCTCGTACTCTTTCGCTTTCGCTTTTGCTTCGATGACCTGCGCCTCGGACAATCCGATGGTTGCTTCCTCCGCCGCCTTTGCTTCCGCGTTGATCTTACGAGCCTCCGCTTGTTTCTCTGCTGCGTTCATGTTTGCCTCCGCTTCGATCAACATCGTAGTCGCCGCTATTTCTGCCGCTAGCTTATCCGCTTCCGCCATCTTAGAATGCTCAATGATCGCTGCTTCTCCCTTCTCCTCTGCTTGGATGACTGCGACGCGCTTCGCACGTTCTGCCGTGGCGATTTCGCGAGTATCTTTGATTTTCTCTTCTTCTTCCACTACTTTCTTTTCTACCATAATTCGATCTTTGATCACATCCTGGATGTTCTTACGTTCCAGTTCGATGGCCCGCTCTTTCTCAATTTCAGCCAATGTAACAATCTTCTCTTTTTCCGTCAATTCTAACAAACGCTCCTTGTCTACTCGCTCATTCTCTACAGCTTCGGTTCGTTCTTTATTCTTCGATGCGACGATAACTTGTCGTAATTTATTCTCTTCTGCGATTGCTAATTCTTCATCTGTTTGGATACGAACCATTTCAGAACGCAAGCGCTCTTCTTCGTTGATCTTGGCAATCTCTGCTTCTTCACGCGCGGTGATATTGGCAATCTCTCTAAGTTGACGCTGCTGCTTTTCTGCCAATTGTCGCTCGTATTCGAGGATGGCTTCTTGTGCTTCTACATTTTGCTCTTTGATCGTTTTCTCTTCTTCTCTACGAATGGAGTTCGCGGCAATCTTTTGTGTAGCGGTGAGTTCCGTGATCTTCTTAATACCTTCAGAATCGAGGATATTATTTTCACTTAAAAACTCTAAAGGCGTTTGCTCTAGGTAATCAATGGCGGCATCGTCTAGGACATAACCATTTAAGTCGGTGCCGATGATCCCAAGAATTTCTTGTTTGAATTTTTCACGGGAATCATATAAGTCAACAAAGTCGAAACGCTTTCCAGCGGTTTTTAATGCTTCTGAAAACTTGGCTTCAAAGAGAACGTTAAGGGTTGTTGGATCAGACGCTCGCGCGCATCCGATGGTTTGGGCAACGGTAGTGATATCTGACGTTTCTTTGTTTACACGTATAAAGAATACGACTTTAATATCCGCTCGCATTAAGGTACTATACACTTTATGAGTAAAACATTAAAATAGAGGGAATTGGAGTATGTTTGTGTTTACCACAACATAAGCATACTATGAAAGTCCAACTCCCTCCAGTGGGTGAAATTACCCGTTTTTTTCCAAATCACCGC
>CALFWZ010000034.1 GCA_937928405.1 uncultured Saprospiraceae bacterium
TATTGGTTTCCTATCTCGGATTTGCGGAACAAAAAGTTACGATACATCTTACTTCAAATCAAACCATGAATTTTGAACTAGGAGAAGATGCAGCAGTACTTGGGGAAGTAGTTGTTTCAGCGGAAAAAGAAAACAAAGATAGAAATATCTCTTCTAGTGAAATGAGTGTAGATGCTGTGAAAATTAAATCCATTAAAGCAATTCCGGCATTACTTGGAGAGGTGGATGTACTCAAATACATCCAATTATTGCCAGGTGTAAAATCTGCTGGAGAAGGAACTTCTGGATTTCATGTTCGGGGTGGAAATTTAGATCAGAATCTTATTTTATTGGATGAGGCACCTATTTACAACGCGTCGCATCTCTTAGGTTTTTTCTCTGCGTTCAACCCCGACGCTGTGAAAGATATGCAATTATTTAAAGGAGGATTTCCCGCAAATTATGGCGGTCGATTATCTTCTGTTTTAGATATTCGAATGAAAGAAGGAAATTCAAAAAAGTTTACGGCGAATGGAGGAATTGGTCTTTTGATGAGTAGATTGGCTATCGAAGCTCCTTTAGGAAAAAACGGGTCTTTTATGGTGGCAGGAAGACGATCGTACATAGATGTCGTTGCCAAAACATTTAAGAAGATTAAAGGAGACAAAGAGGATGCTGAGTTAGATATCTTTTTTTTCAGAGATTTTAATGCGAAAGCGAATTATAGAATCAATGCTAAAAATAGAATTTTTGCTTCCGGATATTTTGGACGGGATTTTATCGATCAAAAAGAAGAGGAGGAGGAAGATGAAAGTCTGCGATTAAAAATTGATTGGGGAAATACGACTGGGACTTTACGTTGGAATCATTTATTCTCACCAAAATTATTCTCTAATCTAACTTATTATTATAGCAATTATGATTACTTCTTAGATTTTTCCGCCATCAATTTTAAGGTCAAGTGGAAAGCATTATTACGAGAGCATAGCCTAAAAGCGGATTTTGGTGCCTATTTAAGTCCAAAGAATGAACTCCGATTTGGTGCACAATTAATTCAACATGAAATACAACCAGGCGATGTAGAATCGGCAGATATTACAAATGATCTGATTGGTGAATTTAAAATTCAGAAAAACAAATCTTACGAGTCTGCAATTTACATTAATAATAAAATTGATATTTCAAATAAGTTAAAAATAAATTATGGTCTGCGATTTTCCATGTTGCAAAATGTAGGCCCACATGATGCCTATACCTTGGACGATGAATTTAATGTCATCGATACCACCAGTCATAAAAAAGGCATTTATAATACTTACAAAAATTTAGAACCAAGAGTTAATATCAGATATCGATTAACTCAAAATAATTCGCTAAAGGCTAGTTATACGCGTACCGCCCAGTATATTCAGTTAGCCTCAACTGGGAATTCTTCTTCTCCTTTTGACATCTGGTTTTCTAGTTCAAACCTTATTAAACCGCAATTGGCAGATCAAGTGGTCTTAGGTTATTATCAAAATCTTAAGAACAACGATTATGAATTTTCAGCGGAGGTTTATTTTAAGAAATTTTATAACTCGATTGATTTTAGGGATCATGCCTCTTTATTTTTTAATGCACAACTAGAAACAGAATTAAGGATTGGTAGAAGCCGTGCTTATGGGATAGAATTAGTGGCCAAGAAAAAAGAAGGAAAATTGACCGGATGGATCAGTTATTCTTATTCCAAAGCAGAGAAAAAAATAGAAACGATCAATGATTTCAAATGGTATAATGCCAGATTTGACAAGCCACATAATTTAACCTTAGTGGCTTCGTATCATCTCAACAAAGGTGTTGCCTTTGGAACTAACTTCATTTATTCGACGGGAAGTCCAGGGACGTATGCCACCGGAACTTATAACTTTTTTGGAACCTCCGTCCCTTTATACTCCGAAAGAAATGGCGCAAGACTCCCCCACTATCATCGATTAGATGCTTCGTTGACCTTACAAGGAAAGAAGAATAAATTTAGAAGATTACAAACTGAGTGGGTGTTCAGTATTTACAATCTCTACAATCGAAAAAATGCTTTTGCTATTAATTTCAAAGAAAATAAAAATAATGGTGGATTAAGATACGCTGAAAAAAGCGCCATTTTTGGGATCGTTCCAGCCTTCACTTTTAATTGTAAATTTTAAAAAATAAAGAACATGAAAAATTATAAAATATTTCTTTTACCCTTGATTATTTTAACTGGTTGCTTTACAGAACCCATCGAATTAGACCTTAACCAAGATGCAAAAAAAGTAGCGATTGTTGCCTGGATCAATGATTTAGATGAACGGCAGTATGTGGATATTAATTACACGATAAATTACTTGGGAAGAGATACTTTTGAATATATTCCGGACGCCTCGGTGGTCTTAAGCGATGCAGTAAATAACTATACCTTAGTTCATGAAGAAAAAGGCCGTTATATTTTGCCCAGCGATTTTGAAGCAAGGGTCGGTGATGAATATACGCTGGAGGTTTTGCACAAGGAGGAAGAATATATCGCCAAACAAGTAATGCGGCCTTGTCCTGAAATTTTGGACCTCGAGTTAAAACTTTCAACTTCAGAAGCGTCACTCGATAGCATCGAGTTAACTTATAAAAAAGCGGTTTTTAATTTTCAAGAGATTCCTGGGGAAGGAGATGCTTATCTTTACAAAGAATATACAAAAGGGAATCCTTTTCCAGCGTTATTTGGGTATGGAGGAACCTTTTTTTTCCATGATGAGTTTTTTGATGGTGAATTTATTGAAGGTTTTGAAAGTGAAGATGGCTTTCTGGTAAATGGAGATACCTTGATGGTTGAGCTGTATGCTATCGACAAGGACGCCTTTAATTTTTTTGAAACACTTAATAGTGAGTTAGATAGAGAAGGTAGTCCTTTTGATCCACCACCGGCCAATGTCGCTACCAATTTTAGTGGAGGTGCCATCGGTTATTTTATTGCCTCAGGTGCTCAACGAAGAGCAATTGTTCTTGAATAAAAGAGCGGTAAAAAACTAGCCCTTCAAACGGTATATAAAAAAGAGATTGAAGTAAGATCACCCTTATTTCAATCTCTTTTGTTTAACATTACTTCCCCAATCAGAAGATATTTTCGAATCTAGAAAATAAGATCACTACGCTTCTTAATGTGTTGATTGTTTTTATGTCCAATTATCGTATTGGGTCAATTGGATCAGTAGGATTACCCGGGGGCGTTCCACAATTATAAATAGCGTTAAGTGATGCTATATCTCCATCTGAAAAGTCGAAATTTACACCAATCCGAGTATTATCAGCTCTCCTTAAAAATATGGAATTCGCATTAGTACATCCTCCCCCTATTCCACCGTTGCATAAGCAACTCCAATAGTGCATGACGGAATTGAAATCATATGGGGTATGATGAACATTAACAGATGGAAGCCGTGCAACATTACTCATATTAGAACAGTTTTGGGCACCATTTAAATTTCCAAGTTGATAAGTTAAAAAAAGATTCGCATCACTTCTTTGATGTTCATGTTTAAACCCTAACACATGCCCTAACTCATGACGTGCGACAGTTATAATAGCATTTCCATCCAGACTCAACCGCGAGCTAGATACTTTACCAACAGTCGCGCTGCCTCCACCATCATTTGGATCTCCTCCTCTTACTTCTAGATAGGAAGATCTAGGAGCAAAACGAGCAGCATACCTAAATCTTATATTCGTCAGCCCTTCAATCTGTCTCATCGCAGCAAATAAATTTTGTCTAGCAAAATTGGTCGGTGGGTTGGTTGGATGAATCTTGTAAGTTACTAAACAGTTAGGCCATCTTCTAAATCCGGTCGAACTGGCAGCATCGGTTGGGTTAAACAATTCATTTACTTGATCTTCTGTCAATAACATATCACCCATCACGTAAAAACCATCTTTATCGATCTCTAAGGATTCCCTAGATAAAATAGGACCAGATGGTGTAGAGGCATGTTCTGATGCCGCTTGTACTTCGAGGTATTCTTTAGTTGAATCATCCAACAAAGATTCCTGTGAACAAGTCCAGAACATGAGGCTAAAAATTGGTAAAAAAAGTAATTTTTTCATATCAAAGGTTTTTGTTTCCCATGAAGATATAAAATACTTTTAATTTTAACAAACAAAATTTAACATAAACAAATATAACACTTTAATTTTTTGTCGTAAAATTTAAAGTTTCTGAATTGCCACTTTGTTTTCAATTTGAAGCCACCAAGATTTTTTCAGTTAAGGTAAAATGTGCTCCTTGGATATTGACTAGATAGAGTCCGTTGGGCAGATCGGGAAGTTGTACAGTAATGCTATTATTTTCTGTATTGGGTAAATAAACCTGTATTCTGTTTTTTACAGAGACCCCACTAAGATTTAAAATTTCATAAGAGAATTCAGTTATATCATTTGATGCAATATTTAAAATGAATTCGTTATTGAAAATGGGGTTTGGAGTTAGTGACAAATCAAATTCTACTGATGGGTCCACTGTATTTACGGGTAAGTTATACTGAAACGGTCTTTTATCATAAGACGAGTTAATTCCATAGCTTTTAGCGGCGATAACCTGTGAGGTATCTGCTGTAAATAGATAATAGTTTAGGTACCCATTTCCGGTCAGATTACCACCTGCATCTACAAAAATAAATTCATAGCAACCATCAGCTGGCAAGATAACGGTTTCTAAATAAGTCGAATCGTTCACATATCCCAGTCCTGGCGTAGCATTATTAGTTCCACCGCCTTGCAAACCGACTTCCGTAGTGTTACCTCCTTCAGCAATAATCTCCGCTTGCTCATTTACAATTGCCCAATATAATTCATGCCCATCGTTACCGGTCATAATTTGGATATGGATCATTGGATCAGCAATTTGGTTATTATTTAGGTCATTCACCGGTTCCAGAAAACTGTATTTTTCCATATGATTATTTGTTAAATCATCATCGCCAATTTGTCCATTGATCTCGGTGATTTCAAATTCAACCAAAGAATAAGGAGAATCTAAAAAAAGTTCTGGTAGGAAGATGGTATGATAATCATGTGTGATCATTTCTTCCGTTACCAGGACAGAATCTACGACAGTCCCGTCTTGGAAGAGGAGAATTTTCATTTCGTTGACCGCTTCAAGTCCCACATTTTGAATACTTAATTCCGGATTAAAAAACATTCCATCATCACAAACACCAGCTCTAGGAATATAAGCATCAAGGATCATCACATCCAAATCCTTGGATTCCAAAACGCAATGATTCGTCGCACCAGGTGTGATATTTTCATTTCCAAAGGTAAAAATTTTAGTCGCTATTTTGTTGGAACAAATTTCATACAAACCATAATAAGAATGATCAAAATGCCTACCTATATTCGCATTTGCTAACGGGTGTGTCAGTGCCTCCATAAAGGTTCTATGATCGCCAGCAAATATATTTCCTTCCGAGGTAGATGGGTGCACTTCGATAGAGACTAGAAATAATTCGTCGGTTCCATCAGGTCCATATTCTTGCCATAAGGACTCCAAGAGGGTTAGTTCTTCAAAATCGATACAAGGGGAACACCAAGTGGAAAATAAATTAACCATGACAATTTTTCCTTCCTCCAAGGTTTCATAGAGATCAATCTCATTTCCATCGACGTCCGTTATGGTAAAATTTTCTGCTAGCCTTTGCGCTGTAGTCAAATTGCATAGGAAACAGGTGAGCAGGAAGGCTAGAATTTGTTTTAGTTTCATGATGGCGGAAATTTTGTGTATTGATTTTATAGCGTTAGCGCTAATGGGTAGCTATTCAAATATAGTAAAATATTTTCATATCTCATGAAGAGGTACACAGAATTCTGGGACTGATTCAAATTAGGGCTTTTTCAACTTCAACCTCAACTTCAAAAATAATTTCAATTTTCCTTCTAACGTAAAAAAATAATTTTAAAACTATGATTATCAATTTACAAAAAAGCAATCATTTTTAGGCATTGAGATGATATTTGAATCCGCCTTCAGTCGTACAAGTTTTCAAATTTAATTTGACACAATTTACTAATTAATTCAAGCACCTTAGATAAGCCCATAAGTATTTTATGATTATTCAAATTTCCACATTCTAATTGTTTTATCAAGGCTAACACTTACGATGATATTCTTTTCGATTGGATGGAAGACTGCTTCTCTTGTTCTGTTTGTATGGCCTTCTAATTGACAAATCTCTTTTCCACCTTTAATGGCCCAGACATTAATTAATCCATTGATACTGGCAGATACGATATAAGCTCCGTCATTAGAAATATCAATGGACATAATCCCAGATTTAAGACCATTAATAGTATGCAGGTGCTTACCTGTTTTAGCATTCCATAATCTTATTTTTTTACCACTACCTGTGATTATAATTTTATCATCTGGGGTAAATGCCACACCGCTGACTACCTTATTAAGTCCTTCCAGTGCATACAAAATTTTCCCTGATTTGACATCCCATAGTTTTGCAGTTCCATCAGAACTTCCCGTTATCAGCAATCGGCTATCTCTCGAAAATGCTACTCCTGCAATTTCGGATTCATGTCCCCGTAATTGAAATAGTTTTTTCCCGGATGTGGCATCCCAAATAATGGTTGTATTATCCAAACTTCCGGTGGCAATATAGTGTCCATTATTTGAATAATCGACAGACAGTATTCCATCCGCATGCCCCACAAAACTTTTAATCAATTGTCCATTCTTGGCGTCCCATAGTTTTGCCGTATGATCGACGCTACCCGTTACGATAAACTTCCCATCTGATGAATATTTTATTGGACTAACATAATTATCATGTCCCGTCAATTTAAAAATTTCTTTTCCTTCCATATTCATGACACTGGCATAATTATCATTATTCCCGGTTGCAAAAGTTGTCCCATCAGGAGAAAAAGCCACACTTGTATGGAAGGTTGATGTATTAAGTTTAAATATGGTGGTGGCCGTGCAAGAGATATTGGAAGTTGCTGATAAACGTTTGTCTATATTCTTATCTACTTGAAATGATTTGATTGCTTTTTTTGAAAATTCCTCTTTTGGATTAGTAACTTCCTTTTCTGGAGTTATCTCCTTTTCCTTTACTGGAAGTTCTTGTTGATCCTTAATCCCCTGCTCCCTTGGTGTGCTCTCCTCAGTCGATTTTAACGAAATCGGTTGATCCTCTTTTTGCGGTATCGTTTTTTCTGGTTTTGCCTTTGGCGTTTCATTTATTTTCAGAATAGTATCTGGTTGCACGATTGATTCTACTTCAGAACTACTATGTTTTTCTGGTGTAAATTCAACTTTCGATGTTTTATCTGAGAACTTAGGACATTTCCAAATTCCCAAACTGGTTAATAGGAATAATATAAACAATAAGCCGTACTTAAGATTCTTATTCATGGTAGTTTGAATTCATTATTTTTGAGTTTTTTCGATATGAATTGATTTCCCATTCCGCTTTCTGAATTAAACTATGTTGAGTGTTTTGTCAACTTGAAAAGATATTTTATTGGAATCGCTTTCTTAAGTAATCAAAAGCCTCTTCAATATTTTCGAATAAATCATTTTCAGGTATAAGGTCAGGTATAATCTCAATAGCCTCTAACATGTCTTTTGGTTGCTCTTTAAGATCAACAAGTAAGACTTCGATATTTTGAGCACGAAGGTCAAAAATAATATCTTCTAAGGTGTATAAGCCTGATTGGTCAATGTATGGCACTCTGTCCATTCTTAATATCACAGCTTTAATATCATTTGGTAATGATTTGATTTGGTCTTTAAAATAAGAGGTAAAACCAAAAAATAAAGGACCGAATAGATGCTTAATAATAATTTTGTCTTTGTATTTTTCGTAAAATTCTTTTTCGTCCTGCCATGGTTTGGAATTTTCTAAGTCTGCTATTTTCCCTACCTCCAATCCATTTTCACTAATATCGCCTGATTTTTTCATAAATAATAAACAAGCGAGTGCAATGCCTACCCCCACAGCATGAATCAAACTTCCAAAGGTGGTAATGATTAAGACTAACACCAGCACTACGGCATCCGGTCTTGGTACTTTTGTCAAATGCTTCAATCCTTTGAAATCGACAATTTTAAAACCAATAGGAATAAGTAAACCGGCTAATACACATAGTGGAATATGGGCGGCTAATTTACCGAGCCCCAATAGAACCGTCAGTAAGAAAAGACCATGTATGATTCCTGATATTCTTGTAGTTCCACCTGCATTAATATTTACAACGGTTCCTTTCGTTGCGCCTGCACCGGGAATTCCTCCAATAGCAGCAGCCAACATATTACCAATTCCCTGACCAATCAACTCGCGGTTACTGTTATGTTTAGTCTTAGTCATGTTATCTGCAATAACGGAAGTCAATAAAGAGTCAATACTTCCAAGCACCGCTAACACTAATGCATATTCGACTATCATTGCATAGGCACTTGGATCAACATTAAAAATTCCTCCAAGTTGAAAAGCGGGTAACCCAGAGGGTATTTCACCAATTAAAGGCACATCCATCTTGGCAAAAAAAGCAATCAATGTAGCTACAATTAAGGCTACCAAGGCACTAGGAATAGCTTGGGTTATTTTTGGAAAAACAAAATAAATGACAATGGTAATCACTCCTAAAATAAGCGCTGACACATTGGCTTCGGAGAACAGACGTGGGAGATCCTGGATAACAGCTATAGTTGATTTAGCGGAATCCAATCCTAAAAAAGGAAATATTTGTAGAATTACAATGATGAGCCCAACGCCACTCATAAAACCTGATATTACAGGATAAGGGAAGTACTTGACATAACTTGCAATATTTAAAAAACCAAAAATCACTTGGAAAAATCCTCCCAAAAGAAAAGTCAATAAAATGATATTCATTGAATCATCAAGGCTACCATTCATTTGAATAGCAGCAGCAACTAATGCTGCCGAAACTACTGTCATGGGGCCAGTTGGTCCACTTGCTTGAGTTTCCGTCCCTCCAAATAAGGCGGCAAAAATACCGACAGCTATTGCACCATATAAACCTGCAGTGGCCCCCATTCCTGACTGAACTCCAAATGCTAAAGCGAGTGGTAAGGCAACGACACCTGCCACCAAACCACCGGTAAAATCTCCTTTTAAATTCTTAAAGTCAAAAATTTTGTTTCTCATTGTTTTTCATTTTGCTAAGTTAATTGGTACAAAAGAATACTAACCAGAAATTTAGTGATATAAATATTTTCGACCCCAAAATTAAAAAATATCCACCACTTTTAACACCATCATGGTATTTGGGGATGACCAAAATTTTCTTTTTATTATAAATGCAGTAATAACAAAAAAAACAAACTACAGAACATGACAGCTGAGTCTATTTCTATCGATTAAAATGGCTCAAATAATTAAACGCTCACTTTTATTCCTATAAATCCCTAAAAGAATTTGGATTAGGTCTGAATAAATTTGTTTCGACTTTTACATTTTTCATGTCAGATCAGTTTAGTCCTTTATTTTTCATTGCTTGTATATATTTCTTCACATTTTCCGCTTCCTCCGTATTATAATCAAAACTGATTTTATTGGCCAAGGCAATACTTTGTTCATGAAAAATAGTTGACATGAGCATAAAGCCTTTCCAGATATTTGCTTTTGCAAAATCAGAATAAGTTGTCTGAATCTGTTTCATGGTATGGGCAGCAAGATATTTTTTAATCAACTTATAATTCACCCCCAGATTTATCCTAAAATCAAAGTCAGCTGCCAGATTCCAAGCAATTATATTCATAAACATTTTCCTTAAAATGGTTTCTTGGATGTCTTTAGCATAGATTATTTCATCCCGCAATAATCCTTTGACCACATAGGTGCTGACCCACCAAAACTCATTACAAGTATCGCTAAATTTAGTTTGAGACGGTTTTTTCAACCAATAATCTTTATCGTTGGGAGTTGGAATCTCTTTAAATAGTTGGTCCTTGTCGAGCAATATTTTGCTTAAGCTATCATTTTTTTTATGGCGATCTTCCAGCTTTCTTAAGGACAAATCAATCCTATTATGATCTTGGAATAACATCAAATAAACAATCGATTCTTCCTTTAATGGAGTATTATTTTCATGAAGATTCATGGAGTTTGGTTTTTGTAAAATGATTCTTTTTCCAAAAACATCTATCCAATTTGGAGTTCTAGCGAAACTATCTAAATCTTTTACAAAGTATACTATATCAAAATCTTGCAAATGATCTTTTCCAATATTTTTGTTCACTCTTGATCCATTGAGCATGACACATCGAATTCTTTCGTCTTTTTGGGCGACCGAGCGTATCAATTCAAAAATTTGGTCTTCACTTCTCATTTTATTTTTTTTCCGACCTTGGATCAGGGAATCCAAGATAGTTCAATTGAGTGATTTCTCTATGCCATCTTGCTTTTTATCCAAAAATACTACGCCACCAAACGACAGCCATAAAATGGTCTCGATCGCGATCGGAGGAATTATAGAAGCATTGATATTACCTTGCATAAATTCATAGGTTCCCATACATGATAAACCAAATAAAACGATAGCGATAGAAAAACAAATTATCTGTCTTTCTTTAGAAGGGCGCAAATTTCTAGCAGCAAAGGTCAACACTGAGATACCTAGCATAAACATAGCTGTTCGACGTGACAGAACAAGCGTTGCCAATGATGGTTCTAAACCAATATCTCTGATAAAACTATCTGACATAAAAAACAACAATACAAAAAGATAAGTAAACAATAACGATGTCCCAATGCATAATAATTTATAGAATGAATTCATATCCGTATTTTTATTAAAAAACCAAGATGATAGCCAATCAGATGTTATCACCAACTAACAGCACCAGTGTCTATTTTTTTTCTTTTCGTAAAATTTTCTCCATTTTACGGCCTTTTGCCAATTCATCAATTAGCTTTTCCATCTGTCGACATTGTTTATACAATTCAAATTCCTCTTCTATTTCTTCAATTCGATAACCACAAACTACTCCTTTAATCAGGTGTTCATTGGGATGGATTTTAGCTTTTTGAAAAAAGGTTCTAAAGGTTGCTTTTTCATCAATCAGTGCTTGTATAGCAGCTTGATCAAAACCAGTAAACCATTCAATTACTTGGTCGAGTTCCTCTTTTGTTCGACCATTTTTCACCAATCTATTGAGGTATAATGGATAGATGGATCCAAATACCATATTGGCCACCTTTTCATTTTTTTCGGATGTAACTTTCATTTTTAGTTAATTTTGAATTGATTGATTTTAACGATTATTTGCTTAGCTTATAACGAATGTAGACAATTATAACATACACAATGTTGGATATGTTTTTTATTTACATTGAATTTCAACCCCTTTTTCATCCCAACATTTTTCAGCAATTATTTTGTCGTCTTTATAATTTTGTTCTTTCCAAATTTTTCCATTCTCATGTAAAACATGCCAAATTCCAACTTTTTTTTCGTCTTTAAAATTAGCCTCTATGCAATTTGATGCGAGGTGAACATCACAAATTTTCCACTTCCCATTTCTATTGCCATTTACCATATTTCCTTCAGCTACCAACATGCCCTCATCATTGTACCATTTCATCAAACCATTTGCAGTTCCATTTTTGTAAATTCCTGCTGTCCACAAATTTCCTGTTTCCCACCATTCTTTGCACAATCCTTCTTTTTTACCTTTTGCATAATTGCTCTCACTTTTTAATTTTCCATTTCTATAATGTTCTCGCCAAACTCCATGTTTCTGCTCATTTTGATATTGGTTATAATGAATGCTATCGATGGAGAGACTATTTTTAACTACTTTTCCAACTACTACCTTTGTCGATTTGCCTTCCTTATTTTTTATCTGTCCACTACATCCGTAATAATTCAAGATTAAAATTATCAAGATTAGTTTGATAGGAAAATTCTTTAATTTTTTTCTTGTCATTTCTTTTTTACTCTTGGTGACAGAACGGTGATAGATATTAAAGGTCGTTAAAGCTACAACATAAGCCACAGAACCTTATGCTATAACATCTTTTTAACACCATAAATTTTCAATCCAAGTCCATTCCTTTTTCCAATCAACACTGACAGATTCGAGCCAAAAGTAACTTTCACCTACCACTATAATTTTTCTCCTTTTGTTTTTAGGTAAGGACATTGGTCGTTATTTATTTTATGGAATGGTCTTGCATAAACGCAGGTGGCCCGTTTAGGTCACTTGAAATTTTATGCTTTGCCCTGGCCATGCATAGTTAAATTTAATCCCATTGGTTGCGTATTTTTTCTAAACTTAGTATAATACCAACGGCGCTAGCCTATCATTAGGAAACTTAGCCTAACCAACAAAACAAATTTCTACTATTTCATGGATAACATTAAAGTGCATTCAACTGTTCCGAAAAAAGGGAAAACTAATTTCATATTTGTTGGAATTATGCTTAAGTTTATAGTTGATTTAATAAAAAATCAACCTATATAAATAACAAAAAGTATTTAAACTAATTTCATGAAAACTAACCTACTTCTTTTGCTCCGTTCTCTTTCTATTATATTTTTTACCATTGGCCTGTTTTTTCAGACTGCCCGAGCTCAATACGCTGACCTTAGCTGGCAAAAAGTCGGAAATTTTGAGGATATCGGAGAGGCCAGTTTTATTGAACATGATTTTGATGAAGATGGTAATATGGAAATTATGTACTCCTCGAATGCCTCTAATCATGGTCTTCTAAAAATCATGGATTATGTGAATAATAATTATGAGGAAACGTATGTCTCTCCATTATTTGATTCTAAAATCAGCTGGATTCAGAAATATGACTTAGATAATGATGGTGATTACCAGCTCTATATAGCCCGCAATTGGACGATTGAAGTGATGGATTTAAACACAAAAATCATTCAGGATACGATACCACTCCCCATCCTCGCTAAGAAATTTTTGATGGTAGATATAGAAAATGATGGTACCTACGAAATAGCCATGTTGAATAGTTCTAACCTAAAAATTATCAATATGGAAGGGGAAGAAATATTTAGCAAATTTGTTTCTAGCGCGGATGATTTAGCGTTAGGAGATGTTGATGGTGATGGCATGGAGGAGCTAATTGTCACCGGTGCCGATGGTTATGTAATTGACCTTGCTGATTTTTCAGATCAGTGGACCTTCTTTGGAGGCTTTGGTAATAATATTTATCTGGCAGACATCGATGGTTCTGGCAAAAATTTAATCTTTGGTGCTGACACCTATGATTATATCACCTGTTTCGACGCCCAATTGATGACTCCTCTGTGGCAAATCAATGTCAACAGCCAAATAACGGAACTTGAAGTACATGACTTAAATAACGATGGAGCATTTGAATTGATTGTTGGAAAATACTGGGATAACAATGCTATTCAATGTTATAATATAAATAATCAAACCTTAATCTGGGAGACCTCTATTCCCAATAGTGGCGTTACTGATTTTGGGGTGGCAGATTTTGATGGAGATAATATCCTTGAAATTGTTTACGGTTGTGGATACAACACTAGCTCAGAGGATATATTGGTAGTGATGGATGCCCAAACTCAGATTCAAGAATATGTCAGTACAGATTTTTCTGATGGTTTTGTGCTGAATTTAGACGATGTAAATGAAGACGAAGCCTTGGATGTTTTTATGGCTAGCCGTAGCTCTAATCGAGGATATGACGAAGGAATTGGGTATATCTATGACGGAGTGACCAAAGAAGTTTTTGATGGTCCGATAAATTCAGGTATCTACGGTGAGCTTACCGATGTTTCTACCTTGTGGTATGAAGATCAACTCTATTATGCTTTTTTAACTGAATATCGGATTATTATCTATAATTCGGTTGATACGGATAATGAAATTCTTAATGAATATTTTGGTTTCGCCTCTATGATCTTTGGTGGATTCTATTTACCAGAAGACGGTGGTACACCTTCTTACTATGTAATTCGCGATAATGGTAGAGTAATTTTTTACGATTTTTCCAACAATTCATTAACAGAGACCTGGTCAACCATTTCAACAAATTCTTCTGTTAGAGATTATGAAATAGCAAATATGGATACAGATCCAGCTATGGAAATAGCCTTGCTTTCTAACGGAATTGTGCATGTGTATGATTTGGAAACCCATTTTTTACAAGGACAATATCCCCTCGGCGCTAATAATGCGAGAGCTTTTACTTTCACAGATATAAATCTAGATGGCAACAAGGATATTTTATTCCACAATGGCAATAATCAACTTGGTATTTATAATGTAGAAGATGGAGGTATTTCTAACCTTGAAATTGCGGACAATACTATTCAAGCGATCGAGGCTATAAATTTAGACGAAAATCCAGCAGAAGAAATTATCATTCTAACGGAAGACCGGATAAGTATCTACGATAATGAAGGAGTCCACCTCTTCGCTAGTGAGGTTATTAATTCTAGTGGTACTTATGATTACCCTAGCTTGAAGGTCCGAGATATCGACAACGATCAACATATGGAAATTTTAGCAGCCACTGAAACAGGGGTTTATGAATATAAACTAGCCGGAACTTATCTCGATGTTACCCTTCCACGGGTTAAAAACGTTGTACCTATTGCCAACACCACCCAACTTTCTACCAATACAATTTTCGAAGTAATCTTTACAGAATCTATTAGTACTGAAAGCATTGAAGACAAAATTTTCGTTAAAGATCAAAACGAAAACAGTATTCCTTTTTCGACTGCCTACAATGATGCGCTCAACAAGTTGTCTATCCAACCATTGACGACTTGGCCTAGTGGTGCAGCATTGACAATAACCTTGGAACATACTATTACAGATCCTACAGGTAATTTATTGGATGGCAATAATAATGGTGTCAGTGATGGCATAGTAGATGATTATTCTTGGACCATCTATCTAGGCCTGGGCGTTGATGAGCAAGGTCCTGAAATCAAAGAAATTTCTTTACTGACCAATGTATTCAAAGGTGCTCCCATTCAGTTAAGTGGATACGCAACCGATAGTTCTGCTATCGCTACTTCTACCATTAAATATCTAGAGTATTTTGTGGATGAAGTCACCACGATCGGGGCAGGCACACCAATTCCACCATTAGATGAAGTTTTCGATCAAACCACCGAATCCTTTGCATTTAAAATTCAGACGGAGAATTTAGCTTATGGAAATCATACCGTTTTTATCGTTGGACAAGATGCCCTCAATAATTGGGGCGTAGTAGCGGAAGTCACTTTTAATATTATTGAAGAAGACCCTGCCAATTGGACCAGATATAGTAATAATATTTATAATACTGGCGCTAATAATTTCTCTGACTTAGCCTTTCCAATTAATCAAGTACATCAATTTAGTCATAATAATGATGTAATTAGTAAAAGTATTGTGGTAGAAGATTATCTGGTCTATACCGTCTCTGGCAATAATAAACTAATCGTCTGTCGAGATATTAATACCGGAGAAGAAATTTGGAGCAAGAGTTTTGTTTTGTCTGAAGATGTCCATCCGGTCAGTTATGCCTATGGGTTTGTTTATGTACAGTTAGGAGATCATTCAGACAGTAGACTAGCTTGTTATGATATTACCAATGGAAATGAAATATGGACCACGAATTATTCTGTGCAGTGGAGTGATTATTATGGACCAACTGTTTACAAAGACAAAGTCTATATCGTAGAAGGATACTATGATTCGACCATTGGTGCTTACGACGCCTTCGATGGTACCTTGGCCTGGACTTCCAATGTACATGAATTTGACAACTATGATACTTGGCAACCGGCTTTTTATCGGGATACCGTGTATGGATACGCGGAAATTTTTGCTGCAATGAATACCATATCAGGAGGCATTTATTATGCTTATGATACTGACGAGATTCCTTTTAGTTGGCCAGGTTGGTCAATGGATGCAAGTATTGTAGTGGATACCACCAACCGTCAACTCATTCTGACGTCCATGAATTATACGCATGCCTTTTCTATGGACAATCATAGTATCAACTGGACTATCACCAATCAGTCGGAAGGTAGTTTCAATGCAACACCAGCTCTATACGATGGAAAACTTTATGTAACCTCAAGAGATGCGCTTAGAGAAATTGACGTGTTGACTGGCGAAGTCCTTTGGCAATATGATATTCCGGTTTCAAATTATGGTTCTCAACCTACCGTAAGCGAAAATATAATGGTGTTCGCCAATAATAGCAATACGTATATTTTTGATAGAAATACGCGTGAATTAAAAATGTCGATTCCAGAAAGAGGAAGCGTTATTATTAGCAAAAACCATCTAGTCCATTCTTCTAGAAATGGGCAAGTTCGCGTATTCGCATTTGACAATAGTCCCGCTCCACTTAGTGGTGGTCTGGAGGTCATCCAATTTAATGCTTGTCATGGTGATGAAGACATGATCATAAGGGCCAATATTTTAGGCGGCATCCCTCCGTATGAGTATGAATGGAATATTTTCACCCCATCCAACACCAATACCATCAGTGATTTACCAGGAGGTAACTATAATGTAACCATCACGGATGCAGTTTTCAACTCGATTGATCTTGGTATCGTGGTGGTCGAACCAGAGTTGTTAAGTGCGACGGGCATTAGTACTCCCGAAAATGGTATGTCCGCAGACGGAACGGCTACTGTTCTTGTGACTGGAGGAATAGGCCCCCTCTCTTATGAATGGGCAGCCAACCCTGACATCAATCATTACACGCTCGAAGGATTGTCTGCAGGAGCTTATTCCGTTACGATTACCGATGCCAATGATTGTGAGACTACCCTTGAAATTTTGGTGGAATCGGTTACGGGCGTTCATGAATTGGAAAACGGTGTTTCTATTGAGATTCTGCCTACCATAACCAATGATCAGGTAACCATTCGTGCCAACCAAACATTGGATCAGGTAACCATTGAGGTCTATGATCTTTCTGGGAAAACCGTACTTAGAAAAAAGGTAAATCGTTTCGACTCAAAAGTCATTTCTCTTGGCAATTATACATCAGGTTACTATTTAGTCCGAATAAAAAATGCGGAGTTTAGTATAACGGAAAAGATTATTTTGACCAAGTAATTTTTGTTTGGTTTTCTTGGAGCATTTTTTTGATCTCACTCATTCCTGTTCTTTTTTAACTGCGACTTGGTAGATGGGCCTTGACCAGCTATCAAGTCGTAGGATAATGACAGAATCAACGACTGTTTTATAATTAAATTATTTTGGGATATTTAATACACTGTGTATTTAATCTCTTCACGAGGATACTCTTTTTTCATTTCTGTAAAAGATTCCATCTTTATCCTTGATACATCTGTTTTATTTGGGAAAGCTACCAATGGATTTCTTTCGACAATCTCCCCCACGATTTTTTCTTAAACTTTAATTCGTAATTCTAACTCTTTTACTTTGTCCATCTTTTCTTATGTTTTTCATTAAACTTATGAACCTATTAATTAGCATGAATTATTCTTTATTCTTTTTACTAGAAAAATCAATATAAGCACTTCCAATAAGACTGGCTCCAATAACAATGGCCATAATTATATCAAACATTTCTCTTTTAATAATCATCGAATATATACCAGCGAGAATACTGAGTATTCCAATTCCAATGATTAAATTTCTTGTGGATTTATTCATTTGTCCAAAATTTAATTGTTGAAAAATCTTCAACACACTAATGTGTATTTAATTCAAATTTAATCGTCTAACTAGTTTGCTCAAAGAATCTCAGCTTCTTTTAAGATATTTTTCGCTTCCATTTCATCGTCTTTTGAAACGATAATTTGAATGGCTCCAAACAAATTGGGGTGCGCAGAATCCATTTTATTGATGGTATGTGCTTCGATGCCTGCTTCATTGAGTAAATGGACGGCAGTCTTGACTTTAATATTTGAGACTGAAAAAAATATGGTTTCATTTTTCATCTTCATTATTTTAGAAAGGTGAAATAAATTTAGATTAATTGATAGGTCAATTTAATAAGATATTGACCTTCTACTATCTACTTCAATATCAATTATTAATCTAATGAAGTCCGATTTTTTCGACTAGCACTTGGTTTTAATCGATTAGTGCCCTACTCTTTTTTATGCAAGATTATTTCATAGCCACTGCGTGGAAGACAATCCCCCAACCCAACTGTTGATTTCTTTTCGATTAACTATCAATTAAACAAATCTTCTAAAGTAAAAGTGGATTTATTAGATGCGCAAGGAAAAATGATCCAAAATATTCAAACAGAACAATTTTTCCCAAGCGGAGCTCAGCAAATACAAATAGATCACGTTAATATACCAAACGGCTTATACTGGTTAAGATTTGATGTAGCAGGAAATACGATTGGCAGAAAATTAATCATCCAAAGATAATCACTAGCCTTTAAACATCTAAAATGGTTTAGTTTTTCGTTGCTACTCACCTACCTATTGTATAGCGTGGACAAACCATCAAGTAGCATGATTGAGACTACTTAGATTAGCGTAGAACTCACTTAAACACATTTATTTTATTCATATTTTAAATTATCAAATAAAAATGTATATTTGAGTTAAATTTTAACTAGAATATTACCCCTCTACATCTACTATCTAGTCTAAAAAACCATTTGTCCCACAATCTACCATTCATTTTTCTTTTGAATCTAATGTATAATTAGTCTTCCTAGCTATACGTGTCATATCTATGTATATAAAGGCTATTTAGATATGAACTACTATTTTTTAATCCTTATTCTATAATCAAACAACTTATGAGAAAGATTCTACAAATTTCAAAATTTCTACTCTTATTTTTTCTAGGGGTATTTTCAAATCAGCTTTTCCCCCAATGTCCAACTGCCCCCTTTGATGCTGGTATCCTTTGGGCAAATGGATGTAATCTCCAAAATGTTGAACCAGCAGAATATCTTGGCCAACCGATTCAATACGTTTGGATAAAATCCGCGGCAGAAGGTGGTAACTGTGAAATGTCTATCCCCGAATTACTATCCTTGAACGTAGGAGATGCTTACGATAACTTTTTGGCAGCTGGAGGATTTAACAGCGGAGCTTCTCCTGTGATTGGATCAACTAGCTGGTCATTCGTTACCGATGGCAATGCCGATGATCTATCTTTTAACGTTACAGAAGCTTTGGTTCCTACCTGTTATAGCCGATGTGCCCGCGTAGTGGGTTGTACTTCTTTTTATGGAGAAGCTAGCACAACCGTTCAACCATGTAGCGCGATACTCCCAGTGGAATTAACCCGATTTGATGGAGACGCCGATGGTTGTAATATTCACTTATCCTGGTCTTCCAGTACCGAAGAAAATTTTAGTCATTATGAGTTAGAAAGAAGTAATGACGGTCGTACTTTTGAATTTGCGGAATCAATCAAAGGATCCAACAGTCAAGAAGGTGGCCATTATTTTTTTAATGATAAACAAGCAGGATTGAGCAATTATTATCGTTTAAAAATGATTGATTTTGATCTTACTTATGAATATTCTAAAATTATTCATGTTGAGGCAGATTGCGAAATAATTAAAAAAATCACTGTCTATCCAAACCCAGTTGGAGATGATTTTATCAATGTTAAAGTAGATGCTAAACAAGAAGCAGAACAGTTGATCAAATTAGTGGATGTAACTGGTCAGGAAATTCTCAAGCAAAACTTTATGCTAAAAGAAGGAATCAATACCTTCCGATTAGACGTCAGTGAATTGCCGAGTAGAATGTATTTTATCAAGGTCGGTAAACGAACGCTATCCCGTTTTACAAAAACATCACAACGGTAAGCAGTATCAATATAAACGCAAGACGGCAGTAGCGCCTATAGACCGCTGCTGCCGTTTTTTATGCTCTGTTGAGACCATTCATGATTTGTCTTTACCTGAATTGTCTTTACTATGGCTCTAAGGCTTCCTTCCCTTTATTCTTCACATATTTTTCCAACCACTGATCCTGTTCCCAAAGCATATGCATAATGGATTCTTTTGCAGCATAACCATGACTTTCTTTTGGAAACATCACTAGCCGTACAGTCGCACCTAAACCTTTTAGGGCATTAAAATAACGTTCACTTTGCATAGGATAGGTTCCAGAATTATTATCCGCCTGACCGTGGACGAGTAGTAAAGGCGTCTTCATTTTTTCGGCATGCATAAAGGGAGACATCGTATTATACACCTCTGGTGCTTCCCAATAATTTCTTTCTTCAGACTGGAAACCAAAAGGTGTCAGTGTCCTGTTGTAAGCTCCTGATCTAGCAATTCCAGCCGCGAACAGATCACAATGGCTCAACAAATTTGCAGTCATAAAAGCCCCATAAGAATGACCACCAACGCCAACTTTTGTTCGATCAATATAACCCATGTTATCCACCGCATCAATGGCAGCTTTGGCATTCGCCACCAACTGTTCCCGGAAGGTATCATTAGGCTTATCATCTCCTTCTCCTACAATTGGAAAAGCGGCATCATCCAAAACCACGTAACCACGATTGACCCAAAAGATCGGAGAACCATACCATGGATAAGTAAACTCATTTGGAGAGGAAGTAACTTGACCTGCACTTGATTTATCTTTAAATTCGCGAGGATAGGCCCACATCAACATGGGCATTTTTTCTTTCTTCTCTTTGTCATATCCAACAGGCAAATACAGTGTGGCACTCAAATCTAATCCATCCGCTCTTTTGTAGGTGATTACTTCTTTGTGCACATCTTGAATCGCTTCAAATGGATTTTTAAAGGAAGTAACTGCTGTTAGTCTTCCTGTTTTTAAATTTCGAAAATAGTAGTTAGGAAATTTATTTTTGGATTCTAATCTAGTCAAAACTTTCCCTGCTTTCATATCGACCGCACTCACTAAAGATTCTAACATCTCATCTGCTTTTGCTTGGTAGATTCGTTCTATTTTACCAGTTTTATAATTGTATTTATCAACAAAAGGCAATTTTCCATCATCAGAATATCCATCTCCTAATAGATGTAGTGTATTTCCATCGACCTCCAATGTAGAGATTCCATATTTGTTTTTCTTCGTTACAAAATCACCTGGATCACTATATCGGTCTTGGTAATTTCGTTCATTAAAAACGATTGGTTCTTCATTCGCATCACTTGGATTAAAAATCGAAGTTCTAAGCATTCTCGTATTCCACCAGTAATCATAGCTGATAGCTACTTCATCAGTCCCCCATTCAATACCACTATATCGCAATTTAGTTTTTGTTAATAATTTTTTTGTTTGGTTAAATGGAGCTTCCAATTGATAAATGGCATCGCGAAAAGGAACATCATTTTTAGGATCACCACCATCCAAAGCTTCCGCCCAAAACAAGGTGGCAGGTTGGTCTGATCTCCAATTCAAATTACGTGGCCCGGTTCTTCTAGCCATAAACCCCTTTGGTAAATCCTCAATCAACGGAACCTCCAACACTGTTTTTACTTTTTTAGCATTGATGTCATAAATGGTGACCGAACTTGGGAACCTATAATATGGAACGAGATAAGAGAATGGTTTCTTAATTATTTCGACCATCACATTTTTACCATCTGGAGAAACATCAATTTCTGTGTACATATCGGCTTCCATCCATTTTTTTTCTTCTCCTGAAAGATTAATCTTCCAAATTTCTGAAGTGGCTAATTGAATAAAATTGTCTTCATCTACTGGATTTTTCAATAAATCTTGATAGGTACGATTTTGTGCTTTTTTTCCGCCATCATTAACCGAGATCGTTGGCCCAGTTGGTACGGAGGTTGTATTATCTATCAGAGGTTTACGATTGGCGGGTAATTTGGTGTACAAAATCGTCTGAGCATCTAACCAGCTAATAGCAGAATTCATATTAGCACTAACGACCGCATCCGTCAAGCGAGCTGCTTTTTTCTGATCAATATCTAAGACCCATAATTCCACGCCCGTGCTAACAGTATTGGTGAAGGCCATATATTTTTGATCTGCCGACCAAGTCCAATTGGTCATTCGAGCATTTTTAGGCAAACCGGAGACCGCTTCCTCTTGTTTAGTAGCCATATCAAATACTTTTATATCATATCGGTATCTTGCTCTACTCGAGATATTGGTTTTCGGATTGATTCTCAAACCCGCCAACCTCATTTCCGTTTCGGATAATTCTTCAATACTTTTATAGGCTTGACGGTAAAGTAGAACTGCTTTGGTCCCCTTTGCATTGATGCGCATCCAAGGGGCTGGGGACGCATCCGCTAATACGCTGATGTCTTTATGCGGCGTCTGATATTGGAGATCAACTTGCGCCAATAAAAATAACGGAAATAGGAGCAATAATAGAATGGTGATGTTTTTCATGATTTTGGTATTTTGTTTTTTCCATTGAAAGAATTTAAGACAGAGTGGTTATAAGCTCTACGGACTAAGATAGTAAAATGGTGGTTATTATAGGTTAAATTCTGGGTAAATTGGAATATTTTGACCTAGAATAAATAATAAATATTGTAGAGATGGCAGGTATTCAAACTAATCAAGGACTCATAAATAAACCTATCATCATCACCAATAATCCTAAAATAACAGTATTGGTGATAGTAATACCCACTATTTGTAAAGACGTGTAAACCACTTAATATTCCCTCGTCCTTTGCAAATTAAAAACAAAGACAAAATAAAGTCACCAATATCAGTACCCATAAAATACAACACCGAAAAATCGCGTTAACGATTTTCCGGTGCGCTAGCATTTAAGTTCTTATGAAAGCGGCATCATCTAATACACCGTCACCTTACGACGCATTTATCCATTTTCGGAAACCTGCGAACCAAATAGATTCCTGTTGGATACTACGCCGGATGACTTAGATACCTCAAACTAAACAGCATTTCGCAAATGACTATTGAAGCACTAACCTTTCCACAAAACGAAGATTGCCTGAAACATACTCCACAATAATCATCCCCCTAGGCAGATGACCCGTCGGAACATTTAATCCGGGTAAAGAATGCATATCCCGTTCATCCAATAGTTTTCCATTTATATCATAAAAGCGCAATACCCCAGCCTCTGTAAAGTCGCCCTTAAAGTTGATAGAACTACTAGCTGGATTTGGAGACAAAGTAAGTGTTTTCTGCTCGTCCACATTATTAGTATTCGTGACCGACGTCACTAAGGAATCAACGACGACAAACTGGTGCATCATACTGTTATCCTCATGGGTAAGAATATGGCAATGGTACATAAAGCCCTGCGTAAAAAGACTATCCATATTATAAGGACTTGGGAAGCTGTCAAAGCGCGCTACATACGTCATTTCAGCTCCTCCCCGAATCAGCTGGACATCTTTCCACCCAAACAATTCATCAGGAAGATTTGGATAAGTGTAAACGCCTGGTTCATCTGTATACCCTCCTCTACCATCTGGAACCGCGATCTCACCTGCATATTCTAATACTTGAAATTGGACCTTATGTATATGCCAAGGGTGGGCATTAGCGGTCGTATTATTTATGATCCATCGTTCTTTGGTATTGACCAGCACTGTGTCATTGATAACATTCATAATCATTGGCGTACCATCGATCGTCCATTGATTTCCAGATCCACCAGATCCAAGCAAGTTCTTCACCCTTGTTTTAAAGACCGGACCGGGAGCTATATCATACGGCTTTAAAGTGGCAGGTATAGAGGTGATAGGATTCGGTGGTTGTATATTTCCGTCCACGACAAAAGCCATCATCGCAGAACTATACCAGTTCTTGGTATATTTTGCATCGGAAGGCAAGGTATTATCAAAGTGGGTTAGATAAATGGTATCTCCAGAATTATATTGACTAAAATCAACAATAAACTCTCTTCGATCTCCGGGGGAAAGTAAGTTATTGGTAAATGGACGAGGATAGTCGACATAGCCTCCTCCGGTAGCGACCAAGTACATCGTTTCAAAATGCACCGAATCACTTGAGGTGGTATGATCATACAGTAGCTCCTTGGTCAATCCGATATTGAATACTTTAATAGTTGAGCCGTTCAACATCCGTAATTTAACCATTGATGGAGGAACATGCATTACTCCGCCTATTACACCATTGACCATACCAAAACTACCCGGCCCAGGTTTTTCACCCGCTTTGATAGACATTACGGTGTTGGTTAAGGTATCGAAAATAAAATTTTTGGCCTGAATGTTTAAAGGGATATCATTGACACCATAATTATGTGGCAGCTGAGCATATAAAGGATCATTATTTGGATCTTGCACATACATCATTCCTGCCATTCCTCGCGTCACCTGATCTGTCGTAAAATCCATCAAATGACTGTGATACCAAGCCGTCTGAACTTCGTCAATAACCGGAAAAATGGAATGCCAAGTATCCCCTTCCGAAATTCTTTGATGTGGACCACCATCAGATTCAGCGGGTAAATTTAAAGCATGCCAATGCACGGTGGTGAGTACTTCACTTCGATTAGTGATTGGAAAATCAATCCAATCATTAGTCCTGTTAACGATAAAAGTGGGTCCAGCATAGGTTAAAGCGCCGGGGACATTGGTACTATCTGGGTTGTTGTACGCGTATGCTTGGACGGGAGCATTTAGATTAAAAGTAAAGGTCTGCCCATTCGTTTGATCAATAACGGTATCTATCGCTCCGTTGGGGTCAAAATTATGCAAGGTATCAATAATATCCAAGCGCCAATCCGGGCCCGAAATCGCATAAGGAACTGGTACGGTGTTCGTAAACTTTTTCTGTGCTTGAAGATCCGCTGTCCAAAAACACATGAGGGTTAGACAGAGAAAAGAAAGGAAGGTAAATCTTGTTTTCATTTTTAAGGTTTTTAATTCTATTACTTTTAGGTATCCCACAGCCTGGTTCTTAAAACTGTCGGTTTTAAAAGTAATAAAGGGGTTAAGATGAATTAAGTTTTTCGATGATCAAATATAAGGAAATATCCTAATTTGGCAAATTAATTTTTTTGTTTATGGTCTTGTTGGATGGCTTTTGCTTGGGTGGAACGGGAAGGAAGGTTGGTTAGGATTGATCGTTGGGAAGGAAATAAGTCGCTACTGGAGTATTTCGGGATAGCAGATACTTGGATCGAATTTTTTCTTGTGAGCTTCGAATGCTGGGCTTGGCCACGACTTTCAGCCTTTGGTATTCGGGGTTCGTTTTCTTTTTTATTTTTGTTTGATTTGTGGAAATTTATCTCCAACTAAATTCAAGCTAATCCCATGTTCAAGATAGGCTTTTAAACCATCTAAAACGGTTGTGAATCCTCCGGTATTATTTTTAATTGCTTCAATTAATTCATTGCCCGTCTGGCTAAATCCATAGTTCTTTATTACAACATAAGTTGTTTCTTTTGTTACTTCTTCGAATTCAAAATCTACGGTTGTAGCTGGTTCATCCCATTCTATTGAAATCAATTTGTTTTGCACAATTTCTTTTACTTTCACCTCTGTTGAAGCATTATACATTTCCCATTCCCATTTTACTTTTTTGCCCTTTTCTACATTCCCACTTGATTTCGTAAACCAAAATTTTGTTGTAATCTGGGGGTCTATAAATGCTTGAAAAACTTCATTAACAGGTTTTCTGATTAACATTTGTGTTTCTACAATAGGTATGTAATTATTTTCCATTTTTTCTTTTTGTATTTCTCTATCATTATTCTTGCAACTTAGAATTAGAATTAAAAGCATTATTGATAGAGCTGCTTTTTTCATTTTTATTTTTTAATGACTACTAACCTTTTACTTGTTCTTCTAGGGTACCGGCGATACACTAGTGTTGTATAAGTGTGTTCTGTCCAACCCGTTCTTTTCTAAAGATGCATCCCAATACATGACACGCCCTTGCTGCTTTAAATGAAGGCGGAAATTTCTATTAACATACTCTGAAGGGTCAATCCAAATAATGTCGTAATGACCTAATTCAACGGTGTTCGCGTCTCCGTGCAAAACACAGCATTTCGTCGGCACATTTTCAATGATATCGGCATGTTTCTCAACCACCGTGACTGATTTGACAAGGGGGCTCGCCATTACCCGGTCGTTGACAAGGTTGATACCTAAGCCGATCATGAGAACGTCACCACGGGCTTCTTGGACAATGAGGTCGTTCGTCTCGCGTTCGACCACTGAGTCAGACATGACTAGAAAATTGTCGCTTTTTCGAACAAGAACACTAACCTGGTCACCCGGTGAGTTTTTGGCAAGATACATCTGCCATCGGATATCCTCGTTTCCGGTAACGACATGTGCGTGAAACGAATGAGTATCAGTCTCAAAATATGGCGGTAAACCGAACATTTCATTCTGGCGTCTTTTAGGTATTTGCTTTTTCTTCATAGACTTATTATTAATTTTAGGAGGTTGTTTAGGGATGATCTGTAGTGCAGGTTTTTACTTTTATTTTTCTTAGTTACCCTTAACGCCCTGTGCACACGCAATTACTAAAAGGTATCATTTTAGGACTCGTATTCGCCCACCTACTATTTGTAAAAAAAAACTCATGAGGGCGAACGAGCACTACATGACAGAAAAAAATTACAAGCCCGCCTTCTAAATCAGGACTTGCAACTAATTGAAATACAAACAATTGTGTAATTCATTACATCAACTGTCTTTCTGACTTTATGGGTTAACTATATTTTTACAAATAAAAAAAATAGAATTATTTTATAATCTTACAGATTCAGTCATTCGTGACTCCAATTTTAATCGCCTTTCACAAAAATCTCACCAGAAAAATTGCTTAAATTGGTGGAATTGATGCATTGTTAGTACCAGTATTTTATTAGTTCATAGGAAATTTGCAAAGTTTCAGGTTGTAAAAATGGTGCTTCAAAATTTATATTATTAACCTTTTTTAAGGTAGCAAGATTTTTTGCAGGAAATTGGTTTTCAACTTCATAAAATTCTTTTAATCTTATTATTGACTTTTCTATCCTCTTATCGCTATTCAAAAATGAGTAAAATTGATTAATTTCTTTTTTTAGAAATCTATCAGAAAGATACATGCCTTCATATTGTTTGATTTTATTGAATAGCACTATAAAGCTTAACCCAAACAGAGGATTTACTCTAAATGAGACTTCCTCTAACATTATTCTATCTATAAAAGGTAGGAGAAATTCTTTTTCATAAAATTCCTCTGTAAATCTATCTAAAATAAGATATGAAAAATATAAACTTGGATTTTTTGATAGTCCTACAGCTAAAGCCATTTCATTAGGAATCTTTTTTAGGAAATTCCTGTCTCTCGGTATTTCAGGAAAATCTAAAATATATGTTGCACATAAGTATTCTTGAATAGATTTATGTTGAAATTCATAATAGACTGGTCCTGATTTAATGAATAGTCCAGTATTGGTTTCGATTTCCTGAAAAATTAATTTAAAATCACGTTTTTCGAGTCCTTTATAATCTTCAAATATTGATAAATATAGATGTCTTAAATCATCTTGAAGATAAATTGAAGACTCAAAGCATCTGGTCAATTCATAAGCTAACTGACATAAAAAATCCTTTTTAATTGTGGAATCAAATTCTATAAACCTTGATTTTCGTTCTACTGAACGTTGTATATCCCAATCTTCAACAAGCAAGTTTATTATTCTATTGTAAATCTCTTTTCTATTGTCAGGTAGTTTTCCATATTTTAAATACATGGTACAAAGTAACGCCAATGTAAGTGGACGAAGTTCAGCTCCAAGCAATTTTCTATCAAAGATTGCTTTTTCTAAATGCTCTAATTCTTCCTTTTTGCTTACTACTTTTTTTATATAACTGGATACTTGACTACGTGATAATTCGCTTAATTCATACTTCAAACTATTTTGGATACTGTATGGAAAATCTGCAGTTCTTGAAGTTGTTATTAATAATCCCTCATTTAAGTTTAAGCATAAATTCTCAATCTCTTCTCTAATATTTTCTTTCAATTCTTTACTACTAATTTCATCAAAACCATCTAAAATCAAGATGATTTTTAAGCTATCAATAATTTCATGAACTGCTAATTTATATATTTCATTCTTAGCTATATGTTTCCGTTTCTTTTTACCAGGCTTTAAGGGTAAGTTCTCATATTTTACTGAAATTTTTTGATAAATATGTTTATATATCGACTGAGGGTTATCTGGGTTATTTAAAGTTCTTAATCTAATTACAATTGGAATTGGGAAAAAATCTTTAAAGTAAGACTCACCTAAAAGAGATTTATAACAAATCATCTTCATTGTTGTGGTCTTTCCTGCTCCAGGCTTCCCAAGCAAAACTAAATGCCTTTTAAGCCTTCTTATGGCACTTGAAAATTTAATTCGTTTATTGTAATCAGATTCAAGGTGTTCGACAGGTTCTAAATATAAATCTAAATCAATAAATACAGATTTTATTTTCTTACTATTGCCAAATTCATTAAATGTTACTTCCTTAGACCAGTTAATAACTTCCGTTGAATGCAACTGAAATGACATTAAAATTGAATCTGTAAACTCTTTGTGGAAGGATTTATTAAATTTTTTCAATTGCTGATTTAGTTTATTGAAAGAGTAGTCTATTGCTTTTCTAAATACATATATTTCAGTTAGGTTTGAAAACTTTCCAATTAATTCATCAGTCATTTTGGTTTCTTTTTATTTCTTTGTACTAACGGTCTTGCATAAACGCAGTAAGCCCGCATAGGGCTTATTGCCGTTTTATCTTTAGTTTTACAATACACTTTAAATCACACAATTAAAAACAATTTAAATGTATAATTGAAATACAACTTTTAACTCTGCTCTTGGATGATCTTCTAACCATTTCGTAACTTAAAGGCATCAATATGGCAAGACCGGATAGCAACCTAGGACGTTTAGAAGGACTACAGATCCTATAATGTGTTTCAGTGCTCCCGGTCTCTTTTTTCCGAGAAGGAAATATTATGCATGATTATTTTAAGAGAAAAGTAGCGCAAGGAAAAAACAAAATGAGCGTTATAAATGCGGTTCGAAACAAATTAATTCACATACTTTTAGCTTGCATAAAAAATAACACTATGTATCAGAAAAATTTTAATCATTTACTTGCTTAGAACATGAAAAACACTTTGTTACCACCAGTTTTCTTCTTTTTTATTAATTTCAATACTCTCAAAAATATTTTGAACAATCTCTTTATTTATAAACGGCTCAAAATTATTTAACCAAAGATCATCCTCAATTATTATGTCTATTCCATTTTGAATTAATCTTTCCAATTCCTCAGAATTATAAACTTTTTCCATTGTTCTTTTAAAATAATGATCCGTATTTTTCTCCTCTTCTTCCAATTCATTATTTATTAAATGATATTGATCTCTAAATTCTCTGAAGGATTCAAGAATGAAATCCATATTTCTTCCTTTTATCCATGCTTTAATAACACCTTTTTCGATTGGAAGCTCAAATTCATATGATTGAATCTTCTTTGCAAATTTGACCTTTGGATTAAATATAAATCCTGGATAGTATTTGATTTCATCAAACATTCCATTTTCATGAGTGAAGCAATCTCCTAGTATTAATTTATCTCTAAATTTGAAATATTCCTTATAACTAAATTCATAATAAGTTGAAACAATGCTTTGTGCAAATTTAGGATATCTGAATAATAACTTAATATTTTGATCTATGCAATGTGGTTCAGTTAGAAAATTGAAAACTCGGATGAAGTACGAGCTAATATATTGAGACTTAGTAATTACTATATTTTCGAGATTGTATCTTGCCTTTTTAGAATAATTATAGGATCCAGTAATACTAATTTCGTCATCAATTACCATAAATTTATGATGGAGGAATCGGTTAGTTGTTTTATCTTTTATTTTTATTTCAACTTCATCAAATTGAGGTTTAGAGTTTAAAAAGTATTTTTCATTTGTTGAATTGTTATCAACTACAATTTCAATAGAAACACTAGGGTCTTTCCTCTTCTTTTCTATTAAACAATCTTTAAGCACTTGACTTGTAAACCAAGCTACAGCAATTCTTATAGATTTTTGCGCATGAAAAATATTTTCAATTAGTTTTTTCTCTATCCTTTTAGTATAAACTTTTGGCTCTATTTTCATGATTTTAATTGATGGTAACACCCCCATATCCAAAACTCCCCACGCACTATTTTGTATACATCCGTCATCTCCTCACTAAATTACTGTTTTTCAACATAATATCCAAAAGCACTATTCCCAGACTCCCCCACTTTTGTAAAACTACCCAATTCTCATAATAGACCATTTCTTTCCACCTCCAAAAAAATTAACCGATTATAACCGCTAACATCGGTTATAATCGGCTTCCCAAAAATAAAGGCTACCCAACAAAAATCATCACTGCCCTACTCCACTTCGTCATTTTCCGCATTGCTAGTTTAAGCTACCCCTTCCTAAAAGCCTGCCACTTTAAATAAGTCCCACAACGCCAAAGCCATTCCAGCGGGCCGTACTTAAAATGTTTTAACCAATATTTACTAAAGCTTACTTGGATGGCGATCAATAGTAAAGCAATTAAGAAAAGATACATGGTTCTTATTTGTCCAAACCAACCTAATCCCCAACCAAATAGTAAAAACGTTCCGATAATGGATTGTAGGACATAATTGGTGAGTGCCATCCGTCCATAGGGTGCAAAGTAGGATAACTTATTATGCCAAAAATCTTTTTTATATAACAATAAAAAGGCGGATAGAATGATCAATGCCATAGAGAGGTTGATCCAATCTGCAAAATTAATTCCGATGACATGTTGCCAACTACTGAAGTCGACTGGTTGTGGAGCGGTGCCAAAAGCAGCACCGGTTAATAGGAATGCGATGACCAAGGCAAGGAAAAGCCATTTAAAGTTCTTTTTTACTTTTGGTAAATACGTTTCTAGTTGATGAAAAAGACCAATTTTCCCTAACCACAATCCCAATAAAAAGTATCCGATGGTATAATAAAATCTTCCAAAGAAACCCCATTGAAAATCCATTTTAGTTTTCATGCCATAGATGGCATTTTGTTGAAAAACTTCGGTCAGACTTCCGGAAGCGATCGCCTCGAAATACGCGGTCTTCAGTGGGTCTTCCATATCTAAAAAACCGGGAAAGCCAAAAAGACTTTCGTTACCCCAAATGGCAAAAGCCACAAATCTTGGAAGGCTTAAAAAGAACAGCGCAGCGACACCCAATATCCACTTATTGCTAATTTTATAAAATGGAATTAAAAAAGGAACAGCCAAAGCATAGATCGTCAAAATATCTCCTCGATAAAATAATTGATGGACATATCCTATGATAAATAGCAGCAAGGCTCGCCATAAAAATCGAACCGAAAAATCGTTTCCTTTTTTAGCGGCACTATCCATTTGAATAAAAAAACTTAGGCCGAACAAGATGGAAAAGAGTGCAAAGAATTTTCCAATAATTAAAAATTGAACAATTCCACTAACCACAAGATCTGGCGTTGTATTGATCCCTTCCATAAAATTTTGCGGAGGAGGACCTGCTAGATATTGTTCTATAATATGAACAATCGCCACTCCTGCTAAGGCAAAGCCCCTGAGCGAATCAATGATAACGATCCGAGATGGTTTGTTTTCTATTGGCATGTGTGCTGTTTTTGGTTACTTAGAAGGTGAAGTTACGAAAATAGTTTTTTTGTTATAGTCTTTGGGTTGAATTTAGACGAACTATGGAAATCTTTGGATGAAAGGATATCGTTGGTTTAGTGGCTATCTACGGACCCTTTGCTTTCGGCAAACATAGGTACAGAATAAAACGGTATCAGGTGTGGTCTTATAGGGGGTATGTTTTTGGCTACATACATAAAAAATAGGTTGTACCATTTAAGATACAACCTATCTGCCCATAATTAGGGAGGCCTAGCAAGAATTAATCTGCCTTAATTACAATTGCCCTGCTATTATTTTCCGTATTTTCATCAATCTCTGATAAAGTAGTAACACGCATAGCGTAATATCCTGGACCATAATTAGTAGGCATTTCCATAATGACAGGATCCGGTTGTGCTTCCCCAGGTTCTAAAGACGGTGAAGTGCCTGCACGAGTATCAAAAACTTCATAGTCACTAAACTTATCCCTAAATTCAGAACTATAGGCACATTCAATACGCATTTTTGATGATCCTGAAGGGCCACAACTTTTAGCAACGCTAATAACATTTTTGATAACACAGATTACACTAATAACATTACCAGATAGGACAGCGGCAGGAGCATCTAATGCGGTAACCGTTAAATCAGCTAAACATTCTTCATCAACAGAGCAACCAGGATTTGGCAGTGTAAAGACTGCTAGTAGTAAGAAAAGTATCATCTTTTTCATAGTACAAAGGATTTAGGTAAAATGAGTAATATGTTTAAATGCAAAAATTATATGATCATTAATTTTAATGAAAGTTATCACTATTTTCCTAATTCAGCAGCGTCAAATATTAAAATAACAAATATTTAACAATCAACATGGATTTGGATGCTGAAATCAAGTTCAATTAGGTTTTACTTTTAAACCCTATAAAATCCATTTACCATACTTTCATTTTTACACTCAACTATTCTATTCGAAAAAGAGTTCCCGAAATAAAAATATTTTCATCTAAATAGTGTCTATGATATAGCGCAAAGCACCAACGTTTTTTAGTAGTTAGGAGAAATTGTAAGATGTGGTAGACGAGCAGGACTAGCAATCATTTTTCAAATTCAATTTCAATCGCAAAAACCTGTCCGACAGCACGCGGGCAACACCAATATTTCCTGCTAACGTAGAAGAAGCACTTTTTATAGAGAGGAATATAATTGATAGGTCCTTAAAACATTTATCAATACTATCATTAATTATTTATATCATCCATCTTAACCTTTCTTTAAATGACCTTTAATCGCCAAAACATAATCTTCTGGCTTTGATAAATCATCCTTTAAAAGATATCCTTGACAATTTTTATCAAAAGCAATAATGCTTCCTGAAGCTGGTTCCTGCGGGGGAATAGGATATCCCATACTTTCCATCTGCTCGGCAAACGCAGCCCAAGAAGGAATCTCTTTTTTCAACC
>CALFWZ010000035.1 GCA_937928405.1 uncultured Saprospiraceae bacterium
TCCCGATTTTTCTCTGATCTTTTAATATCAGAAATCGTTATTTTTCTTGACAAGCCAAAGAGGATTCTCTCAAAAAATGCCTCATCTGATTATTAAAATATCAATCACAAATCAGGAACTTATTAATTGGCCGTTACTAAAATTAGTAGTACCCATCGTAGAAAAAGCAATTTTTGTCGATTTTTTTGGGTTAACCCAACAATGGTAATTACTTTTAGGCTATTCTTAATCAAAACAATACAATTATGACAACTTTAGATGACGACAGACTAATCGTTGATCCTGCTTCCGTTTCTCCGTGGCCTATTGCTGTAAGATATGGACTAATAGGGGGATTAGTTTACTCTATTTACACCTTGATCTCAAATATGTCTGGATTGACTGGAGGTGAGTTTGGATTGGTAGCATCAAGTATTTCAGGCTTTTTAGTTTTTGCCATCGCCATTACCTTGATCGTATTACCTGTTAAACACCATCGAGATAGTGATTTAGGAGGTTATATTACGATTGGTCGAGTTATTCTTATAGGTATGGTGGTAACGGCAATTTCGATGTTGATATCCAATATTTTCAACTATATTTATATGAATTTTATCGATCCTAGTTTTGTTGAAAATATGATGGGACAGATGGAAGAGGCCATGGGATCTATGATTCCGGAAGATCAAATGGATGATTTTTTATTAAAGATTCAAGAAGGATTTGAGCCTGCCGCCATGATAAAAAATGGGATTATCATGACTGCTGTCTTTGGTTTAATCGTATCTGGGATTATAGGCTTAATCATGAAAAAAGACCCACCACGGGTTTAATTTAGAATAATTAGAAATTCCAACTAATTTCAGACAAACCTGATGCAACCAAAATTGTGTCAGGTTTGTTTTTTATGTTTATTTTGTTCTTAAAATATTAAAATGAAAGGAGGAAAGTATAATCTAAGTATTCGATACGGTGTTCTTGCCGGAATTTCAGTAATTATCTATATGTTGGTCTTTTATTTTTATGATGTAAAAGTCATGCTAGGACCAAGTGTATTTTGGAGTACGACCTTATTATTTATTATAGGGATGTTTTTTGCAGCACGAGAAGAGCGAAAAGTACGTGAATTTATGACCTTTCGAGAAATATTGCCAGTGGCATTTGTCACCTATTTGGTAGCGAATCTATTTTTCTACGATTTTTTGTATATTCTATTCAATTTTGTAGATCCTTCTTTACCTGAGTTGCAAAGACAAGTTAGTTTGGAAACCATTCAAGATGCTGGATTTACGGAATACGTAGAAGAGGCTATTGATGAAATAGAGAAAATGCCAGCGGAATTTACTTTAGGACAAGCCATTTTTGGTTACCTACGTAGTGCAATTTTCGGCTTCCTTTTATCGTTAATTATAGCAGGGCTTACGAGAAATAAATAGCATCCTGCTTACCCCTAATCAGTAGTGAGTGGAAGACGTAACCTATGAGCTGGTAATTTCGTAAGGTAAATTGAATATTTATTCTGAATTCAGGATAAAAGTCCTAAAAAATCATTTTTGAGCCAGCACTCCGGTCCCGAACTTGATTCGTGATGCACAGAGAAAAGAAGATTTTTTCTTCGAAAAAATCCTTAGTGACTTTGTAGCATTTTAATTTTGTATTGTAAACTAAGTATTTAATAATTTCTAACTTCATCACCTAAAAGGATTTTAACTTATGGATATTTCCGTAATCATTCCATTGTTTAACGAAGATGAATCTCTCGCTGAACTCGAAGCATGGATCCGAAAGGTGATGGTTGCTAATGGCTACTCCTACGAAATTGTTTTTATTGATGATGGAAGTCGTGATCAATCTTGGTCGGTAATTGAAAAATTGGTTGAATCAAATCCTAATGTACGAGGGATCAAATTCCGTCGTAACTACGGAAAATCTGCTGGTCTTAACACAGGATTCGAAGCGGCTAGAGGAAACGTAGTCATTACGATGGATGCGGATTTACAAGATAGTCCTGAGGAGATTCCAGAACTCTACCGAAAAATTACGGAAGAAGGATATGATCTGGTTTCTGGCTGGAAAAAGAAACGTTTCGATCCGATTACCAAGACGATTCCTACCAAGTTTTATAATGCTGCTACTCGTTGGATCAGTGGTATTCAATTGAATGATTTCAACTGTGGATTAAAAGCTTATCGAAGTCAGGTTGTCAAAAGTATTGAAGTATACGGTGAGATGCATCGTTACATTCCGGTAATTGCCAAATGGTCTGGATTTACTAAAATCGGAGAACAGGTTGTGCAGCATCAGGCGCGTAAATATGGCGTTACTAAATTCGGTATCTGGCGTTTTATAAATGGTCCTTTGGATCTAGTTTCTATTCTTTTTGTTGGGAAATTTGGCAAGCGGCCCATGCACTTTATGGGCGTGATAGGCACCTTTATGTTTATGGCAGGACTGACGATGTTCTTTGCCTTAGGCATCAACAAACTTTATCTACTTACCCAAGGTCTTCCTGCAAAAAATATCGCCTTAATCTCCTGGTTTTATGTTGCCTTGACGACCATGATTATCGGTACACAGCTTTTTCTTGCTGGATTTTTGGCCGAGCTAGTGGTAAGAAATGCTCCAGATCGCAATTCCTATCTCATCGATAAATCTATCGGAAAAGTGAAGCGTACCCGCGAAACAAAAGCCAATAAAACAAAGGTAGACAAAGTAGGCTAGTAGTTATTTTAGTGAATCAGGGGGTTAAATTCTCACTCAACGATAAAAAAACCTTAGAAAATGCTGCTTGCTAGGTTGTTCCATCTACTCTATAAGGATGAAAAATTTCTTTTTGCACTTTTTGCAAAGATATATCTTGCAAAAATATCAACTGCAACCTCAACCGCAATCTCAAATTGGGTGAGCATAAACATGTAACTACCTGCTATTTAATCGATTAAATCCTTTTTTATCTTAAAGAGAAAATAATTGAAGTTGCTTTTGAAGTTGTTCTTGAGGTTGCAAATGATTTTAAAAGTAGGTTCAAATATGCAACTTTCTTTGATGCATTAATTTATTCCTAACCTCTATTCGCCTTATTCATTAATTTTTAGCCAATATGACCCACCATGTCTTTCTACTCCTGCCAGATTGGGGTGGTCCCAGATGGGCGCAAGTAATTCAGAAAGTTCCTTATCCTCCGAAACAAAGTAGTTGGGGAAAATAGTTTGATATTTTTGGGGGTTTGCCAATATATACATTGCTAATCCATACTGCTCTGAATAAAATCTATCACACATAAATTGCGGATAATCATAGGGTAGGTAGATGTCATGTATGTGGACAATAACACCTTTTTTTAGCCGAGGCAAAATTTCCAAATAGAACACCATAGAATCAGAATTTGGTAGAATTCTATGAGAATTATCGATAAATAAAATATCGTTTTCTTCTAACTCATTGATGATGTCAAAATTCGTATTTTCAAATGGTTTACGAATAACCGTATCTGCCAATTGATCAATTTCTGCTCGCGGCATTGGATCAATAGAAATAATTTTAGTGGGTAAATTTTGCTCGCTCTTGGCTTTATAAGCTACTTTCGTGGAATTTCCAGAGCCAATTTCAATATATTTTTTTGGTTTAAAATGCTTTAATAGCGTATAAATTCCGATAATATCTAGTCCAGGTAAAAACCCATTATTCCAAGCAGGATTTTTGGGATCGTTCTCTGCTTTCGTATTTTTTATGGACCAAATATTTTCTTTATTTTCTAAGGCTTTTAGAATGAACGCTTTGTAAGTATCTCTATTGGCTTCGATCGTTTTTAGTAACGCTGGGTGAGCTGGCTTTCCATGGCCATATCTAGGCTTAAAGTTTACTTTATATTCTAAAAATAAATTTTGAAATTTCGGATTTAAAAACCGATAAATTTGTTTGATCATGTTTCTTTGTATTAAAACTGCCAATCAAGGGTTAAAGATATTGAATAATATGGTTTCTCTTAATTATCTTAATAAGTAATCAACGAATTTTGAAGAAAGCGGTCAATGCTAATCAGGAAGTGGTAAATTGAATATTGAATTTCATCATTTCTCTTCCTTTTCTTGCAAGTCCACATAAGGATCTCCTTTCAAGAAACGCTCTAGCCAGTCCAAACATTCCTCAAAACTTTGAAAACAGTACTGATCCTCCACCAACCTTGGAATAATCCTATAGGCTGCAAACATATCTAATGGTTGGCCGTGTAAACCGGTAAAGATCACCTGGATATTTTGAGCTTGTAAACCAAAGATGGCATCCTCCATAGCGTATAACCCAGATTGATCCACATAAGGTACCTTATCCATCCGGATGATGACTATTCGAATATTTGGTAAGGCCTTAATCATATCTTGAAAACGCGAGGCAAAACCAAAAAATAATGGACCATCCAAGTGTTTAATATAAATTTGATCACCATGTCGGTCAATAATATCTCCTTCATCTGACCAAGGAATCTCATGTGAAAACTCTTTGAGGGGGGCGGTATTGGTTCGGTGATCTACCACATCGGAAATCTTTTTCATAAATAACAGCGAAGCCAAGATAAGTCCTACCGCTACTGCCTCTATCAACCCAACGAATACGGTAAGTCCCAAAACAATGAGCATCACGACTACCTCACTACGTGGAGAGTGTGGTATGTGCTTGAGTCCTTTATAGTCCATCACTCCGATTCCGACCGTGATCAAAATTCCCGCTAATACAGCTGCTGGTATTTTGGAGGCAAGCGGACCTAATAGCATTAAGACTACCAATAATAATAGACCTGCTATCATTCCTGAAAGCTTGGTTTTTCCACCTGAGTCGATATTGACAACTGTTCTGATCGTTGCTCCTGCCCCAGGAATTCCACCAAATAAGGCTGCTATAGTATTACCGATTCCTTGCCCAACTAATTCTTGATTAGGACTATGTTTGGTTTTGGTCATATTATCGGCTACGATAGAAGTCAGTAATGAATCAATTGCACCAAGAACGGCCAAAGAGACAGCTGTAAAGAGATAAGGGGTTACTTGTGAAAGACTAAAACTAGCGAAAATATCCATTCTTAAATTTGGAAAGCCGGAGGGAATATTACCAATCGTTCGATATTCAGGAATAAAAAAGAAAGCACCCAGCGAAACGACTAACAACGCAACTAATGTACTAGGTATTTTTTTAGTAATCCGTTTAAATCCATAGATAATAAAAATGGTCAAAAGGGCGAGTATTAGATCAATATAATTTATATTTTTTAAGGCCCTGGGGAATAATTTTATAGCATTAATGACACCAGAGGCTTCAGTACCAGCGAGCCTCTCTGCTTCTTTGTTAATATCCTTCACCGAGATAGTGCCACCTCGTTTGACGGTTTCCTTAAAATTATCTAATACCATAATATCTCCGGCAGCTTCTTCTTTTAGGATACGTTGGAGAATTATTTCTTCAGATTGCGCCTTAAATTTGTTGACAAAAGACGTATCATCTTTAGGGTAATATCCTAAGGCTGGCAGGAGTTGGGTAATTATAATAATAACACCAATTCCGGTCATAAATCCCGAGATAACCGGGTAGGGGATAAAACGAATATACTGTCCGACTTTTAGTATGCCTAACAGGACTTGAATTAAACCAGCTAAGATAAAAACGATGAGAATAGAAGGGATAGCACGCTCCAAGTCACCATCGTTAGTAGCTACAATTCCGGCGATAATCACCATACTGACAGCCGTCATTGGAGCTGTGGGACCAGAAATTTGAGTGCTAGTACCACCAAAAAGTGCAGCGAAAAAACTGATAAAAATGGCTCCGTATAGTCCTGCGGTGGCACCTAAACCAGACTGCAATCCAAAAGCAAGGGCGAGGGGTAGGGCAACAATACCAGCTGTTATTCCACCAAATAGATCTCCTTTGAAATGGGAGAAATCAAATCCAAACTTTTTCTTCATAGTTGTATGAGTAGCTTGTTGTCAAAATCAATATCTTAAACAGATATTGGAATGTTTTTTTATGTATTGATGAAAACAGTAAGTTAGGATAGAATATTGAAATATCAATGGAATTAAGGAAAAAATGCAGGATAAACTATTTAAAATGAAATAATCAAGCGGCAGACTTTGATTTAGAGTAGACCCATTCTTAAAAATGGATTTGAGGGCTGGTATAAAGTTTAAATGGACTTACTTATTTTGACAAATTCGAGTAAGGGAATTTCTTTCATCGAATACCCTATCTAGAGCTAGGAGTAGCAAAGAATTGCTTAAAAAGTTGAAGATATAACTATACCCTAGTACACGGTAGTGCTAGAGTAGTGAAATTAAAATATACCCTAAAACAGCAAAGCGGTACCGAAATTTTTCGATACCGCTTTGTAGATATAATAGAGAATAAATTTTATTGTTTGAAAATAGTAAGGTTATGAGTTCTGGTTTCATTTACTATTCGAAGGAAATAAGTTCCTTTCAAAGAAATATTTACCTCGCTCATTTGTAGCGCAAGTTTCCCATCATTGACGCTTACTGTTTGTTGGAATAAAACCTGTCCCGTTGAATTGTAAATCTCAACCATTGCTTGATAAGCGTTCAGGTCTAAGCCAATAACCAATAACTGTTCGCTAACTGGATTCGGAACTGCTACTGGATCTTCGAGACTTTGGAACTCAGCTGAAATTATTCTAGACAAGTCTTCTGATCCATCTAAATCTACTGTTTTCAGTCTATAATAATTGATACCAGATCGAGGCTGTTTATCATAAAAATTATATTTAGAAACGGTCGTTGTTTCGCCACTCGCAACTTGGCTACCGATTTTGATAAACTCAATGCCATCTAAAGATCGTTCAAGCTCGAAGTGACTGACATTATTTTCTGAGGCAGTCATCCAATCAAGAAGAACTGATGCGTTTTGCTTATGGGCATTGAATTCAACTAATTCAGCTGGTAATACACTATTGGTCGATACAGTTCCAACGGTAATAGTAACCGCACCAATCGGAGGTGGATCTCCCAACATATCACTCCCAATAGATCCGGCTTCTCCAGGACCATTGCCACCGGTTATAGTTCCTCTTCCGGCATCAACCCAATTTCCAGTGTTTTGATTAAAGTAGGCCGTTGTAATGGAATCCATGTCAGAAATTTCTGATTGTTCACCATCCATCCAATGCATTACCACGTCCACGACTTCAGTGCCTGCGACCCTGTCAATGATCCAATGTTGGTTATCATTGATTCTATCAAGATCTGGTGGAACACCTCCAATTGGAGGAGGATCACCAAAGAATTCGAAACGAATGACAGAATTCGGATCGGTCACTGGATTTATTTCAAGCGGTCCGTAGATACCTTTACTTCCAAGCGGTACTAAAAAAATATCGTTGAATGCTCCTCTTTTTTCTATCGGTCCTTCAATATATGAACTTTCATTAGCACCTGTAATCGTGGCACCTTCTTCGAGAATTAAAATATTAATGGAATCAGTTTTTAGTATTCCGTTTCCTAATTCAAGATTAAAGTCTAGCGATAACGGTCCTTCTAGTTCGATAGGCTCGCCCGATGTATTTATTATTTTTAGATTGGTAAGTTCAAAAACATCGTTCCCATTATCCGCTAATTCGTTGGATGGTATAGTGCTGATGGAATCAAAATCGAATACTAGAAGACTACTATCTGCCATAAATAAATTACCGTAAGAAGTTGGTCTACTGATGGAATTACTCAGATCTAAAATAGATGTTTTATCCAAAGTTACGAATAAGGTATTTTCATTTCTTGCGTCTAGAACTATCCCTCCATCTACGTTCAATGAATTCTCAATTCCATCTAGATGTAGGTCTACTTTTTGTGATGCGTTATCAGAAGAGAGTTTAACATCCCCATTTACATTTACTATTCCTGCGTTCAAATTTATTTCTAAAGTATTACCGTTTGCGCCAGTGCCCGTAAGGGCTAGATTGCCTTTGATTGTACTGGTGGCAGCGGAGTTATGAGTCAAGTTAATCTGGGCATGATTGTGGCCATGAAGAATGACATCCTTTTCTGCTGTTAAGGAGGCAGTTTCAGAAAATATGAAGTTAAAATTATTGTTATTAAATACATCGACGTTGAAAATCTCGCCTACTTTTAATGCGCTTGTCTGTGAAAAGGATAGTTTATGATTGATATACTGATCGGCTGCATTAAATTCGAATGTCATATTTTTTAAAACATCAATTCTGGAGTTGTCGTTTGACTCGATGATGATTCCTCCTTGATTTGTGTCTTGGGTCCTCTTTAAGACATCCAAATCTTGGTTAATCAAAAGATTGGAATTGTTCAAACTTAATACGATTGTGGCATAAAGAATTGGATCACTATTTTGATCCGATATCATAAATAGATTTTCCTCAATAGTTAGAGACCCCGAAACCAAGGTTAGCTTAGAAGACATAGCAGAATGATCCGTATTGGTAAGGGTGAGACTTTTTACTTTGAAACTGGTTGGCCCCATAATGGTAACGGCATATCCATCAATAATTACATCATCATCGATTCCTGGGTATCCTGGATAATCCCATATGGGGTCATTCCAATTACCGTCGGAAAGCGCTTTATAGGTAATTGCGTGACTGGATAGAATACTACTAAAAAGGAGGCCTATTATAAGTAGAAGTCTGGTGTTCATGGATGTTTATATATAAATGGTTAAGTATAGGCGAGGAGTAAAACTTACCGTCCAATTTTCATACCATAACAATAATTAATAATATTAACCTAATTAACGTTAATTAGGGTTTATAACAGCACTAATGGAATAGTATTTGTCTATTTAGAACCGACTCCCTCCCTCACTAAAAACCCCGCTATGGTAAGCATGAGAGAAACCCAAAAAATATGAGAATATTCCATTTAATTTTATTGATGGTACTACAATCCGTTTTTGCATTTGCAAGCGTAAACACTACTATAGAAAGCCTGAAGTGTGAGGTTGAGAATAGGTTGGAAGAGGGAGATGATATGAAAACTATTCTAGCTTATGAGAATTTACTAAAAGAGCTTCAGAATAAAGAAAAATTTTCACAACTGATTACAGAAAGTGAAAATGCCATGCTGATTCTTAATGAAACAGTAGATTTTAAACTCCTTTCTCAATTTCTTCATTATAAAGGATATGGAAACGAACGGTTGGGCAAATACCAAACTGCGTTGAGAGTTTATGATCGTATACTGGCAATGGAAAAAGAAAAAGTTCCAGAAAAAGTATGGGTTAATACAGTTTGTCAAACCTCTTCTATTTATCAGGCATTAGGTAATTACGAAAAGGCCTACGATTTTCAGATGAAAGCACTTCATCTATACGAAGCTTCTAAGGATGCCACCGGAATGGGCCGTAGTAATTATATAATCGGAACTATCTTTTATTATCAAAAACAATACAAACAAGCGCTAGAACAATATGAAAAAGCGTTAGTAATTTGTCAAGAAACAAAGATTCAACATCTTGTCTATTCTTGTCTTGGGGCCTTAGGTAGTACGCATGAAGAATTAGGAAACCTAGAGGAAAGTTTACGCTATAATTCTAAAGCCCTTCAACTTGCCAAAGATATTAATTATGATTCTGGTATCGCTTATTCACTCGATAATATTGGTACTGGTTATCTCTTGAGTGGTAACTGTCCAATGGCTAAAAAACATATTTTAGAATCTATTAAATTAAAAGATCAACTTAAAGATAATTGGGGAATCTTAGGAAGTAAATTCTCTCTGGTCAAAGTTTATGATCAATGTGAGGAACAAGGTAGTGTGCTGCCTCTTTTATTGGACGTATTAAAAATGTCCAAAAATTTGGGGGCAAAATCCCGTGAACTCGAAGTCTACGAGCGACTCATCGAATTTTATGATAAAAAGAACCCCGTAATTGCTTACAAGTACACTAAAAAATTTATTGCCCTTAAGGACACTGTTCTAAACGAGAAAACCCTAGAAGAAATGGGCCAATCTAAACAGCAGTACGAACTTGTTAAGAAGGAGCATGAAATTAGCATGTTAAAGGCCGAGAATAAAATCCTTAATGTTAGTAAAGAAAACCAACGACTTTATGTAGTCCTATACATTGGATCTGTCTTGCTGTTTTTGGTGGCTATTATTTGGTTTTTTAGTCGACTAAATATGCAACGTAGGATTAATGAAATGTTAGAAAGTAAAAACGATCTTCTGAATCTTAAAAACGAAGAAATTCGAATCAAAAATAAACAACTGGAACATTCCAACGAAGATCTGGCTCAGTTTGCTTACGTGGCTTCTCATGATTTAAAAGAACCACTACGAATGATCCATTCTTACACCACCTTATTAGAGCGAAGGTATAATGATAAACTGGATGAAAGTGGAAAAGAATTTATGCATTTTGTCATAGATGCAGTTGATCGAATGAAGACTTTATTAGATGATTTATTGGATTATTCTCGATCTGGAAAACAAGAGATGCCTGATACCTTAGTCTCTGTAAATGATGCGATGGCAATCGTAGGTATGAATTTACAGAAACAGATTGAAGACCATAATGGCTCCTTAGTTATAAAAGAAGAAAACCTTCCTGAGATTTTAGCACACAAATCTCAATTGATGCAATTGCTACAAAATCTAGTCAGCAATGGACTAAAATTCCGAGGCGAAAGAGATCCTGTAGTAACGGTAGATTGCGAAAAGAAAAATAATCAATTTGTATTCTCTGTAAAAGATAACGGAATCGGAATATCCAAGAACAACTTAGACAAGGTCTTTGAAATGTTCCGCCGATTACACACTAGAGAAGAATACGCGGGTACGGGTATTGGTTTGGCAACCTGTAAAAAAATTGTTAGCAATATGGGAGGTGATATCTGGGTTGAATCTGTCGAGGGAGAGGGAAGTAGTTTTTTCTTTGCAGTTCCTTGTCCTACTAAAACTCCGGTGACCGCTTAAAAGCATTCTTTTTTTATTGCTGAATTATTGAAAAAAATAAACAAATATTCCCACTAACGCCCCACTCATTACCATCGTACCATCCATCAGACCGGTATAAAAATAGTCGCTTCGATTTGTGTTGATTTTTATGATTAAAAAAATAGTAACTAAATAGGTAATCGACAAAGCCAGCATATTGGGCACGGAATAGTAAAACTGTTGCCAACTATAAATATTAAGACCCAACGCCACGATCATCATTCCAACGGCGACTTGTTTGGTTTGATGAATTCCCCATTTCGCTGGCAGCGTTCGAACGGCTGATTCTTCGTCTACTTTCATATCTCGAATATCAAAGGGTAGGGTAATGGCAAAAATAAATAAGAACCGTTCTATACAGCTAAGTAAAATTCCTTTTGAGGGAATAAGATCATAGGCTACCGCAGGGAGGAATACCGTAATCCAAGCCCATACCAACGCTACAAGAAAAATCTTCAGGTCGTTTAAATCCCGCAATCTTTTTTTATTTCCCAATATTGGTAAGACATATCCCAGCGATAGGAGACCCGGAATAATAATGGCGAGTTGGGTTGCCCGATTAAGCAGGAAAAAACAAACCGTCGCAGTGATCGCACCAACAGTAGCATACATCTGAATATGACTTTTATACCGAGTAATAACGGTATAGCGTTCTAATTGAAAATAAGCATGTGATTTGGAAATTCCGACAATGCGGTGCAAGGCATAAAGAAAGAGCGTGCCTGCAAAAACAAATCCAGTCAGCGGATCAAGATAAATTCGTTGTTGATAAATTAAAGTCGTTTGCCAGAGTAAAGCTAAGCTTCCAAGTGCAATCCAAAAATTCCCGTATAGTATTAAATTGATAAACTTATAGACGATACTCTTTTCGGAAAATTTCATTTAAGATAAAGTCTAATAATTAAATACATGGTGTATTAAACTATAGCCATTGTAAATTCCTTGAAATTTATTCAATAACTCAACAACTCCTAGAAGTACTTAAAGTTGTGGTTCTTTTTAATATTTTTCAGACTTTCAAAAATCAATTTGATAACTGCTTCCACGTCATCTTTGTGTGCCATTTCAACGGTTGTATGCATATAACGCAACGGCAGCGAAATTAAAGCGGCTGGAACACCTGCGTTGGAGTAAGCAAAAGCATCGGTATCTGTACCGGTACCACGGCTAGAAGCTTCTCGCTGAAATTTAATTTTTTTCTTTTCTGCGGTATCGATAATTAATTGTAGCAATTTATTGTGAACGGCAGGAGCATAAGTCACAGAAGGTCCAAGACCTGCTTTAATATCTCCTGATTTTTTTGGCGTAATTAGCGGGGTGTGCGTATCGTGAGTCACATCCGTCACGATAGCCACATTAGGTTTGATACGCTCGGCAATCATCTGTGCCCCACGCAAACCAATTTCTTCCTGTACGGAGTTAACAATGTAAAGACTATATGGTAATTTTGTTTTATTTTCTTTAATCATTCTAGCTACTTCCGCCACACAAAATCCACCCATTCGATTATCTAAAGCTCGACCTACGTAGTACTTTTTGTTGAGCATCATCATCTCATCCTCAAACGTAATTACGCATCCCACGTGGATACCCATTTTTTCTGTTTCTTTTTTATCCTTAGCTCCGACGTCAATAAAGATATTTTCGAGGGTTGGTGTTAGCTTGGCATCTGCTCCTTTACGGAGGTGAATAGCAGGCCAACCAAAGACTCCTTTTACGATGCCTTTTTTGGTATGAATATTTACGCGCATGGATGGTGCGATAATATGATCCGAACCACCATTACGAATGACACTAATAAATCCATCGTCCGAAACATAATTGACAAACCAACTGATTTCATCAGCGTGACCTTCGATGACTACTCGGTAGTCTTGACCTGGATTGATAATCCCGTAGGCCGTACCATAATCGTCGATATGTGTTTCATCAACATAAGGCTTGAGGTAGTTTAACCACAATTTTTGCCCAGGACTTTCAAAGCCTGTTGGTGAAGCGTTATTAAGATATTTCTGAAGGAATTTTTCGGACTTTTGATTTATGATAGCCATAATTTTTTATTTATTTCATCTGGTGAAAACACGAATTAATTTGAAGCTGTTGACCACGCTCGTGGATTTTTACTCCATTCCTGTAAAGATGTCAGATTTTTTTGATCAATATAGTTAATGTCTACAGCTGCTTTGATTAAAGCCTCGTAGTTGGATAAGGTCGCAAAGGGACAATCTGCCTTTTCGAAAGCTGCTTGAGCAGCAGGAAATCCATAAGAGAAGATGGCTAGCACTCCGGCTACGTTACAGCCTCGATCTCTCAGTACTTCTACCGCTTCGAGACTACTTCCGCCAGTGGAAATCAGGTCTTCAATGACTAAAACTCGTTCATTTCCTCTTAATTCCCCTTCGATTTGATTTTGCCTACCGTGCCCTTTGGCTTTGCTACGAACATAGACGAAAGGAAGATCCAACGCCTCTGCTAGTAGTGCTCCATGAGCAATTCCCGCTGTAGCTACTCCGGCAACCACCTGGAATGGCTTAAATTCGGTTGATTGTTCCTTCATGGCTGCAATCACAGCTTTTCGGATAGGAGGATAGGATAAAACGATTCGATTATCGCAATAGATAGGAGACTTAATTCCTGAAGCCCAAGTGAAGGGGTTTGCCGGATTTAATTTTATTGCCTTAATTTGCAATAAGTTATGCGCAATTTTAGTCGCAGTTTGTTCTTTTGTATTCTCCATTTAGAAATTTACCTTAAACGGCCACAAATGTACAAAATATATATTAATAGCACACCACTTTTCATTACGAATAGTAAATATGTAAAGAAACTATTTCCGGATACTAAGGATGCCTTAATCGCTCGGTATTCTGGTAAGTCTAAATCTTTACTAAATTATATTGATAGCTTGGAAAAACCGCACAAATTTAGCTTTGTTGTGCTGCATAGCCAAGATGCTAAAGCTTGCTTTCGGGATTTTAAGCGTGTTTATAAGATGATTGAGGCGGCTGGAGGGCTTGTTTTTAGAAAAAATAAGGCAAAAAAGAAAGAAATTTTGCTCATTCATCGTCAGGGGTATTATGATCTTCCTAAGGGTAAGATAGACAAGGGGGAACAAACGAAGGCAGCTGCTGTTCGGGAAGTTAAAGAAGAAACGGGGATCAAAAAGATCAAACTGGGCAAGAAAATCATGAAAACCTATCATACTTATCGGGATCGTAAAAATCGACGAGTACTGAAAAAAACGCACTGGTATAAGATGAAAACCTCCCAAAATGAGTTTATTCCTCAGTTGGAAGAGGATATTGACCTGGTTTTTTGGATGAATCCACAAGCATTTCTTTCTGTACAAAGAAAGGTTTATGGAAATATACTAGATGTCATTCGTACAGAAATGACTAGAAACATATAATAGGAAGGAAGAGGATTAAATCTTATTTTCTAATTATTATTTAATTTTCTGCCATCACGATAGAGGGGAGCAAATAATAAACAGTCAACAAATGGAAGAAAGAATTCGTAGTGTGATTAGCGAAAGTATTACTATCAAAGAGACCATACTAGCCGATCAAGGATTATTGAAAGAGCTAGAAGCGATTACAAAGCGTTGCATTGAATCTTTGCAAACGGGTGGACAACTATTGTTCTGTGGGAATGGAGGCAGTGCCGCTGATGCCCAGCATCTTGCTGGCGAATTTTCTGGTCGTTTTTACCTAGATCGAGATCCATTACCTGCCGAAGCACTACATGTCAATACTTCCTTTTTGACGGCAGTTGCCAATGATTATGATTTTGCCTCTGCCTACGCTCGTTCCGTTGCCGCCAAAGGACGTCCGGGCGATCTCTTGTTTGCGATTTCTACTTCTGGTAATTCTCCCAATATTTTACAAGCCGCACAGATGGCTAAAACAAAAAAAATGGACGTGATTGGAATGACTGGAGCGACCGGAGGAAAATTGGCGGCGGAGGTTGATTTTTTGCTCAAGATTCCAAGCACCGATACCCCTCGCATTCAGGAATGCCACATCTTATTGGGACATATCATTTGTGAATTGGTAGAAAAAGAGATTTTTGGAAATCCTGATTCAACCTGAACGACTATGCCTTTACCTACTTTTGATAAATCATGGACCCTTTTTCTAGATCGCGATGGGGTCATCAACCGGCGTCTACCGGGAAAGTATGTGACCAATTATGCAGATTTTGAATATCTGCCAGGTAGTCTGCAAGTGATTGCTCACTTAAATAAAATCTTTGGTCATATCTTTATTGTTACCAATCAAAAAGGGGTAGGGAAAGGACGGATGACTCAAACAGCCCTCGATGAGATACATCGTCACATGGTCTCAGATATTAAAAAAGCAGGTGGTCATATTGATGCTGTTTACGCAGCCACCGCAGCTAAACTTACTTCTACTAGTCAGCACAAACCAAATTCAGGAATGGCCATTCAAGCCAAAAATTCTTTCCCTGAAATAGATTTTAAAAAATCCGTGATCGTTGGAGATTCAATCTCTGATATGGAATTTGGACAATTACTTGGTATGCGGACGGTGCTCGTAGAAGGAAAAAAAGAGGAACAGGAATTGGCTGCGAAACTGAAGGTAGATCAACGAGTGCAGTCTTTAAGAGCGTGGACTTTTGCCCTGAAGAATTTTTAATTGAATAGTTCTTCAAATCAGCGGCAGGAAGGGATACAGAATATCCAACAATGAATATTTATTCATTGTTGGATATTCAATTTTTTAAGCACCGTATAGCCCATAAAATGTTGTCAATAGAAGAATTCCAAAAACGGCCAATAATCCATACCAAGCGTATCTCGCATTATCTTTAAAAGCAAGGTAGGCAATTAATACCCCAACTAAACCAAGGAAAAAGCCAAGTAAAAAATTTGCGGTTTTTTGTCCACTATCATTGGGCTCGCTTAATGCTTGAATAATTTCGGCATCAGATTTACCTTTTTTGCGCGCCCGTTTGATTTCTTTTTTCATGATGAAAAAACCAAGACGTTCTTTTAGTTTTAATTTTTTACCTCTTTTTTTACCGAATTCTTTGGCGTTTAGATGGATAATATCGTCCAAGGAGATGGCAGTGGAACCAGTTACCTCCTTTAGTTTGGAAGACAAATTGTCTGGCGTGGGATGTATCACCCCTTTTACAGAAGATGGAAAAATAAATAGACTTAGTAAAAAAGAGAAGCGTAATATATTTAGTTTTGTTTTCATAAAAAAAAAATACTTGTGAAATAATATTCACAAGTATAATTTATATTTTGTTGTTATTCTAAATTTGATTGCTTTTTTTAAAGCATTTTACCATTTTTAACAAATTTCTTTGTTCCGTGACGCAGCAAATATTCTTTACCAGAATTGTCTAGATAGAAAATTTGTAATTCGTAATTCTCTCCTTTTTTTGGATTATGATTATAATAAGAAATATTCATTTTTCCACCAGTGAATTGTACTGGAAGACCATCCATTTCAAAATCTTCAAATGCTTTTTCTCCTCCTTCTCCTTCTGCCATGGTTTTCAATACCTCTTTCGTATCGGAATTGACAATTCGAATGAGAAAATTTTGTTCCATGAGTAGTCGTAAATCATCGCAGATAAGTTCAAATTCAACATTGGTATAATTCCATTTTTTCTTTATCTTTTTTAAAGATTTACCATCCCGTTTTTGAGTGATGTTAATACCATTAAATTGAACTTGGGTATTGTTTATGATATTACTGATTCGCTGGTAATTAGCTTCGGCAGATTCTCGGTAGAGAAGTTCCATTTCATTCTCTGCCTTTAACGCTTCGTAATTCATTTTTTGAATTTCTAGCTTTTGAACCTGCGTCTTTAAGGCTAATTTTTCTGCTTCAAGTTTTGCAATTTTTTTTGCATTGTCTGGAACGACGGCAATCTTGGTTTCGTTCATTTCCAGTTCTAGCTGTTCGTACCTGACTTGGTAGAGTTCTAGTTGAGCTTTTACATCTGCGATAGCTCGGGATTGTTGTTTAGAGGATTTCCGTAACTTAGCAATGGTATTATTTAAGTACTCAATACTATCTTTTAAAATATGGATCTGGTCTTTAAGTACTTGGTTTTCAGAGCGCAGATCAACGATCACAGAATCGTCCTCTTTGCTGACTGTTTTTAGCTCGGTGATGTATCGATCCTGTTTGACTAAGAGCTCGTTCTTTTTAACGATAGAGCCTACTTGCTGGATACTGAAAAAACTAAGTCCGACGATCGCACAAGATCCAAGAGCGATAGATAAATTTCTGGTCATTTCACAATGATTTGTGGAATAAGAACCATGTGGGTCTTAACTCCAAGGTATAAAATAGCCTCCGTGGAGACAGTTTAACGCTGAAGTAAGTTTTGGTGGTGAAAAGATTAATTTCTACCTAAATATTTTTTATCAAAAAATTGGTAAGATTCGTATTTCGTGCAATGGTCATTTCCAATGCATCTATAAAAAGTGATCGATCTCTGCTAGTAGCAAATTCGGCCATTCCCGAAAAGTCTAAAATGGTCTGATCATCTATATTAGTGATACTTTTAAGTCGTAAATTTATGGCCTTGCGGCCAAAATGTTGCGTAGTTAAAAAAGTATTGATTAAGTCTTCTATTTTATTTCCCGTAGGATGTTGTACCTCTACTGCTCGGTATTCTAGGCTCACTGTTTCCTGATTAAAATCATAAATCATCACCATGGGTTTCGTGGAGACGGTATTCATGCCGGCCCGCATGGCCTTTACTTGTTGTCGGGTATTGGGATCAAGTTCGCCACTAGATGTACAGGCCAACTCAAAAATGAGTAGAAAAACAAAGAATAATAATTGATAATAGTGTTTCATGGTGTTAAATTCAACTAACAAATACGATAAAATATTAATATGTTTGAATTTCAAATATACTCATTACAAATATTATTCCAAAATATAATATATCTAAAATACAGTTTCCCCTCCCTTAATTCCCCTAAATCACTATCTTTACCCAAAAATATCCGCAATTGACTATGATTCAACCCAATAAAGTACAGATTACTGGACATCTAATGATGATTCGGCCCAGATATTTTGGGTATAATGCTGAAACGGCGAAAAGTAATGCTTTTCAAACTGAGCCTGAAAAAACGGGAGAATCTTCCGATACTATTCGTGAGAAAGCACTTGTTGAATTTGATGGTTTTGTGAACTTACTGGAAAATAACGGCATTAAAGTCACCGTGATAGAAGACAAAAATGATCCGATCACTCCAGATGCGGTCTTTCCAAATAATTGGGTAAGTTTCCATCAAAATGGTACTGCTATTACCTACCCAATGCAGTCCGAATCTCGTAGGTTTGAACGCAATGAATCTATCATTGATCAACTGGCCGAGGAGTTGGAAGTCCACGCAGTTTTTAATCTGGATACCTATGAAGATAAAGGCCTATTCTTAGAAGGAACGGGCAGTATGATTCTTGATCGAGTGAATAAGATAGTTTATGCTTGCTTGAGTCCAAGGACAGATTTAGAAGTCTTGGAAGTGTTTTGTAAATTATTAAACTATCGAAAAGTAGTTTTCCATGCAGTAGATGGTGGTCGACAGCCGATTTATCACACCAATGTGATGATGGCGATGGGGGAAACCTTCGTCGTTATTTGCATGGATTCAGTCCTAGATGCCAAAGAACGAGATACCCTTAAAAAGTATTTTTTCGAAACCAAAAAAGAAGTAATCAATATCACCCTTGATCAAATGAATGCCTTTGCTGGCAATATGCTGCAAGTAAAAAATAATCGCAATGCTTCTTTCGTGATTATGTCTTCACAAGCGCACGCCTCTTTACGTCCTGATCAAATTCGACATCTGGAACGTCATACCAATATTTTACATGCGCCTATTCCTACCATCGAAACCTATGGCGGAGGAAGCGTGAGATGCATGATGGCGGAGGTGTTTTTGCCGAAGAAAGAGAAGACAGGAGACCATCATCTAAAATAGTATTCAACAAGGCTTAAATAGGTAGGCACTTTTGATATGAAAAAAAGAATTCTTGCCAATTCTTGCTATTCGTATTTGAACTAATTCTATTATTTTCGCAGAGAATATTAGAATACTATCTATTCTTAAAATTATTCTTTTTTCAATTTAAACATTATAACTTTTTATTACCATTGATCATCCGTTTACTGACCAGTTTTTTGGTCGGTATGCTAAAAAAAAATTAACATGAAAAGACTGTTTACAACCCTCTTCTTTGTGACCATCCTAGTTGGCTTCACGCAAGCCCAGATTGTCATCAATGAAATTATGTACAATTCTCCCGATGCCGGTCAGGATTCTACTGAGTACATTGAATTATTTAATAATAGCGGTGCCGCTGTGGATATTTCCGGATGGAGTTTTACCCAAGGAGTTACGCATACATTTGATACGGGTACTTCTATTGGTGCTAATGCTTATCTATTAGTAGCCGGAGATGCACAGGCAATGATGGATTCCTATGGCGTAACAGCTACTCAGTGGGAATCTGGCGGATTGAGTAACGGCGGAGAGGATATTGAACTGGTTGATGCCTCAGGGAGTGTAATAGACTTGGTTGATTATGATGATGGACTTCCTTGGCCTGCTGGTGCCGATGGAAATGGTGCTTCTCTGGAGCTATGTAGCCCAGATAAAGACAATAATAATGCGGCTAACTGGTTTGATGCCACAAATCCTACTGGAACCATTTTCGAAGGGGTAGAAGTACTAGCAACTCCAGGTGCTCCTAACACAGCTACTTGCCCCGCCGCAGATGCCACGGTTGAGGTGTCCAGCAACATGTTTACGCCTGCCAACATCACGATCTTTGTTGGTGAGACTGTAGAATGGAACAACGTTGGCGGTAATCATAATGTAAATGGTACCTTGGCAACCTATCCTAATAATCCAGAAGGTTTTGGCAATGGTCCTGCTTCCACGGATGCTTGGTCTTACAGCTTTACTTTTACAGAAGTTGGGGTATATGACTATCAATGTGATCCACACGTTGGATTCGGAATGGTAGGTACCGTAACGGTTATTCCAGTGCCAGCTAACGATATTGTAATTTCTGAAATTATGTATAATATTCCAGGAGCCGGCAACGAATTTGATTTTATTGAGCTAACCAATATTGGAGATAACCCAGTAAACCTGGAAGGGTATAATTTTTCAATGGGGGTAGATTTTACTTTTCCTGCCATGATGATCCAACCGGGAGAATATATGCTATTGGTTGAAAATGCTTCTGCTTTTAACGCTACCTTTGGTACTAACGCCCTCTCTTGGACGGCGGGTGGTCTGAATGATGGTGGAGAAGATATTACGTTGTTAGATGCGAATGGTGAATTAGTGGATATGGTTATTTACAACGATGCAGCTGGATGGCCAGAAATTGCTGATGGTGAAGGACCATCGCTAAGCCTTTGTGATTTGGAAGCGGACAACGGTCAGCCAGAATCTTGGGGTTTTTCTACTACCAATACCAACGTAGTTTCTGGTGGTAGTGGAAACTTAATTTATGCAACGCCAGGTGCGGCCAATGATGTTTGTTCTAGTACGCCATATATCTTTTTTGAAAATGCTTTAGATAATGTCAGCGAAGGTGATGGAACTGCTTCTTTCCGGTTGTCTATGGCTAATACCGGTGATATGGATACGGCTTCGGTTACCCTCACTATCGTAGGTGGTTCGGCATTAGACGGAACGGATTATGTTTTAAATAGTACCTTGGTTACTTTCGGCAGTGATGGAAACGGTGGAGTCAGTGATGGCATATTCAGTATTTCTTTGTTGGATGATACGGAAGTTGAAGGTTCTGAAACGATTATTCTCACCCTCACCAATGCGGATGGAGCAGTTATTGGCTCTACTGGAAATATGGTGATTACGATTGTAGATAATGACGGAATTGATCCTGACTTTTACCCATTATTAGAAATTCAAGATGTAACGACAACCGACGTTCAGGGGATCGTAGATTCTTCTATGGTGACATGTGAATTAAGAGGAATCGTTTATGGTGTTAATTTGTTCCCTGCTGGACTATTGTTTACCATCATTGACAAAAATGATAATGATGACGGAATCGCTGTATTTACGGGTGATACCAATTATGGGTATACGGTGACAGAAGGTGACGAAGTATCAGTGATCGGAACAATTGGACAATTTAGAGGATTACAACAAATAAATGCAGATTCTGTATTTTTATTGTCTTCTGGAAATGCATTATTTGCGCCAGAATTTACAACCAATTTGGGAGAGGATGAAGAATCTAAATTAATTCGGATTAACGATTTGACGATTGTTAGTGTGGTAACTGGAGGTGCGGGAGACAATTATACCGTGACAGATGGTACCAATGAATATGTTATGCGGATTGATGCTGATTCTGAATTATATGGAACTACCTTGCCGACTAATTTTGATGCCATCGGTATTGGTGGACAATTTAATCCTAGCAATAATGCTCCTTTTGATGCGGGGTACCAGTTTTTACCGAGGTACGCTGCGGATATTCTTGATCTAACTAATACCAATGATCCAGCACTAGCTAATGATATTCAAATCATGCCGAATCCAGTAACGGAGCAATTATTCATTAAATCTGATCTTAATATTGATCAGGTATTGATTCATAATAATTTAGGCCAATTGGTTAATTCTTTTAATAGTAGGTCAAATCAATCCATTGACGTGTCGAACTATACCAACGGAGTTTACCAAGTAAGCTTTATTGTGGCAGATCGTGTATGGACTACCATGTTTGTAAAACAGTAGAAAAATACTTAAATCGAAAAATACCCAAAATGGGTTACTTATCATCTGATAGGTAACCCATTTTGATTTTTAATACCTTAAAATTCTTTAAAAAAGGAATTTGTTTTTATCTTGTGAGGGTCTGAATTTTTGTATAAAAATCAGACCCCCGATTCACAAATAATAAACATACTTCCAAATGAAAAACTTAACCCTCCTAATGGCGGCGTGGTGTCTCTCCGCCCTATTGACTCAACTCAATGCACAATTAAATTACCTTGGCTTTTCCGTTGATCGGCCCAACCGGACCGAACTGGATCAGTATTTTAGTAATTATCAACTGTATCAAATATCGGTGGCAGAACTAGAAAATTATCTACGAGCCCCTTCTTCGGATGGTCAACTAAATCTATTGTTGAGTGATGAACATCATTGGTCTTTGCGATTATCACGGGACGAATTGCGGAGTCCTAATTTTCAGTTAAATACTCTGACCCCTTCGGGAGTTCAGACGTTATCGAATATCGCTACCCCTACTTTTCGAGGAGTGGTAGAAGGTGGTGGAAAAGCTTGCCTAACCATTTTTGAAAACTATTTTAGCCTTTGGATAAAAGATGGAAACCATCAATATTTTTTAGAATCTGCTGCTCGATTTGATCGGAATTTTAAATCGGATGTCTTTGTGCTTTACGAAGCTAAGAAGGTGATCAATGACGCTCCTGGTACATGTGCCTCTACCGAAGCACGCGACCTTCCACGAGGAAATACCAATCGACCTGCTACCGAATCCTCTGTATGTTTGCGTGCCGAGATAGCTATTGCTTCGGATTATTCAATGGTAGAAGATTTGGGGGGGATCATGGAAACCCACCTACAAGCTTTACAGATTTTATCTTTGGTGAATAGTGACTGGAATGCTAATGATTTTGCCGATGATGTTAATTTTACGGTGACAGAACATCTGATTTCTACTTGTGCTGACTGTGATCCTTGGACAGATTCTCAACAGGCTGGAGACCTACTAACTGATTTTCGAGACTGGGCCGTTGCTGATGGTTTTAGTGGTGAACATGACCTTGGCCAACTTTGGACAACTCGAGACCTTTGTACCCTGCAAGATTGTAGTGTTATCGGATTAGCTACTTTGAATTCAGTTTGTACGAGTTCGCCTTATCACCTCCTTGAAAAAAATACCAATACAAGTGCTTTATTAAGGTCGTTGGCTTCTCATGAAATTGGACATAATTTTAGTTTGCAACACAATTATGAATTAAATGATGGTTGTGATCTCAACGGTCGAATCCCTTATATTATGGACCCGCTTAATCAGGGAGCGATCGATTGGTCTGATGGAACCCTCGATTGTGATATCGACAATGTGGCGGCGCTTGCCCTTTATTTACCGGGATTGGATTGTGTTGATGCTTGTTTTCCTAATAACTGTCCGTCGATTGATGGATTGACGATCACGGAGCAAACAGATTCTACGATTGCCTTAAACTGGTTTTCGAATGCTGCGGGAAATTATAGCGCCATTTTAAGAGATGTAATCAATAATATTTATTTGGACACGATTTTAACTACCGTGCCGAGCGTGGATTTTGGAGTAGTCTTGGAGCGATGTGGAACATACCAAGTCTTGGTTCAATCTCAATGCGGCAATGGATCGACCAGTGAGTATACGAATGTTTTGATAGAAACTGATCAAACGACGAATCTGGAAGTTCTGGAAGTTCGGGTATCTGATTGTATGGATGTGACGAGTACTTATGATTTGGCAGTACAATTAAGCCATGGTGGGGGTAATCTAGATGGGTATCGAGTGGTCATCAATGCAGATACTTCAAATATAATTTATCCTTACGGAAACAGTCCTCAACGAATTGTTTTATCAGGACTCATTGCCGACGGAGCAACAACTGAATTGACGTTGTTTCCAGCCTCAGGTGGTGGTGAAAATTGTATGGCTACTTTCCAATACACAGCACCACAAGGCGATTGTAGCCTGTTAATTTTAGAAGACTTTAATGATGGATTACCAGCAGGGTGGAAAGTAACGAGCACGAATGGAGATCTTTCTTTCCCTTATCAATGGAGCTGGGGAGGACGTGGTAGATTTATCAGGTCTTATAGAGCAGATTTTGATAGCACTACTGCCACGCTTGGTGCGACGATCGATAGTACTAATATGATATATTTTGATGACGATGTAAGTACTCAAAGTGAGTTTTCCGGAGCAACTTCTATTCTGACTCCAGAGATGGATATGCGGAGTTTTGCAAATTTAACCTTGGATTTTGATTATATGTTTGATCGAGTAGACGATCCTACGGATCCCTTTGTAGTTTTTTCGGGTAAGCCAGTAGAGACCGACAGTTATTTTTCTGTCGATGTATACGATGGATCAGACTGGCAGGAGGTCTTTCGAGAAACATCTAATGGGTGTAGTTTTTTTAGTATTTGGAAAGATGGATGTGTGAATAGTCAAAGCTTAGATCTGTCGGCCTATAATAACGCTGAATTTCAAGTGAGATTCAATTATTCAGATGGTGAAACTGGCAATTGGGCTGGAATGATTGCGCTAGATAATGTCTTGCTCAATGGAAATTTTGACGCCAGTCTCCCCGTTACGTTGACCGAATTTAAGGGATATGAAAAAGGCGTGGTTGCCGAATTGACTTGGAAGACGGCAATGGAACTGGACAATGATTATTTCACCCTAGAGCGGTCTTCGGATGGCCGCAATTTCCAAGCGCTTGACCAAATTAATGGACAAGGAAGTGCCCTTTCGTCCACGCAATATAATTACACGGATGTCGAGCCATTAAAGGGAACAAATTATTATCGTCTAAAGCAGACGGATTTTGATGGTACAGAGACTTATATCGGTGATATCGTCGTATTAAACTTTACGGAGAGGGGAGGGCTGACCATTCGGCCGAATCCAGTTAGAAGTGATTATTTTTATTTTGATATACCTACGGAAGAGAATGAGCTTCGGGAAATGCGAATTTTTAATTCAGCTGGTCAATTAGTGAGAGCATCATTATTAGAAGAGACAGGTACGATCTCTGTTCCAGTAGAGGATTTACAAAATGGAATATATTTTCTAAATATTCGAACCGAAACTACCACAGAAACGCATCGATTTGTGATGTTACGTGGATAAGTTTAGCTAGCAATCTTTTTCTATTGAAAAAAATCTGAAAGTAGGATTTCCTACTTTCAGATTTTTTTTATTTTTCTTGGTAGAATTGAAAAATAATTCTATATTGCGACATCCTACCGAACATATCAGTAAAAAAACGAGACTATTTGTTGAGACTAATCTAATAAATAAGTGTAACCACTTCATATGGTATGCTTACATTAGAATCTCCCACCATACTGCATCCATTTTTATATACCATTTGAATTTTAATTAAATTAAGTAAGCATTTACGTTACTTAAAGGAAGTTTTTTGCGTCCTAAGAATAACAACAGCTTATTGCATTTAAAGTATTTATAATGTGTTGTAATCCCTCTTGTGCGTATTTTATTATTTAATTGACTATTTACAAAACTTACTAAACACAAGGACCATGCTTATTTTGTACATTGCAACAGGAAGTTTTTTACTAGGAGGAGGAATTGTTTTAATGGCAAATCTGACTTCTTCACGTAGTAAACGATTCTGATCTAAATTCTTAAGCCAAACGTTAACCTAAACCTATTTTAAATCAACCTACAGACGTTTGAGCTTCCAACCTCTTAATTGAGGGCACCTATTTTGACTGCAAAACCTAATTATATCTGTTCCGTGAAACACCTGTCTTTGTGACAGGTGTTTCATAAAACAGAGATCCTTACCAAGCCAAGCCCTTCTACCTCTATCATTTTTACAAGTCTAAATGTCCATCGAACCTAAGAAAAAAGAGTATTCGACTGAGAAGGCGGTACGATTCCTAAATGTTGATATGCCTTTTCGGTAGCTTCACGACCTCGAGGGGTCCGTTGTAAGTAACCTTCCATAATTAGAAAGGGCTCGTGGACCTCTTCGATGGTGCCTGCCTCTTCGCCAACGGCCGTACCGATGGTGGTAATACCGACGGGGCCACCTTTAAATTTATGAATAATGGTTGAGAGGATTTTGTTGTCCATCTCATCTAGACCGCTGCTATCGACATTTAACGCCTCTAGCCCATATTTTGCGATCTTTATTCCAATGGTACCATCTCCTTTTATTTGGGCAAAATCCCGGATTCGACGGAGAAGCGCATTGGCGATACGAGGAGTTCCTCGACTACGGCGAGCAATCTCTTGTGCTCCCTCGACTGTAATTGGAACCTCTAAAATTCCAGCAGAGCGTTTGATAATTTTTTCTAAAACACCAACATCGTAATAATCAAGATGGCAGTTGATACCAAATCGTGCGCGCATCGGTGCGGTCAGCAAGCCCATTCTCGTGGTAGCACCGATCAAGGTAAAAGGTTCAAGAGAAATTTGAATACTGCGAGCGTTGGGTCCACTATCAATCATGATATCAATCCGATAATCTTCCATGGCTGAATAGAGATACTCTTCTACGACGGTATTGAGTCTATGAATTTCATCAATAAACAATACGTCTCCCTCTGCCAAATTGGTCAGTAAACCAGCTAAATCTCCTGGTTTTTCTAGTACAGGCCCAGAAGTCATTTTTAGATTAGCCTCCAGTTCGTTAGAAATAATATGTGATAAGGTAGTCTTTCCTAATCCTGGAGGACCGTGTAAAAGTACATGATCGAGTGCTTCGCCTCGTTGCTTGGCGGCAGCAATAAATATTTTTAAATTTTCAACTATTTTGGGTTGACCAGAGAAATCTTCTAACGCCTGAGGACGTAAGGCTTTTTCGAGTTGCTGATCGGCAGGTTCAAGATGTTCGCCAGAAGGGTCTAAGTGTTCGTTCATTATAAAATTATAGCAAGGTCTAGAATGGCTGCTTGTTTTATGGTATAAAAAAAACCGCTAAACAGACCTTTGATTAAATCTGATTAGCGGTTCTCTAATAATCTGTTACGTAAAGTTATTATTTTTTTGGAAAATAAAAAACTATTGACTTTGGACTACAGAAGTAGTGATACTATTGCTTTTTTTAGATATGATTTAGTAATTAGACTTAGAGAAACATTATTCAGCATACAATCGTTCAAGAATTAACTCCTTGTTTTTATTCAGCTTCTTTAAGATCATTACTGAAAAACGGATTTAACGAATGAATTTCAACCATATTAAAATCAGAAATAACTTAATCTTTCTAATCATTTTATTGGTATTAGGCCAAAGTGCTGGTCAGTATTTTGCTCCTGAAAAATTAATCGTTAATGCCACAGAATTAAGATTTAGAGATGGACCAAATCTAACCTCTACAATTATTGCTACGTTAGCGGATGGTGAAGTGTTGGAGTTCTTAGATTTTGTTAATCATTCGGAACCAAGCTATATTTACTATGAGCGATTGAATGATATTTGGTTAAAAGTAAAAAGAGAACGAACTGGAAATATTGGTTATGTATATGGTACATATGTTCGTCCGGCAAATACTGGATTTAAGTATGGACAAGATTGCCATAGAGTGCCGCTATTAAATTGGTATGGAATTCATTTAAAAAATGAAATTCCTATTTTGAGTGAAGTATATCCTGAAATTGAAGGTGGTAAATGGATGCCAATTATAATTGATCAGACAAGGGCGTATTTTTATTTTGGAACAAAAGATAAATATAAGGTAGGTCCTGTCGTTGGAGACGTTTTTCATAACGAACGACTTTTATACGCAAGAGAGGGCGAGCCAGGCCGAATTGAGGATTCAAAAGGGAATATTATAACGCTGGATGTTTGCCATGATTTTAGTATAGTTGATAACAAACCAACGAATATTGAAGAAAGGCTGACCTTACGTATCATCAATTCAGATAAAAAAGAAATTCTTTTTCAAGAACTTACCGAGCAATTTCAACATGCTGGCACCTTAGGTTTTAGGATTCATTTTGTAGGAGACATTAATTCAGATACGGTACCTGAAATATTTATGACTCCTATTAACGAAAAAGGCGGAAGGAACTTGTGGTTCATTTCGAATCATCTGAAAATTGAGTTGCAAAGTATCACCTACTACGGAACAGGATGTTAGGAGTAACCCAAAAAAATGGATAAACCCCTAATTTCTTGACCAGTTCAAACCAATCTACTTATTCTCAAGGCTTTCTTTCAGCTTACGGTTGTCCTCTTCGATGATTTGATCCATGACCTCTTCGAGTTGCTCTGCTCCGATCCTATTTATTAAAATCTTTTTGTCTTTATCGAGAATAAAAATTCGTGGCGTAATCCGGGTATCATATTTAGCGGTAAACTTCGATAAATTACCAGGGTCTACCACGTTAATCCAATCTTCCATCTCTTTTTCATGGACATACTTCCAACATTCCTCCATGTCTTTTTCTTTCATTTTTACGCAAGTCCCTAAAATCTTTACGCCTTTATCTTTAAATTTTTTGTAGAATTCAATGACGTGCGGGGTTGATTTTTTACAGTGGCTACAATCATACCGCCAGAAGTACAAGACCGTATACTGGCTTTCGATATCATAGAGAGAAATTTTACTACCATCTTCTTTTCTCATTTCAATGTTCATCGCTCGGCGACCAATCAGGGTAGGGCGTCGTCGTTGAGATTCTAACATTATTTTTTCGAGTTGTTCCTTCTCCAACCAAGGAGCCATTCCTCGCGCATAATAATTATCCACCAAATGTACATAGACCGCATCCATTCCGATCTTAGTCTGTGCTTCTTCGGCGTATTGGTTGAGTAACTGACTTAGGTAGTACCGGAAAGTTTTTTGAACTGGTTTGACTTTATTTAAAATATAATCCACCGCTACAATAATCGAATCAGGGGTAGCAGGAGTCAATTGATCGAGGTAGTAGTTTACTTTTTTGGGCAACATTGGATTTCGATAGAGGCTGGAATCCGTAAAATCAACATTCTCAAAAAAATGATTTTTTCTAAACATATACCGTTGAAATTGTACATCACTCTCTGAACCAGTAAATTCAGGAATCTCTGTTTCAAAACCAAACTTAATCCAAGTCGCCACTTGAGAATTTGGATTATTTTTTACTAACTGCTTTTGATAGGTTTTCACACTATTATTGACCTCTTGCAATTTTTTCTGTAGTTCTTCAATGGGTTTGTCTTCCGCCTGGGCTGCTTTTATTTCTTCCTGTAAAGCACGAGCTTGTGGACCTTTGGTGGATAGAAAGTTGACATATTCGTAAAACAATTTATTGGCGCGAGAGCCATCGATGACAAAAGCCTGTTCATCGAGCTTGGCGTAATTGGCCTTTAAAGTGAAATTTTGATTGTCTGAATCGACAAAGATCTGAATGAATTTATTGTCAGGTGGTAGCACAATTAGATATACACCCGCTTCTAGTTGATCTTCACCAGAAAAAACAACAAGACCGTCTTTCATGGCGACGGTATCTAAAATATAAGGAGTGTCACCGATATATCCTGCGAGATAAGCTTCGGTCTGGTCAAAATTTTCAATTTCCACGGAAATTTTATAACCACCTTCAGTGGCTAATAAGGGCGAAAATGTTAAAGAGGTAACAAAAAGAATAAGTAACGTTAAAGTTCTTAACATCATAAGAGATTATTTTTTAAATAAAGGCCAAAAATACGAATCTGTTGTCACAATTGTGACGTAGAGATAACTTGAAAAGGGTGTTAATTATTTTTTAAAAAGAAGATTCCCCATATAAGGAATAAAATTTTTACATTTGCAGGAATTTTCTATAAAAATTTAATAATCAATTATCTAACCGGTATAATCACAAAATTTCATAAAAAATGAGTGGACAGAAAATCACTTTTAAAAATAACAAGTTACACGTTCCTGATAATCCAATTATTCCTTTTATAGAAGGAGATGGTATTGGTCCCGACATTTGGGCTGCGGCAGTTAAGGTTTTTGACGCAGCAGTAAAGAAAGCTTATAAAGGAAAGCGAAAAATAGCATGGCAGGAGATATTAGTAGGGCAAAAAGCCTTTGACAAAACTGGAAAGTGGTTGCCAACTGAATCCCTTCGTGAAATCAAGAAAAATAAAGTTGCTATCAAAGGACCGCTTACTACTCCAGTTGGAGGAGGTATTCGTTCTCTTAACGTAGCATTGCGACAAAAATTAGATTTGTATGCTTGTGTTCGTCCAGTAGTATACTTTAAAGGAGTTCCTTCTCCTGTTAAGCGTCCACAAGATGTTGACATGGTCATCTTCCGAGAGAATACAGAAGATATCTATGCTGGTATAGAATACTTGCATGGCACTGCCAAGCTTAAAAAACTAAGAAAGTTTCTTATTGAAGACATGAAAGCCAAAGGTATTCGTTTCCCTGAGACAGTTTCTCTTGGTGTTAAACCAGTTTCCAAAGAAGGAACAGAGCGTTTGGTTCGTGCTTCTATTGAGCATGCCATTAAAGAGGGCTTGCCATCTGTTACCTTGGTGCACAAGGGGAATATCATGAAATTTACGGAAGGTAAATTCAAAGAGTTGGGATATGAATTAGCTGAGCGCGAATATGGTGACAAAGTTTGGACTTGGGCGCAGTATGATAGAATAGCTGCTAAAAGTGGAAAGGCAAAAGCCAACAAAATGCAGGAAAAAGCACTAGCAAAAGGTGCTATCCTTATCAAAGATGTGATTGCTGATGCATTTTTACAGCAGATCATTTTAAGACCTTCCGAATATTCTGTGATAGCAACGCTTAACCTTAATGGAGATTATATTTCTGATGCCCTAGCTGCTCAGGTAGGAGGAATTGGAATTGCACCTGGTGCTAATATCAACTACGATACTGGAATCGCTATCTTTGAAGCAACGCACGGTACAGCGCCTAAATACGCTGGATTAGACAAAGTAAACCCAAGCTCTGTGATTCTATCAGGAGAAATGATGTTCCGCTACTTAGGTTGGAACGAAGCGGCAGATCTAATCGTAAAAGGAGTTGGAAAAGTCATCCGATCGAAGCGTGTAACTTATGATTTTGAACGATTAATGAAAGGAGCTAAGCTTTTAAAATGTTCTCAATTCGGTAAAGAAATTATTAAGAATATGTAAAAATTTGAATCACATTCAATGAAATAAACGAGTGACACTCCGCTATTAATAGCGGAGTGTTTTTTTTTTTATTATTTCTTTTTTTTATTAAGAAATATCTCATATATTGCACAGAATTGGAATGTAAAGCTCCCAAAAGCTGGTGAATTTCGATAAAACCGAATTTACTCCAAAAAATATCTTTGATCCTAAGAATTACTTTTCAATTCGCACCAAATCGATTTCAACACGTACTTATAACCTAAGATTTTACTTGTTCAGTTTTATATAATATAACTGGATACTAGTAAATGCAGTATTTAGAGCCTAACTGTTTAATTGACAGGCACGATAATGCCCCTTGATTAAAATATAATTTGGGTAATTACCATTATAGGCCAAACAATAACCCATTAAACGAGACCTTTTTGAAAGAATATTACAAACCAACCAGGGGTTGTAACATATTTTCCTGTGTAAGTACTTTTTTTCAAATAATTTATTAAGAAACAATTTATTAATCTCTCATAAAATCTTAAAGACATGCGTAATTTTTTACAATTATTTTTTATGTTAGGCCTATTTATGGCTACTTCCCTTGATTTATCTGCCCAAGTGGCCTTAACTGGTAGTGTATCCTATACTAATGGTACCTTCACCTATAGTTCTGGTAATACATCTCCTTACCGAGTTTGTCCTAATGTACCAATTAGTTTAAGCCCTGGTAGTGCAACTAGTGCTTGTGCTGGACGTGGCGGTGTAGCTCGTGCATTTTATGTAGCAGGTAGTACTGGAGGAGGAGACCAGGTAGAAATTACTCCAGCTCAACCAGGCAATATTGTTCGTACGAATGTTCCAGGTTATTACCGTTTCTGTGTACGTTGTAATAATGGTGATATGATTGAAAGTGCTCCAATTTTCTTTACTCCAAGTTCAAGAACTGAAGAAGGTGAGGCATGTTCTTCTGCGATTTTACCAGTTGAATTGACTTCTTTCAAAGGAAATGATGTGGAAGCCGGTATCGTTCTAGATTGGACAACTGATTCTGAAGTAAACAATGAAGGATTTGAAGTTGAATTCAGCTTAGATGCCCGTTCTTTCGAAACAATTGCTTTTGTAAGTGGTAATGGTACGACCAACGAAACGCAGAATTATTCTTATACCCACAAAACTAATCGCCCAGGTAGCTTATACTACCGATTAAAGCAAATGGATTTTGATGGTGCTTACGAATACTCTGATGTGATTGAAGTAATGCGTGAAAAGAATAATAATGGAAACATTGTTATCTTCCCTAATCCTGCTCATGAAGCTTTTACCATCACGGTATCAAACCCAGATCGTTTAAATTCTTCTGTTAAGGTTACCGACTTGTTAGGAAAAGTTGTTTTTGAAGCATCTTTCCAAGCTGATGAAGCACCAGACTTTTTCGAAAAAGAAATTTCTAGCTTGACTCAGCAAATGTATATCGTAACTACTAGAATTGGTACGGAAATAACCAGCCACCAAGTAGCAAATATGAACTAAGCTAATATTTAATGATCAGCATAAAAAAATCCGTCCCGAAAATTTTCGGGACGGATTTTTTTTATTAAAGAAAAAATAAGTCTTACGCAGAAAAAGAGGTTCCACAACCACAACTTTCCTTGGCGTTGGGATTATTAAAGGTAAATCCACGGTTGTTCAATCCTTCTAACCAATCTATCTCAATTCCTAAAAGGTAAATGGCATGTGCTTTTTCCATAAAGACACGCATTCCATTCACTTCGTAAACATCATCGTTTTCTTTTTTCTCGTCAAATCCAAGAATATAGGAAAACCCAGAGCAACCACCTCCCTTTACACCAACCCGCAAACCATGATTCTCAGAAACCTTTTGTTCTTCCATAATTCTGCGAAGGTGCTTCACAGCTCCATCTGTTAGGGTCAAAGGTTGTATTGTCGTTTTTTCTTTGGTATCGTTCATAACTACAGATTTTATTATTTTCTAGAAAGGTGTAAAACAACTTCTTCTACAAAAGTACAGAATTTGTCGTTTAAAAGCAGCTTAATCTTACACACTTCGTATACTTATGTATTATTCCTTCTCAACAATAGGGAATTACGAATTGTTGTCATTTCAATGTCTTTCGTTACTTTTGTCGTCAAAATTAAGACCAATACCTATATTTTATGAATTCTTTTATTGAGGTACTCCTTGAAATTATTAAAATTACCGTTCCAGCGCTGATCGTATTTTTTACGGTGTATTACCTGATGAAACAGTATCTGACCAGTCAATATCAACTAAAATCACTTGATTTTAAGCAGAATCAGCAATCAACGACCATTCCCTTGCGATTACAGGCTTACGAACGATTATCTTTATTTTGTGAGAGAATCGCGATTCCTAACCTGATTTTGCGCCTGAGACAAGAAGGAATGACCGCAGGGGATCTGCGAATGTCGATGATGATCGCTACACAACAGGAATTTGAGCATAATATAACGCAACAGGTATACATCTCTGAGCAGCTTTGGCAGATCATTAAAATAGCTCGTGATGACGTGATGAACGTTGTAAGTGAAGTTTATGACCAGCAGGGAACAGATACTTCTCTCGATAATTACGTCCAAGGTTTATTTGCTCATCTGCAGAACCGAGAATTTATGCCGCTCGATAAAGCACTCGTTGCTATTAAAAAGGAAGCTGGAATCTTGCTTTAACTTAGAAATTCTATAAAATGTCTAAAAAAAATAAACGTAATAATAGTCCTTTTGTATTTTCAACTAATCCTGATTTCGTACCTCCTTCAGCAGAAGATCACGATCAGGATACGCCAGATCCGAGTGAGCAGGATTTGAGGGTCCATATTGATAGAAAACAACGTAGAGGCAAAGAGGTGACTTTAGTAACTGGTTTCATTGGCAATGATGAGGACTTAAAACAACTTGGGAAAATGCTCAAAACCAAGTGTGGAGTAGGAGGGGCTGTCAAAAATGGAGAGATAATGATCCAAGGTAACCATCGGAAAAAGGTCATTGAGTTGCTAAAAAACGAGGGTTTTAAGGCAAAACCAGCAGGTGGATAAGCTTTTTTACCATAAAAATTAAGAAAAAGATAAGTCATTTGATGTGATTTATCTTTTTTTATGTCTTATCGTGCTGTATTTTTTTATATAAAATGACTGAATTTTAATGAAATATAAATAATGATAATTTATATTGAATTTTTATAAATGTTACATTATTTGTTTTTTGTCTTTGGTTTAGGTAGAAGTCACCCGTATATTTGTAGTGTGAGAAGGAATAAGCGGCTAAAGATCACCGAAATATCTGGTGCAAAAAAAATAAGATTAGCTTCAAGCTAATAAAGAATATATGTTCATGGGATTATAATTTGTTGTAGTAGTTGTCTAGGCTCTTAGCCTAGACAACTTTACTTTTTTAGGGATGACCGAAAGATCTCGAAGAGTCGAGTACGACAGTGCATTAAATTTCTCCTTTTGTTATTTCTTGAAAAGTCGAATTTTTCGCTATCTACCTCATTTTATTTTCTAATTATCAGGAAAACCTACCTAAGCACTGGCGAAGACGATACAATTGTCTTATCTTTATGGGCGGAAGAATAATATCTTTATTAACCGTTACTTCCTCTTCAAATTAGTAGAATCTTTGATCGACTAATTGTTTACCACCAATCACCATTTAAAAGTTTATTTCACCTTTCCAACTATCTATTTTATAGATATAGCAACTGGTCAGGGCTTAACGATGATTTACCCCTCCAAATACTAGAGTAACAAAGCATTCCATAAGGTCAATTACAGTTTTTTAAAACATAAAAATGAATAAAATTTACACTTCTTTTGATTGGAAGAAAGTTATAGTGATGTCGGTCATCGTCATGATTAGTTTTTTTTCTAGTGGATTTATCTCCTATTTGATGGGGCCTGGACTCACAAACGCCACACCTATTGGCGTTTATTTAAATGGTAACCTCCCGTCTACAGCTACCGCGACTCCACCACAATTTTTATCGCAAACAGGTGCATTTTCAGATTTAAATAATTTGACTCCTAGTCCTGGAGTTATTCCTTATGATATGATCGAACCCTTTTGGTCAGACGGTGCGGCCAAGAGTCGATGGATGGCCATTCCAAACGATGGAACGCATAATACACCTCAAGAAAGAATCAATTTCTCTGAAGATGACACCTGGGGATTGCCAATTGGTGGTGTATTGATAAAACATTTTGAATTAGGAGGTCAACGTTTAGAGACTCGTTTTGAAGTAAGAGCCTCCAACGGAGCATATTACTACCTTTCTTACAAATGGAATAGCGCAGGAACGGATGCACAATTACTAACGACAGGTTTAGATGAAACGGTATTCGTAAATGGCCAACCTCAAGTCTGGCATTATCCTAGCCCTTCTGAATGTCTCGATTGTCATAAAGCAGCCGTCGGAAATGTATTAGGACTTAAAACAAGACAACTAAATAAAGAGATCAACTATCCACTAACAGGAATTAATGCCAATCAATTAGTAACGCTCAGTCATTTGGGTATTATAACACCAGATATTACAGACGCAAATGCCAATAATTACGATAAGCTTGCTGCGAAGAATGATTTAACGTATACCTTAGAAGAAAGAGCAAGTTCTTACATCGATGTAAATTGTTCTTACTGTCACCAACCTGCCACTGGCATTGGTCAATTTGATGTTAGAAGCACCACACCATTAGCTTCCCAAAATATTATAGATGGCCCAGTCCTTTACGATTTAGGAATCACTGGTGCAAGGGTAGTTGTACCACAAGAAATATCCACTTCGATTATGCATCATCGAATGAATTCGCTAGTGTCAGGTACTGCGATGCCTCCTTTGGGCAAAAATGTGGTGGATCAAGAAGGTGTTCAACTTATAGCTGATTGGATCAATAGTTTGACCATTGATATGAGTAATACCCCACCGGTTGCGTTGGCTAGTTCAACGACTGTAATTGGTGTTGCTCCACTAGCGGTAGGCTTTGATGGTGCTGCTTCTTATGATAACGATTCTGACGATTTGGTGTATGCTTGGAACTTCGGTGATGAAAGTTTTGATAACGGAATTACAGCCAATCATACTTACACAGAACCCGGTGTTTATATCGCTATTTTAACCGTTAACGATGGCCAAAGCTCCGATCAATACGAAATTCAAATTACGGTGCAAAACAGTAACACAAATACCAGCGGAGTTAGTTTTACGGATAACACAAATCTTCTACCGGGAGAAAATTATAGTGGCGTTTCTATGTCTGTGGTGGATATGAATGGTGATGGAAAAGATGATATCGTTCGGTATAATAATGCTAAATATTTAAATGTAGTTTATCAACAAGGTGCCAATCAAAATTTTACCTCCCTAGATTTTGGTGATGTTAGCAATGTCAGACAATGGAGCAATACCATCGCAGATGTAGATCAAGATGGTTACAACGATATTTTAACAGGAGGATATTATGATGATATCAAATTGATTTATAATAACAATGCAATATCGTATAGCTCAACAACAATTCCCAACTCTAATATTTTTATTCAAGGAAGTAATTTTGCAGATATTGACAATGATGGATGGGTTGATATATTTGCTTGTCATGATGATGCTGAAAACCCAAAATTTAGAAATAACGGAGATGGTACTTTTACCAATACACCAAGTTTGCTAAACACAACTACAACTCCAGCTAGTGATAATTCGGGTAATTATGCTAGTATCTGGACTGACTATGATAACGATGGAGATGTAGATTTATATATTTCTAAATGTCGTGGTGGTGCCAGCAGTAGCTCTGATCCTCGTAGAATCAATATGCTTTTTCAAAATGATGGCAATAATAATTATACAGAAGTGGCCGCAGCGGCTAACTTGAAAAATGGTGCTCAAACTTGGTTAACAGATTTTGCAGATATTGATAATGATGGAGACTTAGATTGTATCATCATTAATCATTATGAAAATTCTAATTTAATGCTAAATAATGGTGATGGTACATTTAGCGATATAACGAATGGAAGTGGTTTACTCCCTGCCCTAAATGGAAGTGAAAGAGGAATTCAAGGTATTTTTAGAGATTTTAATAATGATGGATTTGTAGATTTATTAGTTTCTGGAACTGAACATTATTTATTCTATAATGATGGTGATAGAACTTTTACATTAGCCGCAAACCCTTTTAATTCAAATGATATAGAATCATTCGCTCTGGGAGATCTTAATCAAGATGGTTTTATAGATGTTTATGCGGGGTATGCACAAATTTTTAACTCCCCAACTACGATTCAAGATAGAATGTTCCTCAATAATGGAAATACCAATCACTTTTTTAATGTCAACCTACAAGGAGTACAGTCCAATATTAATGGGATTGGTGCAAGAGTAGAATTGTATGGTGCTTGGGGCCAACAGATCAGAGAAGTTCGCTCTGGTGAAGGTTATGGAATTATGAATTCCTTTACTCAACACTTTGGTATTGGAGCCAATACTTCTATCACTAAAGTGGTGGTTAAATGGCCTTCCGGAATTGTTCAGGAAATTAATAATCCAGCGATAGATCAATTTTTAACCATCGTTGAAGAAAGCTGTACTGCGTGTACCGCCACCATCAATAACTTCCCAGATACCCAAAATTTTGAAACAGCAAGTGCTAATATCTGCCAATACCAAGATGATGATTTTGATTGGACGCGCCGAACAGGTGGAACACCAAGCAATGGTACGGGGCCTTCTAGCGCTTATGAAGGTAGCTACTATTTCTATATGGAAACCTCTACACCAAATTACCCAAGTAAAGTAGCTCGTTTCAAAGGGGCTTGTTATGATCTAGGAGAGGTAACCTCCGCTAGTCTTGATTTTAAATATCATATGAATGGAACAGCTATGGGAACTTTGATCTTAGAAATCTCCACCGATAATGGATCTACTTGGACAAACGTATGGCAACAGTCCGGAAATCAAGGCACTAGCTGGATAAATCAAGTAGTAGATTTGAGTGCCTACGGTGGTAATACGATCACCTATCGCTTTCAAGGGACTAGCGGCTCAGGTTATACCAGCGATTTTGCATTGGATCAAATTACGATGAATGCGGTAAGCGATCCTGATAACGATGGTGATGGTTTCCCCGCCAGCCAAGATTGTAATGACAACGATGCAAATCTAACGATCGTAGGGGCAAGTTGTGATGATGGAAATGCGGATACGACCAATGACATGGTAGATGCAAATTGTATCTGTGTCGGAAGTGATGTTGATAATGACGGCGATGGCTTCCCCGCCAGCCAGGATTGTAATGATAACGATGCGAATCTAACGATTGTGGGGGCAAGTTGCGATGATGGAAATGTGGATACGACCAATGATATGGTGGATGCAAATTGTATCTGTGAAGGAACGACGACCCCTCCAGGTGAAACGACCGTTTCTTGTGGTGGTAACACCAGCATTACTTATGGCGAAGGAATTATTACTATGTCCGGACCATCCGGAGGAGAGTATTTCTTTCAAATATTTGATCTTAGTTGGAATGAAGTCTATAATTGTGGTTGGCAATGTGGAAATCCATTAACGGTGACGGGTTTGCCAGCAGGAGATTATCGAATTTTTATTAAAAATAGTAACTACCAAGTCATTTGTGAAAAGGTGATTACCTTGACGAATGGAGGAAATAATCCTGATAATGATGGCGATGGATTTCCGGCGAGTCAAGATTGTAATGATAATGATGCAAATCTAACGGTCGTAGGAGCAAGCTGTGATGACGGAAATGAGGAAACAACCAATGACTTAGTGCAAACGAATTGTACTTGTGAAGGTACAATACCGCCCCCGCCAGGCGGTACAACCGTTTCTTGTGAAGAGAATACGACGATTACTTATGGTGATGGATTTATTACGATGTCGGGACTGTCAGGAGAAGAATATTTCTTTCAGATCTTAGATGGAAATTGGGGGGGAGTTTATAATTGTGGTTGGCAATGTGGGAATACTAAAACTGTGACAGGCTTACCTGCAGGAGATTACAGAGTTTATATTAAGAATAGCGCCTACGAAATAATTTGTGAACGATTAATTACCTTGACAACGGTAGGAAATGATCCTGATAACGACGGCGATGGTTTCCCCGCGAGTGAAGATTGTAATGATAATGACGCAAATTTAACAACTGTAGGGGCGAGTTGTGATGATGGAGATGCTGCTACAACCAATGATCTAGTACAAGCGAGTTGTACTTGTGAAGGAACCATCGATATTGACAATGACGGAGATGGCTTCTCTGCGAGTGAAGATTGTAATGATAATGATGCGAATTTAACGATTGTAGGGGCGAGTTGTGATGATGGAGATGCTGCCACAACCAATGATCTAGTACAAGCGAATTGTACTTGTGAAGGAACGACGACCCCTCCAGGGGAAACAACCGTTTCTTGTGATGGTAACACAACTATTACTTATGGAGAAGGAGTTATTACCATGTCAGGACCATCTGGAGGAGAATATTACTTTCAGATTTTTGATCTTAGTTGGAATGAAATCTATAATTGTGGTTGGCAATGTGGAAATCCATTAAGTGTGACAGGTTTACCGATAGGAGATTATCGAATTTTTATTAAGGATAGTGGTTATCAAGTAATCTGTGAAAGAATAATCACCTTGACGAGAGGAGGAAATGATCCTGATAATGACGGCGATGGCGTTCTGGCCAGTGAAGATTGTAATGATAATAATGCCAACTTAACGGTTGAAGGAGCAAGTTGTGACGATGGCGATACGGAGACAACCAATGATCTAGTGTTAGCGGATTGTACTTGTCAAGGAACCACCACTACCGGTGGAACGACTGTTACTTGTGATGGGAATACAACGATTACTTATGGTGATGGGTTTATTACTATGGCGGGCCCATCCGGAGAAGAGTATTACTTTCAAATTTTTGACCTTAGTTGGAATGAAGTCTATAATTGTGGCTGGCAATGTGGAAACCCATTAACGGTGACAGGTTTATCAGCAGGAGGTTATCGAATTTTTATAAAGAATAGTGGCTACCAAGTCATTTGTGAAAAACTAATCACCTTGACGAGTGGAGTAGCGCCAACTTTTTTAATCCTGGAACCATCAGGAGAAGAGTCGATTGCTAGCTCCCCAATTAATGATAGTAAAGGATTTAAACTTTACCCAAATCCAGCCTTTAATAAATTTAACATAAACTTCGACGCTCGAATAGATGAGGAGTACACCGTTATTATTTCCGATATAATGGGCAAAGAACATTTTCGTTCAGAAATAACTGCAACTCGTAACAAAACAAACTTAGAAGTAAAATGCAATTCCTGGACTGCAGGAGTTTACTTTGTTCGGCTAATAAATAAAAACCAAAGAATGAAAATTAAACGAATCGTTGTCGCAACAGAATAAAAAAACTAATCTATCATTTCAAATACTAAAAAAATAGATTCCGCATTGATGGAATCTATTTTTTTATTTTAAAGATATCCATATCAAAACAAGTTCGGAATAAGTCCTGCACCTCTGAGTCCTCTGTGCGAAAACACACGCTAAAGATCTACCCGCTAAACCACCTCTGCGCCCTCAGCGTCTCTGCGCGAAAAAAAATGCTACCAGATCTACCCGTTAAAACACTTTCCGAAACAAGTCCTGCACCTTTGCGTCCTCCTTGTGAAAACACAGGTTAAAGATCTACCCGCTAAACCACCTCTGCGCCCTCAGCGTCTCTGCGCGAAAAAAAAATACCAGATCTACCCCTTAAAACACTTTCCGAAACAAGTCCTGCACCTCCGCGTTCTTTGCGCGAAAACACAGGTTAAAGATCTACCCGCTAAACCACCTCTGCCCCCTCAGCGTCTCTGCGCGAAAAAAAAACTACCAGATCTATCCGTTAAAACACTTTCCGAAACAAGTCCTGCATCTCTGCGTTCTTTGCGCGAAAACACACGCTAAAGATCTACCCGCTAAACCACC
>CALFWZ010000036.1 GCA_937928405.1 uncultured Saprospiraceae bacterium
AGGCAATTCCTGACCCTAGATTCTCTGAACAGAATCTTTACAATCTAAATTTATGTCAATGAACTTTTTAGATTAGCCACAACTTTTTGTCGTTTGACTAGTCAAACCTTTATGTCGCACCGCAATGGTTGAATGGTTGAAATTAGCAAAATATCAGGAATCAAGGTTCAACAAAATTATCAATTCAAAAAAAGTTATTCCGACTTCTCATCGAAACAACTTTTTTAAAACCATTATATTTTTCAGTAATTCTTTTGAGGGATATTACTCTAAACGGAATTTCACAGGTAGGTTGAAATAAACCTTTACGGTTTTTCCACGCTGCTTACCAGGCGTCCATTTTTCTCCCATACTATTCATCATTTTGACAACTCGCATGGCTTCGGCACCAGTTCCTGCTCCGATATCTTTAAGGATTTGCGGTTCTTTTATTGATCCATCTTTATCTACGTAGAAACGAATTACTACGGTTCCTTCGACGCCGTTTTCACGAGCGATTGCTGGATATTTGATGTTCTTATAGATAAACTGCAACATCTTTTGGTTAGCACAAGCCCTAAGTTCTGCTTTCGGCCTGTCTTCACAACCAGGGAAACAAGGCATCTCTTCCTCGACCGTAAAAATTTCCTCTACTTCTGGAAGTGGTGGTGGAGGTGGTGCAATAGGAATCACCTTTTCTACAATCGGTTTACTGACACAATAATGCTCTATGTCTGCATTAGAATAAGAAGAAAAGGATATTTTCTGATCTGCCTTTTCAATTATATTTTTAAAGAAAAAGATGATGAAAAATCCAAAAACAGCGAATAACAATAAGGTTAGCACATGACTAATAATGGCAATTAATCTCATAATAATACATTAATAGGTGATAAAAAAGAATACTGTTTTAAAAACAGTTGTCACTTATAATGATGCATTAAATATGTTTTGTGATGGGAAAGAATTATGGTTTAACGAAAAAAGTTGTTCCGACTTCTCATCGAAACAACTTTTTTAAAACCACTATATGTTTAAGTAATTCTTTTGAGGGATATTACTCTAAACGGAATTTCACAGGTAGGTTGAAATAAACCTTTACGGCTTTTCCACGCTGCTTACCAGGCGTCCATTTTTCTCCCATGCTGTTCATCATCTTGACAACACGCATAGCTTCAGACCCTGTTCCTGCTCCGATATCTTTAAGGATTTGCGGTTCTTTTACCGATCCATCTTTATCTACGTAGAAACGAATTACTACAGATCCCTCTACGCCGTTTTCACGAGCGATTGCTGGATATTTGATGTTTTTGTAAATAAACTGCAGCATCTTTTGGTCAGCACAAGCTTTCCGTTCCGCTTTTGGTTTGTCTTCACAACCTGGGAAACGAGGCATTTCTTCCACTACCGTAAAGATTTCCTCCACTTCTGGAGCTGGTGGTGGTGGCGGCGGTGGTGGTGGCGGTGGCGCTTCGACCGGTTCCGGCTCTGGTGGCGCTTCAACCACAGTTTCTTCCTCGACACTCTGGTCAACGAATTCAATCTCCTCTTCTTCTTCAATTTCCTCTTCAGGTACCTCTTCGATAACTGGAGGAGGAGGAGGTGGTGGTGGTGGTGGTGGTTCGGCAGTTCGAGGTGGTTCAACTTCGATATCATCATCTAACTCTAGTGCACCGTCGGGAATGATTACCACATCCTCGTAAGTAGTCCAGCTAAAAGCCAAAATGGTGATAGCGAGCGCAATCAATAGCCCAGTATTAAAAAAGGTTCCACTCATACTGAAAGCATCCACTTGAGGATATTTGGTTCTTCCGGTGAGCGGCGACTTGTTGGGTTGATTGGCGTACGCCTCTTGTAAATCCGAATTTCCACTACTTTTAAATCGCCCTTTGATCAAAAAGATCAGGCCTACTACCAGGAGCAAAAAGCCGAATAATAACCCGACTAGCGTACTACCTGTTACTGCGATGTCTGACATAGATAGAAATTTTTATGAATAAAAACGTTTAAATAAATATAGTCCTAAGAATGAACCGATAATATTAGCAATAATATCCGGTATCTCAAAAAATCTGCCGGGGAAAAAGGTATATTGGATGACTTCCATACCAATTCCATAAATAATACTGATTCCCAGTGCAATAATGGCTGCTTTTTTCTCTAATGTTAGTTGTCGATTTTGGGTGAAAGCCCACAATAGCAGCATACTAAAAAGGCCATAAACCACTAAGTGTCCTACCTTATCTAATGAAATAAAGTCCCACCAAGTTGAAGGCAAATTAATCCCTCCTGTGGTAGAGAGAAAAAGAATCAATAAACTCCAAAGAATAGCAGGTATATAGTATTTCAAATTATTGTTCTTGATTAAGCACCATTGTACTTTAGTAGTAAGATGCTAAACGAATTAATTTTGGTGGGTAAAGCATGTTTTTTTTCTATTTTTTCACAAAAAAAATAAAAACAAGTCTTTTATTGATCCTTAACTAACCAAATCCGTATAAGCTGCTGCGTCCATTAAACTATCTAATTCTGACAGATCACTCAATTTAATCTTGACAATCCAGCCTTTACCATAGGGGTCTTCATTGACCATCGTTGGATTATCTCCTTTGTTTTCGTCAAGTTCTTCATTGAATTCAAGAATTTCACCAGAAACAGGCATAAATAAATCAGAAGTAGTTTTTACGGCCTCTACCGTACCAAACACCTCTTCTTGAGCCAACGTCTCACCTACTGTTTCTACTTCAACATAAACTAATTCATCCAGTTCTTTCTGAGCAAAATCTGTAATTCCTACCGTAGCTACATCACCGTCCACACTTACCCATTCGTGGTCTTTGGTGTATTTTAATTCTTTTGGTGTATTCATAATTCTTTGTTTTAATTATTAAGCGCTTATCTAAAAGTCCATTAATTGACTACAATTGACAAATTGGGATGAGCTCTAATTTAATTTGGTTAGTTATTTTCCAGAACTATCTGTCTAAAATGATGATTGGCCCAAAAATATATCTTTTTGAGCCAATCACAAATTTTAAGTATACCATAAATATTAATTCATGGTGATTTCTTCTTCTTGTGTTTTCAAAAATTCTTTCACCCATTCCGTAGTTACTGACTTTGGACGTTCCAGTGGGAAGCCAAGCGCACGTGACCAGCATAAGGCAGATAATACACCAAGCGCTCGAGAAACACCAAATAAAACCGTATAAAAGCTATATTCCTTAACACCATAGTGTACTAGAATAGCACCAGAGTGAGCATCAACATTGGGCCAAGGATTTTTCACTTTACCCAGTCCTTTCAAAATATCTGGAATTACATCAAAGCATTTCCAAACCACATTAACGATGTCAGAATCTTTAATATAATCTTCCGCAAATTTACGTTGAGCAGTGAACCGAGGGTCAGGCTCACGAAGTACCGCGTGTCCATATCCAGGAATTACTTTACCTTCTGATAATGTTTTATTGACATATTCTTTGATCTGGTCTTTGGTCGGCTGACGAGTTCCTAAACTTTCGATCATTTCAAATATCCACTTGATGACCTCTTGATTAGCCAATCCGTGTAATGGTCCTGCTAGTGCGTTCATTCCTCCAGCTAGAGAGAAATAACAGTCACTGAGTGTAGAACCAACCAAATGAGTAGCGTGTGCTGAAGCGTTTCCGCCCTCATGATCCGCATGAATCGTCAAATACAATCGCATTAAGGATTTAAAATCGTTATCCTTTACGCCTAACATGTGTGCAAAATTGGCAGCCCAGTCTAAGCTAGGATTCGCTGCAATATGGTCTCCACCATGGAAAGTACGACGATAAATATATGCTGCTACCTTGGGCAATCGAGCGATCAAGTTCATAGCATCTTCGTAAGTTGGATCCCAGTAATCATATTTGCTGATTCCTTCTGAGTATCGCTTTGCAAAAACACTTTCTGATTGTAAAGAAACGATGGCCATGCTAAACTGCATCATTGGATGCGCATCTGCGGGTAGGGCATCTAGTACGGCAAATGTGTGAGCGGGCACTTCGGCTCTTTGTCGCCATTGTTCGCTTACCCAGTCCGTTTGTTCTTTGGTTGGAAGATCTCCAGTCAGCATCAACCAAAATAAACCTTCCGGTAAAGGCTCTTTATCACCTTCTGCGGTTGGTAATTTTTCTCTTAATTCAGGAATAGAATACCCACGAAAACGGATTCCTTCAATTGGGTCGAGATTGGAAGTTTCCCAAATCATACTCTTTACACCTCGCATACCTCCAAAGACATTTCCTAATTGGACATCTCCTACCTTCTTATCACGGTGTACCTTTAGCAACGCTTTTACTTCATCACGAAGCGCAGTTGCTTTTTCTTGAAATTGTTTTTTTAACGGATCCATTTTATCAGCGTTCAGTTTTATTTGTGTTTAAGCAAAAAATATTTTGTGTACTGGTTAGAATACATTTATTAAGGTTAGTTACAAATAATTAACCTCTTCTGTTTCAAAAAGTTTTATAAAAAAAATAATTATGGCTGAATTGATTTAAAAAATCAACATATAGCCGCCTTAATGCTTAATACGAAAAATCGTATTCTAGTCTACGTATTGCTTCATCTATATCCAACTGGGTAGCATTAGAAGCTTTCATCTTCTTTACCAAATATGCTTTCTGGGTTCGAAGGGTATGCCGCTGGGCATGATAAGCTTTAAGTTGTTCTTTTCTCAACAGCCGCTGTACTGCAATTTCATTACCTTCGTAAATACTTTGCAATTTCTTGTAGTATTTAGACGGATCGTTTTGTTTTAGGTCTCTTAATTCGGCAACTTGAGTAGATTTTCTTTGTTGAATTTTTAATACCGCAGCCTCCTGATCAGCATCTAAGGTCAAGACTTCTTTTAATTTAGCGGTTCGTTCCGCTGCTTGGCCATCTGTCACCATGTTTTTTTGTGCCTGTAAAAAAACTACTGGAAGTAAACAGAGTAGGCAAAGGAGTATTTTTTTCATAATTTTACGATTATTAGATTTTATGCTAAAATAGTTTTAGAATAAAGTCTATTATTTATTTGGCAAAATACAATTTTCTATTGATTACTTTAACAAGAAGTTGTTCAAAAATTTCCAAATTGCCTGTGAACTGATAAAAAAAAGCTTAAATGATTATTATTGACGAGATTTTGATTAGTGATGCGGTAGTTGATGAACATTTTCTCTGCAATCTAAAGGCTTGTAAAGGCGCTTGTTGCTGGGAAGGGGATTTTGGTGCACCTCTAGAGCAAAAGGAAATGGATAAGCTAACCGCCATTTACGATGACATCAAACCTTATTTGGCGCCCGAAGGAATTGCTGAGATTGAGAAAAAAGGATTGTTTACTTTTTTTGAAGAACCCAAAGAACATGGAACTTCTCTGCTGGATAATGGTGCTTGTGTGTATATGACCAAAGACAAGCTGGGCATGGCAAAATGTGGGATCGAACAAGCGTATCGGGCAGGTGTTACCGATTTTTACAAACCAATATCTTGTCATCTTTACCCAATTAGGGTAAACAAGGATGAAGACCGAGCTTTTGAAGCGCTCAATTATGATGAATGGGATATTTGTAGTGCAGCCTGCACACTCGGCAAAAAAGAGCAATTACCCGTTTATCAATTTGTCAAAGATGCACTGATTAGAAAATATGGCGCAGACTTTTATGAACAACTCGACGAAACCGTTAAACACCTTAAAAATGGTCCATTGAATCAGGACTGATTATTGATCTATATTTCAGGCTTTATTCTAAAAAATAGTCAGCATAAAGTCTATTCTTTTTTGAAAAAATTAAACCCGTTATGGATTTTACCCAAACTATTACCGATCAACAAATTGATCAATTTATCGAGCAAGCCTTACACGAAGATGTTCGTGACGGAGATCATACCTCTCTCGCATGTATACCTCCTGGTGCCCGTACCCGTTCTAAATTACTCATCAAAGACGCTGGAGTTGTTGCTGGGGTGGAACTGGCTAAACATATTTTTAAAAAAGTTGACCCGAAGAGTAAAATTGATTTATACATGAAAGATGGAGCAAGCGTCAACTATGGTGATATCGTTTTTGAAGTTGATTGTAACGCCCGTGCCATGCTCATGGCCGAACGACTCGTACTCAATACTATGCAGCGGATGAGCGGTATTGCAACCTTGAGTAACCGGTTTGCTTTTGAAGTCGAAGATCTCGATGTAAAAATTTTAGATACTCGAAAAACAACGCCATTAATTCGCTTTTTGGAAAAGTGGGCCGTAAAAATTGGAGGCTGTCATAATTATCGTTACGGTTTATATGACTGGATCATGATCAAGGATAATCATATTGATGCATGCGGTAGTATTACCAAAGCAATCGAACGCGTTAATGAATATTTGAAAGAAAACAACCTAGATTTAGGTATCACCGTGGAAGTCCGAAACCTAGTAGAACTTTACGAAGTAATGAACGTGGGAAATGTAACTCGAATCATGCTAGACAATTTCGATATTCCTATTTTGCGAGAAGCCGTTTTGACCATTGATGGAAAATTTGAATCAGAAGCTTCGGGTGGAATTACGATCAATACGGTACGAAAAGTAGCACAGACTGGGGTAGATTATATTTCATCTGGTTCTCTAACGCACTCGGCGCAGAGCTTGGATATTAGTTTGAAGGTGATAAAGGAATTGTAGGATTGTTGATTAAAAAATGAAGAATGTTTTAATGAAAAATTAATAATGTCTCTTCTAGCGTGTATATTTTTTATCGTTGCGTTGAGATTAATTTGAATAAAAATAAAAAAGCCCACGACTGTAATAGTTGAGGGCTTTTTTTTATAGTAAGCTTTTATTGTTCTTAAGAAAGTGTTTGCTTCACTTCAATAATTTCGTATGCTTCGATAACGTCGCCTACTTTTATATCGTTGAAATTTTTGATTGACAAACCACATTCTAGTCCATTCTTAACTTCTTTAACATCATCTTTGTGTCGTTTCAGAGAAGCAATTTCTCCTTTCTGTCCTTCTTTAATTGGATAGACTACGATACCCTCTCGAATAAGTCTGATATAGTTATTACGGAGTACTTTCCCTTCTTGTACAAAACAACCGGCAATCGTACCCACTTTACTAATTTTGTAGACTTCTCGCACTTCGATTTGCGCAGCAACTTTTTCTTCTTTGGTTGGTTCCAGCATTCCCTCCATTGCCATTTTGATTTCCTCGATGGCTTCGTAGATAATAGAATACATTTTGATCTCTACCCCTTCTCGTTCTGCCAGTTTACGTGCTCCGAGAGAAGGTCTTACTTGGAAACCAATAATGATGGCATCAGAAGCAGAAGCTAGTAGCACATCAGATTCGATGATCTGTCCAACTGCTTTGTGAATCACGTTAACCTGAATAGATTCAACCGAAAGTTTGATTAACGAATCAGATAAAGCCTCAATAGAACCATCCACATCACCCTTCACAATCAAGTTTAATTCTTTAAAGCTACCTAAAGCTAAACGACGACCGATCTCATCCAAACTAATTCGCTTGTTGGCTCTAACGGCCTGCTCACGGTGAATCTGAGCTCTACGAGAAGCAACTTGTCTAGCTTCCTGTTCGCTCTCCATTACCTTAAACTTTTCCCCTGCCTGTGGAGCACCGCTCAATCCAAGTACTAGAATTGGTTGAGATGGACCCACTTTCTTCACTTTTTTACCACGTTCGTTAAACATGGCTTTCACTTTACCAGAAAATTCTCCTGCTAGCATTACATCACCTTGTTTAAGGGTTCCTGTCTGTACCAATAATTTGGTAACGAAACCACGACCTTTATCCAACGAAGCTTCAATTACAGTACCTATTGCTTCCCGATCAGGGTTAGCCGCTAGTTCCAAAAGCTCCGCTTCTAGCAAGACTTTTTCTAATAATAAATCAATATTTTTTCCGGTTTTAGCGGAGATATCTTGAGATTGGTATTTACCTCCCCAGTCTTCTACCATTAGGTTCATTTGGGCAAGTTCTCCCTTGATTCTTTCTGGATCTGCTCCATCTTTATCAATCTTATTGATCGCAAAAATGATGGGTACACCCGCCGCTTGAGCGTGACTAATTGCCTCCTTCGTTTGTGGCATGATGTTATCATCCGCTGCTACAATAATGATCGCTATATCCGTCACTTTCGCACCACGTGCTCTCATCGCCGTAAAGGCTTCGTGACCCGGTGTATCTAAAAAGGTAACGCGTTTTTTATCATCTCCTACGGATACTTCGTGTGCACCAATATGTTGTGTGATACCCCCGGCTTCGCCTTCGGCTACATTGGCAGAACGAATATAATCCAGTAAAGAAGTTTTACCGTGATCAACGTGTCCCATTACGGTAACGATCGGTGCTCGTGGTTGTAGATCTTCAGGGTTATCTATAATCTCTTCATCTTCATCCTGCTCTTCTTCTGCACTGATAAATTCTACTTCGTGGCCAAATTCTTCGGCGAGTAGTTCGATAATTTCTGCATCCAATCTTTGATTGATAGAAACGATCACTCCAAGGTTCATACAGGTGGTAATCACCTGCGTCACAGAAACACTCATCAAGCTAGCTAATTCAGAAACAGATACAAATTCCGTCAATTGGAGTTTGCCAGTTTCTCTTTCGCTCTCTAACGTTTCTTGCTTTTCTCTCATTCGTTCACGGTTATCGCGACGAATTTTAGATCTTTTATTTTTACCCCCGCCAGAAATACGGGCCATTGTCTGTTTGATTTTCTCATCAATTTCTTTCTGAGAAACTTCTTTAACTTCATTACGACCTCCTCGGCGGTTCGAGTTGTTGCCACGATTATTACCACCAGGTCTAGAACCTTGTCGTTGTGGTGGCCGATTATTATTGTTAACGACTACCTGAGTTACCTTACGTTTACGACGTTTTTTGGTAGCATCAGTATTAGGTTTAACAGTCTTTTTCTTTTTGGCTGGTTTGAGTTTGGACGGATCGACCTTACCCAATATTTTAAGACCTTTTAGCTGAGGTGTTTTAGCACGCACCATCTCTTCCGCTCCTTTTGGTGGAGCTTCTTTACTTGCTTCATCTTTTACAGCCTCTGCTTCAACGGGATTTTCCGAAGCAGGTGTCTCTGCTACCGGTGTTTCCTCTTTGACCACTTCAGGTTCTGGAGCTGTTTCTTTTTTCTCCTCTTTTTTCTTTGCCTTAGGTTTAGCTTTTTTCTTATTGAGATCAATCTTTCCTTTGATCGTCAGTCCAAGTTTTGGGGAAGCTTCTGCTTCTTCCTCTTTGGGGGCGACCGGTTCCGTTTCAGCCACAACAACTTCTTCCACTACTGGATCAGGCGTAGAAACTTCTTCCACTTCAGGCGCCTCTTCCACTTCAGGTTCTGGCGTTGTTTCTTGCACTGGTGGTGATGGCGGAGGTGGAGTAGGAGCGGATGGCGGAGGAGAGAAGGATATTTCTTTTTTGGGTGTTTCCTCTTTTTTAGGAGTAGAGCGGGTGCCAATAACTAATTGGTCGGCTTTTTCTTTGATGGCAGCAGAATTCCGGAATTCCTTGAGCAACTCGTTGTACATCTCATCGGAAACCTTTGCCGTAGGTTTGTTGTCAATTTCGTGACCAACCTTCGCCAAAAATTCGACGATTGTGGTTGTTCCTACGTTTAATTCTTTTGCTACCTTAACTAATCTTTGAGCCATTCAATATTTTTTAGTGGCGAATTGAGCGATATTTGCTAATGATAGACAAAAGCCTTTCCGATAAGTAATTAGAATTACATTTTAAATCATTTTAATAAAATTATTGGATTTAAAAAACTCATCATAAAACGCTTTTGTCAAATAAAACAAAATAGCCGTGATCTGAAAACATATAAATTGTATATATGGTTCCGGAACGCAAAGATACGAGAAAAGTACTGATAATTAAGCGTTATTTTGCTAAAATTCAGTGGTTTTCAAGGCCTTATCCGGCTATTTTGTACTATATTTTAGAGATTTTACTCTTCTTCTTCTTTTTTTGTGTCGTCTTCTTCAAATTCTGCGGCTAGTACTTTTAGTACTTCATCCACCGTTTCTTCCTCTAAATCAGACCGACGAATCAATTCTTGTCGACTTAATGCCAAGACACTTTTCGCAGAATCACATCCGATGTTTTTCAATTCTTCGATGATCCAGCCTTCGATTTCATCGCTAAATTCTTCCAAATCAACATCGTCGATTTCAATTTCTACCGTATTTCTGAATACATCAATTTCGAATTCTGTCAAACGACTGGCCAACTTGATATTGGTACCACCTTTACCGATCGCCAAAGAAACTTGTTCTGGTTCAAGATAAACCGACGCTCTTTTCGTTTCAAGATCCAAGTCAATTTTTGTCACCTTAGCGGGTGTCAATGCTCGTTGAATAAAAAGGTTGTCATTGCTCGTGAAATTTACAATATCAATGTTTTCATTTTTCAATTCTCTAACAATTCCATGAATTCTTGATCCTTTCATACCTACACATGCACCTACTGGATCGATTCGATCATCGTAAGATTCTACGGCTACTTTGGCACGTTCGCCAGGCATTCGAACAATCCGTTTGATCGTAATTAATCCATCTTCTATTTCTGGCACTTCTTGTTCCATTAGTTTTTCTAAGAACGTACTATCGGTCCGAGATACGATGACCACTGGATTGTTATTTTTCATTTCTACTTTACGAATCACTCCTTTTACCATATCACCTTTACGATAAAAATCTCCGCGAATCATTTCGTTACGTGGCATGATCAATTCTGTACCCGTAGCATCATCCAAAATCAGAATTTCTCTTTTCAAAATCTGGTGGACTTCACCAAGTACGATCTCTCCGACTCGTTCATTGTATTTTTTAAATACCTCATCTTTCTCCAATTCCATGATTCTGGAAATCAGGGTTTGACGAGCAGCCATAATGGCTCGACGTCCAAAATGTTCTAAGAATAATTGTTCATAACATTCCTCTCCTACTTCATAATCTTCGTCGATGGCCAACGCCTCAGAGATAGATATCTGACTACGTTCGTCCAAAACCTCACCATCTGGCACAATCTCTCGTACTCGCCAAAGTTCAAGGTCCCCCTTCTGAGTGTTTACAATTACGTCGAAATTATCGTCCGATCCGTATTTTTTTCTAATTAATGTCCGGAATACATCTTCCAGTACGCGCACCATCGTGGGGCGATCAATATTTTTTCCAGTTTTAAATTCCGAAAAAGTATCTACCAGATTCATACTTTAGTTTTTAAAATGTGATTTTTACTTTAGTTTCTTTTATGTTATCGAAAGGAATAATATCCTGTACTACAACGGTCTTTTTCTTTTTACCTTCCTTGATTCTTTGTTTGGATTCCAAGGTGATCTCTGTTTCATTGACTGCTATCAAGGTACCGACTTTAGTTGTTCCTTCCATCTGCTTCACCTCCAGTTTACGGCCAATATTCCGAGGATACTGACGGAAAAAAAGCAGCGGTCGCGTGATTCCAGGAGAAGATACCTCCAGGGTATATTTTTCACCTAACCATCCTTTTTCGTCTATTTCCGCTTCTAGATAGCGACTCAATTGCTGGCATTTTTTAAAAGTAATTCCAGAATCACTGTCTACGTAAATCTCTACCCGCTTGTTTGGTAAACTCTTTATTTCAATAATAAAACAGTCCGCAAATTCCTCTTCTTGAAATTTTGTTTCTAATAATTGAGTCAATTGAGCTGAAATCACGATACTATTTTAATAAGAAGTAAAAAAAAGAGGGAACCGATTGGCTCCCTCCCCGAGGTTTCTTTCCACAAATATAGTTTATTTTCGTATAAATTCAAAACGATTTATCTGGATTATCCAGTAAACTCTATCCCTTGTTTTTGTGTTTTAAATAAGAATTAATCCATCGTCGCTATTATGAATATCTCTGATCTTTTGCACCGTGCCCTTCAATTAGAATTTCTGACTGCCGAAGAAGGCGTGTTTTTATTTGAAAATGCTACTACCACTGAGCTTATGTATGTTGGTGATAAACTCCGACAGCACCATGTCCCTGGTAACGTAGCCACCTGGATCATTGATCGTAATTCTAATACAACCAATGTTTGTATTGCCAATTGTAAGTTCTGTAATTTCTACCGACGTCCCGGTCATGAAGAGGTGTATATCACTTCTATTGAGGAATATAAAAAGAAGATTGAAGAGACTTTTGCTTTTGGTGGCGAGCAACTCTTATTACAAGGTGGACATCATCCTGATCTTGGACTAAAATATTACTGCGATTTATTTAGTGAACTGAAATCGCTTTATCCTAACTTAAAATTACACGCACTCGGTCCACCAGAAATTGCCCATATCACTAAGCTAGAAAAATCTACGCATCTCGAGGTGTTAAAAGCGCTAAAAGAAGCAGGACTGGATTCATTGCCTGGAGCAGGTGCTGAAATTTTGGATGACCGGGTAAGGCGATTAATTTCTAAAGGAAAATGTGGTGGACAAGAATGGCTCGATGTAATGCGTGCCGCCCATCAACTACATCTTACAACTTCTGCAACCATGATGTTCGGACATATCGAAACCAATCTAGAACGCATGGAGCATTTCGTCGATTTACGACAAGTACAATCCGAAAAGCCAACTGACGCAAAAGGATTTTTAGCTTTTATCCCTTGGCCATTTATGGACGAAGGAACCTTATTAAAAAAGATCAAAAGAGCCAGAAACACCTGTACGGGGGACGAGTATATTCGGATGATCGCTATGAGTAGAATCATGTTGCCCAACGTGGTTAATATTCAAGCTTCGTGGCTGACGGTGGGGAAGCAAGTGGCTCAAGTTTGTTTACATGCGGGCGCCAATGATTTTGGTAGTATCATGATTGAAGAGAACGTCGTTTCAGCCGCAGGAGCAGCTTTTAGATTTACGGCTTCGGGCATCCAACAGGCTATTCGAGACGCAGGTTTTGTTCCGCAATTGAGAGATCAACAATATAGTTTCCGTGAACTACCAGCGAATATCAAAGAGCAAGATTTGCAAGAGCAGGGGATGATCGTCGATTAATTTCAATTTAAATACTTTCAATGCTATACGATAAAATTCAGGCAGCCGTTGACTTTATCAACCATAAAATTTCCTTTAAACCAACGACAGGCATCATCCTCGGCACCGGCCTAGGAGGATTGGTTGAGGACATAGATATCGTAGGCGAAATTTCCTACACGGATATTCCTCACTTCCCAAAAAGCACGGTTGCTAGTCATCAGAATAGACTCGTTTTTGGCACGCTTGCGGGAGCGCCCGTGGTAGCGATGGCAGGACGCTTTCACTATTATGAAGGGTATTCGATGCAGGAAGTTACCTTTGGTGTTAGGGTATTAAAATTTTTGGGTATTAAAGAATTAATCGTTAGCAACGTTGCGGGTAGTACCAGTCAACATATTTTTCCTGGCGATATTGTTTTTATCAAAGATCATGTCAACCTGCAACCAGAAAATCCACTACGAGGTGCCAACGACGAACGATTAGGGGTCCGTTTTCCTGATATGATGAAGGTCTATGATCTAGAAAAAAATCAACGAGCCTTAGCCATTGCTAAACAAAAAGGTATTCGCGCTCACGAGGGAGTATATGTTTGTCTGCAAGGACCCAATTTGGAGACCCCTTCAGAATACGAATTTTTACATCGAATTGGAGGTGATCTAGTTGGTATGTCTACCGTACCGGAAGTCATTGTGGCCCGACATTCAGGACTATCCGTTTTTGCATTATCCGTTGTTTCTAATCAATGTTATCCCAAAGAAATCATTAAAGAAACTACTTTGGAATCTGTCATCGCACTTGCTCAAGAAACGGCTCCAAAAATGTGTCAGATCGTTAAATCTCTTCTTAAAAAGGAAGACTTGTAATCAACAGATTACGAGTCTTTCTATAAACGAAATTATATAAACTAAAAATGCTTTTTTAATTAGCGTTTCTCTCTTTAATGAGCTTTATATTCTAGGTGTTTTTAGTTAGAAATATCTGATGAACCGCTACTGTGCACTTTCACTTGAGAAGGATTGCCCTTGTAAGTAATATCACTGGCCCCGGAAGCACTCGCATCAATAGATTCTGTGGTATGAATTTCAACATCTGATCCACCGCTGGCACTAACCGTACAATGCTTCACCATAAACTTTTTTGCTTCCACATCACTTCCACCACTACAACTGATATCAATTTTATCAGCACTTCCGATTAAATCAATATCGGAGCCTCCGGAAGCATTGCATGTTAGTCTATTGGCCGTTAATTCCATTTCCAAATCAGACCCTCCACTTAAATTAATTTCCAAATTATCCATCTCCCAGTTTCCTTTTCCGTAAACATCCGAACCACCACTGGCCGAAATTTCTTTAAGATTAGGAACGTGAATCGTGACATCCATTTTTCCTTTGACCCTTTTTCTCCAATTATCTATTTTAATGACAAGTGTACCATTCTTCACTACGGTAATTATGTTTTCCATCGTTTCTTTTTTTGCCTTAACGGAAACACTCGTCTTGTTTGATTGATGCAAATGGACATCAATTCCATATCCGACACTTATTGCATCAAAACTGCCGACCTTTCGATTTTCTTCGATTCGGTCTGCATCGCTGTCTCCCCACTGAGCAGAAAGCGTTAAAGTCGATAATAAGAATAAAAAGCAAAAAACTAGTTTGTTAAAGATTGTTAGATTTTTCATACTTGATTATTTGAATTTATTTTTGATTTTTTACAGAAAATTTAAGAAAGATTTGTATCATAGTGTCTTATAGAAGTTGTTTAAAAATATCTTCTACTTTAATGACAAACCTTTTTTCAAAAGGTTGCGGGTCTATTATTTTTTTAGAATTTTTTTAAAACAAACTATGACTAAACGTAAATCCTACGCCCTCAAAGCGGGTAATCTCAATAATCTAAAACTGGTCGAAGAAAATTTACCAGATCCTGCGGCCGGTCAAGTAACCGTCGCAGTATCAGCCATCGGACTTAATTTTGCAGATATTTTTGCCATGCTCGGCTTATATAGTGCGACTCCAAAAGGTACGTTCATTCCTGGGTTGGAATATGCTGGTACCATTCTAAAGACTGGACCTGGCGTTACTTCTGTCCAAGTGGGCGATCGAGTAATGGGCGTAACTCGTTTCGGTGCTTACACCACTCACTTGAATATTGAAGATCCTTACGTAATTCCTATTCCCGACGGTTGGACAGACGAAGAAGCAAGTGGTTATTTAGTGCAGGTTCTAACAGCTTATTATGGTTTAACTTATCTAGGCCGTTTAGAAAAAGAAGAAACGGTCTTAATTCATAGTGCGGCAGGTGGTGTTGGCATTCAAGCCAATCGAATCGCAAAAAAATACGGGGCGTTTACCATCGGTACGGTGGGTAGTGCTGCTAAAGTAGATTTTTGTAAAAAAGAAGGATACGATCGCGTGATTGTCCGAAGTAATAACTTTGGCGCTGACCTAGAAAAAGCGCTTGGCGAGCGTAAGCTAAACGTCGTCATGGAGTGTATCGGGGGGAAGATATTTAGCGAAGGTTTTAAGCAAATGACAGAACAGGGACGAATGGTAATTTATGGAGCAGCTCAGTACGCTTCTCCAGGTAAACGACCTAACTATTTGAAAGCAGCTTGGATGTTTCTGAATCGACCAAAAATTGATGCACAGCAATTGGCAGAAGACAACAAAATGGTTAGCGGTTTTAATTTGATTTACTTATACGAAAAAGCAGAACTACTCCATCAATTATTGCGAGAACTCAAAACATTAAACCTGAAAAAACCCTATGTTGGTCATGTGATTGATTTTGATAAAATGGTGGATGCCATCCAATTATTTCAGACCGGAAAAACCATAGGCAAAGTAGTCATAAAAGTAAATAAGACATTGTGATTACAGCTGAACCATTAAATTCAATAAAAGACGACCACGTGCAGACGGACAGAATTATCGATAGTTACCAAGGAAAGGAGAAAGGACCTTTATTACTCGTATTGGGTAGTATCCACGGTAATGAGCCAGCAGGTACTTTGGCGCTCCAAGAACTATTTTCAATGCTCAGAGCAGAACCTCAAAAAAACCCTAATTTTATTTTTCGTGGTCGACTTGTCGGTATTCGTGGAAACCTTCGAGCCATCGAAAAAAACCAACGTTTTATCCATAAAGATTTAAACCGTCAATGGACTCCAGATAATATTAAACGGGTTACTTCTACCTCCATTGAATCCCTTGATTCCGAAGACCGGGAATTACGAGAACTCATTCATTTGATCAAGGCAGAGATTGCCAGCTATCAGCCCAAAGAAATCATATTGCTGGACTTACATACCACGACTGCCTATGGTGGTATTTTCACCATTGTCTCTGATGATGCTAGAAGTATCTCTATTGGACTCTCGATGCACGCGCCAGTAATTAAAGGTTTATTGAAAGGAATTTCAGGAACTTCGCTGCATTATTTTAATACCAAAAATTTCGGCATTCCTACTTCCGCAATTTGTTTTGAATCTGGTCAACACCAAGAACCAATGGCCGTGACTCGCGCCGTTTCTGCACTCGTGAGTTTTTTAAGAGCCGCAGGAAGTGTTCAACCAGAAGACGTAGAACATCGACATGATTTACTACTCAAAACACACGCTGAAAGTTTACCTACCATGACAAAACTCGTCACCGTTCATTCTATAAAAAAAGGAGATAATTTTAAGATGCAGCCCGGCTATACTAATTTTCAAAAAATAAAAAAAGGAACCCTACTAGCCTCAGATAAGAACGGAAATATTCTAGCACCTTGTGATGGAATGATTCTAATGCCGCTCTATCAACCACAAGGAGACGACGGCTTTTTTGTTGTCAAAGAAATCAATATATAGTTTTAGCGGTAAGAGAAGATTTACTAAACACACTTTAATTAATTATCCAACATGCTTAGTAAATCTAAAATCTAACGGCCCATATGAACCAATAGAATAGAAATATCCGCTGGAGATACACCGCTAATTCGACTCGCCTGACCAATGGTATGCGGACGCATATTGGACAATTTTTCTCGTGCTTCTGAACTCAAAGATTGCAAATCGGCATAGTCCATATCTGGTCGTAGCTTTACAGATTCTAGGCGGTTCATCTTATTGACCATCTCCTGTTCTTTCTGAATATAACCAGCATATTTCATATTGATTTCTGCCAAATTAACAGACTCCGCATCATACGGCGCCAACTCTCCTTTCAGATCAGGAAGATATTCACGCAACAAAGCAATATCAATATTAGGTCGAATCAATACATTATGCAGTTTTAGCTTTTGCTTTAACGGCGCAGAATTTCGCTTTTCCAGCATCGTATTCAATTCGTCCGGTCCTACACTAATCGCTCGAAATCGTTTTTCAACGGCAGCGGCGGCGGCTACTTTTTCATCCACCCGTTCCATCCGCGCTTCCATATTTATTACGCCGAGTTTTTGCGCAATCGGAGACAGGCGAATATCAGCGTTATCTTGTCTTAATAAAATCCGGTATTCTGCCCGGGAAGTAAACATCCGATACGGTTCTTTGGTCCCTTTATTCACTAAATCATCAATTAGCACACCGATGTAGGCTTCTGATCTTTTTAGAATTAAAGGTTCTTCCTCGTTGATCGCCAGATGTGCGTTCATCCCCGCCATCAATCCTTGACAAGCAGCTTCTTCATAACCTGTCGTCCCGTTAATTTGTCCGGCAAAAAATAAGTTTTTCACCAACCTTGTTTCTAGATTTATCTTTAGCTGAGTTGGTGGAAAATAATCGTATTCAATGGCATAACCAGGTCGAAACATTTTAGCATTTTCAAAACCTTCTATCTGGCGCATGGCTTTGTACTGAACGTCTTCCGGAAGCGAAGAAGAAAATCCATTAACATAAATTTCGATGGTATTCCAGCCTTCTGGCTCCACAAATAACTGATGACGATCCCGATCCGCAAATCGATCAATCTTATCTTCAATTGATGGACAATATCGAGGTCCAACCCCTTGAATCCGTCCGTTAAACATCGGCGAACGATTAAAGCCCGTCCGTAGAATATCGTGCACTTTTTTATTCGTGTAAGTCACATGACAAGGTCGCTGATTTTCCAGCACTGGCGTGTCTGTGTATGAAAATCGTCCAGGGGTATCATCCCCAGGTTGTAATTCCATGCGATCCCAATCGAGCGAACGACCATCCACCCGAGGCGGCGTTCCTGTTTTCATTCGTCCCGATTCAAATCCGAGTTCGACCAGTTGAGCTGTAATTCCTGTGGCAGCTCTTTCACCGGCTCTTCCTCCTCCAAATTGTTTTTCACCAATATGAATTAATCCGTTAAGAAAAGTACCATTGGTTAATACGACCGACTTACTTTCTATTTCCAATCCGATGCCCGTTTTCACCCCAACAGCAATCCCATCTTTCACCAACAAACCTGTTATCATTTCTTGCCAGAAATCAATATTTGGATGTGCTTCCAACATCAATCGCCACTTCTCCGCAAAACGCATCCGGTCACTCTGTGCTCGAGGGCTCCACATCGCAGGCCCTTTAGACTTATTGAGCATTCTAAACTGAATCATGGTATGATCCGTCACAATACCAGAATAACCACCGAGGGCATCAATTTCTCGCACGATCTGCCCTTTGGCCACGCCTCCCATCGCTGGGTTACAGGACATCTGTGCAATAGTATTCATGTTCATCGTAGCCAAAAGGACTTTTGACCCCAGATTAGCTGCCGCTACTGCTGCTTCGCAACCCGCATGGCCTGCACCAACTACGATAACATCATATTGTGGAAACATTATTTTGATTTTTATTGAAAAAGCGTTTACAAATTTACGAAATTAGAACCAGAATGTAAGAAGGTAAGTTCCCCGTAAAATTGAGGCATAAAATCCAAAAGGTTTGATTTTGGAAGAAACGATTTGCTTACTTTCAGCGTTATAATTTTAACAATCATAATTAACACGATTAAACGTAGCTGAATAGTGTGCGTCTAATTGGCAAATAGATAGGAATATGGAAACCAAAATAACGAAGGGTATAAAAATATCACTGGAGTGTAATTATCAGGCCGAGCAATCCAATCCTGCCAAGCAGCAATTTGCGTTTTCTTACCAAGTAACGATCGAAAATCAGAGTCAGCACACCGTTCAATTAATCAGGAGACATTGGTATATTTTTGATGCGTGTGGTATCCGTCGCGAAGTAGAAGGTGAAGGGGTCATTGGAGAAAAACCCGTCTTAAAACCTGGCGAAAGGCATAGTTATCTTTCCTGGTGTCCCCTGCAAAGCGGAATTGGGACGATGCGCGGCTATTTTACCATGGTCAGAATCACCGATGATGCCAAATTTAAGGTGGAGGTTCCACAATTTAATATGATGGCACCAGTGATGATGAATTAGTGATTCAAGTTTTGGCTGCTTCGTAAGGTACAATAACCGGATCTTCTCCTTGAGCTGGATGTTGATTCAACAAATTACTGTGCGTTTGATAAAGCTCAGGGAGTTGCATTTTAAATTTTTCTGGAAAAGAAAAAAAGAAAACCACACTAACCGCCCAAACATCCAGATTTTCTAACCCAACGAATTCTTCTACCTTTTTTCGAGGAAAGCGACTAATTTTTTCAAAATCAGTCCAAAGATCTTCTGATAATTCAGGGTAAGCTACCTCAGGACGACTTAATCGCAAGACCTTCGCATATTCATACAACCCGAGATTGAAATACTGATCTGCGTGCAAAGTACCCGGCATTAGATGATCCATCGCAAAAAGTAGAACGCCGTCTTCAGCAAAAATTTCCGATGCGTGAAATCGATCTAGATGTTGTGGAGTCGGGAAAACCCCTGGATAAATCACGATCCGCTCAAACATATTAAGCAAATAATCTTGCTGTCCAAAAGTGAGTTGAACGATATTGGCGGCTACAATTCCTTTAACATCTTCCGGAATTTCTTCTATCACTTGTGGCCGAAAATCATTGGCTTCGATGTATAATGCGACTCTCGTTCTGAATTTTTGTTTGTTTTTCTCAGATAATCGTTGATAATAGGGCAGCCGATGATCAAAAAGTTTGCGTAAGGGTGCTTCTATATCTGGCGGGTATTTTTGGTACCACCACCAGTCGATAGCAGGCTGATAAAAGTACACACCAATCAAATATATGATGAATGGCACCATGTATAAAGCGTAATCTTCGCTTTTGAAGTAAGTTAAATACAAAAAGAGCGCAAAGCCAAGAACGCCCGGAATAGCTAGTATTTTAGAAAGAGGTAGTCGCATTATTTTGATTTAAGGATGAAATTTAAAAAAAATATCCAAGAAGTGTCCCATAAACTTGTGGATTAGCTAAAAACAATATAGATTTGCAATCGCTTCTTAAAAAAGGTGCCTTAGCTCAGTTGGTAGAGCAATGGACTGAAAATCCATGTGTCCCTGGTTCGATTCCTGGAGGCACCACAAAATTTTTCTCGTTTATGTACGCAAGTATTTTTCATCACCATCATTTCTTAACTGATCTCTCAGACAGATGATGATGCCTTGCTAACAATTAAACGAACCTTAATTAAAGCGGTTTATCAGTTATCTGGTAAACCGCTTTTGCTTTTTAGACTTATCAAATTTCAGTAAAATAAAACAATATGTCTCAACCCCGCCTTAAAATTGCCATCCAGAAATCCGGCAGATTACAGGAAGACTCCCTACAGATGCTCAAAGAATGTGGTATTTCTATAGATAATGGGAAAGATCAGCTAAAGGCACAAGCCCGGAACTTTCCATTAGACGTTCTGTATCTCCGTAATTCTGATATTCCTCAATACGTGCAAGATGATGTAGCTCATTTGGGAATTGTAGGCGAGAATTTATTGGTAGAAAAACAGAAAGATATTCGAAAAATTCTTCCCCTTGGATTTTCTAAATGTCGACTTTCTATTGCGGTACCAAAGGAAGTAGATTATACAGGGTCGACTTGGCTCAATGGCAAGCGCATCGCTACCTCTTATCCAACCGCCTTAAAAGCTTTCTTAAAAGAAAAAAATCTAACCGCAGACATTCACGAAATTTCTGGCTCCGTAGAAATCGCACCAGGCATCGGCCTAGCTGATGCAGTTTGTGATTTAGTCAGTAGTGGCAGTACTTTATTTAAAAACAACCTGGAAGAAAAAGAAGTTCTTTTCAAATCTCAAGCCTGTCTGGTCGCTGGAACCGTCCCAACGGATTTAGAGTCCGTTTATCAACAATTAATTTTCAGGCTAGAATCAGTACTACAAGCAAAGAATAACAAGTATTTATTGATGAATGCTCCTAACGATAAAATTACAGAAATCATCAAAATTCTACCGGGCATGAAAAGTCCGACTGTCATGCCATTAGCCACCGAGGGTTGGAGTTCGGTCCATACGGTAATCAATGAACAAGAATTTTGGGACATTATTGGAAAGTTAAAAAATAACGGGGCGCAAGGTATTCTAGTTATTCCTATCCAAAAAATGATTTTATAAAGAATAGTATTATGAAAATTTATCAAAATCCAGACAGTTTACTTTCTAAAAATATCTTGAAGCGCCCGGTTCATGAAGCTCAAAACCTGCAGATAGCAGTAGATGGGATTTTACAGCGGGTACGACAAGAAGGAGATATGGCACTTAAAGCGTTTACCAAAAAATTTGATCAAGTTATTGTCAATAATTTAAAAGTGAATGCCGAAGAAATTAACAACGCCAAAAACCAGGTAAGTCCAGCATTGAAAAAAGCGATCCAAACCGCAAAAACAAATATTTCCATTTTTCACCAAAGTCAAAAAGTCGACCCTCCGCGTATCGAAACCATGTCCGGTATTGAATGTTGGCAAAAAAGTGTAGGAATCGAAAAGGTAGGCTTTTATATTCCTGGTGGAACTGCACCACTTTTCTCTTCCGTGCTCATGATGGCCGTTCCCGCTCAAATTGCAGGTTGTCAAGAAATGATTCTCTGTACACCACCACAAAAAGATGGAAGTATTAATCCAGTGATTTTATATACAGCCCATCTTTGTGGCGTTACTCAAATTTTTAAAGTGGGTGGCGCGCAAGCGGTTGCAGCGATGGCTTACGGCACCGAGACCATTCCTGCAGTTTATAAAATTTACGGTCCCGGTAATCAATACGTCACCGCAGCCAAACAACTGGTCAGCCAACAGGGAACGGCTATTGATATGCCCGCCGGTCCTTCCGAGTTGATGGTAGTGGCGGATCATACTGCTGAAGCCAGTTTTGTCGCAGCAGACCTTTTATCACAAGCGGAGCATGGGGTGGATAGTCAGGTCGTACTCGTGGCGTTTGACTTGGATTTTACAAAAAAAGTAGTAGCTGAAATTGAAATGCAATTATCGAAATTACCACGACGTGAAATTGCCCAAGAGGCACTTAAAAATAGTCCAATTCTAATTTTAGAAAATCGGGATACAGCCCTGAACATTGTGAATCAGTACGCACCAGAACATTTAATTTTAGCCGTAGATAAAGTGGAAGCTTTCGCCGAAAAGATCATCAATGCTGGTTCTGTTTTTATGGGAAATTATACACCGGAATCAGTAGGAGATTATGCCAGTGGCACCAACCATACATTGCCAACGAACGGATATGCTCGTAGTTATAGTGGTTTAAATTTAGATGCTTTTGTTAAAAAAATTACTTTTCAAAAATTGAGTGAAACGGGTCTGAAGAATATTGGAGAGACGGTAGAATTGATGGCGGCAGCCGAGGATTTGCAAGCTCATAAAGAAGCGGTGAGTATTCGGTTGAGGTTAATGGATGAATAATTTGGTAATTAATAATGGCTCTTCTATCGTATTTGTTTAATGAATAATGCCATCTATCCTTTGAAACCAACTCAATAACTTATAACTCAAGAACCCAAAACTAACCTAGAATGATAGAAAAATTAGTTAGAAAAAATATTTTAGAGATGACGGCTTATGCTTCGGCTCGGAGTGAGTTTATGGGCGTAGCTGAGGTCTTTTTGGATGCTAATGAAAATCCTTTTGATAATGGATTGAATCGCTATCCTGATCCACTTCAGAAGAGATTGAAGGATAAAATTGCTTTTGAGAAAGGGGTCAATCAGGAACAGATATTTTTAGGAAATGGAAGCGATGAAGCCATTGACTTATTGATCAGAATATTTTGTGAGCCAAGCAAAGATGAGATTATTACGCTTCCTCCCACCTACGGAATGTATAAAGTTTCAGCGGCCTTATCTGACATTAAAGTCGCGACAATTCCTTTGACGGCTGATTTTAAAATAAAAACAAAAAAGGTTTTGGAGCAAGTCAATGAGCGTTCTAAAATACTTTTTATTTGCAGTCCCAATAATCCAACTGGTAATGATATTCCGTTGGAACAAATAACAGAATTGCTCGATAATTTCAAAGGAATTCTGGTTGTGGATGAAGCTTACATAGATTTTTCAGAACAAGATAGTTGTACTAAATTATTAGCAAAATATCCACGACTAGTTGTTTTACAAACCTTTTCCAAAGCTTGGGGACTCGCAGGAATTCGACTAGGAATGGCCTTTGCGCATCCTGAAATTATCAAGCTCCTTAACAAAGTAAAACCACCTTATAATATTAATCAACTAACTCAATCCGCAGCATTAAAAGCACTTGAAGATCCCAACGAAAAAGAGGCCAGTGTTCAGTCTGTTTTACAACAAAGAGCTTTTTTAGAACAGGCTTTTTCCTCATTAGGATTCATAAAAAAAGTGTATCCTTCGGACGCTAATTTCTTATTGGTGCAAATGGATGAACCCAGAACTGTCTATCATTTTCTATTAAAAAACAACATCATCGTACGAGATCGTTCTACCGTTGTCGGCTGCACTGGTTGCCTCCGCTTTACCGTGGGTACACCCGCTGAAAATGAACAATTGATTACCATCCTGAAAAATTTTAAACCTGATTGACCATGAAAAAGATATTATTTATTGATCGCGACGGCACCTTGGTCATCGAACCACCAGTAGATTACCAATTAGATTCTTTGGAAAAATTAGAATTTTATCCCCGTGTATTTCAATATCTATCTCGAATTGTAAAAGAGTTAGATTACGAACTTGTCATGGTCACCAACCAAGATGGACTCGGTACAGATAGTTTTCCAGAAGACACCTTTTGGCCGGCCCATAACAAGATGATGCAAGCTTTTACCAACGAAGGTATTCATTTCAATGCCGTACACATTGATCGCAGTTTTCCTGCCGACATGGCACCAACCCGTAAACCTCGCACAGGCCTCTTGACCGAATATATCGAAGGTGATTATGATCTAGCAAATTCCTTCGTTTTGGGCGATCGATTGACCGATATGGAACTTGCCAAAAACCTAGGTGCCAAAGGAATTTTTATTTCGCAAGAGACTGGACTTGGCGACGAAGAACTTTCTACTAAAAAACAAGACCTAGCGCAAACAATCGCGCTGACGACCCAAAGTTGGGAAGCCATTTATACCTTTCTAAAACTCCCGGCACGAAAAGCAACCATCCAAAGAACCACCAAAGAAACGGATATTCAAATTGCTCTCAACTTGGACGGAACGGGTCAGGCAAAAAACGAAACTGGCCTCGGCTTTTTTGATCATATGCTCGATCAATTAGCGCGGCATTCTGGTTGTGATCTAACCGTAAAAGTAAAAGGAGATTTACATATCGACGAACACCATACCATCGAGGATACAGCGCTCGCACTCGGCAGTGCCTTCCGAGAAGCATTAGATGATAAAATGGGCATTGAACGTTATGGGTTTTGCTTACCAATGGATGATTGTTTGGCGCAAGTAGCCTTAGATTTCGGCGGTCGCCCGTGGCTGATTTGGGAAGCAAATTTTAAAAGAGAAAAAATTGGAGACATGCCTACCGAAATGTTCTATCATTTTTTTAAATCTTTTTCAGATACGGCACTTGCCAACATTAATATCAAAGCCGAAGGAACGAATGAACACCATAAGATCGAAGCTATCTTTAAGGCTTTTGCCAAATCTATTAAGATTGCTGCAAAACGAGATATTCAAAACATGCGTTTACCGTCTACCAAGGGAATTCTATAACTTAGAAATTTTTAATAAAAAATGAATATCAGAATAATTGACTATAATGCTGGCAACGTACAATCCGTTCTTTTTGCACTCGAACGAATTGGTATTTCAGCGGAACTAACCAATGATATTGACAAAATAAGATCAGCGGATAAAGTAATCTTTCCGGGCGTCGGAGAAGCAAAAAACACGATGGCTTATTTACGTGAAACTGGACTGGCTGATGCTATTTATCATTTAAAACAACCGACCTTGGGCATTTGCCTAGGCATGCAATTACTCTGTCAGCATTCTGAAGAAGGAGATACGGATTGTCTAAATATCATTCCCTTGAAAGTGAAAAAATTTCGAGCAACAGACGCTGGTGAAAAAATCCCGCACATCGGTTGGAATAAAATAATGTTTGAAAAAAACACGCCGTTATTTCAAAAAAATGAATCCGGAGATTATGCTTATTTCGTGCATAGTTATTACGTTGAAGCTGGTGACTATACGACCGCAACCTGTGATTATATATTGCCGTTTAGTGCGGCTTTACAAAAAGATAATTTCTACGCGACGCAATTTCATCCGGAAAAATCGGGAGATGTGGGCGAGCGTATTTTAAAAGAATTTATAAATCTATAAAGATGTTGATTATTCCGGCAATTGATATTATTGATGGTAAATGTGTACGCCTTACGCAAGGCGATTACAATCAGAAAAAAGTGTACAACGAACATCCACTTGAAGTAGCCAAAGCTTTTGAAGACGCTGGCATTACGCATTTACATTTGGTAGATTTGGACGGCGCTAGGGCTCGTCATATTGTCAACTATAAGGTGTTGGAAACTATCGCGACCAAGACTTCTTTGACGATTGATTTCGGAGGTGGACTCAAATCTGATCAGGATGTTTATATCGCTTTTGAGAGCGGTGCGAATCAAATCACAGGTGGAACAATTGCGGTGAAAAATCCAGAAATTTTTATAGGCTGGATCGAAAAATATGGTGGTGAAAAAATAATTCTAGGAGCGGATGTCAAGGATCAAAAGATTGCGGTACATGGCTGGGAAGAAACGAGTGAATTGAATCTTTTTAATTTTGTTAATGACTATCAAAAAAAAGGTATTCAAAGTGTTATTTGTACCGACATTGCAAAAGATGGGATGCTGGAAGGCGCCGCAATAGCATTATATGAAGCATTGATGGATCGTTTTTCAGATTTAAAAATTATTGCCAGCGGCGGTGTATCAGATATGAAAGATTTGGAGCGACTGACAGAGATTGGTTGTTATGGCGCCATTGTCGGAAAAGCAATTTATGAAGGTAGGATTCGATTAGAAGACTTGCGGCTTTAATAAAAAAAGAACTCCTCAAATTAAATATAACTCAACCACCCAAAACTAAAATAAGATGTTAGCAAAAAGAATTATTCCATGTTTGGATATTAAAAATGGAAGGACTGTAAAAGGGGTGAATTTTGAGCAGTTGCGAGATGCCGGTGATCCAGTAGAATTGGGTTGTCGATACGTAACAGAGGGAGCGGATGAATTGGTCTTTCTGGATATTACAGCTACCCATGAAAAGCGTAAGACTTTATCAAAGTTGGCTAAAAAAATCGCTCGGCATTTGAATATCCCATTTACGATTGGTGGTGGTATTCAATCCATAGAAGATGCTGATTTATTATTGAATGCTGGAGCGGATAAAATTTCGATTAACTCGGCAGCAGTAAGAGATCCTGACTTGATTTCGCGATTGGCAGATCAATTTGGGTCGCAATTTGTAGTCGTGGCGGTGGATGCCAAAGAAGTAAACGGAGAGTGGCTCGTACACCTGAACGGAGGTCGGATTGCGACAGCATACAAATTATTGGATTGGGTGAAAGAAAGTGAAAACAGAGGCGCAGGTGAAATTTTATTTACCTCCATGAATAATGATGGCACCAAAGCAGGATTTGCTTGCGATGCCTTAGCCGCTGTCTCTGATCAGGTGGGTATTCCGGTGATCGCTTCAGGAGGCGCAGGAAATATGGAGCATTTTTACGACGTTTTTACCCGTGGAAAAGCAGACGCCGGTTTGGCAGCGAGTATTTTTCATTTTAAAGAGATAGAAATCTGTGATCTGAAAAAATATCTAGCAGATCAACAGATTCCGGTACGCTTATAAGGTTTTTACATGAAAGCTCCGATGCCTCCAAAGACGATACTTAGTATAAACATAAGCACATAAAAACCAATGATGATGGCAGTAAATATTCCCCAAAATTTAAAAACAGATTTCATGTTCATAAATGATTCTGATAACGACTGCTGGTCATTAGCATCCAGTGCCGTTCTCATTTTGGTAGAAAACCGATAGAGGTATAACGTAGGAAAAAAATACAAGGCAATGAAAAGACCATAAATAAGTATCATGAAGGTCATACCCATTCCTCCCATAGCACCCGCGTCACCGAGTTCAGAAAAAAGAGAGGCACCGAGTGCGAGAAAGGATAAAATACCAAGAACCATTAAGCCAAGAAAGATAAAACCGACAATACTTAAAAATTTACCCCACTTTGCCGTTTCGTAAAGATAGGATTTGATTTCTTCGGTAATAACTACGCCACTGGTCGTAAAATTATCATCGAGTGGATAAGAAGTTTCCATTTTAAATTATTTTGAAGTTAAAAAATTCAATATTCAACCTAATAAAGATAAAACATATATAGCAATAAAAGAAATATTTATGAATAATATCTTGTCAACAGATTTAGACTTTGAAAAAGGAAACGGCCTAATTCCTGCCATCATTCAAGATCATCAAACCGGCAATGTACTCATGCTCGGTTATATGAATGAGGCAGCTTTTGAAAAAACCAAAACAGAAAAAAAAGTCTGTTTTTATAGTCGCACTAAAAAACGATTATGGACCAAAGGTGAAACGTCTGGCAATTTTCTGGAGGTTAAAGACATCAAAATGGATTGTGACAAAGATACACTGCTCGTATCCGCTACACCGCTCGGTCCCGTTTGTCACACCGGTCAGGATACTTGTTTTAACAAAAAAAATATAGATAAGAATTTTCTTAAGCATCTAGCATCCATTATTCAAGATCGAAAAAACAATCCCTCAGACACTTCTTACACCTCTAGTCTTTTAAAAAAAGGGATTAATAAAGTTGCCCAAAAAGTGGGAGAAGAGGCGGTAGAATTAGTCATTGAAGCCAAAGATGACAATAGAGCGCTTTTTCTTGGAGAAGCCGCAGATTTGCTGTATCATTACCTTGTATTATTGACCGCTAAAGATTTTGAACTGGAAGACGTCTTATTTGTCTTAAAAGAAAGACATCAATAAATCAATATGGAAAGACAAGCATTTGGTAAGAAATCCCGACCGCCGAAAACTTGGTGGCAAAAAATATTATCCTTTTTTAGATTCGATTCTAATGAAAATGTCGGATTTGGCGGACATCACGATCGTATGCAAGAACGAAAAAGAAAAACAAAATTTGACCGATGGTAGATCTTCCCGTAGCGTATTGTGCCTCTTCTTTTGGTATTTTTAAAATTACCGGAGATGAAAATGGTGTACAGTCTATTCAACTGACAGCAAAAAAGGAATTGCCAAAACAAATAGTTCCAGCGCCGCTCAAGGAAGCCGTACGTCAACTCACCCAATATTTTAATGGCCGTCGAAAAGAATTTGACCTAAAACTAAATTTCGGAGACGCACCTGCTTTCCACCAAGAAGTCTGGCAAGAATTAATTACCATCCCTTACGGTCATACGACTAGTTATTCTGCCATTGCCAGCACACTTGGTGATGCCAATAAAATGCGCGCGGTAGGACAAGCCAATCGCAACAATCCACTCCCCATCGTCGTCCCCTGCCATCGCGTCATCGCCAAAAATGGAAAGCTACACGGTTATTACTACGGCCTAGAAATGAAACGAAAATTATTGGAGTTGGAAAACCCAATGAGTTTTGCGACGCAGGGGTCGTTGTTTTGAGCTACTTTCATCGGTTAATTGCCAAAAAATTATCAACAAACCCTTCCCACATGCCACAAAAACGAAGAGCCTTCCTCAAAACCACTACGCTTGGCTTAGGTGCCTTATCTGCGGGCACAGCTTACAGTTGTCAAGGACAAAATCCTCCGACAAATTTGGTGACCAAACCCATCATCATCTCTACTTGGGATCATGGGATGGCCGCTAATAAAGTCGGATTGGATATTCTAAAAAATAATGGTACGGCGTTGGATGCGGTGGAAAAAGGTGTCATCATCGTTGAAAATGATCCCAAAGTACAAACGGTGGGATTGGGTGGATTTCCAGATCGAGAGGGCGTCGTGACCCTCGACGCTTGTATTATGAAAGGTGATGGACAATGTGGTTCGGTCGCCTTTTTACGGGATATTAAAAATCCTATTGCCGTGGCACGGAAGGTGATGGAAGAGACACCACATATTATGATTGTCGGAGCTGGAGCCAAACAGTTTGCCCTTGAAATGGGATTTAAAGAAGAAAATCTTCTAACAGAACCTTCTAGAAAAAAATATGAAGAATGGCTAAAAACGGGTATTTATAAACCCAAAATAAATATTGAAAATCACGATACCATCAGTACACTCGCACTGGACACACACGGTCATCTAGCAGGTGCTTGCACCACCAGCGGGGCGGCTTGGAAAATGCACGGAAGAGTGGGCGATTCGCCGTTGATCGCCGCTGGTTTATTCGTAGACGACGAAGTAGGAGCTGCCGCCGCTACGGGACTCGGAGAGGCCGTCATTAGAACGGCTGGCAGTGCGATGGTCGTCGAAGCTATGCGACATGGACAAAGTCCCGAAGAGGCCTGCCGATCTGTTTGTTTGCGCATCAAAGCCAAACACAAAGATATTAGTGATTTACAAGTTGGATTTATTGCGCTCAGAAAAGATGGTGCCTATGGTGCGTATAGTTTACAGCCCGGTTTTACGTATGCACTTGGTCTTGATGATACCCACGAGTTATATCCAGCAACGTCTATGTTTTAAGTTATTTTTTAATAAAAATTCCGAAAAGTTCATTACCTGCCCGTGGAGGAATTGAGTTGTAGGCGGGAGCAAATGTTTTTACAGAAAAATACGGCTCGAGATACGTCAAATATTCTTCTTTCGTACCACCAAATGGTCTTTTTACCAGATCTCCAGTCAACGGAATATCAAACCAAAGTCCTACTAATTTTCCGCCCGGTTTTAGCAGCTTAGACATTTGTGCGGCGTAAGCTGCTCGATTGGTTGGCAAGGGTGGCATGGAACAAAAAAAGGTTTGCTCTATAATCAAATCAAATTGCTCCTGATAGGAAAAAAAGTTTTCGTGAACAAGTTGTTGTTTTGGAAATTTTGGAAACCGCTGACCAAACGATTCCAGAGGGATAGGGGAAATATCCAGAATTACCGTATTTAAAAATCCTTGTTCAAATAGATAAGCGGCTTCGTAGGCATTACCCGCTCCGGGGATAAGGATACGGATATTTTTATCTGTTAGTTGATCGATATAGGTTTTGAGTGGCGTAGATGGATAACCGATATCCCACCCCGTCCGTGCTTCGTCGTATCGGGCCGACCAATACGCCTGTTGATCTTCAGAATCAAAAATATTCTCAGGCATTAGAATAAAGTCTATTTCTTAATCAGATTTTTTGCTACTAATCAATACAAAAGCCGGTGGAATATTGAGTGGCTCAAAATTAATTTTTACATTCCCAAATACTTTTTGGTAAATCTTTTTAGCTAATAAAGAGTAATGGATTTGAATAAAAAGACCACCTTCTTTTAAAAATTTTCTACACTCACCTACGATGGAGTAGCCTAATTCGTCGGGCAGCGAAACAAAAGGAATAGCCGATATTACGTAATCGATTTCTTTTAGATTATGCTGTTTAAGGTATTTTTCGAGATGTTCTGCGGAATCTTCAATCACGTGCAATCGAGGATCTTTGATCTCTCGGATTTTTTCACAAAATAGAGGATTGACTTCAAAGGAAAGCAAAATAGCGTCAGGCTTCATCGCCTTAATGATATGCTCTGTAATCACCCCGTCACCTGCGCCTAATTCAACAATTACATTGGCATTGGCAAAATTCACCGGTGCAATCATGGCTTTGCAAGCATACTTTGAGCTACGAGTTACAGTACCAACGGTTTTTAAATTTTTGAGACTTTCTTTTAGGAATGCAATTTTTTTCATTCGTATCATTCTGTTGAGAAAAGCCCCAAAGGTAACTAATCTTGTTTGGTTTGTGCCAGAAAATTTAGTAAATCCGGATAAGCAGCAGCATATATTTTAGAATCACTTACAGAGGCTCTTACTCCATTGATATAAGGAACAACAAATGCGTCGGTTAACCCTCTGACCACCAATTCTTTACGAAGTTGTTCTGCGCCATAGAAATTTTGAAATAATCCAACGGAATATTTATAATTTTTATCGTTAAAAACTGATTCTATGAGTGGTTGTCGATATTCCAATAGAATCGATCCTTTGTAACGTTGTGCCAATGAACCAATCTGTACTTTATAAGAAAGGCCTTTGATCGCCTGATTATACATGATTCCACGCTGATCTTCCAAAAATTTACTGACCACAGGTCCTTTGTTGACAATTTGTAGTGGAAGTCCAGCGGCATTAAATATTTCAAAATCAATTCTTCTATTTATTTTTTCTGCCATGATGCTCGTCCCTCCTTCTGTTTGTTGCTTGGCAGCGGGATTGACAGCCCCCATTCCTTTGAGGTGAATATTAGAAGCATTGATGCCTTTCTCTTGTAAATAAGCCGCTACTTTTTCGGCTCTTTTGATCGAGAAAAATAAATCGAATTCCGCGGGGTCATTACCATCAGAGTGGGTAGTTAACATGACTTTTAACTGAGGATATTCGTTCATTATACGCACTACCTCATTAATTTTTTCCAGATTATCCGTGCTTAAAATATCATCATCATTACGATAATTGATTGGATTTACCTCCACCACTGTAGTAGCAGATTCGGGGAAATTCACAGTAGATGGATAAGACTTGGTTGGAAAATTTTCGGAAGATTCAAAAACCACTCCAGCACTTTGCTGTTGCTGTCGATAGGCAGGAACCATCGTAAATACCAAAGGATTGGAAGTAACGGACTGCTCATATAATTGGCTTTTGAAATAGGCTGTATAAAGGTCAAAGCCTCCATTACCTGATTTGCGATCTGAAGAAAAATATCCTTCCAACCCATTGGGTGACAGACGAAAGTCTCGGTCATCAGCAGGCGAGTTAACTGGCCAGGCCATATTCTCTGGCGTTTCCCATGCTTGCTTTCCATCGTTGTAACGGGCTCGATAAATGTCCATACCACCGATGCTTTCTGGGCGATTGCTGCTAAAATACAATGTCCTTCCATCCATCGATAAAAACGGACTTACTTCGTCGTAATGACTATTAATGACCGTTCCAAGATTTTTAGGAACCGTCCAGTATCCATTCTTACGTGTGCTAATGTAGATATCTTTTCCTCCCAAGCCACCTTCCCGATTACTACTGAAAAGCATGGTTGAATCATTGAAAAAATAGGGAGATTCATCTCCTTTTCCAGCAACCATTGGCGTATCCATTTTAGGAGCAAATAATTCATTTTTATCTTCTGTGCTAAATGAATCAACTAGCACTTCACCACCATTCATTTTTAATCCCTTATAGAAGAATAAAACCTGACCGTCATCATTGAAATCCAATAATACTTCGTTGCGCACACTATTAATTAAGGAAGGTAATGGCGTGGTAGAATTCCATTCTCCATTGATAATAATGGTAGAATAAATATCTGAACTATAATTTCCGTACTGCTCATCTGGATAGCCCTCTGCATTCCTTTTACCTCCTACGCTTCCTTTTCGATTAGAGGAAAAATAAAGTTTATTATTATAATTAGGACTTAGTACTGGTCCAAAATCATCTGCCTCTGAATTTACTTTGGTCCCCATATTTTCTACGACCGCCTGCTCGTCTACGTAAGATAAATTTAGGCCGCTGGCACATCGTAAAATATTATCTTTTACGTGTTCTCGACGACGATCATCAAACTTAGTGGTTTCCAGATATTTTTTATACTGGCGAATAGCGTCTTTAAATTTTCGCTGTTGGTGATAAGCCCGAGCCAAAGCGTAATAAACGGTCTGGTCAGGTTTTTTCTCGTTATTAATGATCGATTCAAAATACCGGATGGCTTCTGTTAGGCGATTGGCATGATAGGCAGAAATTCCAATCTTTAACATCGTGGCAGCATCAGGGTTTTTCAGACGTGTATACTTAGAAAAAAGATTATAGGCCTCCGCATACTTATGACGTTTATAATAATTTTCGGCGGATACCTTTAATTTTTTTGCAGACTTCTGTGCCTGTGCAGGGGACACATTAAACAAAAAACACAGAAATAGAAACAACAATTTACTTTTCATAAAGTCATGGTTAAAATAGAAGCGTCTCTTTTACCAAAAATCTAAATCGTTTGTTGATCATCAAATCCTTCTAGATAATCAGCTACTTTTCGTAAAAATGAGCCGCCGAGGAATCCATCCACTACCCGGTGATCATAGGATAAGGATAGAAACATCATTTGTCGTATAGCAATTACATCACCGTATTCCGTTTCCATTACAGCTGGTTTTTTGCGAATAGCGCCCGCAGCCATGATAGCTACTTGTGGTTGATTAATAATCGGCGTACCCATCACATTACCGAAGGTACCCACATTGGTTAAGGTAAAAGTTCCATCCTGTACATCTTCTGGCTTGAGCTTATTATTTCGTGCTCGGTTGGCTAGATCATTTACCGACTGAGCAAGCCCCAGTAAGTTGAGTCGATTGGCATTCTTGATTACCGGCACTATCAGGTTTCCAGAAGGAAGTGCAGTTGCCATTCCAACATTGATTGATTTTTTCCGAATAATTTGATTTCCGTTTACGGATACATTAATCATTGGAAAATCACCAATAGCTTTAGCAACAGCTTCTACAAAAATCGGAGTAAAAGTAATTTTTTCACCGTATTTCTTTTGAAAAGGCCCTTTAACTCGGTTACGCCAGTTTACAAGATTAGTTACATCTGCTTCTACAAAAGACGTCACGTGGGGAGAAGTATGTTTGCTATTGACCATGTGGTCAGCAATCAACCTTCGCATTCGATCCATCTCAATAATTTCCGTATCTCCTCCACTTTGAATATTAGCAGCACCATTGCTATGAGCCACAGGTGCACTAATACTGGTTGGAGCAGCGGTTTGGTGAGTAGACTGTTGACGATTTTCTAAGTATTGCAACATATCTTTTTTAGTTACTCGTCCATCCTTACCAGAACCATTGATGCTTTCTAGTTCAGCCATCGCTACATTTTCCTCTTTAGCAATATTTTTCACTAATGGTGAATAAAAGCGCGTTCCATTATTCGCATGATTGGTAGATACTGTTTTAACTGGTGTCGTGCTGGTACTAGTCGTAGCTGGCGTTGCTTTTGGCGAAGGATTAGTTGATTTAGCCGCATGTCCATTGACCGCTGCTGGAGCCTCTTTAATCGTAGGAGAAGGAGCTGTATCTGCGGTTGCCTCCGTACCGATAATGGCGATAATTTTTCCAACCTCAACTACTTCGTCTACCTGATGTAGAATTTCCAAAACAGTTCCAGCCATAGGGGCAGGAATTTCCGTATCTACCTTATCAGTAGCAATTTCCAAAATTGTTTCGTCCATCTCTACTTGATCGCCCACCTGCTTATGCCATTTTAAAATGGTAGCTTCCATTATACTTTCTCCCATCTTGGGCATTACCAATTCTACCTTAGCCATTGTTTTGTTAATTTGATCTTTGATTAATTTGGTTGTATTTACACCACAAAAATAAACAAATAATGATATTTTTTATAAGACCACTGGATTCACGCTTTTTGACACCTAAATCTAGGCGTTTTCCAATAGAAAATGCCTAACCATATCCAAAGCCTTTGTGGCGGTATATTTGATGTTATTAGAACGACTTTTTCCGAGCTGTAGTTTCAAGGTGTTTGTCTTATTTTTATCTCCTACCGCAATCCAGATCGTTCCCACAGGTTTTTCGGGTGTTCCTCCTCCAGGACCAGCAATTCCAGAAATCGCGATACCAATATCAGTTCCTAAATTTTCTAATAATCCCTTCAACATCGCTTTTACTGCTTGTTCACTCACGGCACCATGGGTGTTGAGCAATTCTGATGAAACGTTTAATAGTTTTTCTTTGAGTTTGTAACTGTAGGCAATTACACTTCCTTCGTAATAAGTAGAGGAACCAGGGATGCTCGTAATGCGATGAGCTACTAGTCCTCCTGTACAACTCTCTGCCGTAGCAATTGTTTTTTTATTTTTTACTAATAAGGCTCCCATCACCTTTTCTATAGTATCTTTTTCATAACCAAAAATAAATTCGGGAATCCTAGTTTCAATTAGTGCAACTTGTGCATCTAATGCCTTTTTTAGCTCCACTAAATCATCTCCAGTAGCCGACAACCGCAAGCGTACCTGTCCTAAATTCGGAAGATAGGCTAGCTTGATGTGAGGTGGTAAATTTTCTTCGATATCTTGTATTCGATGGGCAATTCTAGATTCGCCTTCTCCAATCGTCAGAATAGTACGGTGGATAATAGGTTTTCCCGGAAAGGTGGAAGCAATCAATGGAAGTACTTCATGCTCCATCAGATACTTCATCTCATAAGGAACACCAGGCATGGATACGGCTATTTTTCCTCCCGTAGCAAACCACATACCCGGAGCAGTCCCCGCTTTATTTGTTAAAATTTTCGCGTTATCTGGCATATAGCACTGTTCGCGATGTGCGGGCGTGGTTGCTCTTCCCCAGCGGGCAAACATGTTACTTAATCGCTCAAAGGATGCTTCATGAAAAGACATGCCCACTCCGTAGTATTCGGCTAAGGTTTTTTTAGTAATATCATCTTTCGTCGGGCCTAGTCCACCAGTCATCAGAATCAAATCTGTCTTGGCAAAGGAATCATCTAATGCTTCCCGAATGGCTTCTGCCGTATCACTGATAGAAATTATTTTAGTAACCCGAATACCTTGTAAATTGAGTTGTTCTGCCATCCAAGCAGAATTACTATCGATAATCTGCCCTATTAGGATTTCATCTCCAATCGTTAGAATATGTGCGGTCATTAATTTGTTTTTGTAAAAGTCTAAATGAGAAGTTGTTTAAAGTGTAAATTTAACAAGAATGACCGTATATTCTATTGGTAGAAAAAACAACCGAGAACTCAACATTTCTTTTTCACTATAGAAACCCTATCTTTGCAAAAAAATTACCTATTACATGGTTGATATAAAGTTATTAAAAAAAATCTGCGAAACGCCAGGTGCTCCTGGATTTGAGCAAAAAATCCGCGAACTCGTTCTCAATGAAGTAAAAGGACTGGCCGATGAAATCTATACGGATGCGATGGGTAATGTCATTGCTGTAAAGAAAGGAACAGAAGACAAACGGGTGATGGTGGCCGCACATATGGATGAGATCGGATTTATGGTTAGTCATATTGATGATGAAGGCTTCATTCGCTTTCAACCGCTCGGTGGTTTTGATCCTAAAACACTGACTTCTCAACGTGTAATTGTCCACGGAACGAAAGATATTATTGGCGTGATGGGTTGCAAACCTATTCACTTGATGTCTACAGAAGAAAGGGGTAAACCAATTCCTATTTCCGAATATTATATCGACACTGGACGTCCGGCTAAAGAAGTTAAAAAGATGGTGTCCATCGGAAATCCCGTTACTCGCGAACGTGAACTGATCGAAATGGGAGAATGTATCAATTCTAAATCTATGGACAACCGCTTGTCCGTTTATATTTTATTAGAAACACTTAAAAAACTAAAAGGTCGAAAAATTCCTTACGACTTATACGCAGTATTCACCGTCCAAGAAGAGGTTGGCTTGCGAGGCGCCATCTCTGCTGCCCATCGGATTAATCCAGATTTCGGTTTTGGACTGGATGTTACCATTGCGTTTGATGTTCCAGGTGCTCAAGGGCACGAAAAGATCACCAAGCTAGGGATGGGAGCTGCCATTAAAATCAAAGATGGTTCTACGATCTGCGATTATCGCATGGTCAATTATCTAAAAAAATTAGGAGACAAGAAAAAGATTAAATGGCAGCCAGAAGTGCTTCCTGCCGGCGGAACAGATACCGCTGCCTTGCAACGCTATGGAAAAAATGGTTCTATCGCTGGAGCAATTTCGATTCCTTTACGTAATATGCACCAGACTATTGAAATGGCCAACAAAAAAGATATTTTGGCTACAATTGCTTTACTAACAGAAGCCGTCAAAGGTATCAATAAGTATGATTGGTCGTTTAAATGATTTTATTTCGAGTCGCTCTTAAATTTTCCTCTCAACGAAAGATTTCAACGAAGTTAGGGGTTTTTATGCTGGTAAAATCTTAGGAGATCATATTTCCTCAAGGACTTCTAAAGTTCGATCAATTTCTTCTTCCGTATTATAAATACTAATGCCCATTCGGGTGAGGCCTCCTTGTTCTAAAAGTCCCATTACTTCGATAGCTCGGATGGCGTAGAAATGACCATTCCAAGCACAAATTCCATGATCGGCTAATGCTTGACAAACGGTAGAAGCAGTTTTTTCTTTATGTAAAAAAGAGATAGTAGGAGCTCGGTGTTTATGATAAAAGCTTGGCCCTTGTATTTGCAGATGTTTTATTTTTTTCAGTCCTTCATATAACCTTTCAGCTAATTGGTATTCTTTGATTTGAATAGCGTGCATGGCATTGACTAATTGCGCTCTCAGCGTTTTTCCTTCACCTAAGTTTGCGATAAAATCAATAGCTGCACAGACGCCGGCGAGCGCCGCATGATTAAACGTCCCCGTTTCGATGGAATGAGGTGCTTGTTGATATTGTGTGCGAAGACGGTCTGTCGGTAATTGGTCTAACAGTCCAGGACGAGTATATAAAAATCCTACGTGCGGACCATAAAATTTATAAGCGGAGCAAAGTAAGAAGTCACAACCCAATGCTTGCACATCTATTGAAAAATGAGGTGCATAATGTACGGCATCTACCAACATCCAAGCACCATATTGATAGGTCATTTTACGGACTTTAGCAAGCTGGTTGACAGTTCCCAAAATATTGGACGAATAGCCGATTGCCACCAATTTGGTTCTTTCATTCAGTAAAGATTCAAAATGATCGTAATCCAAGGTACCATTTTCTTGTAATCGTATTTCCCGTACGATAATACCATGCTCTCGCAATGAAAGCCAGGGTCCTCGGTTAGCTTCGTGATCCAACTGCGTAATAATGATTTCGTCTCCCGGCTGAAAATAACGTCCTATGGAACGAGCCAAAGCAAAATTTAAGGTAGTCATATTGGAACCAAAAGAAATGGTTTCAGGCTTTTCTGCACCTAAAAAAGTGGCTATTTTTTCTCTGGTTTGATCAATTATCTGATCCGTTTCTTGGCTCGTGATAAAATGTCCATGACTATTGGCATTGGATTGTTCATAGTATCTACTAATCGCCGAAATGACTGACTTTGGCACTTGCGAACCCGCTGGACCATCCAAGTAAATCAATGGCTTATTTTTGTACATTCTTGACAAGGCTGGAAAAGCCTCCCGTACTTTATTAATGGGAAAGACCTGAATTTCTGATGGAGTATTCGACATAGTTATCTATTTTTACGGTGGATCTTTAGAAGTTATTTAAAAACGCTATTCTAACATCTATTAAAGCTAAAAAATGTTTACTAAAAACAATAAAATAAATACGCATGGTTTTAGTCATTGATTGTGGTAATACGGATACGGTGCTAGGTATTTATCAAGACGGTACCCAAAAACATATCTGGCGGATGCCTTCTACTGATGCCATGAATCGACAAGTCTGGTCTTATCGAATTGCTTCTGAATTTCTGGAAGCTCGCGTAAAAACTACTGACATCGAACAGATAGTACTCAGTAGTGTCGTACCTGATCTGACCGCAGAAATCGCTGCGGCACTCCATCAGCTTACTGATAAACCATTGGTTATCGTCAACGCAGAAATTTATGACCAATTGGATATTGAGGTTGTTAACAAAATAGAAATTGGAGGAGATCTCGTCGCCAATGCCGTCGCCGCTTATCATATCTTTCAACAAAAGTGTGTGATCGTAGATTTTGGTACGGCTTTGACTTTCACCAGTGTTTTGGATGATGGAAAACTGGCGGGGGTGGCTATTGCACCAGGTTTGAAAACAGCGGTCAAATCTTTGTTACAACATACGGCACAGTTACCACAAGTTCCTCTGGAAGTTCCAAAAACAGTCTTGGGTAAAAATACCATTCAAGCCATTCAAGCTGGCGTTACCATTGGCTATACTGGCATGGTGCGATATCTTCTAGAAAGGATAGAAGCAGAACTAGGAAAGGACATCAAGGTCATCGCTACTGGGGGATTGTTAGAAACGTTGGAAGATTTAGAAGGGGTATTTGATCAAAAAAATAAACATCTGACGCTGGAAGGATTGGTATTGATTGGAGAACAAGTTGGAAAAACATCTCATTAATCAATACATCCGCAGAAATTCCTCCTTCCTCGTTGAGAGGAACGTTAAATTTTCCTTCCGAATTTATGCAGGAAGAGAGCGACCGAAGGAAGCGTCCTGACTAAATAAATTCGGAATTAAAGAAAATTTAAACGTGACTCGAAATAAATCTAAAAGCCCTTTACATGCAATGCGTGTAAAGGGCTTTCTCTTCGATTAATACATTCGTTGAGCGTGAAGTTAAATTTTCCTCCCAAATTTGCGCAAGAAGTAAGCGACCGTAGGAAGCGTTTGACTAAGCAGATTCAGAATTAAAGAAAATTTAAAAGTGACTCGAAACAACATTAATGTGTTTCCAACGTCGCTTGCTTGCTGTAACTAAGGATGCTGTTGAGCGTGCTCGTTTTAGCATCAAATTTTACTTTAGGCAGCTGACGTTGCGCGAACAACAATTCCTGATACTGCTGGTATAATTGGAAGTCTTTTAAGAGTGCTTCGTTAATTTCCAGTGTTTCGGCTACCGTTGTTTCTTTGTAAATGTATTTAATCAAATGGTTTAGTGTAAATTTTTGCTTCATATAAGCTTTTTAGTTTAGATAATTAATTAGTGATGAACATCCATTTAACTTATTTTAACAAATACATATTGTATGAATAAGAGTTTATTTCTTATTTACCGCTAGTTTAGCTATCGGCTACGGTATTCGTCCAGTAAAAGCAGTTCAATTTCGATTCGCTGAGACCATTCTGCCTGTACCTCGCGGTTGATACTATGACGTGAAGTAGCATCATAATTGTGTTGAACCTGATGCCAGTCTTCAATAAATTTCTTAACATAGTGTTCAAAAGCGACCTCTTGCCCACATTTAAACTCTTGCTCAGCAAGTGCCCGTCTTAGTTTACGAGCATATAATTCGGTAATATCGAAATGAATTTGTTCATGTTTAAGGTGGTGATCGGTATAAGCTTCCGCTTTTACCCAACTTTCCTTTTTTTCAAAATAAGAAAGGACTTCGTAATTAAGTTTGCCATTTTTGCATCCCTTGGAGTGCATGAGCCCAGAAGAGGAGAGGGCTGAGATGCTTTGGATATTATAATCAGGCTGACCTTTAAAATCATTCCAAGTCAATTTATAATCTTCACTCCAATAAATTGTATCAGTGGTGGTAGAACTGGTCCCAATAAAAATTAATAAAATACTCACTACAATTAGACTAATTCTTTGCGTATTCATATGCCAACAGGATTTAATAGTTCTCCTCAGGAGCAACCATTTGGTTTTAAATCTAGCCTGCCGTATATGTTATACAGCAAACTACTTAGTGAAAATAGTCATCAAGTTCTAAGTTTGGGTCCCAAAAATGGGTTGTTAAAGAAACCACACAATTATCCTTTACTACGACTCCCTCTTTTTCTAATAATTCCTGCATCAAAGTAGGTGTTGCAAAATGATTACGTCCACTTAATTCACCTTTTCGATTTACGACTCTGTGGGCAGGAACATTCTCAGCTGTAAAGCTTTTGTTTAGCGCCCAGCCTACCATACGGGCAGAACCAAGGGTCAAAAATTTCGAAATTGCACCATAAGTGGTTACTTTTCCAACAGGAATTTTTTTCGTTAAAAAATAAACTTGTTCAACATAATTTTCATTACTCATTGTATATAGAATTTTAGTCCGTGCAAGAGTTTGATTACTTTTACGGTCCCTAAGATACTATATGATTTTCGAAAGGAAAACTTTGTTGAAAACTTAGTTGGTTGTGTAGGGAGGAAAAGGTATGTATGTTATGCGTTATTATCAAAAAGGCAAATATTATGCCCAATATCTTTCAACTTTGTTTGTTTCTTTCTTACTTTCTTCTAACGCTACAAATCAATTTATAGTTTATTAAGCTACAAATAAAATTTTATAAAATCAATTCAATACAAAACTGAACACTAGATAAATGTATAATCCACAAATAAAAGCTAGCCAAATTACCAATCTCACAGATGCCAGATATTTTGCTGCTTGGGGCGTAGAATGGCTAGAATTTGGCCTTGAACCAGGACAAGATCATGTCGTCGCACCTGCCCAAATGGCGGCTATTAAAGAGTGGGTAGAAGGCCCCAAAATGGTAGGAAAATTCAGTGGCCTTGATATTGAACTCATCCATCAATCCGTCGACTTATTGAATCTTGACGCTGTGGAGGTTTCAAGATTTGCAAATTTGTCTGCACTTGAAATTTCTATTCCTTTGTTTATGAGTATTGTAATGGAAGCATATCTAACAATCGAAGAATTGACGCATATCTTAACATCCAATGAGGCCGTAAATTATTTTGTGCTAGATTTTGAGAAAAATGCTTCTATTAATAATTTTCGAGAAAAATTTTCCATTACCTGGCTAAATAATCTGGCAAAACAGTTTCCCATTTTTATTCGAACGGACTTCCATACTTATTCACTGGAAGAAATTACAACAGAGATTCAACCGTTAGGAATAAACCTAGCAGGTGGCGAAGAAGAAAAAGTAGGGCTGAAATCTTTTGAGGAGCTAGATGAGATCTTTGAGGAGTTGGAACCGCTGCGGATGATTTGATGTGCGGATGTGCGGATTTTTAAAAATATGGGTCGCGGCTGGCAGCCGCGACCCATATTTGTGTATGTGTATGTGTTGAGAGGAACGTTAAATTTTTCTTCCGAGTTTGCGCGGGAGAAAAGCGACTGCAAGAAGCGTTCGACTAAGTAAATTCGGAATTAAAGAAAATTTAAAAGTGACTCGAAACAAACTCAACATTAAAGAAAATTCATGAATGACTCGAAACGAAATTCCTACTAGCTCAATAGTTTTTTCACCACCCCAGAAATCGCTTTACCGTCTGCCTGACCGGCGAGCTGTTTGCTGGCCATACCCATCACCTTACCCATATCTTTCATAGAACTAGCACCCGTCTTTTCGATGATTTCTCCGATAACTTTTTCTAGGGCAGCTTCGTCCATTTGCTCTGGTAAGTATCTTTCGATGATCGCTATTTCTTCCTTTTCCGTCGCAGCTAGCTCTTCACGCCCTTGCTCCGTGTAGATAGAAAGAGATTCTTTTCGCTGCTTTAGCATTTTTTGTAATAATGCAATTTCTGCTTGTTCGGTAATTTCTGTGCCATTACCGTCTGTTTTTAAAAGCATTAATGCTGATTTGATGGCACGAATACCACGTAAACTTACTTTGTCTTTGGCCTTCATAGCCGCCTTTAAATCAGTTATGATTTTGGTTTCTAAACTCATTTTTTACTATTTGTATTGATGAAGTTGTTGAATAACTTCGATAAATATAATTTCTTTTCTTTCAACAGATTTTATGCTTTTTAGTTCCAAGCTAGGAAATTCTTATTGACGTTCTTCATTGCTCTATTCGTTCTGCGATCAGATTAGAAAGTGCTACGAAATCCTCCACTGATAATTGCTCAGGTCTTTGCTTGAATAGTTCTCCCTCTAGTAATGGATCACCCTTTAAAAACATCTTCATGGTATTGCGCAACATTTTCCGTCGCTGACTGAATGCCTGCTTGACTACTCTACGAAACAAAGCATAGTCACACCCCAGATCCTGATTCTTCTTTCGTGTTAATCGAATTACACCGGATTGTACTTTAGGGGGGGGATTAAATTCTTCTGGTCCAACATCGAACAAATATTCCCCTGAATAATAGGCCTGGATTAACACACTGATTACACCATACACTTTACTCCCTGGTCCCGATATAACCCGCTGCGCAACCTCCTTCTGAAACATGCCTACCATTTCTGGAATCAATGCTTTATGTTCCAGCATTTTAAATAAAATTTGCGAAGATATATTATAAGGAAAATTGCCAATCAATCCAAAACTACGTCCTGAACTCAAGTGCGACAAATCCAACTTTAGAAAATCAGCTGGCGCAATCTGCTCTTTTAACTCAGGATAATTATTTTGTAAAAATCTTACCATGTCCCGATCTGCTTCCACCACAATGAGCTCTGGTTCTTTTTTTAATAAATATTTTGTCAACATACCTTGACCTGGGCCCACTTCAATAATTAGTGGATAATCGTCTATTTTTGCTAGACTATCAGCGATTTCCATACAAATTGCTTCGTTGGTAAGAAAGTGTTGACCGTAGGATTTTTTTGCCTTCAAGTTTTAGTTATCTTTGTGAATTAAGTGAATGAACGCTAAACTTATTGGCAAAATAGCCCTTAATTTTAAATAAAACGGATGAATACCAATATTTCGGTAACAAAGTCGATAAAGTCAACGGATACACTCGTCCTCTTGACAGATCGTAAAAAACTCGACTGGGCTACTGAAATGCTCAATAAGGAAGGTGCTGAATACATAAAAAAAGCCGCAAAAAAGGATATCAATTCCGTTTTTATTCCTCGTCAAAAGGGGAGCCTCATCGTCCAGTTTCTAAACTCAAACCAAGCACCTGCCTACCGAACAGACAGTGAATCGCTCTGCCGCGAAGATGCTCGTCTAGCAGGTAATGATTTACTGACCACCATTAATCACTATAAAATTGAATCGGTCGTTATTTCCAACGTCCATCCGGTCAATATGCTGAAAGATTTTGTAGAAGGGCTAGCGTTGGGAAATTATCAATTTATAAAATACTTTAAGGATCGATCCGAAAAAGAAAAATGTCTAAAATCCATCAAAGTGATGGAGGAGGATTTGTCGACAGCCCAAATAAAAGAACTTCAACATATTATTAATGCGACTTTTCACGCTCGTGATTTAGTAAACGAACCATTATCCTTTCTAACTGCTCCCGAACTGGCCAATCAAGCCCGGATCTTTGGTAAAAAGTATGGTTTCAAAGTAACGGTTTTCAATAAAAAGAAAATTGAAAAATTAAAAATGGGGGGTCTACTAGCCGTCAATCGAGGAAGTAATGATCCACCTACGTTTTCTATTTTAGAATGGAAACCGACAAAGACAAAAAATAAAAAACCAATTGTACTGGTCGGAAAAGGAATCGTATACGATACTGGAGGCGTAAGTCTCAAACCAACGGCTAATTCCATGGATTTTATGAAAAGTGATATGGGAGGTGCCGCCACCGTTATCGGATCGATGGTGGCCATTGCTGCCAACAAACTTCCACTGCACGTCATCGCACTTGTACCTTCTACCGACAACCGGCCGGGTAAGGATGCTTATGTTCCGGGAGATGTGATAAAAATGTATAGTGGAGATACAGTCGAAGTACTAAACACGGATGCAGAAGGAAGATTAGTTTTAGCAGATGCCTTACATTATGCAAAAAAATATCAACCAGAACTGGTACTTGACTTCGCAACCCTCACTGGATCAGCAGCGAGAGCAATCGGTCCAGAAGGAATTTCCTATATGGGAACGGCCGATAGTGCGACTTGTCATAAAATGGAAACGAGTGGCTTTCGTGTTTACGAACGCTTAGTCCGTTTTCCGCTATGGCGAGAATACCGCAACCAATTAAACTCAAACATTGCAGATATTAAAAATCTTGGTGGCCCTAGTGCTGGCATGATTACCGCAGGAAAATTTTTAGAACATTTTACTGATTTTCCTTGGCTACACTTTGACATCGCTGGCTCTGCTTATCTTAAAATGGCAGATGGCTATCGCACTAAAGAAGGAACTGGAGTTGGTGTCAGATTAGTGTATGACTTTTTAAAGAATTATTAAAATTATGGAAAAGATAAAAATAGGAATTAGTATTGGAGACATGAATGGTGTCGGTTTGGAAATTATCCTAAAAACGCTTGATGATAAGAGAATCAGAGAAAAGTTTTTACCTGTAATTTATGGATCTTCTAAAGTCGTTGCTTACCACAAAAATATGATCTCATTGGATGATTTCAGTTTTGCAGGCATCGGGCCAGGAGAATCTTTTAAACAAAATCAAACCAATGTAGTAAACTGTTGGAATGAGGATACGCAAATTGAGATCGGCAGCGTCACTGAACAGGGTGGCCGTTTTGCAGGACTCTCCCTCGATCAAGCAACCAACGATCTAAAAGCAGGCGTTATTGACGCCTTAGTAACGGCTCCAATTCATAAAAAAGCGATGCAGTTATCTGGATTTCGTTTTCCTGGTCATACCGAATTTTTGACACATGCCTTCAATACCAAAGAAAGCCTGATGTTGATGTGCAGTGAAAATCTAAGAGTAGGATTAGTAACCAACCACGTTCCAGTGGGTGAAGTGGCTGCGCTGATTACTAGAGAACGACTCAAGCATAAACTTTCGATTTTCAATCGTACGCTTAAAATAGATTTTGGTATCGAACGCCCCACTATCGCCGTACTTGGCCTGAATCCGCACGCGGGTGATGACGGCGTCATTGGAGAGGAAGAAGAAAAAGTAATTCGTCCACTCATTATTGAGGCTAAAAAACAGAAAATTGGCGCCATGGGGCCTTACCCAGCCGATGGCTTTTTTGGAAATGGAATGTATAAAAAATTCGACGGTGTTTTGGCAATGTACCACGATCAGGGACTGGTTCCCTTTAAAGCCTTATCTTTTGGAAATGGGGTCAATTTTACCGCAGGACTGGAAGGTGTCAGGACTTCCCCCGATCACGGAACAGCCCACGATATCGCTGGAAAAGGTATTGCAAATCCTAGTTCTTTCAGAAATGCCGTTTTTCTTGCCCTTGATATAGCTCGACAGCGAAAATCATATTACGAAATGCATCAAAATCCTGTCAAAAAGAATAAACAGCATAGCGAACGCTCGGGAAAGAAATCTTAGAGGGCACTGATTCCTCCTAGTGCTTATAATTTTGCAAAATTAGCATAAAGTCTAATAAATATTTATTGATTAGCATCGTTTTTGTTATACAAAAGTAAGCAGCCATATCTCCAATATTAACACTCCATAAAACTGCTAACGATGTTTGGTACAATTCTATTAATTGATGATGATAATGCCACTAATTATCTTCATAAACACTATCTCCAAGAGTGGAACATTTGTGAACGCGTAATGTCCGCAGAAGATGGTCGCATCGCACTCGATCTTATTAACGGTACTCCGGATTTATTCTCTTTGTCTAATAATTTAATCCTTTTGGACATCAATATGCCCGTTATGAATGGTTTCGAATTTTTACAGGAATACGAAAAATTGTGTCCTAGTAAAAAAGCCGACTCCTTATTTGTGATGCTAACCACCGAACTAAGCACAGAATATCAGCAACGGGCCAATCAAATTTTAGACATTAATGGATTTGTAAAAAAGCCACTTACTCAAGAAGATTTGACCGAACAGGTCAGGCTAAATTCAAAGGTCAAATTCGTCTGATTGTTTAGATCGGTTCCGGCGACATCTTTCGCTGCAATATTTTACGTTTTGCCAATTTTTTTTCCATTTTTTTCGCCACTTGAAGGGCAAGTGGCAAACTGGACATGTCTTTTCTGGTAAATCTTTTTTTTTCATCTCCGCACCTTAAATTTTTGCCGATTTTTGTAGTAGTTGTAAAACTTAATAAACAAGCTTTGCGCTTTGGTGTTTAAATAATATGGAAGATAAACAACGCATACCGCTTAATCTCCGTGATATTGACCGTATTGTAGAAATGGCGTGGGAAGACCGTACGCCTTTCGAAGCAATCACCTTTCAATTTGATGTTACGGAAAAAGAAGTCATTGAGATCATGCGACGAGAGATGAAGCCCTCCAGCTTTCGGATGTGGCGCAAGCGAGTACAAGGACGTTCTACCAAACATCGTCTAAAACGCAGCTTTACAACGGGCCGTCACCGTTGTAGCCGTCAACGTACTATTTCAAACAATAAAATTAGTAAGCGGAGATGAGTGATTTTTTGGCGATTGATTTTACAGATCCTTGGTATTTTTCCCTTTTCACGATAACTACTTTCCTGATTATCTTCTTTCGATATCTGCTCATTTCTGGTGTTTACCACTATATTTTTTATACGCTTTTTCACAAAAAATTTAAAAAGAGAGTAATTAATTTAAAACCCAAAGAAATCCAGCAATTACGTACGGAGATCCTTCGATCCGCTCTTACTTCCTTCGTTTTTGCCATTTCAGGAACCGTTTTACTGATTCTCTGGCAAGATGGTCGTACGGGTATTTATCTCGAATGGTCTGCTTATCCAATTTGGTATCTCCCACTCAGTCTTTTACTGGCGATGCTTATCCATGAAACCTATTACTACTGGTTACATCGCTGGATGCACCAGCCAAAAGTTTATCGACTTGTCCATAAATGGCATCACGATAGTATCGAAACCACTTCCTTTACCGCTTTTTCATTCCATCCCATCGAGTCTATCTTACAAGCACTGATGATTCCTGTATTGATTATATTTTTGCCCATGCACCTCAGTGTGCTCCTACTATTTTTAATGATCATGACCATTTCAGCGACCATTAATCACGCAGGAATAGAAATTTATCCTGCTGCATTTAATCGACATTGGTTGGGGCAATGGATCATTGGTGCCACTCATCATGATCTACATCACAAACAGTTTCGCTATAATTTTGGCCTCTATTTTACATTCTGGGACCGATGGATGAAAACTGAAAGTCCTGAATCTGATCAGTGGTTTGAGAAACATGCTAATCATTGAGTTGATTATTATGGTTTCGACTCGCTTTTAGATTTTCTTTAATTCCGAATTTACTTAGTCGAACGCTTCCTTTGGTCGCTTTTCTCCTGCATAAATTCGGAAGGAAAATCTAACACTCGTCTCAACACGGAACTTTTCGTCATCACTTAACACTTAGTTCTATTTAGTCCCTTATTTGACTTTGTCGAATACTTCATTCGAGCGCTTTTCTCATGCGCAAATCCGAGAGGAAAATCTAACACTCATCTCAACGGCACTTTTCGTCATCACTTAACACTTAGTTCTATTTAATCCCCTATTTGACTTTGTCGAATACTTCATTCGAGCGCTTTTCTCCTGACCAAATCCGAGAGGAACATCTAACACTCGTCTCAACACGGAACTTTTCGTCATTGCTTAACCCTTAGTCCTATTTAATTCTGTCAAACACTCCAGCTAAAAGCCCTTAAATACGTATCTTCGTAAAAAAAAATATGGCGACCAATAATCGCAATAAAATACGCCAACGCTATACCGAAAAATTTACCCGTCATCTGACTTCCCTCAACGCCGCACAAATGGCAGCGATAGAGTCCATTGATGGCCCAATGATGGTGATCGCTGGACCAGGGACGGGAAAAACGCATATCCTCACCGCCCGTATTGGTCGTATCCTCCGCGATACCGATACCCAACCTGGAAATATTCTTTGTCTTACGTTTACCGACGCTGGAGTCTTTGCTATGCGAGAGCGACTACTCGAACTGATCGGGCCGGAAGCACATCGAGTTCATATCTACACTTTCCATTCTTTCTGTAATAATGTGATTCAGGAAAATATGGAATATTTCGGTCGCCACGAACTAGAACCACTTAGCGAATTAGAACGAGTAGAATTATTGCGACAACTAATTGACCAACTTCCATCGGATCATCTCTTGCGCCAACGTAGCAATGATGTTTACTATTACGAACGGCATTTATTTGATTTATTCAAAAAGATGAAGTCCGAAAACTGGTCGCCTGATTTTCTTTTAGAACAGATAGACATCTACCTCACTTCACTACCGGACCAGCCGGACTTCCGTTATCAGCGCAATACCAAAGAATTTAAAAAAGGAGATTTAAAACAATGGAAATACGATGAGGCAATCAGTAAAATGGCGTACCTCAAAGCGGCTGCCCAATTGTATCCCAAATACGTCAACATGATGAAGCGCGCCCGACGCTACGATTTTGATGATATGATTTTATGGGTGCTAGACGCTTTTCAAAAAAACGAAGCACTACTCCGTACTTATCAAGAACGCTATCTCTATTTTTTGGTGGACGAATATCAAGATACCAACGGTGCCCAAAATCAGGTGCTCCAAACGATGATTCAATACTGGGATAATCCCAACGTTTTTATTGTCGGAGATGATGATCAATCTATTTTTGAATTTCAGGGCGCGCGCTTAAAAAACTTGGTTGACTTTTATCATCAATATCAAGAAGATCTAAAACTAGTCATCTTAACAGAAAATTATCGATCTTCTCAACATATTCTCAACAGTTCTCGCACAGTGATTGAGCGAAACGAAAACCGGATTATTCGTAGCCTAGACAATGTCAGCAAAATACTCACCGCCCAACATCAGCAATTTGCTGATATTAAAATACGCCCCGAAATAGTCGCTTACGAAAACCGCGCTCAAGAAGAAGCCGATCTCGTCGGTCAAATTGAACGGCTTTACAAAGAAGGGTTTCCCATGGAAGAGGTGGCCATTATCTACGCGCGACACCAACAAGCAAGAAATATTATTACCCTTTTAGAAAAAAAACAAATACCATACAATACGCGTAAGCAAATAAATATTTTAGATCTTCCTCTCATTCTAAACGTAAGATTATTCTTAGAATACTTAAACACGGAATACCAAACTCCTTACAGTGGAGAATTTTTATTATACAAAATTCTTTCCCTTGACTTCCTCGAAATTCCAGCCCATGACCTCGCCAAAATGAGTTTTTATTTGGCAAAAGAAAATACAGAGATGACCTGGCGAGCGTTGATTGGAGATGAGCTTAAACTGCGAGCGATAGACGTAGAAGCAGTGGGTAGTGTGATCCAATTTTCTAAACTATTAGATGAACTAATCGGCCAGTACCGTAGCTATCCACTCCTGACTTTAATTGAAAAAATCATTAACCGAAGTGGTTTATTGGCTAGTTTACTAAGCAAAGAAGACAAAGAATGGCATCTTCAGGTAATCAGTACTTTTTTCAGTTTTGTACAAAAAGAAACCGACCGTAACCCACGGCTTACTCTCGACGAGTTGCTAAAAATATTTAACAAACTAGACGCCAATCGACTGTCCGTTAGAATTCAAAAAACAATCTATCATAAAAATGGTGTGAATTTGGTCACCGCTCATAGTTCGAAAGGGCTAGAGTTTCAGCGGGTTTATTTGATTGACGCAGTACAGGATCAGTGGGAGCCTTCTCGACAAGCAGCTTCTCGACGATTTAAGTTGCCAGATACCGTAACACTTTCTGGAGAAGCGGATGCTACGGAAGCACGACGACGCCTTTTTTATGTAGCCATGACGCGAGCAAAAGCGTTTCTACATATTTCTTACGCAGAAAAAACCAACGTAGGAAAATCGATACAACGTACCCAGTTTGTAGATGAAATTCTTTCAGATGGTAGTGTGGAAATTATCCATAAATCACCTGCACCTGAAGTGATGTTTGATGCACAGTTATTATTATTGTTGACAACAGAAAAGCCCAAAATTGAGCAAGAAAATCGAGCCGCTATCGAAGGATTATTGGAAGGCTTTACGCTCAGTGTTACCAGTCTGAATAGTTTTCTGCGTTGTCCGCTTGGATTTTATTATGAACATGTTTTACGGATTCCTGCGGTGCAAAGTGAGGCGGCTTCTTACGGAATTGCCATGCATTATGCGTTGAGCAAAATTTTTGAAATCCGGGAATTAGATCCACAAAAAAACTTGCCTTCTGCAGAAGAAACAATCGTCTATTTTAAAGCTGAAATGCAGCGTCAGCGAGGATATTTTACCTCGTCAGAATTTAAGCGGCGGATGGATATGGGAATCAGTCATCTTCAGTTGTACTACAACCAATTCTATTCTGAATGGCCGAAAAAAATTTTAGTAGAATACTATATTAAGAATACCGAGATTGATGGAGTTCCCATTAAAGGAACGATCGACCGGATTGATTTTACGCCAAAATCTCAATCGGTTAGTATTATTGATTATAAAACGGGAAGACCCTCAAACTCGCGCTTCAGAAAATTTACAGCAAGTAATCCGCATGGAGGATTGTATCGGCGACAGCTTATTTTTTATAAGCTTTTATACGAAGCGGCACAAAATGAATTTTTTGCTCGCCAGGGTGCCATCGCTTATTTTGAACCAGATCACGAAGGTGCCTTTACGATTAAGTCCGTTGAATTTACAAGTCAAGAAGTGCAAACGGTTAAGGCATTGATAAAAACTTCTTACGATAGCATCATGGCGCAAGAGTTTTACGAAGGCTGTGGAGAAGAGAATTGCAAGTGGTGTAATTTTGTTCGCAATAATATCGCTGTGGATTCTTTTACGGATTTGGAGGCGGAGGCGATGGATGATTGAGGTTGCCTCTGAGATTTGGGACTGTTCCAAATTCTATACTTTTCAACCTCAATCTCAACCTCAAAAACCTGTCCGACGGAAGGCGGACAACTTCAATTTTCCTGCTAACGTGAAAAAGCGTTTCTATAACTTTTGAGGGTAAACCCATGATAAATAAATAGTTGTGAAACTTGCTAATGGGTTACTCTTTCATCAATAAATAACTTTTATTTCCTACCACCTGTAAGTAATAAACACCACTCGGCCAATTTCGACAATCTATCAACCGCTCATTCGTCTTTAGAATTTCTATTCCATTCATGGTAAAAACACGAACCTCTAGATCATCCAATGTACTTTCGATCCTGAAATAGTCCATTGCTGGATTTGGGTATATTTTTATGGGTGTTGAAAATACTTCTTCCGTTCCGACAATCAGTGGCAGTAAGGGGCCTACAAAACCATCAAATCCATTCATCGCAGTTAATTCCGTCTCGTCGTTAAACATCGCTGTTTCATTAAAGGCACCGCCTCCATAGATTTGTCCCTGCATATCCACCGTCAACTCAGACAATAAGACGGTAGCAGAACTCGTCACTAGGTGAACTTCCTGCACCATCGCCATCGTATCTATTTCTAAAATAAATGTATTAAAATCATCACCTGTAGCCTCCAAATTAAATCCGTCCACGGTAAAACTATTTTTAAAAAAACCACTCCAATAAAATCGGTCGTTGGCAAAAACTAAAGATTCAGATAACTCAATTTCGAAGTCTCCGATCGAACGAGCCACAGTAGGATAACCTGTCGCATCGTACTTTATAAAATACAAATTATCATTTAAATTAGGAGATTGAATCTCAAGATCAGGCCGAAGTCTAATCAACCCAAAAAAACTTCCAACCGCGTAGATATTACCATTGTCATCAAATCCAACATCACTGCCAGCCTGTTCGTTAACCCCACCAATTTTGCGGGCCCAATTAACATTTCCATCGGCATCATAGACGGCTAAGAAAGCATCACTATCGTTCGTGTTATTTTGAATCGTATCCGTACCGAAAGCGTAGCGTCCCTCTCGCATGTTTCCCGTCACTGCAATCAAATTATTTTGGTAACTCATCCGTCGAGGTTGGATTTCGCCCGCTATTCCTGCTTGCTTTGCCCATAGTAAATTCCCTGCCGAAGAAAATTTTATAATAAAAAAATCCTTTTCAGCATTAGCAGTCAATACTATATTTTCCACAAAAAGAGAGTCAGAAAAATTCCCAGACAAATAACTATTCCCTTCTTCATCAGTCGTCATAGAACCTAATATTTTATTACCTGTTCCTTCGATCGACCTCGCCCAAACTGGTATTCCAGCGGCTGTGATTTTTAATAAAAAAATGGCTTTAGAACTTTTCGTCGCTGACAAACTCAAATCACCAAAGCTCCCATCAAACCAATATTCTCCCGCCCAGTAAATATTATTGTCGGCATCCGTACTCGCATCCATGCTTTTATCCGCACCAGCGCTGCTTCCCGTGATGATCCATTCTTCCTGCCCCATAGGGTCGAGACCGGCGAGGAAGGCATCCGTATTTCCGGCAGCCAATTCAGAAATATTACCGATGGATAAGTCGTTTTGAAAATGTCCACAAACCACCAGTCCATTGTTTATTCCGGTCGTTAGTCCAGAGATGGTTTCACTGCCCATTCCCGATATCGGTGTCAGCCACGGCCAGGTTTGTGCAGCTGCCTGTGGACAAAACCAACTATTGAACACAATCAGCATTCCTAAAAGACAGGATAAAACATTCTGTGTTCGGTAAGAATTAGACATTTGAAGCATCTTGAAATTGATTAAATTTGTAGTTTATAAAAAAATTTGACCTCCTGCTTATGATTACTAATAATAGAACGTATTTTTTCGGCTCCTTGTTTTTGGCATTATTGGTCTGTACCTTTTTTAGTTGTAAAACAGACACCGTCAACCAACCTGAATCCGCACCAGAGGTCGTGGCACAAATCCCACAAATTGATAAATTAGACCAACAAATTGAGAATAATCCCAATGATCCAGTGCTGTATTTCAACCGAGCACAGATCTATTTTAAAAATGAGGGCTACGATGAAGCCATTCAGGATATGGCCTATGCGATGCAACTGGATTCAACAAATATCGAATATCACCATTTTTTAACGGATGTTTATTTAAAATACCCAAAATCTTATCAAGCGTTGCTAACCATGCAACGCGTCGTTGCACTACATCCCCAAGATGTTCCTTCTCTTCAAAAATTGAGTCATCTGCACATTATTCTACAACAATATCAAGAGGCGATGAATACCCTAGATCAGGCCTTAAAGGTGGATCCTCAAAACGCAAGTACTTATTTTTTACGCGGACTGACTTTACAGGAAACGGGAAAGGAAGAAGAGGCCATCAAAGCTTACCGTTTTTCGACAGAATTGGACGCAGATATGATTGATGCATGGATTATTTTAGGGCAATTATATCAAAAGCGAGAAGATCCTATCGCTATCCAGTTTTTTGATAATGCGGTTCGGGTAGATACAACCAATATTTTTGCGTTGCATACCAAAGCTAACTATTTACAACAAACAGGAGCCACCCAACTGGCCATCAACGAATATAGAAAGATCATTTTGCTAGATCCTGGTTATTCTGATGCCCATTTCAATACCGGACTGGCTTATTTAGAACTTGATTCTACCCAACTGGCTTATAGAAGTTTTGACCTAGTCGTTAAAACGGAACCGACCAATTCACAAGCTTATTATTATCGTGGACTAACTGGAGAGCTCATTGGAAAACTTGCTCAGGCTAAACAAGATTTTGAGCAAACCCTCAATATGGATCCAAGTTTTCAACCCGCTCAAAAAAGTCTAAAAAGGGTTAGTGAAGTTTTAAAAAAATAGTAGTATCGTTTTTTAGAAAAAGGAATGATGCTTGTGGTAATACAGATAGCTTTTACAACCTCAAGAACAACTTCAAAAGCAATCTCAATTTTCTCTTTAACGCAAAAAAAGACTTAATCATCTAACTAGCAAGTAGTTTTGTGTTTATAGCTGCCCAATTTGAGATTGAAATTGAGGTTTTTGAAGTGATTACCTTTACAAAAGGAGCAAGAAGATTTTTACTTTTCTAGGGGTAAGTTGAACACTCTTGCTGCTTGTTTTGCTTAGTAAATTTTTTTTTAATCCCTATTTCCCCTAAATTAGTATTTTAGTACTCTGTTAAATTACGCTTCATGAAAAATATCTATTGTCTATTCCTAGTCGTGTTATTTTTTGGATGTCAATCCGACAACCAAACCACTAGTCATTCCGCAGAAAAAGTGGCAACACCTGTTAAATCAGCCATAGTCCCGAACGGTTCAAAAGTAGTTGCCCAACCAGCAAAAACAAAGCGTGATACGGTAAAGCCTAAGGTCAACCGGACCCGTTACGCTGTAAGCCGTGCTCGCCCCAAAACAGAAATTCAAGGCGCTTATCCTTACGATATCGACCTAAAAGATGCAACCAGTAAAACGGTAAAATCAGATCAGATTTTAGCTAAAAATGATAAACCAACGGTTTTATTGTTTTGGTTAACCACCTGTTTTCCTTGTTCGATGGAGATGAAAGCTATTAAAGAAAAATATGCCAACTGGCAAAGAGAAGCTGATTTTAATTTGTATGCTATTTCTACTGATTTTGAAAGTAATTTTCCTAAATTTATTAAGAAAGTAGAAGAGAACAAATGGCCATGGGAAACGTATAATGATGTGAATAGAGAATTTCGCCAAATTCTGCCCGGTGGCCTAAACGGTCTACCACAAACTTTTGTCCTTGATAAAAACGGTAAAATAGCGTACCACAAACGTAAATACAAACCGGGAGACGAAGATATTTTGTTTGCGAAAGTAAAAGAATTGGCGGCTAAGTAATTTTATAGAAGTTGTTTAAAAACTTCTAACCGTAACAAATCGATTTTATCACCTTCGAAGGGGTTTAATTAATTATTCCTTTCGAATAAACCATAACACATAATGGCAGTATTAAAAGTAATAGAAGTTCTTTCTAACTCAGAAAAAAGCTGGGAAGATGCCACAGCAAGAGCAATTAAAAAAGCTTCAAAATCAATCAACAACATCCGTTCTGCCTACGTTCAAAGCCAGACGGTAACCGTAGAAAAAGGTAAGGTAAAAGAATACCGTGTCAACCTAAAAGTAACTTTTGAAGTAGGCTAAAACGCTTTCTAAAAGTTTACATTGAAAAGCAGCAACTTCGTAAGCGAAGTTGCTGCTTTTTGTTTTGCTAATAACGTTTGGCCCTTGGCTATTTATCCTGTTTGGCAAAAACCTTCTTTAGCAAATCATTAGTTCGCAAAGATTTATCGCCTCGAATTCCTTCTTCTTTCTTTTCTACCAGCCCAAACATACCTGCTAGTGCCTGTCGGGTAACGTGGTCTTCCAGATCAGGATTGGTTTTTTTTGCGAAAGGAATTTTATTGTACTTAGTCACGGCAGAATTCCAGTAACTGCTGGCCTTAACCTTATCTAGAGATTCCACGATCACTGGCTTAAAGGCACCATAAAGTTGGTCATAGGTTGCTTTTTCTAAGTAACGAGTTGCTGAATCTTTATTTCCCATCAAAATATTCATGGCATCTTTAAAACTCATTTGCTTAATCGCACTGATAAAAATAGGTTTGGCCTTGGATGCCGCATCTTCTGCTGCCCGATTAATTTTTTCTACCAATTTTGATTCAACATCCTTAAATCCAGGAACCATTTTTAATTTATTGGTGACCACCTGGGCTTCTTTTGGAAGTAAAATTTTGTACGGAGACGTATAATATCCATTCTCCGCAGATAAAAAACTAACTGCCTCATCTACCCCTAGATCGAGTGCTTGCTTTAATCCATTACCGGCGTCTTCCTGAGACAATCCGCCTTTAGTCACCGTTGATTTTGCTTTTTTAAGCATACCTTTGAAGCCTTGTGCTTGGACAGAGACGGTAAAGAATACACTGAGTAGTAAGAGTATTTGTATTTTTTTCATAATAATATTTTTTCGATTTTGGTGATACTTACCAACATTACATTGTGCAAAACTATAAACGATACAATTGTCTATTTTATTTTTTCAATTTTAAGACCTACCGATTGAATGCCTTCTAGTGCTTCAACTCGCATATATTGCTCCAGTTTAAACAAATAGGTACCTGCCTCAGAAAATTCTAGGTTTTTTTGTAAAAATCCTTCCAAATGGCACCACTCGTCGTCACAATCTCCAAACCAGACACCACCTTTATTCGCAAAATCGATAGGGACTTGCGTGACGGTCTCTCGACCTGTAGGATCAGTCGCATGAAATTTTAGATAAATATTTTGATAGGGAAAATCTGCCGAGTGGGTAATATCTAGCAAGAGATGGTATCTTGCACTGAAGTCCTCTACGCTTACCTCAAATTGAGGAATATTGGCATAGGTCCAAGTCTGTGCGGGGATTTCCATCGTTTCAGAAAAGAAATAGGATTTGCCACATCCTGTCAAAAAGAGGAAGGTTAAAAAAAGGCCAGACAGCAGTGTCATATTTTTTTTCAAAGAAACAGGTTTTAAAGGATTTGAAATGGTCTGCTTACTACTTAGCAATTTTTAGTAAAGCATGAGTCATCCCGAATTATTTGTTTAGAAATAAATTGCCTGTTGGCTCGTTAGCTGGTTTGCCTGTTGGCCCTCTTTGTACGTAAAAAGAGGGCCAACTAGCTAAAAGCCAACTGGCTAACAAGCAAAAAATGGGTTCTTTTAAAGTTCGGGATGACTCATGTTTCTATCCAAAATAATCTTTCATTCGTTCAAAAAATCCTTTTTCCGATTTTCCTGGTTTCGGATCAAAATTGGGCATAGAACGCATTTTCTCCAACAAGGCCTGTTCGCTATCTGTCAATTTTTTAGGCGTCCAAATATTGGTATTGATCAATTGATCTCCTACACCGTATTCTTGTACAGATGGAAGTCCTTTGCCTTTAAGTCGAAACATTTTGCCAGACTGCGTACCCGCAGGAACTTTAATTTTCACTCTCCCATTGATCGTTGGAACTTCTACTGAAGTACCCAAGGCAGCATCTGCAAAATTTAGATAGAGTTCATAAATAATATTCATGCCATCTCTTTGCAGTTCTTCGTGCGGCTTTTCTTCGATAATAACGAGGAGGTCTCCGTCCGGTCCGCCGTTAGCACCTGCGTTTCCTTTTCCACGCATGGACAGTTGCATTCCTTCTGCTACTCCAGCCGGGATTTCAATCTCGATCGTATCTTCTCCTTGTGTACGTCCATCTCCGCTACAGGTCTTACATTTGGCGGTAATCATTTTACCTGATCCATTACAAGTAGGACAAGCAGTAGTAGTTTGCATTTGCCCTAAAAAAGTACTCTTCACCTGACGCACATACCCCGATCCTCGGCAAGTGCTACAAGTCGTCACCGAGTTGCTGTCTTTTGCTCCCGACCCACTACAAGTTTTACAGTTGACCTGCTTTTTTACTTTGATTTTCTTGGTGACGCCATTGGCAATTTCTTCTAGGCTTAGTTTTACTTTTATACGAAGGTTGCTGCCTCGCTGTCCTTTACTACGACGCGTATTTCCTCCACGGCCTCCGAAGAAAGATTCAAACGGGCTTCCGCCTCCTTCCCCAAAAACGTCCCCAAACTGAGAGAAAATATCTTCCATAGTCATACCACCACCGAAGCCTCCACGACCTCCAGCATTGCCACCAACCCCAGCGTGTCCAAACCGATCGTAGCGTGCTTTTTTATCTGGATCGCTCAAGATTTCGTACGCTTCTGCCGCCTCTTTAAATTTGGATTCTGCTTCTTTATTGTCCGGATTTTTATCCGGATGGTATTTCATGGCTACTTTTCGGTAAGCCTTTTTGATTTCCTTCTCGTTGGCGCTTTTGGATACCCCGAGGATTTCGTAAAAATCTCTTTTTGCCATAGTTTTTTATTTACCTACCACCACTTTAGCGTGTCTGATAATTTTTTCTTTTAAGAAATAGCCTTTTTCTACCGTATCCATCACCTTTCCTTTCATCTCTTCGTTGGGAGCAGGAATTTCGGTAATGGCTTCATGCAATTCTGGATCAAAATCCTCACCAGTAGATTCCATAGCTTTGAGACCTTTCTGTTCCAGGTTTTTGTAGAGTTTATTATATACTAGCATCACTCCTTCACTGAAGGGTTCCGCACTATTTTCATCTTCTGCATTCTTTTTAGCACGATCAAAATCATCGAGTACTGGTAAAAGGGCAGACATCGTGTCTTGTGCAGCGGTCACCATGAATTCAAGTTTTTCCTTCATGGTACGTTTACGAAAATTATCAAACTCCGCCTGCAACCGCAGATACTTATCTTTAAGTTCTCCTAACTCTTGGCTTTTCTCTTCTAGTTCGAGTTCTAATTTTCCACTTTTCCCTTTCGACTTTTTCTTTTTCTTTTCTGCCACGGTGTTTTCCTCCATTGCGTCCTCCAGTGTTTCTTCCAACTCAGGGTTGTCCGGATCTTGATGCTTCTTATTCATGATATCTTTTATTTTCTTAAACATTAAAGTTTAGTTTGTGTAACGGTAAAACAGATGTTCAAATTGATTTAATTAATACCTGTGGCGACTTTTGCTACTACTCCTGCCGACAGGCAGGCTTCGTTATTTTACTCAGCGATAGCTTAGGCTATCCCCTCTTAAAATGCCTCGATTAGTAACAAAATTCACAGACAGTTATTGTAAAAACAATTTTGACCACCTGCTTATCCTTATCTCTATCAATTTTGCTGCCATGCCGTTTTTGAGGGTCAAACTGTCAGTTTTTGCCGTTTTGCTCTGTCAATATTTCTTCCATTTCCGTAAATGGCAGATTTACGCCAATAATTTCTCCTACAGGATTGAGTAAAAATTTGGTGGGCACCTCCTTTACACCGTACTCTTTGGCAATGGGAGAATCAAAAAAACGCAGGCTTTGGGCCTGATCTAAAATATGATAGGGCCAAATTAATCCATCGCTGATAATTGCTTTTTTCCAGCGACTTGCCTTGGTTTCAATCCCAATACTAACCACTTCTAATCCTTCGCTGTCTTTTTGGTCTTTAAACTTTTTATAAAAGGCAACTAGTTGTGGGTTTTCATGACGACAGGGTCCACACCAGCTTCCCCAAAAATCGATCAATACGTATTTTCCTTTGAGATTGGTGAGAGAAAAATCCTCACCATTTAGAGTCGTTCCAGTGATTTCAGGAGCCGCCTCACCTCGTTGATAAGAAGGTTGCATATAGAGTGGCTTACCAATAAAATACCCGAGAAATAAGAGTACCATAATTCCAGGAAAAATTAATTTTTTCATGATGTAGATTATTTTTATGCTGTTTGATTTTTGCGTCGCTTTCTATTATTTAAAACTTTTCTAATCCAATTCGGAATAATAATCGCACCAATCAATAAATAGGCATAGTAAGTCAACAGTCGCCAAATTCCAGCGATAAATAAGGCAATTCCTTTTTGACTAACATAGTCACTAGTAAATCCAAAAAAGACCAATTCGGCGAATCCTGCACCACCAGGTGTTGGGCTAAAAGCCATGATCACAAACATGGTTTCCAAACGAGCATACAATCCCAACTGCGAAAAAAATGTCAATGAAAGCTCATCAGTAGATAACGCAATGATCAAACAATTGAGTAGTAAAAATCGACACGACCATGCCGTAGCCGTGCTAAAAAAAACACTGAGATGAAAACTCCATTTTTTATGTTGTAATTCTCGAGAAGCGGTTATCATATCCTGCCCGAGTTCTTCTGCTCCTTTCTGCCATTTTTTTAACCATCGACTGCTCGTGATCCACATGAGCATTTTTTTGATCGTTTTGGGATTAATAAATAATCCATAAAAGAAAATAAACCCGTAGATAGCCATAAAAATATACGCCCCTATAAAAGTGTATCCCCAAGCATCAAAAGAAACAATTCCTTCAATTCGTGGTCGAATCATTTCCGTACCAAAAATTAACAATAAAATCGGTAAGGTACCAATGAAAAAAATCGTATCCATGACCGCAGAATAGACCACAATGGTCGCTGTTTTAGCCGTTGAGAGTTTTTCTTGGGAAAGCACAAAAAGCGCCACCGCAGAACCACCGATACTCGTGGGAGAAACGGCAGAGCTAAATTCCCAGATAAAAATCAGTTCGATACATTTTAGCCAGCTAAACTGACCATCCGAAAGAATACGTAAGCGAAGCGCATAAGCCAGATGACGAATGACCAACAATGAAACAGAAAGTAAAATCCAGAAAGTGGTGTGGGTATTCCAGTTGATTTGAGAAAACTCTTCTGGATCATACTGTTTCCACATCAAATAGCCTACCACCCCTAATCCAAGAAGAATCGGGAAAATAATTCTAGATATCCGAACAGATTTAAGCACCTCTTGTTGCTCATCCGTAAATTCTTCCTGCAGCTCCTGCTTCACCTGAATGATGGATTTTTTTGATTAAAAAAGTAGACTTATGGTCGTTTTATTAAAAACCTGCAAGATACGCAAACCGTAAGGAGTTTTAAGCTAAGAAGTTGCTATATTTATGACAATGGAAGAAAGCATCAAAAAATGGCGATTGATCCTCGGTAAAAGTGCCGAGGAAGCAGCAGGCATAGACCTATCTGAAGAAATGCAGGGTATGGACGATGTGCTAGATGCCCTCTATGATTCAGATCAAGAAGGCAATCTAGGTAGTTCTTCGCCCAACGTCAATCGTTGGTTGGGAGATATTAGAAAATATTTTCCTGATAAGGTCGTACAGGTGATGCAAAACGATGCGCTTGATCGGTTAGGTCTCCATCAAATTTTGACCGAACCCGAACTACTCAAAACCATTGAACCGGATATCCATTTAGTGGCAACTTTATTGACCTTAAAAAAGATAATCCCTGCTCGAACTAAAGACACCGCTCGCATGGTCGTGGGAAAATTGGTCAAAAAAATTGAGCGTCAGTTAAAAAATCCCATGCGAGAAGCAATCATGGGTAGTATCCATCGAGCCAAACGCAATCGTCGCCCTACCTTAAAAGAAATTGACTGGAATAAAACGATTCGTGTCAATATGAAGCATTACCAGCAGGACATTAAAGCGATCATCCCTGAAACACTGATTGGATATGGTCGTCGAGGACAAGCGCTAAAAAAGGTAATTCTGCTCATGGATCAGAGTGGATCGATGGCCAGCTCGGTCGTGTATGCAAGTATTCTCGCAGCGGTGATGGCGTCTCTAAAATCTTTAAAAACGCATTTGGTGGTATTTGATACGGCCGTGGTTGATCTGACTCCTGAATTAGCGGATCCTGTTTCGGTACTCTTTGGTACACAACTGGGAGGTGGTACGGATATTTGTCAGGCGCTACAATTTGTACAACCCCTCATTCAGCGACCAACCGATACTATTTTGGTGTTGGTGAGCGACCTTTTTGAAGGCGGAAATAAAGGAGAGTTGTTAAAAACGGCAGCCAGTATTCAGCGTTCTGGAGCAGAATTTATCACCTTACTCGCCCTGAGTGACCAGGGCAAGCCAGTGTACGACCGGACGATGGCCGAACGATTTGCCGCTTTACAGATTCCAACTTTTGCCTGTACACCAGAAAAATTTCCGGATTTGATGGCTGCGGCGATTAAGGGAGAAGACCTAAAACAAGTAATATAACTACCCATGCGGGTAGGAAACAGACCATTTTATTTTTTGATCTTTGAAAATGAGAAATAGTAGCTTTAAAACTTATAATGACCCTTAAAACATACTAGGTGTAAACTACTAATTTCCCCAAAAAATCAAACGAAGGGATGGTCATCAGCGAAAAACCTGAGGCGATCCCTTATTTTGTAATTGGACTTTTGAACGCTACTATTACATAACTATTTGAGATGAAAACAACTTCACTAATCCTTTTATTATTCTTTACCTCACTCGCTTCCGGGTGGAGTTATCAATTGGAAGAACTTAAAAATCCCCATTCACCTTCTTCTAAGATGTACAAAAAAGTCTATCAAGCATTGGGGACTGGAAAATATGATTTAGCAGAAGCTCGTATAGATTCTACCTTAATTTTGGCCAAGGAGGAAAAAGATACGCTTAATATGATAATGGCCTATGAAGCATTGATGGAAATAACTTTTCTTAATAATGATCTATCAAAGGCAAAAGAAGCTGCTTTAGCAGCGCTTGATTTACTAAAAACTACTGATGATTCTCTGCGTTTATCCTTAATAAATACTAGAATTGGTTCTATTAATATTCATACAGGAAAGTTTGACGAAGCACGGAAATTTCTAAAAACGGGAAAGTTATATACCACGAATCAACAAAAAATTGATCCATATTATGTTAACTATATCGAATGGAATCGTTTTTATACCGAAATTGGCAAACCAGATTCTTCTATTTATTATCTATTACTACTCAAAGAAAAAATTCCGCTAAATGATACCATTAAGTTATCTTATACTTATGCCGAACTTAGTAAAACATTTCTTTCGTTAAATAACGAAGACAGAGCACTCGAATTTTCCGATAAAGCATTAGACTTGATAGATGGTAAGAAATATAAACTTTCAAAAGCTAGAATTGAAACCGTCAAAGCATCTATTCTAATCAACCTAAAACGATACGATGATGCGGAAACTTTGCTACAAGTAGACAAATCAGTTTTCAACAATCCACGCCTAACAAGGTATAAGGAAAATAAAAACTTATTGAGAGCAGAAATTGCTTTAGCTAAATTAGATCATCAATTAGCAGAACAGATCATCACAGAGATAGATCAGTCTTCTTTTAAAGAAGATTTACTTCCCTTAGTCAGGATAAATATTATGCTAGGAAAGATTGCATTGGCTAAAAATGACTTTCAGAAAGTTGCTACTATTCTAAATAAAACAAAAACACAAATCGATAAAACAACTCACTTAAAATTAACCAAGTCTTATCACACACTTGCTAGCAAATATTATCAATATGTTGGTGACTACCAAAAAGCTAACCAAGCATTAGTAATCAAAGAAAAAATACTAGATTCGTTATATAATATCCAACGAATAAATCTCGCACAAAACCTAGAAGCTAAATATAAACGAGATCAACAAGATCAACGAATTGCTACCATGTCAGTACAAGAAAAATTCAATCAGGCTCGAATGACCCAACAGCGCTGGTTAATTTTTGGAGCTTTGTTTTTAGCGGCTATTTTTGCAGGATTGTTTTTCAAGTTTTCTCAACAGAATAAAAAAATTAAGGAACAGAACATTGTTATTTCAAAAGCACTCGCCGAAAAAGAAGTACTTCTAAAAGAGATTCATCACCGAGTCAAAAACAACTTACAAGTAATTTCTTCTCTTTTAGGTCTACAATCCAGAAAAATTAAGGACCAAGTGGCACTCGATGCAATTAACGAAGGACGAACGCGCGTCCAATCCATGTCGTTAATCCATCAGAATTTATATAAAGAGAATAACCTCACGGGCATTGAGATAAAAGACTATCTAGAAAAATTATGTAAAAATCTTTTTGCCACTTATAATATTTCCAACGAACAGATCAGCCTAGACACAAATATTGAAAGTATTATTCTTGACGTTGATAGCATTGTTCCCATTGGGCTAATTTTAAATGAATTAATTAGTAACTCCTTGAAGCATGCTTTTCCAGATAGTAAACCTGGAATTATTAGTATTGATATTTCTAAGAATAACGAAGGATTACTAATGACTGTCAGCGACAATGGAATTGGAATGAAATCAGATGATCCTTTTACCGACTCAGACTCCTTTGGTTACCATTTAATTAAAGCTTTTCAACGAAAGTTAAATGCCGATTTAGAGATATCTGGAACCAATGGGACATCAATCAGTATGTTAATCAGAAATTATAAAATAGCCGCCTAATGGTTAAATCTCGTATTCTAATTGTGGAAGATGACCCAATCGTAGCGGCTGATATCGAGTCGTTAATCTT
>CALFWZ010000037.1 GCA_937928405.1 uncultured Saprospiraceae bacterium
ATCACACTGCTACGCGCTCCTACCCTTGCTGCATTTCTGCCCTGGGGGAATTCAGAGGGAGCTAGTTGTATGACCCTCACCGGCTGCAAAAATACTGTGATTTTGGAGAAATGCAAGGGAATCAGCCGTTTTCTTTTGATAACTATCTGATCTAGATAAAAAGGATCACAAGGTACAAGAGTCCGACGAGGAAGATACCAATAAGACAGATCGTTAAAGTGGAGATTATTTCCCCTTAAAAGCAAAAAAACACAGCGACCCCGTCTCCATTGCTGGAAACGAGGTCGTTGATTATCGTGTCTATGATCAATTAAATTATGAGGATGGAATCCCACAGCCTAACTGCTATGGAAATTTTTGGATTATATATAATCGTACGGTAAATTGTACTAGGAAATTATTTTAAGCAACCTTTGCTTAACAGCAGGATGATCAGGATTCCAAGCCTCAAGAAAAAATCAAACTAAAAAACACGAAAATATTTTAAAGTGAAAATTTAATTCTTACGCAGTTTTAGAAACCTCATCATAATCTCCAATAAATTCTTCATCCCTCATCATGACAAATCCTATCGTTCCAAGCGCTGCCACGATGGCAATCCCTAGTAAAGGACTAATAGCAAATAAGTTGAATAAAGTAAAGTAGAAAGAAATACCCAGAAGAGAAACAAGGATTAGGGCAGAGATGGTATAGAAAGAATTTTTCATGGTATATGTGGTTAAAATTTATTTTCTAATGGTTATATATACCTCTCTACAAGTAAAAAACGTGCCAAAAAATAAAAACATGAGTCATCCCGCATTATTTGTTTAGAAATAAATTGCCTGTTGGCTCGTTAGCTGGTTTGCCTGTTGGCCCTCTTTGTACGTAAAAAGAGGGCCAACTAGCTAAAAGCCAACTGGCTAACAAGCAAAAAATGGGTTATTTTAAAGTTCGGGATGACTCATGTTTATAAATTATTTGAAGATGTTAACCCCAGAGTGGTGTGGGATAATGCGTCATTTCCGCTAGAGCTTTCATTACGCCTGGTTTATCTTCCTGATAAGTAACACCATGCCATAAGTCCCTAGAGGTCAGCACCTTATAAGTGCAGGTTCCATCTTGAATTTGTTGATTCACCACCAATGGAATAAAAAATTCAGATTTTGGTTCATGTCCTCTTTCTTTCACAAATTCTACAAACATCTTTCGAATCACCGGAAAAATCGATGGATGAAATCCCCAGAAATTCATACTCACGAGTGATTCGGCATCTAGTTCTACCTTCCCATCTTCACCTGTGAAATAGATTTTTCCGTTCTCCCGCTCAATTTTTGTTCGTTCTACCACCGTTATCATATTTTTATTTTCATCCATCTCCGCAACGCCCCGTGAAACACTCCCATTATCTGATAAGGTATTGCCTAATATATACCCTACTAAAGCATTATGAGTCGGGCTTACCTCTTCTGTCAAAAATCGGGCTACCTCTTTAAACCCAGCACCACCGTAAAAGTCATCGGCATTGATTACGGCAAAGGGTTCTTGTACGTAAGGAGCAGCTACCAGCACAGCGTGTGCCGTACCCCAAGGTTTTGTTCGATCGGGAACTTCTGTAAGTCCCTCCACTGGAGTATCGATTTCCTGAAAAGCGAAGACTACCTCTATTTTATCGGCAAACTTACTCGTCACCTTGGATTTAAAATCATCGGCAAAATGTTCTCGGATCACAAAAACGACCTTTCCAAATCCTGCTTGGATAGCATCGTAAACACTAAAATCCATGATGGTTTCACCATTCGGTCCGACCCCATCCAGCTGTTTGAGCCCTCCGTAACGACTACCCATTCCAGCTGCTAATACAATTAATGTTGGTTTCATAATTTTTTTTTATGCTATTGGCTAATCATTAAATAGCCTTCATCTAGCGAGTGATTGATTGGATTAAGCGTATCTTATTTTATCTTATACCCTTTTCTAAATATTATTATTACGAATCTAGGTTTAATTGAAACTATTGATTAATCATTTCAATTTTGACGTTATTTTTTTGCTATTTGCTTCCGGCTAGGGCGTTCAACTTGTGAAAGAAAACCTGCACAAAATGAATATTCAGTTAGGATTGTTCGAAAGAATCAAAAAGAAAAAAATATCCAATGTTGAATATCCACTAAATCAATATTCAATAAAAATTCCACATCAGTTTTCGTAAAAAAAGCTTTCAAATACTTAAATATGATAAACTTCTTCCAATTAAGCCTTTGTTCTTAGATTTTTAGTATTCCATTTTTATTGGATATTCGAGATACAAGTAGCAATTTTTTAACCTAGTTTTGATTTTAAATTGAATTTCAATTCCTTATTCGCATTATTATTAAATTTTTTCAAAAATGACATCAAAAAGCTACGCCTGATCATGGTTAAACAATATTCTTTTCCCTTTTTCTGAATCATCTAAGGCGCCATGATGATAGGCTAAATGACCACTAACAATGGTGGTTTCGACCTTGCCTTTAAACTGCTTACCTTCAAATGGAGACCAGCCACATTTATAAGCTAGTTGGGCCTTACTAACTTGCCATTCCTTTTCTAGATCAAAAATCACCAAATCAGCCCAATATCCTTCTCTTAAGTAACCTCTATCTTCAATTCGAAAACAATCTGCCGGCGCATGACACATTTTTTCAATAATACGTTCCAAACTGATTTTTCCTTGATGATAAAATTCTAACATTACATTAAAAGAATGCTGAATCAACGGTACACCGGAAGGAGCAGAAAAATAATTGCCTTGTTTTTCTTGCCAAGTATGTGGCGCATGATCGGTGGCGATAATGTCCAAACGATTATCCAATAAGGCTGGGAATAAGGCTTCTTGATGTACCTTTTCTTTGATAGCAGGATTACATTTTATTTGACTACCAAATCTTTTATAATCATCTCGATTAAAGTATAAATGATGCACACAAACTTCAGAGGTAATTCTTTTCTCTTTTAAGGGTACCGTATTTTCAAATAAATCTAATTCGTCTTTGGTAGAAATGTGTAGGATATGTAACCGGGTATTATGCTTTCGAGCTAAATTCACGGCAAAAGAAGAAGAGATTAAGCAGCCTTCGACGGAACGAATATCCGGATGTAATTCCATGGGTACGTCCTCACCATATTTTTCTTTATAGATCGCCATATTTCCTCGCACGGTAGTTTCGTCTTCACAATGAGTAGCGATCAACATATGCGCCTGTGAGAAAAGTGCATCTAACGTTCCCGGGTCATCTACCAACATATTGCCCGTACTAGATCCCATAAAAGCTTTTATTCCACATACGGTTCTTGGATCTGTCCGTAACACCTCCTCTAGATTATCATTAGAGGCGCCCATAAAAAAAGAATAATTAGCGATAGATTTTTGCGAGGCGGTGACGTATTTTTCTTCTAGTAGCTCTTGGGTTACGGCAGGCGGCTTTGTATTGGGCATTTCCATAAAAGTGGTCGTCCCGCCGATCACTGAAGCACGTGGCTCTGTATATAAATCTGATTTATGCGTTAGTCCTGGTTCTCGAAAATGAACCTGATCATCAATGATTCCAGGCATGAGAAATTTTCCAGTAGCGTCTATGATAATATTGGCTTCCAAGTCAATTACTCCTCCTATTTTTTCAATCCTACCGTTTTTTACATAAACATCTCCGGCTGTAATTTTTCCTTCGTTAATGATCCGAGCATTTTTGATCAGAATACTTTTCATGTTAGTTCTGTTTTAATTGGTAGCAAATGTATTAATAATTAAGTTTCTTTGTATGCTAGAATCCTATGAAGTTGTTTCCAAAATACATTCCAACCAAATCTATTAATTATATAGTGCGATAACTATTAGAAAAATAGATCTAGTACCCATTTTTGGCTGGTTTGCCTGTTAGCTAGTTAGCTTCCCTCTATCGTATTTTACGGTAAAGGGAAGCTAACTAGCCAACCAGCAAACAGGCCAACCACAAGCATTTTTAGCTTATCATACATCAATTAAAAAACTACTGAACCATTAGTATATGCCCTTAATTTCGTCTGGTTATCACCATACTCCCTTTTACTTACCTACTGGTCATTGGGAGACGGTTTTTCCTGCTGTCTTTCGCCGGGTCCGCGGAGTCCATTATCAACGAGAAAGGTTGGAGTTAAAAGACGGAGATTTTCTAGACCTCGATTGGATAAAAAATAAGCATCAAAAACTAGCCATTTTAGTTCATGGACTAGAAGGAAGTACTGACCGACATTATATGAAAGGAATGGCTAGTTATCTTTCCAAAAACAAGTTTGATATATTGGCCATGAACTGCCGAAGCTGTAGCGGAGAAATGAACAGACATCTTCGATTATACAATCATGGAGAAACCGGAGATTTAGGAGAAGTAATTGAACAAGTTTTTCAACGCTTTTCTTATCAATCCATCTTTTTGGTGGGATTTAGTATGGGCGGAAGTATCATCTTAAATTATTTGGGACAAAAAGGTAAGTCTGTTCCCTCAAACCTAAAAGGTGCCGTGACCTTTTCAGTTCCAACGGATTTACACGGGAGTGTTCAAAAATTGGATGATCCAGTTTTGTCTTTTTATCGGAAGCGTTTTCATCGAATGTTGTCAGACAAGATCAAACAAAAGGCATTACAGTTTCCAGATCAAATTGACGTTTCAAATATCAATACTTTTGAAAAATGGTCAGATTTTGACGACCGATTCAGTGCACCCATTAATGGATATCGAGATGCTAAAGAATTCTACACCAAAGGTTCTGCTAATAATTTTATTGCTGAAATTTCAGTTCCTGTTTTATTAGTTAATGCCTTGAATGATCCCATTTTAACACCCTCTTGCTTTCCAAAAACTTTAGCTGAAACTAATCCAAATTTCCATTTAGAAATTTCAGAACGCGGAGGTCATGTAGGTTTTAGTTGGCCTGGTAAAAAATATGCTTGGTCGGAATGGCGAACCCTGGAATTTATTTCAGAGATTACTCAAACTGGAAAATAATTTTTATCTTTAGGAACCTAGTACACTGTGTAATAAATTCATTTAAATTTTAGAATGCTTCTTTTTGGCGATTACTTCGTCTAAATTTCATCAAATAGCTACGGCTATTTTCAAAAATATTAGACTCGTACTCACCAAAATAACCTATTCAAAATCTAAAGCAACTTAATGCACAGTGTACTTGGAATTAAAGAGAAAACTCCAATCTAATTCACAAAACATAACCAACATGAAAACGCTCAAACTAGGCACTACTGACCTTGGTCAAATCCCCACTAATCCTGCTGAATTTTTAGCTCCTTACCACCCTTTCATGACCGAAGCCATGAAAAACAAACTAGCCTTCCGAGATGAAGGTAATCATCAATGGCGTCCCTTTAAGGAAATTGAAGGCGAGCATGTCCGCAGTTTACAAACTTTTTTACAAGAGGCTGGCTTTATGCCAACAGCTCAAATTGATGGGATTTTTGGTTATAGAACATTAGCGGGGTTGCGGCTTTTTCAAGAATATGTCCGTACCGTGGATCAAAAACCAGAAATTGGGAAACCCGATGGAATTGCTGGTCCAAATACTTGGAAATTTATTGAAGCATGGAAATCCGAAAGAGCAGGCACTCCAGAATTTGTCTGCCAATGGAATCGATTCAAAGATCAACCTTCTGAGGACTACCTGGAGTGGATGGAATTGCTACGTTCCGCCAAGGATTTTTACCTTTCCAATAACCATCCTATCATAGAAATGACGGGGCAATTTCCTCAAAAATCAGATACGCTACCAGTTGGAGATTGGAACGTTTCTCCAGATCAAATTCACCTAGTAGGTATTCGTCGAAACGAAGAAGATGAAGTAGGAGCTCGGCGGGAAAACGATGATCTTTTTGTCCTATTGATTCATGGAATGGTATTTTATTTTTGGGGTTCTACCGACCCCAATCCGGGAATGGCGGATAGAACGGATATTCCTTTTTTAGCAGAAGGTCAGCACTTGTATACTTTTGGTTGGCATAAAGTTTCTCAAGCGCATAAAGTCTATCAAGCATTGCGTCCTGCCAGTAATGGAGTTTTGGTTTTTAGAGATCGAAATGTCAATCAAGCGTTTGATCTCGTAGATCTAATCAGTGGACTGGACAAAGCTCCTAATTCCACGATTAATATCCATTGGTCTGGTATCGGCAAAACAAATTTTTCAGCGGGTTGTCAAGTCATCGCTGGCCAATCTTATCTTAATCATACCAATGAACTGGTAGACTGTAGCCATTTTGCCTCCGTCACCTATGGTGATTTAGGACATGGAAAAACAAGAGGTGCCTATAATCTTTTATCGGATTTAATTTTAAATTATGCACCCGCAGGCGTCCACCAGGTTCACTATACGCTTGGTCGCGATGAGACCAGTTTTTTATCACCCAAATTAAACAGTAAATGGATTGCTGATAGAGTCGATCAGCTAAAAGGGAAGGCGATTGGTTGAGGTGCGGATTTGTGGATAACTGACCGATCCCGAGGAACGAGGGTGACGCATGACAATGCGGCAAGGGAAGGCACCCTGCCTGACCGGCAGGCAGGCGCGTAAGCGGATGGGAGGCATTTGTTGATTAATTGGATTTTTTTCTAAAAAGTGGGACTGATCCAAATTCTATGTTTTTCAATCTCAATCTCAATCTCAACTTCAAAAATAACTTCAATTTTCCAGCTAACGTGAAAAAAATAATTTTAAAACATTGATTATCAGCTCATTAAGCGCAATCATTTTTAGGCTTTGAGGTTGAAGTTGAGGTTGCCCGCCTTCCGTCGGACAGGTTTTTGAATTTTTAAATTTATTTTGACACAGTTTATTGAACAGTCCCCTGCCGGCAGGCAAGGTGCGGATTAAATTGGATTTTTTTATAAAGAATTGGAGACACTTTCTAATAAATTTAAATACTTTCTTGCTTAATGGAACTAAATAGTTTTTTGCTTGGTTATAGGACGATTCACTTTTAAGGATTGGATGTTTTTTATTAACAACAGAAAAATTATTTAAAATTATGAGTAACCTATTTTTTACGTCGGACCATCATTTTGGTCATGAGAATATTATTAAGTTTTGTAATAGACCCTTCGCAGATGCCAAAGAAATGAATGCGATCATGATAGAGCGCTGGAACCAAAAAGTACAACCTAAAGACATCGTCTATCATCTGGGAGATTTTGGATTGACTTATAAAGAAAATTTAGCCACTATTATCGATCAACTTAATGGGAAAATTCATCTTATTGCAGGCAATCATGAGGGCGCTGCTATTCAAAACAGGAAGAAATTTGTTTGGGTAAAAGACTATCATGAACTTAAGGTCAAAGATCCAGATTGCCAGAACGGAGTTCAACGGATTATTTTATTTCACTACGCCATGCGGGTTTGGCGAGGCAGTTATCGCGGCAATTGGCATCTGTATGGTCATAGCCACGGTACCTTACCAGATCTTGAAGATCGGCTAAGTTTTGATGTGGGAGTTGATTGTCATGATTTTTATCCCTTATCTTATGAAGAAGTAAAAGCTATTATGGCTAAAAAGTCTTGGACCGCTCCTTTCGAAAAGGAACAGAACGAGTAAGGTAGTTTTAGCCCTTTTTTTGTTCACAGTTTGGCTAAGCATTCAATATTCATCTGGTCAATATTCCTACTTCGAATCACATTGGTAATAAACAATGAGAACCGATAAGAATGATACTTTAAGAAGATAGCTCCCGAAAAGAGGTATCTTTTTTTTATTTATGCGTCCAAAATGAGAAGAATATTGGATGAATTGATAAAACCAAGCTCAATCTAGTCGTAAATAAAGCAGAAGAACTAAAAAAAAAGCAGTAGTTTCCCCTTTCTCTCAAAATAAGGCTACTTTACCCCCCTTTTCCACAGAAATTCTCGATTAATTCAGACAAAACTAACTTAACCACCCATTACATGACTCAAAATACGTTACACCCAAAAAGTCTGCCGCCGGTAAAATTTAATAAAAAGGATCGGCCAGAATTTTTTGTTCTACTTCGCCAACGTGTCAATCAACATTTTATTGATAATAATATTTCTCGACATTGCAACTGGAGTATGCGGCTAAAAACCGTTTTTATGCTATCTGTTTATATCGCTCCTTTTGTCTTAATTCTTTCGGGAGTTATCACTAGTATTGGAGGCATCTTAGCATCTTGGGCAGTTATGGGATTTGGAATGGCTGGTATTGGATTATCCGTCATGCACGACGCCAACCACGGCGCATATTCCAGTAACAAAAGAGTCAATAAAGTCATTGGAAGTATCAGCAATTTTATCGGAGGATTTCATACCAATTGGATTATTCAACACAATGTTTTGCATCATTCATTTACCAACGTACATGGACATGATGAAGATATCGACAAAGGTGTCATGCGATTTTCTCCCAATCAAGAACATAAAAAGATGTTTCGTTTTCAAGCCTATTATGCTACCTTTTTCTATGGACTCATGACGATTTATTGGTTTATTGCCAAAGATTTTGAACAACTCATTCGCTACGACCGAAAAAATTTATTAGCTGGACAAGGTCTCACTTTTAATAGTGCCTTGGCTCAAATTATTTTCCACAAAACTTGGTATGCCTTGATTTTTATTGTTCTACCTATTATGGTAATACCTATTAATTGGGGAATTCTTATCGCTGGTTTTTTGATGATGCATTTTATTTGTGGCGTCATTCTAGCCTATATCTTCCAATTGGCTCATGTAATTGAAGAGACCAGCTTTTTTAAGCAAGACGAAACAGGAAGTGTAGAAAATAATTGGGCCATTCATCAATTGAGTACTACGGCTAATTTTGCCAATACCAATCGCGTATTTTCTTGGTTGGTAGGTGGATTAAATTACCAAATTGAACACCATTTATTTCCGCATATCTGCCATGTTCACTATCAGCATCTTTCACCAATTGTCAGAAAGACCTCCGAAGAATATGGGATACCTTATCACCAACATCATACTTTTTTAAGTGCATTGAAGAGTCACTTTACTTTGTTGGATCGATTGGGAAAGAATATTGTTTAGATATAATTTACTGTCAACATGTCTCATCCCGAATTTTTTCTTTAGAGAAATATTGCTAGTTAGCTTGTGTCGGCTGACCTAGAGTATTAAACAAAAAATGCTATTAAGTTAGGCACCGTTTTGTGTATCAACTCATAGTTATTTCGCTTCTACGGAGCTTGTCAATCCTGTTTTTGTCTTTGTTATTAACCTATCGCTCCTCTGGAGCTTTCTTTTGAAGCAATTTATAGTAACAGATTAAAAAACAAAGGCCAAAGGTGTATACAACTTTATGTCACTTTTTGGCTAGA
>CALFWZ010000038.1 GCA_937928405.1 uncultured Saprospiraceae bacterium
GATCATAACATCCTACCAATTCGTCACCATCATCATCTAAACCACTGCTACAGTCAATGTCTGTCAAAACAGCGTATTGTTGACAAATGGTATCTGCGCAAATGGAAGAAGTAGCGATATAGCACAACTCGTAAATTCCAGGGGTAGGAAAAGAAGTTGTATATTGATTGTTGGTAGAAACTGGAATATTGTCTAATATCCAAGTATGTTGCGTGGCATTAACAGACATTTCTGTAAAAATGATATTTTGTCCTACCACAAATGGAGGCGGATTATTTATGGAGTAATCAGCTTGTACCGGACAAATGACTTGAATAGTAACGGTCATTCTTTCTACACAATTTGGATCCGCATTACCCGTAATCAACATAATGTCAAAACTACCTTCTATATTAAAAGTATAGGTAGCATTTATAGCGGTAGAAAATTCTACGCCGTCTATCAGCCAACTATAATTGGTCGCATTAAGACTGGTGTTGGTAAAAGTCAAGCTTCCTTGCAAGTCAACAATTATACTACTCGGATTAAAAGAAGCTGTTAATCCACTGGTACATGGATCTTGGCAAGCTTCAGAGTCCAACAAAGTATTTCGAATATTTTCTATAGAAAAAATCATTCGATCGGTTTGTCCTTGCGTAAAAGCAGAATAACAATTCCAGTCTCCATAATCCATATAATTGATAAACATATCATCTTGGTCTGTTGTAAATGGATTGTTTGGGTCTCCGGTGTTGACATCTGTCATACAACTATTCATAGATGAATTACACGGAACGGGAGCAGTAGATTGATCGGGTGGGGTATCACAAACTCGATCTCCATCTTGTAAGCAATCATCGTTACCACAGCCACCTTGAAAAGTGTGGTATAATCCTAAATAATGCCCCATCTCATGTACTAATACGGCAGACTCTGCCGGGTCAGCTCCGAGCCAACTTGCCTCCATCACGATACCATCTTCTGGTTCTCCATGAGAAGTGGGAAAGTAAGCATAACCGGCTACCCCACAACCTACACTAGCCGAGCAAATACCATTGACGATCCATACATTGATATAGTGTAACGGGTCCCATCGAGACAAATCCTTCATCTGGATGTCTTCGGTTTCTAGAGTTAACTCTGTTAAGGTCGATACCGTACGCGTGATTCCAGTGGTGGCATTTCCGTCGGGATCTCGTTTTGCCAAGCAAAATTCTATTTTCGTATCTAATCCTGTATTTTGATCGTAATAATTGATATTGGCAAAAGCATCATTTAAATCTTGAATGCCTTGTACTACTAGGGCATCAGAAATATTTCCAGGACCATTATTGTGAATGATATGGACGACAATAGGAAGGGTATAATCGGCGGGTGGCGTGGTGGATAGTGTCTGATTTCGATTATTATAGTTTTGCCAAAGCTGTTCAAAGATTTCTTGTTGTTGACGAAGGGCAGGATTTTCTTCAAGAATGGATTTTTGAATCCAATCGTGGGCGCAATATGGTTCTGAAAGCGTCGTTTCTTCCGAGGTTGTTTTCTTTGTTGGATTGTCTTGAAATAGTAAAAATGGAACCCAAAAAAGACAGATAAAGGGTATGGTTTTTAGTAAGTCAGTCATAGCTAAAGGTGTTAAAAATAGTAATCAGTCGTCCTTTAAAAAGCATAAATAAGATCCATTACGCTACGATTAAAGCGCAAATGTCTCTCTTTGTTCTAAAGATAGTAAAATATTGATAACGGTTTGTATAAACTCAGTTGTCGCGGAAGGCGGCAATTGATAGGTAGTTGATGTATTGCTTTTGAGGGGCAGTTGTTACATCATGTCAAAGGTAAGAAAAAAATATCCATTATCTCGTTTATTTAAATCTAAATCGACTACTTTTAAATTTTAGAATAGTCAGGCGATAAAATGCTAGAATTTCGCTAATACCTTTATTAATTTCCCTTTAATTTCATCTAAGCATAGATTTCCGATGCTTCCTTCGTGCGTGTGTGTTATTTTTCCGGAATAGTCGAATGTTCCTTCTTCTACCTCTTTTCCCACTTCTTGGTAGGCGGTTCTAAAAGGAGTGCCCCCTAAAACTAAATCATTTACCTTTTCTACAGTAAACAAATATTTGTACTTTTCGTCTTCAAGAATTCTGGTATTGACCTGAATTGCTGAAATGCATTTAGTCGCGAGTTTTAAACAAATTTTAATGTTTTTTATAGCTGGAAAAAGAACTTCTTTCAATAATTGATAATCTCTGTGATAACCGCTAATTAAATTTGAGTTGAGCATGCATACTTGATTTGGTAAGGATTGTAGTAGGTTACAATGTCCTCTAATTAATTCAAAAACATCAGGATTTTTTTTATGCGGCATAATACTACTACCTGTTGTAAACGCATCCGGTAATTGAATAAACCGATAATTTTCATTACTAAACAAAACCATATCTGATGCTAATTTTCCCAAGGTTGCGGCAATACTTGATATTCCATAGCTCAGAAATTGTTCGGTCTTTCCACGTCCCATCTGTGCATGGATAGCGTTATACGCTAAGTCCTGAAATCCCAATAATTGAGTCGTCATTTTCCGATCCAATGGAAAGGAACTTCCATAGCCAGCCGCTGATCCCAATGGGTTTTGATTATTAATCTGATAGACCGAGGCGAATAAGGTGAGATCATCAACTAATGATTCAGCATAAGCACTCAACCATAAACCAAAAGAGGAAATCATGGCTACTTGGGTATGCGTGTACCCGGGCATTAGCACCTGCTCATAAGTTTTACTTTGAGAAATCAACACATCAAAGAATTGCTGAGTTAGGTTGACAATTTCTTTTATCTCTGCTCTGAAAAACAACCTTAAATCCACCATCACCTGATCATTCCGAGATCGACCAGCATGAATTTTCTTGCCAATATCTCCAAGCTCTCGAGTGAGTATTAATTCTACTTGAGAATGTATGTCTTCCACGCCTGATTCAATAGCAAAATGACCAGCTTTTATGGTCTCTAAAATTCCTTTAAGCGCCTTTTCTAAGGCAGTTAATTCAGTTGTTGAAATCAGACCTATTGAGGTAAGCATTTTAATATGAGCCAAGGTTCCTTCCACATCATATTTAGCCAATTCTAAATCGAGATCGGCATCATTTCCAATGGTAAAGGATTCAATCAAACTATTTATTTTGGTAGATTTTTCCCAGAGTTTCATAGTATTTGTTTTTGGTAGTAAGAAATTAAGTTTGATAGTAATTGCGCATATATCTCGATTCCATTTTCTATTTCAGAAAATAAAATAAATTCGTCTGCTGTGTGAGACCGGTTAGAATTTCCTGGACCCATTTTTAGGGTAGGAAACTTCATGAGGGCTTGATCGGATAAAGTGGCTGATCCAAAACTAGAAATCCCTAACTTCTTACCAGCTTGTATTAACGGATGCAGCGTTGATATACCAGATGATTCAAGTCGCAACGAACGCGGGGTTAAGGTGGAGATCGTATTTTTATTTAAAGTTTCAAAAATTTCTTGGTTGGAATATGCGTCGGTCGTTCGGACATCAACCACAAAATGACACTCGCTCGGTACGACGTTATGTTGGGTGCCAGCGTTAATTTGTGTAATAGAAATCTTTATGGGACCTAACTTCTCTGATACTTTTTCGAATCCCACATTTTTCAAATATTCAATATCTTGGAGTGCGTGATAAATGGCATTATCTCCTTCGTTACGGGCGGCATGTCCAGCTTTTCCATCTGCCATTCCATCCAACACAATTAATCCTTTTTCTGCTACGGCCATTTGCATTTCAGTGGGTTCTCCAACGATTCCAAAATCTATTTTTCCTAGTTGAGGTAAGACGGCTTCGACACCATTTTTACCAGAAATTTCTTCTTCAGCAGCAGCCAAAAAGATTAAATTAAAGGGAAGATTTTTTTGAGCATAAAAATGTAGAAAGACAGCCACTAAAGATACCAGTGAGGCACCCGCATCATTACTTCCTAAACCGTACAAGATTTCGTTTTCTTGGATCGCTGTAAACGGATCTCTTTTCCAATCGTTAACTGGTTTTACCGTGTCATGATGGGAATTTAAAAGTAGGGTAGGAAGCTTAGGATTCTTATTCAATGATTCTATCCAGATATTATTTTTAAAACGATTTACTGTCATCTTTTTTTTACTGAAAAATTGGACAAGAACATCAGCAGTTTGATCCTCATATTTGCTGATGGAAGGTGTTTCAATTAACTGCTTTAGCAGCTCAATGACCTCTGATTTTATGGCTGAATTTATAAGCATATTTCCGTCCCTTTTGATTGGTTAATACCGTTTACTCCGCAAATTATTACTTGGTGAACAGCCCTTTTTTTTGCGAAAAAAGCATTCTCTAATTTTGGTATCATTCCAGCTGAGATAACACCATTTTGCCGCTGTTGTAAAAAATCTACTTGGGAGAGCATAGGAAATATCGAATCTTCATTTAGAGGGTCCATGAGTACACCTTCTTTTTCAAAACAAAATTTTAAAACTATTTGAAAATGCGTAGCTAGGCTAGCACCAAGGGAAGCAGCAATGGTATCTGCGTTGGTGTTTAGTAATTGACCTTGTCCATCATGCGTTATGGCAGAAAAGACGGGTATAATTTTTTGCGATAATAGATTAATAATCAGAGGAGTATTGATTTTTTTAATATCACCTACCAACCCAAAATTGATGGTTTTGACTGGTCTCTTCTCTGATAAAATTAGATTGCCGTCGGCTCCAGAAAACCCCATGGCGTTTGCATCTAAAGATTGTAAATAACTCACTAATTTTTTATTTAGTAACCCTGCATATACCATGGTTGCAACATCTAGCGTATTTTGATCTGTAATCCTTCTTCCCTCTATCATTTTGGTCTCAATGTCTAATTTTTGACAAATTTCTGTTGCCAACTTTCCTCCACCATGTACCAAAATTTTAGCTCCTGAAATCTTGGCAAAATAATCCATGGCTTTTTTCCATGCTTTTTCACTATCGAGTAAATTTCCTCCTATTTTTAAAATAGTTAATTTTTTCATTTATATATTTTTCAACGATTCAACGATTCAACGATTCAACGATTCAACGATTCAACGATTCAACGATTCAACGATTCAACGATTCAACGATTCAACGATTCAACGATTCAACGATTCAACGAT
>CALFWZ010000039.1 GCA_937928405.1 uncultured Saprospiraceae bacterium
TGATGCGTTACCAGTACAAGAGGTGTTAACTGCGACGGATGATTGTAGTACGCTAACGATAGTACCGACGGTTGATCCGTTTACAGTTGATATTTGTGGTGGCTATGCGATCACGTACCGTTGGGTAGCGACCGATAATTGTGGAAATGCGACGACGGAGACACAAACATTTAATGTGTTACCAGATACGGAAGCACCAGTGTTTGACGTAAGTCCACAAGCGATAGCGGATATAAATTGTGATGATGCGTTACCAGTACAAGAGGTGTTAACTGCGACGGATGATTGTAGTACGCTAACGATAGTACCGAGGGTTGAACCATATACAGTAGATATATGTGGTGGTTATGCAATTACATATCGTTGGGTAGCGACTGATAATTGTGGTAATGCGACGACGGAGACACAAACATTTAATGTGTTACCAGATACAGAAGCACCAGTGTTTGACGCGAGTCCACAAGCGATTGCGGATATAAATTGTGATGATGCGTTACCAGTACAAGAAGTGTTAACTGCGACGGATGATTGTAGTACGCTAACGATAGTACCGACGGTTGATCCATATACGGTAGACATTTGTGGTGGTTATTCGATTACATATCGTTGGGTAGCGACCGATAATTGTGGTAATGCAACGACGGAGACACAGACGTTTAATGTGTTACCAGATACAGAAGCACCAGTGTTTGACGCAAGTCCACAAGCGATAGCGGATATAAATTGTGATGATGCTTTACCAGTACAAGAAGTGTTAACTGCGATTGATGATTGTAGTACGCTAACGATAGTACCGACGGTTGATCCATATACAGTTGATTTATGTGGTGGCTATGCGGTTACGTATCGTTGGGTAGCGACCGATAATTGTGGTAATGCGACGACGGAGACACAAACATTTAATGTCTTACCAGATACGGAAGCACCAGTATTCAATAATCAGCCAACACCGATTGCCGACATCAATTGTGATGATACTTTCCCGGCTATTGAAACACTGACTGTTACAGATAATTGTAACAATGTAACTGTGACGCCGAACATTGATCCTTATACAGAAGACTTATGTGGTGGCTATGAGGTTACTTATCGTTGGATAGCGACGGATGTTTGTGGTAACTCTAGTGAGGTATTTACAAGCTTTAATGTGTTACCAGACACAGAAGCACCAGTGTTTGATACACAGCCAACAGCAATAGCTGATATTAGCTGTCATGATGCTTTGCCAACGATTGAAACGTTGACGGTGACGGATGACTGTAATAATGTAACGGTAACGCCAAACATTGATCCTTACACAGTAGATCAATGTGGTGGATATGAAATCACCTATCGTTGGATAGCTTCAGATGCTTGTGGAAACACTAGTGAAGTATCTACAAGCTTTAATGTATTACCAGATACGGAGGCACCTGTTTTTGATGCGCAGCCAATGAGCATTAATCCGATTAGTTGTCATGATGAGTTACCGATTCCTGAAGTTCTAACAGCCACAGATGCTTGTGGAAATAATATTGTCGAACACTCTGTTGATCCATATACAGAAAATCAGTGTGCAGGATATTTTATTACGTACCGTTGGACAGCAACGGATGATTGTGGTAATACTAGTGAAACTACAATGACGTTTAATGTATTACCAGACACGGAGGCGCCAGTATTTACAAGTGTACCAGCTGATATTACCGTAGATTGTGATTCACTACCACCAGTTGTATCACCTGAATTTACGGATGCATGTTCTGTACCTACAGATATGACATTGAGTTTATCTGAAACTCAAGTAGATGGTCAGTGTATTGATGTACAAATCCTGACGAGAACTTGGACGGCGACGGATGCGTGTGGAAATACATCAACAGCCAGTCAGGTAATTACATTCCAGGGCTGTGGACCAGATGTTGTGATTGTTTCCACAACAGGAAATGAAGCTTGTGAAGCAGATGAAATTACTTTAAGTTCTTCTGAAATCACAGAATATCCTACGCCATTCTATCAATGGCAATTTAGTGACGATAATGGAGCTACCTGGGTAGATATTCCGGGAGCAACTGATCCTAGTTATACTATTGTAACAGAGTTAACTGATGGAGGGGATTATCGATTGAGAGTTGCTAATAATCCAAATGATATTCAGGAGCCACTGTGTAGTGTGATTTCGAACAGCATTGGATTGGTGATACACCCTACTTATTATGATGAACCACAAGTCGTCATTTGTGAAGGAGAATCACGTTTCCTAGCAGGCGAATGGCAGACTGAATCAGGTGTTTATACTGATAATTTTGTCTCCCAGTTCGGATGTGATAGTACGATTGTTACTGATCTAGTAGTAATTCAAACTTTTAGCACAACCGTAAACGCAAATATCTGTGAAGGAGAAACGTATAACATTGCTGGTAACCTAGTCGATACCACTGGTATTTATTATGATACTTTAGTTGGAACTGGTGGTTGTCCACAATACATCATTACTATTTTGACAGTTCATCCAGTTTATGAGACACCAGTAACGGTTGATATTTGCGATAACGAATTCTACTTTGTTGGAGGTGCTGATCAGAACACACAGGGTATTTATTACGATACACTTACTTCGATCAATAATTGTGATAGTGTGATCGTAACTACTCTGAATGTGCTACCGACGTATGACTTTGCTGTCACAGAGAATATTTGTGAAGGGGAGTCCTATTTTGCAGGGGGAGCTGAACAGACAGAACCTGGCATCTATCGAGATATCTTGGAAACAGTTAATGGTTGTGATAGTGTAGTTGTAACGGAGTTAATTGTTAATCCAGTTTATGCTCCAATTGTGACTACTGAGATTTGTAACGGAGACAGTATCTATCTTGGAGGAGCTTTCCAATACGCAGCAGGTGTATTTGTAGATTCTTTACAGACGATTAACGGATGTGATAGTACGATTACAACCACGCTGATTATTCGAGATACTTATGCCGATACATTCGACATGACCATCTGTAGTACGGATAGTATGTTCCTGGAAGGAGCCTATCAAAATCAACCAGGTGTCTATGTTGATAACTTTATGAGTATCTATGGCTGTGACAGTATTGTTACTACCAACCTGACTGTTGATACGGCTACGATTCTGAGCGCGGAAGATCAGTATATCTGCCGTGGCGAATCGATTGAATTATTTGTCAATGGATCAGATGATTTGATCTGGGAGCCAAGTATTGGACTAAGTTGTTCTACTTGTCATGATCCGGTTGCATCTCCATTACAGACAACTACTTATACCGTTACTTCGCCATCTTGTTTAGGAGGAGATACTAGTATTGAGGTTACTGTCTATGTTAATGAGTCGCCACAAATAAGTGTTTCTCCTTATCCTGATGTTACTATCCTGAAAGGAGAAGAAACGACGCTGATTGCTACTACAACAGATCCACTGGCAAGTATCAGTTGGTATGATATGGCAGGTAATGAAATTTGTGAAGATTGTAGAGAAATTACCGTATCACCTGAAGAAGGTACCACCTACACCGCTCGTATTAATGATGAACTTGGTTGTGGTAACGAAGCTGAGGTGCATGTTAAAATAGATAGTGATTGTACGATCGGAGAATTTGAAGTTCCAAATATGATTTCACCAAACGGTGACGGAGCAAATGATGAATTTGAAATCCGAGCAGAAGGAATTGCTGGAATTGATCTAGTAAGAATCTACAACCGTTGGGGAGAATTAGTCTTTGAGTCAAATGATGTTGCGATCAAATGGGATGGTCGACATAAAGGGCAGCCACTGAATCCAGGTGTATATGTTTATTACCTAGAAGGTAGATGTCTAAACGAAGAAGAGTTTACTCGTACAGGAAACGTTACGATCCTTAAATAGAATGGTAAAATCTATTGTGCTAGATGTTGATGCACCCTTATTGGTTCATTAATTTTAGTAGGATCGTGTTATTGAAGACTTAAGAATTACACATATATATTATTGCGCCAGGCAACAAGCAATTTGTTGCTATTTGTCTGGCGCTTTTTTTCAAAAAAAAGAACATTGTGACAAAGATTCGTGCTAATGGCATGGAAATTGACTTTTAATAGATGTAAACTATAACCATCCTTTTTATTGGTAATACTTACTGCCTGCTGGCACGAAAATTGACTTTCAAATTAGTAGTACCCTTCCTTTTTACTTCCCATTTTATTTATCTCCCTGTTATTTAGTTTCCCCTAGTTTAAACACACGAAAATAGGAAAATTATAACGCTATGGTTTATACCCATTGCTGAAATTTTTCCATTCATAATCAAACTGAAATTACTTAACCCATGAGATTACTTTACCAAAGTAGTATACTACTTCTGCTCCTTCTTAGCGGATTGGTCGTCAAAGCTCAGGATATTCATCTTTCGCATATCCACGCTTCACCTACTGTTTTAAATCCATCTCTGAATGGACTATTTAGAGGAGATACCAGACTAATAGCTAATGCACGAACCCAATGGACAGGCATTACCAATGGTTACAAAACTATTGTAGCATCTGTTGATCGAAAGTTATTTGTAATGAGAAATGCTGACCTCGTAGGAGGTGGACTTCAACTCTATACAGATGTTGCTGGAGATCTTGGATTCAGAACTAGTTCCGCTGCACTATCCTTATCCATGTTAAAGTCTCTGGATGGCAGTGGCTCAAACTACGTGTCATTCGGTATCCAAAATGCATTTGTTACAAATAGTGTAGATTATACTAAAATTGTGGCCAATGATGCAGAACCAATCGTAGAAGCAGGGACAAACGATAAGATTTTTTACTGGGATATTAACGCAGGCTTGTCTTGGTTTTATGCCCTAGATCGTGACAATTCTTTTTATGTAGGAGCTACCTTATTTCATATTAATCAACCTAAAGTAGGGTTTTTTCAAAGAAACTCTTTTACCAATGGAGAAAAGCTTTATCGACGCTGGTTGATTCATGGTGGTGGAGACTTTAGAGTAGGAAAAAGATCTTATCTGAAACCTAGTTTTATATTTCAAGACCAAGGACCACATCGAGAGATTACACTTGGTAGCTTTTGGAAATTTAAAACGCTCAAAAGTCATCGAACAAAATCTCCTTCTTCGATTCATTTCGGAGTTTGGGTGCGCTGGCATGCTGATGTTGATTTAGTAGGTACAGATGCAGTGGTAGCAGCCATTCGAGCGGATTATAATCAAACCTATTTTACTTTTACGTTTGATTTAAATATATCGTCACTGACCAAAGTTAGTTACGGAAGGGGAGGCCCAGAGCTTTCCGTCGTACACATTCTAGAAAATAAAAGAAAGAGAAGACCAACAAAAGTCCGTTGTCCGGACTTCTAAAGATACAACAACATACCAACATAACCATGACGGGGAGCTTCATTCATTTCGAATGAGGCTTTTCCACTTTTATCTGGTACATTATTTGCCGAAATAAAAGCAGTAGATTTGGTAAATTATTTATCTATTCCGTATATTCGCCAAAATCTACTAAAATTCCAACCTGAAACTACCAACCACAATATTTTTTTGATCTTCCCCCATGTACATTTTTCTGATTTCATCAGTCAGTAACCGTCAGTTGTTAACACTAAGCACTGGACGAATACAGACGTAATTATCATATTGTCATGGCTAAGTTTAAATGTATTATTTTCATCACCTTCTTGTTTACCCAATCAATAACTGCTCAAATCCATTTTGAAAGTCAGGTATTTGAAAAGCTTGGTAAACCATTTCTCAATAATGCCTCCTCGGTTGATATTAGTCCAGATGGTCAGTTCCTTTACGTTAGTAGTTATGACGATGATGCTATTTCTGTTTTTCAAAGAAACACGGATGGTAGTATTGTTTTTGTAGAAACTCAGAAAAACGAAGTTGCAGGAATTTCAGGATTAAAAGGATCATACGAAGTAAAGGTCAGTCCTGATAATCGCCATGTTTATGCTACGGGTAAAGATGATAATGCCATCGTCTATTTTTCTAAGGATGAAATGACCGGACGGTTAACGATGCTCGGAAAATACCTAGATGATTCAAATGGAATCGATGGCTTAGAAGGTGCTTATTTGATGGATTTTACGCCGGATGGAAACTATTTGTACGTAGTTGGACAGGACGAAAATGCAGTGGCAGTTTTCGCTAGAAATGTCCTTGATGGTAGCTTATCTTTGGTTCAGGTAGTTCGCAATAATCAAAATGGAAATAACCATATGAACTTTCCGGTTAGTGTGAAAGTCAGCCCAGATGGACGGCAAGTATTGGTGACCAGTTATGCTAACAATGCAGTTACTTGGTTTAATCGAAATAGTAATAATGGGAACTTGACTTATGCTGGTAGTTTGACCAGTGATGAGATAGCCACAGATGTGCTACTTGGTGCCTCTGGTTTAAGTATTAGCAAAGATGGAAAAAATGTTTATGTCGCTAGTAGCGATGGAGGTAGTGTGGAGGTTTTTGGTAGAAATCAAAACACAGGAAGTTTAACTTTTTTAGATAGTTTTAGTGAAACAGAAAATAATATCAATGGACTAGAAGGTACGGTAGCAATTACTGTTAGTGCAGATGACCAACAAGTTTATGTAGCAGGTACCGGGAGTAATTCATTAGTAATTTTTAATAGAAATATAAACACCGGAGAAATTACTTATCAAGAAACACTAGTAGATGGAGAACAAAACATTTCTGATCTTGATTTTCCAGTAGCGATTGCGGTGAGTGATAAATTTTCTGAAATTTATGTAGCAGATTTTGGGAGCAACGCTCTTTTGTCATTTACAAGAAATTTAAATGAGGCAACCTTGGATTTTGGTTTTAGCGAGAGAGGAAGTGGACTGGGAATTGTCGGACTTCGTGGAGCAGAAACTGCTGTTATTAGTCCAGATGGAAATTATCTGTATGTGGCGGCTAAGGAAGGAGACGCAGTAAGTATTTTTGCTCGCAATCAGGAAGATGGTAGTTTATCATACGTTGACTATTTAGAAGATGGAGGTGGATTAGATGGATTGAACGGCGCCACAGATATCATAATTAGTGCTGATGGAACAGATGTTTATATTGCCGGATTCTGGGATAATACAGTTACCCATTTTAACCGAGATACAACTACGGGATTATTGAGCTTTTCTGATAAAGAGAAAGATGGCCTATTCGGTGTTGATGGTATCAGTGGAGCCAATAGTTTGGTTTTTTCAGAAAATGAAAACTACGTTTATGTTGCCGGATTTTGGGATAATGCGATTGGTGTTTTTTCAAGAAATACGGATGATGGAACTTTGGAATTTGAGACTGCTTTTTTTGATGGAGAAAATGGAATTGATGGTCTCGAAGGCATTACTAAAATGATCTTAAACGCTGATCAAACCAAACTTTACGCTTTGGGAAGTACAGAAGAAGCCATTGCTGTTTTTAATATAAATAATCAAGATGGAAGTCTGGATTATCAGGAAATGGTCTCCGCTCCAGGAGCCCTTAGAATGGAGATAAGTCCTGCGGCGGATCATCTTTATACGGTTAATCCTACTGTCAGTAGTGTAAGTCAATTTGGGATAAACGCTAGTGGTGGATTAACACTGGAAATGACGTACGAAGCTACTGCCGGAGGAGGGAATTTTAATGGATTAAATAATGTCGACAATCTGAATCTGAATTCAAATGGAGATTTAATTTATTTTACTTCTAAAACAGAAAATACCGTTGCTGCCTACCGCCGAGATTTGATATCAGGTAATCTAAGTTTTGAAAAAGTACAGCGCAACGACGAGGCGAATGTACACAGTATTGCTGGTGCTTCTAGTGTGAATACAAGTGCAAATGGTAAATTTATTTATGTTACTGCAGCCGATGATAATGCGGTAGCCGTATTTAGTTGCACTTATTTTTTTAAAGAAACCACCACAGTATGTAATGGCATAACGGTAACGATTGCTGGTCAAATGTATGATGAAACGGGGGTTTATCAGGAAACCATTGAGAACGAAAATTGTATCACTAATATTGATTTAGACTTGACGGTTCAACCCTCGGAATATAATTTAGAAGTTGACTTGTGTGATGGCGATATTTTTATTTTGGGAGATCAAGCCTATAATAGCTCAGGTATTTATTCTTATAATTTTGTTTCCAGTCTAGGTTGCGATAGTACAGTGACAGTCGACCTCACGGTAGTGGACGGATTTCAGTTGATCAATCAAACCGTTGAGATTTGCCAAGGAGATAGTTATTCAATTGGTGGAAGTAGTTATTCAGAAGAAGGATTTTATGAAGTCACTTGGCCAACTGCGAGCGGTTGCGACAGTACAGTATTACTAGATTTATTAGTGGCTCCGACTTTTAACACAACAGAAACCAGTGTGCTTTGTCAAGGAGATTTTTTTGTTTTTGGAAACCAAAACTATATTCAAAGTGGCGTATACACCAACGTATTTTCTTCCACTCAAGGATGTGATAGTACAGTGACGTTAATCTTAAGTATTTATCCAGGAACTACTGAAATTGATGCTATCATTTGTGAAGGAGAATCTTATGATTTTGATGGTGAATTTTATACAGAAACCGGTACTTATCAAGGCATCGTTTTATCAAATAGTGGTTGTGAAATTGAAACTACGTTACATCTAGAAGTAGTAGAGAATATTACTGTCGAACCAACTATTATAGAAGATGAAGGAAATGGATTAGGAGGTATTGAATTACAAGTTTTAGGAGGATTGCCGCCGTATACTTACCAATGGAGCAATGGGGTAACCATCGCAGAAATCCACAACTTAACGCCAGACATATATGAAGTCACGGTAACAGACGCTAATAACTGTGCTCAGGAATTATCATTACCTGTTAATTTTACTACAGGCATAGAGGAGCTAAATGTAATTACAGAAGTCCATGTATTTCCTAATCCTAATACGGTAAATAGCCCACTAAATATTAACTTGACATCTCCCAATACTCAAACTATTCAACTTCAGATTTTTACTTTGTTAGGTGAAAAAATACTCAACCGTAAGGAGTCTATTTTATCTGGAAGCAATCATCTAGCAATAGACCTGCCGCTCACTAGTGGCGTTTATTTTTTGACGATTATAGATGAGTACGGCCAGCAAATCATTCAGAAGTTGGAAATGCTCTAAATAGTTATTTAAGCTGTTTTATTCAAAAAGCGGTAAAAACAGTAAAACTTTTTATTTAAAAGCAGTGTCAAGCAATAAGCTGGCACTGCTTTTGTCGTTAAATTATATTATTTTGTAATATATATTGAGCTTTCCTCTTTTATATTTCTACCTAAAGGCTTTCCCTTTCTGTTTATTCCCAAACGCCGTTGTTACCTTAACTGTTAGAAACAACTCGAAGACATATGAAAAAGGTCCCCTCTTTAGTAATGAAAAGCTCATTGCTAACCACTGCATGCTACGCTTTAAAGCGTAACGCACTATTTGTAATTTTAATTTTTAATGCATTTCTGATCTCTGCTCAGACGAATTGTCCCAATGCTGGGATATTTCTCAATATACAGGATATTTGTGCAGGCGAAGATCTTCCATTGGAAGTTATTCGAATGACGGACATGGATTCTTTGGATAATGGAGCATCGGATTTTGGAGTTACTTTCGTTAGTTTTCCTGGGACGAGCGTTCCCGCTGATCCTTACATTGGCGGTGATAGCCTTACCACGGTAACCAGAGAGGGTTTGACCGGAGGCGGAGATGGTTTCTATGGTGCCAGTACGACGGGAGGATCGGATTTAACGCCGAATTCTTATGTAATATGTACGATCCTTGAACCGATTCCTAGCGACCCTGCTTGTCGACCTACCAATTGTCAACTAGTTAATATATTGTCGGGACCAGTGGTTACATTTGTTGCTCCACCTGATGTTTGTGAAAGGTCACCAGTATTGTCCCTTATTACGGGAAATCCGTTTGGTGGTATGTATAGTGGTGTTGGTGTGCAGGACGATGGAAGAGGCGGATTTGAATTTAATCCAATTTTGTCTGGGGTTGGTGTGCATACAATCAGTTATACTTATTCTAATCGTGATGGCTGTTCTACTACGGTCATGGATGATATTGAAGTTTTTGCCAATCCGATAGTCACAATAAGTGATCCTGATGATCGGTGCACAGGAGGAGCAGATGCTGTTTTTGTAGGTGGGCCGAATGCCACTGGAAATTTTGATAGTGATGCTACGACTGGATTTACAGATAATAATGATGGTACTGCTACCCTAGATGTTAGTGTTGCAGGAGTAGGGACATACACTGTTAACTACAATTATGTAGATGATAATGGTTGTACAGGGACGGCCTCTACTGAAATTTCAGTTTGCGAATCTCCATGTCCTGATTTAGATCTATTTGCAGATTTGCCGGATTTGTGTGAGTTTGAGGAGATAAATTTAATAATTGATAGGATGACGCTTCTTGATTCTTTGGATAACCAAGAAGAAGATTATGGAATCCTTTTCACTACTTTTGTAGGAAGTACCACGCCAGCTGATCCATATACAGGAGGTGATAGTTTGACGCTGGTAGAAAGAGGAGATATTATGGGCGGTGCAGATGGTTTTTATAATTTAAATACGACCGTTACAAATAGCCTCACCGCAGGGTCATACAGCATTTGTGCTACCCTAAATCCTGTACCTGGTGATCCTGCGTGTAGACCTTTTTTATGTCAGCAAATTTCGATTCTTCCAGCTCCTATGGTAGCCTTTACTGGGCCGGCTGATCTTTGTGATGATGATATGCCAGTATCATTGGATACAGGAAGTCCTGCTGGAGGTAATTATTCTGGAACAGGTGTCCAGCCAGATGGTAGGGGAGGTTTTGAATTTTCTCCTGTGTTAGCTGGTGGCGGCCTTCATATTATTTCCTACGAAATTACTAATAGAGATGGTTGTTCAAATACTGCGATGGATACAATAATGGTATTCCCATTGCCAATGTTAAATATCACCGTACCTGCGACTACTTGTGAAAATATACCTGCCTTTGGATTAAATGAAAATCCTACGGGAGGAACTTTTTCCGGAAATGGAATAGTTGGTAATAATTTTGATCCAGCTGTTGCGGGTGTTGGAATACATACCATTACTTATGATTTTATGGATGCAAATAATTGTAGTAATACTACAAGTGGGACTATTGAAGTTTTTGCTGCACCAATGGTCAGCCTCTCTGCGTTGGCAGATTTATGCATTGATGGTGGCGTCCAAATGAATCTTACAGGTGGAATCCCTACAGGCGGGACTTATAGTGGTCCTGGTGTCATAAATAATATGGACGGTACCTATAATTTTGATCCTGCGACGGCAGGTGCAGGTACTCATACGATAGAGTATACATTTACGGATGGTAATGGTTGTGAAGATATCGCAACGGATGTGGTGGAAGTTTCCGACTTGCCTACTGTTACTTTAGTCGGTCCAGCAGATTTGTGTATTGATGCTGGCATCCAATCAAGCATCGGAGGAGGAACCCCTGTTGGAGGAATTTATAATGGTAATGGAGTAGTGGATGACGGAAATGGTAGTACGTTTACTTTTGATCCTACATCGGCTGGAGTCGGAACTCATACAATAACTTATACTTATGCTACTCCAGACTCAATGGAGGTATTTGATAATATAGGGTTTGATGAGATAACGTTATCCGTTATCAGTGATGTAAACAGCACGGCAATTGCAGCTGATGATTTTATGTTAACAACGGATCAGGATATTATAAATATTGAATGGTCTGGTGTTTATGCTAATTCAACTCCTACTGCCCCAGATGATTTTACAATTATTATTTATAGTGATGGAGGTGGAATGCCTGGGACTATTTTAAACACCATTTCTGTTGGGGATAACGTAAATAGAACAGATACAGGTGTTGATGATTCTGCATTGAATATATATAGTTATAATGTCAGTATTCCTGCATTCAGTACGACTGCTGGGACAGTTTACTGGCTTTCTATTTTTAATAGCACTGCGTCAGGAGGTACATGGGCTTGGTCCAGAAGAGGTGGGGGAGGAAATGCGATAGCTTCTTTCGATCAAGGTGCAACTTGGACACTTTCATTAGGAGGAGAAATTGACTTTAGGCTTGCTGCTAGTGCAGTATCTTGTACCAATACAGCAACCGATTCGATAGAAGTGTTTGCCATACCAGTTGTGAGTTTTACAGCTTTGTCTGATCTCTGTATAGATGGTGGTGTTCAAATGAATTTAGGAGGCGGCATTCCCACGGGCGGGACCTTTAGTGGAACTGGCGTCGTGGATAACGGAGATGGTACGTATAATTTTGATCCATCGACCGCAGGCGTCGGTACGTATACGATAGAATATTTGTTTACAGATGGAAATGGTTGTGATGACTTGGCCACAGATATGGTAGAAGTGTTTGCCTTACCAGTAGTAAGTTTTACGGCTTTGTCGGATCTCTGTGTAGATGGCGGTGTTCAAATGAATTTAGGAGGCGGCAGTCCCACGGGCGGGACCTTTAGTGGAGATGGAGTAGTAGACAATGGAGATGGTACGTATAATTTTGATCCGTCTTCGGCCGGCGTCGGCACGCATACAATTACCTATAATTTTGGAGATGGAAACGGTTGTGATGATACGGCCACAGATATGGTGGAAGTGTTTGCCTTACCAGTAGTAAGTTTTACGGCTTTGTCAGATCTCTGTGTAGATGCTGGTGTTCAAATGAATTTAGGAGGCGGCAGTCCTACGGGCGGCACCTTTAGTGGACCTGGCGTAGTGGACAATGGAGATGGTACGTATAATTTTGATCCATCGACCGCGGGAGCCGGCATGCATACGATAGAATATTTGTTTACAGATGGAAATGGTTGTGATGATATGGCTACAGATATGGTAGAAGTGTTTGCCATACCAGTGGTAAGTTTTACAGCTTTGTCTGATCTCTGTATAGATGCTGGTGTCCAAATGAATTTAGGAGGTGGCAGTCCCACAGGTGGAACCTTTAGTGGATCTGGCGTCGTGGATAACGGTGATGGTACATATAGTTTTGATCCATCGACCGCAGGCGTCGGCACGCATACGATAGAATATTTATTTACAGATGGAAATGGTTGTGATGATGTTGTTACAGACATGGTGGAAGTGTTTGCCACTCCAGTGGTAAGTTTTACAGCTTTGTCGGATCTTTGTGAAAATGTTGGTGTACAAATGAATATCACTGGCGGTAGTCCTATGGGTGGTTCATTTAGTGGTCCTGGTGTAATAGACAATGGAGATGGAACCTATAATTTTAATCCTGCGACAGCGGGTGTTGGAATTCATACGATTGTATATTCATTTACAGATGGAAATGGTTGTGATGATATGTCCACTGATATGGTGGAAGTTTTGGAAGCACCGGTAGTAAACTTTACCACTTTATCTGATCTCTGTATCGATGCAGGAATCCAATTAAATATCGGAGGGGGTAATCCTGTCGGCGGAATCTACAGTGGTTCTGGTGTAACAGACAATGGAGATGGTACTTATAATTTTGATCCTGTTACTGCTACCATTGGAGTTCATACAATTGAATATACTTTCTCCAATAGTAATGGTTGTGAAAATACGGTTTCTGATATGGTGGAAGTTTTCAATTTGCCAATGGTTACCGAAACACATCAAGATATATCTGAATGCACAGGTTTGACCAACGGGAGTATTGACTTGACCGTAGCAGGTGGTGGAACCTTTAGTTTTGATTGGGCGACCGTAGATGGAAGTGGAATAGTAGCTGGTAATGAAGACCAAAATTCATTATCTGCTGGACAATACATGGTTACGGTTACCAATACCGCTACCTCTTGTAGCGCAACATTAGTCATCGATATAATAGAAGGTACGGATTTGGTGGCCCCAATGATTAATTGTCCTTCTGATATTACGATAAGTTGTGTCGATGATAGTAGTGTCGCTGCGCTAGGAATGGCAACTGCCACTGATAACTGTGATCCAAATCCAATGATTAGTTTTGTAGATAATTCAGAGCTCACTGGTTGTAGTGGAACCGGACAAATCATTAGAACTTGGACAGCGGTAGATAGTAGCAGTAATAGGACGACCTGTGAACAAATTATTATGATTGTAGATAATGATCCTCCTGTATTTGATATGCTATCCACTTTGGACGTGGTGAGTTGTCCACAAAATATTCCTGCTCCTATAGCATTAACGGCTGTGGATGAATGCACCGGACCGATTACGTTGATGCCAGATATAACAACGGTCGATCAGACTTGTGCCAATGAATTTACTAGAGTGTATACCTACAATTTTGTGGATGATTGTGGGAATGAAACTATTTTTACAAAATCCTATCAGGTAGTCACAAGCCCACCAACGCTTGTTACATCTCCACCAGATTATACGGTGGCCTGTGAATTAGATATCATTTTATATCCCCATTTGGTTACCGTAAATTCATCTTGTGATGGACCATTACAAATAACTAGTGTACTCAATGGACCCTTTGGCGCTGCTGGATGTTCTGGCAGTACTTATGAAGCTGTCTATTCTTGGACGGATGGTTGTTATATGGATTCGGTGGTACAAGTTTATACTTTAGAAAATGAAGGTCCCGAATTTGTTTGTCCTCCCGACATTTGTATTATTGATTGTTTTGCGGACAATGATATGATTCAAAACCAATTTGATGATTACTCGGGTCTGGCTACTGTAAACACCTCTTGTTCTTCTAGTGAAGTTACCATTACAAATGACTTTTCAGGAGATAATTTTATTAGTAATAATTGTGGGACTGGTAGCATCGCCTTTCCAAATACATTGGAATATCAAATAGTAACTTTTACGGCTACAGATGCATGTAATCGATCTACAACTTGTACCGCTTTAGTGGTAATAGTAGATGGAACTCCACCAGAATTCAATGGAACCCCGGTGGTAGGAATAGCAGGTTGTGGAAGTGATGTGCAAACTACCTACGACAACTGGGTGAACACACAGATTGCTCGTTTAGATGCCAATGATGTTTGTGGTGATAATGGAATGGTAAACGTAACCTACAGTCCACAAAGCCCCACAATTAGCACTGGAAATACAAGTGTTACCCCGGTAACTTTTACAGCGAACGATGGTTGCGGAAATAGTCGTTCTATTACTGTTTCTTTTGTCGTAGAAGACGAAGGTGGTCCGGCATTTGCAGCCATTCCAGAAGATGATATGATTCTATGTGATGAACTACCTGTTGTTTTTGGAAATGTAATGTTGTCCGAAAATTGTAGCCCCGCAACGGTTACTTTTGAAGATACTTTTATAAGTGGAGATGTTAATAGCTGCGATAATCAAGAAGTATCTATTTTGCAAAGAATTTGGACGGCAACGGATGCGGCTGGAAACACAGCAACGGCAAGTCAGCAAATTACCATAATTCCAGGAAGAGCTAATGTAGCAGGAACGATAATTACGGCAGAAAACGAATTCGTTTCCGATGTCAATCTGGCGGTGTACCGTAATAGTGATATGATGGAAGAGCAAACAACGCTCGAAACTGGAACCTATGAATTCGAATTGCCAGTTCAAGAAAACTACGAGATTGTAGCTACCCGAAATGATCATCCACTTAATGGAATTACGACCTATGATTTGGTTTTATTAGGACAGCATCTATTAGAAATAAACACGTTGGAATCTCCCTATCAGTTGATCGCAGCAGATGTTAACAATTCAGGTTCTGTAACTGCCCTGGATATGATTGCGCTTCGAAGAATGATTTTAGTGATTGATACGGCTTTTCCGAATAATGAATCTTGGAGATTTATTGATGCAGATTATTTATTCCCAAATTCGGACAATCCATTTTCAAGTACGTTCCCAGAATCTCACACTATTAATGGTTTAAGCGGTGATCTGGTCAAAGATTTTATCGCAGTGAAAACTGGAGATCTTAACCAATCAGCTATTCCCAATAATTTATTGGAAGGCGATACTCGTGAAGATCATCCATCTTGGGTGCTGGAAATGCAGGACGAACCTATCTATCAAGGACAATCTTATGAGATCCCGGTAACCGTTCAGGAAAACGGAACCTTAAATGGATTTCAGTATACGTTAACCTTTGATGCTGAGTTGGTGAATGTACAATCGATAGCGGCAGGTAATCTGAAAGGGATGAATGCTAATAATTTTGGTGTCCATGCATTGAATGAAGGTTGGTTAACGACAAGTTGGCATCAGCCGTATCCTGTGAAAATAAATGCTGGAGATACTTTATTTACCATAAGTTTTACTGCTAACCAAAATATAGGATTAAATAAATTATTCTCTATTAATTCTCTCAAGACACCAGCCGAAATGTATAGCGGTTCGCAAATATTAACACCGAGTTTATACTTTAACACATCGGAAGAATATAAGGTATATCAAAACGTGCCAAACCCATTTTTAAGATCTACTAATATTGGATTTGAACAACCAGAAGCAGGTACGGTTAAACTGACTATTTTTGATGTAAATGGTAAGGAGATTTACCGTACTCAAAGTGTCTTTGAAAAAGGGTACCAAGCATTTGAACTGCAAAGGAAAGATTTAAATACAAGTGGTATTTTATTTTATAAAATTGACTTTAAAAATTATTCTAATGTGAAGAAAATGATCCTAATAGAGTAGTAAAATAAACGCTTAACTTTTGAATTTCAAAGACACTAATTTTTTGCGAAATTAGTGTCTTTGTTATTTTTTTTGTATTTTTAAATGTACATTTGCCTCAAAGACATCCTTTGGTAACAGGTTCTTTATCTCAAAAAACACAAGAACTCTGAAGTCCCAATCACCATTATTATAACAGTAGATCCTTTCCCAAGAGGAGTAAATTCAACCAAATCAAAGTAAAATCGACTATTATCCATGGTAATAGCTACTTCGTTATATAATAATTTTTATAATCATCTTCATATAAATCACTTGTATTTGGCGTCCCAGCCAGCTACACTAAAATCTTACTAAAAATGAACAAGAAAATTACAAATTTCTGTCAAATGGGACTTGTATTATGTTGTTTGCTAATTTCCATTAATTGGCTAACAGCACAAGACATCATACAACCCATTAATGCAGTTGGAAACTTTACAGTAGTCGCTGGTGCTCCTGCTGTCAATTATTATGATGATGGTGGAGCAGATTGTGACGATACAGGTGAGGAGTATTCAGCCAATAATGAAAGTACCGCCATTATTTGTCCTGATGTTGCTGGACAACCAATAACCATCGAATTTCTAGACGTGGATATCGAAACCAGAGGAGGTCCTGCATGTTGGGATTTTCTCAATATTTATGATGGCAATAGTACTGCTGCTACTCAAGTCTTTAGCGGCTGTGGAGAAGAAGGTTTTGCCGCATGTACTGGGTTTCCCGGAGACGGAGGAGATGGTGATGGAATAGAAGGAGGTCCGAATGACATAAACGGTTCGAATTTCGCAACTCCAGCTAATAATATTTTTACCTCAACGGATGCTTCTGGATGTTTGACGGTTGAATTTGATTCTGATGGTTCTGTCCAAGAAGGCGGCTGGACTGCACTAGTAAGTGCACCTGCTGTCGCTTCTACCTGTGTTGGAGCCTTCGGTCCTTTTTGCTATGATATGACTAGCACAGTAGTTCCAGTCGCAGTAGATATTTGTCCAGATCCCGGACAGGCCATACAAATTGACTTTACTGCTGGAGGAGTAGAAAATAACTTTGATGAATTACAAGTATTCTGTGGTGCCATGGGTTCTGGTACTGGTGGAACACAAATCTACAATTCTTACGGAGCTGCCGGAGATTTAGCAGGCCTTTCATTTAGCTGTCCAGTAGCTGATCGATGTATCAGTGTTTACATAAATTCTGATGGTTCAGTTACTTGTAACTCCAGTGGCTTTACACCTATCGAGTTTACTAGCTCATGTGTCCCACCTCTCTTTGATGATTTAGTCGGCGCTTGCTATGATAGCAATGAGGCATCAAATACATTATTAGAAATTTGCCCAGCTCCTGGTTTTAATGGAGTAGATATTGAATTTTTAGCTGGAGAATTTGAAATAAATTTTGATGAACTTACTATTTATTCAGGCCCAGCAGGATCTGGAACTACAGGCACTTTATTGGCTGGACAATTAGATGGAGACCTGACAGGATTAACCTTTTCATCAGTCAATCCCGGAGATTGTATCATTTTAATATCTGACTCTGACGGTTCTGTCAGTTGTGCTAGTGGTTCACAAGATCCAATTAGTATTGGAGTTACCAACACCACGATAGTAGCACCAGCTTGTACGTTTACGATAACTTGTCCGCCAGCGCTTACCTTAATGGCGGGCGACCCAATTCCAGCCGCTCCAACTACGGATGCAGCATTTATTGCTGCGGGAGGTCTCATTAATAGCGCTGGTTGTGCAGGATTTACCGTTACTTCAATGGATAGCCCGATCATGGGTGATTTATGTACTGGATCTAATATTATTAGAACATTTACCATAACTGAAACAGCAGATCCTGCTAACAGTCTTACTTGTACGCAAATGATCGATACGGATCCTCAAGGAGGTCCTGTTGTTGTTGCTCCTGCAGATGTTTCAGCCAATTGTATTGCTGATGTGACTATTAATCCTGATGATGCAGTAGTCACGAGCACTGATCCTGCGGTAACTGTAACGGCGACTATTACTTCCTTTGTAGGAATGCCTGAATGTCCTGGCTCTTCTGCAATTGTTACTTACACGGCAGTAGATGCTTGTGGTAACGTATCTAGCGATACGCAAACAATTTTTAATAGTACGCCTGCCGGTACTGGTGGACCAGTCATTACTGCTTTTCCACCTTCTGATACCGTTGACTGTTTTATAAACTTAGTACCTAACTTTAATTTGGTAGAAGCGACCACCAACTGTGGAGGTCCTATTAGTGTAACAGCTACTCCTCCTGTCTTAATCAGTGGAACAGCTGATTGTAATAACGCACGTTATAGTTCTACCTACACGGTTACGGATGATTGTGGAAGATCGGTTACTCGTGATCGAATCTGTGTTTTACAAAATGATGGACCTGAATTTGTTTGCCCAGTTGATATTTGTGTGATTGAATGTCCTGCTGATACAGATATGATCCAAGCACAATTTGATGCTTATGCTGCCTTAGCTAAGGTAAACACTTCTTGTGTTGGACAAACAGTTTCGATCACAAATAATTTTAATCCAAACGGGTTTATCAACCAAAATTGTAATAGTGGACCTTTAGCAGTTCCTAACACACAGCGTTACCAGATTGTAACATTCAGAGCTACCGCTTGTAATGGAACAACTACTTGTACTGCTATTGTAGCAGTGGTTGATAATACACCTCCAACTATACAGGGTACACCTACTATTGGTGTAGCAGAATGTAGTGATGATATTCAAGCGCACTATGATTCATTTGTTCAAAGTCAGCTAGACTTGCTAAATGCCACAGATGAGTGTTCTGTAGCTAATGGAAACAATAACAATGATTTGGTTTATTCTTCCAGCCCAGCTACCCCTAATCTCGTCTGTGATAATGGTGCTGCCCTTACATCAGTAGAATTAACCGTAACGGATCGTTGTGGAAATGCTGCTTCTGTTACGACCACTTTCTTAGTTAGAAATACAACTGGTCCAACTGTAGCAAGCCTACCTAATAAGACAGTTGAGTGTGGATCACCTTTAAATTTTGATACCCCTGTCGTTACAGACGCTTGTGGAAATACTACCGTTACTTTTGTAGATAATCCTGGCCCTGCTCCTACTTGTCCAGCGATTAGTTCGACTACTCGAACCTTTACCGTTACGGATGCTTGCGGTGGATCTACTACCGCCCAGCAGACGATTTCAGTCGTTGATACGCAAGCACCAGTTGCACCTGCAGCTCCTGCAGATGTTACGGTAAGTTGTGCGGATAATTTGCCTCCACCAGTTGACTTAACTGCCTCAGATAATTGTACAGGAACTATTACCGTTAGTCCTGCAGCAAATATCACAGCTGGGGCCTGTGATAATCAATTTGTGATGGTTCGTACTTGGACCTTCACAGATGGTTGTAATACAAGTTCTGTTTCTCAGACGATTACGGTGAATGATGATATCGCACCGGTATTCACTTTTGTTCCTAATAATATGACTGGGCAATGTATGGGTACTCCGATGGCATTTGAAGATGCTACGGCAACAGATAATTGCAGCGGAACTGTTACCATTACTTTTGTAGATGATACAAACAACAGTGGTCCTTGTGGAACAACGATCACGCGTACTTGGACAGCGACAGATGCTTGTGGTAACGCTGCTACCGCTTCGGCCACCATGTCTACCGGAGATGCAGAGGCTCCAGTTGCGAGTAATGTACCTGCTAATACAACCATTGATTGTAATGATACACCAACATTTGGCACGCCTACCTTTACAGATAACTGTGCAACGGATGTTACCGTAGTGATAACGAATGCTACGGTTGATGGAGATTGTGACGGTGAATTTGTTTTCACTCGTACCTGGACTGCAACGGATGATTGTGATAACACAACCGTTGTTTCTCAAACCATTACCTCACAGGATACCGACGGACCTGTCTTTGTTTCAGTACCAACGGGTACCGTAGTTTGTGATGGAGGTAATTTTGATGATCCAGTAGTTTCGGACAATTGTAGCAGCTTTACAGTAACGTTTGTAGATGATACGAACGGAACAGGTTGTGATCAAATGATTACTCGAACTTATACGGCAACTGATGATTGTGGGAATGCTACGATGGCTACAGCGACATTTAGTATCATTGACAACGAAGCACCTGTGTTTACCAATGTACCTCCAACGTTGGATGTAGATTGTGATGAAGTTCCTGAATTTACACCACCAACGGCAGTGGATAACTGTGGTGATGTCGCATTGACTTTTGTAGAAACAGAATCTGGAGAATTATGTGATCAAGGATTCTCTCGTAAGCGGGTATGGACGGCGACAGATAATTGTGGAAATACAGCGACGGTAGAAACTTCTATTTGGGTGAACAAAGACAATACTCCACCAGTATTTACTTTTGTACCTCCAACAAATATTATGATCAACTGTGAAGACTTCCCACCAACGTTTGGTAATGTAGAGGTTGAGGATGATTGTAGTGGTGTGACGATTACTTTTGAAGATGATTATTTATATGGAGATGAGAATAGCTGTGACAACGGCGAAAGCTTTGATTATCGTCGAAGATGGACCGCCACAGATGGTTGTGGAAATGAATCTACTGCTGAGCAGAAGTTCTGGGTAATGCCGAGCGCTGTCAGTGCAACGATCAGTGGTGCTCTGATGACAGAAGAACATGAGATGACAGATAACGTTATGTTAACTTTAGAAAATTCAAATGCAGTAAACTTTAGTCAGTTATCTACGGATGGTAACTTTATGTTCCCTGTAATATTGAATCAGAATTATACTTTGACGCCAGAAAGAGATGATGATCTATTAAACGGAATTTCCACGTACGATTTGATACTGATGGGACGCCATTTATTAGAAACAGAGCTTTTAGACAGTCCGTATAAATTGATCGCTGCTGATATTAACAACAGTGGAAGTGTTACGACTCTGGACATGATAGCACTGCGTAGATTAATTCTGCACATCGACAACTCGATTGATAACAATACCTCTTGGAGATTTGTGGAGAGCGAATATGTATTTGCTGATCCAACCAATCCTTTTGCGAGTACGTTCCCAGAAGTATCCAACTTTAACGGAATCACACAAAGCCAGATCGCTGACTTTATGGCCATCAAAATTGGTGACTTAAATGGAAGTGCAGCACCGAATCAATTAGCTGCGGGAGACACCCGAAGCGCTGACGGAGATTTGGTATTCCAGTTGGATGATGTAGCATTAACTGCTGGAGAGCAATACGAAGTAGCATTCAAGGCACGTGATTTTGCAGCGGTAGAAGGTTATCAGTATACACTGAATTTTGCTGGCTTAGAAATAGTAGATGTTCAAGCAGGTGCTTTAAGAGGTTTGACTGCCAACAACTTTGGTATGATGAATCTAGATAGAGGCATCTTAACCACAAGTTGGAATGCACAAACGGCTCAGACAGTAGCAGACGATGAAGTGCTATTCACGTTAGTGGTAGAAGCAACTGAAGCTATTCAATTGAGCAAAGCTTTACGTGTAAGTTCTGATCTAACACCTGCCGAAGGATACAGCGAAACGAGTGATAAATTAGCAGTAAGTCTACGTTTTGGCGAAGATGATATTATTGGTTCAGAAACGTTTGCGTTATATCAGAACCGTCCAAATCCATTTGGATCTGAGACGACGATCAGCTTCAATTTACCAGAAGCAATGGATGCGACGTTAACAATCTACGATGTTTCTGGTCGTGTGCTAAAGCAAGTAACACGCAATTATGCTGCGGGTTATAACGAAGAATTGGTTGAACGTAACGAGCTAGGTGCTACAGGTATTTTGTACTACCAGTTAGAAACGGCAACTGAAACAGCAACTAAGAAAATGATCTTAGTTAAGTAATAACAAATGAAGTATTTGCCGAAAGGCAGATCTTGAAAATATCAGGTGGCTGCCTCGTCTCAACGAGGTAGCCACTTTTTTTATTTAATAAAATAAAAAATAACTAATATTAAATTTACCTATAAGAAGGTATATCATTGAGCTTCAAATCCCATTATCTTTGTTGTAGAAAGATTGAATTACCTCCCTCCATTTTTTCAAAAAAAATTACATGCGAAATAATTTTACATGGTATTTCCTAACGGGAATAATACTGTTGCTTTCACTTGGAGGAATCAAAGCACAGGAGTCAGCAAAGGTCCGATATACGGTAGATAAGGTATTACCGAAGGTATATTGTATCAACGGATTGGCGATAAATTTTACCGATGAAAATCGGGAAAGAATAATTTCTGCCCGAGAAATTAATATGGGGAGTATCGATAATATTGAGATTAAAACTTTAAAAATAGCGCAGCACCGTCCGGAGGCAACCGCTCCCGCAAATGATGCAACGGATCAAATTGAGTTTACGGCAAAAGATGTTGGGAAGCATAAAATTGATTTATGGGTAGGAGATTTTGGTGGAAATTGGGCTAGAAATAGTACTTATATTTTAGTCAATGATCTTGCGTTAGCGAAAAAAGAAGGAACAAAAGAGGTTTATGCTAATAATTATCCTAATCCTTTTTCTAGACAGACACGGATTAGTTTTAAGATGCAAAAGGCTGGTTTAGTCAGTGTGTCAATTTTAGATAGCAAAGGAATTTTAATTAAAGAAATAAAGACGATCTATCCAAAAGGAGAACAAGTCATAGAAATAAATAAAAGTGATCTACCTGCTGAAGGTATATATTATTATCAAATCACCACTGAGCAAGGCAGCATCACAAAGAATATGATCATGGTGAATTATTAGGAGAGGAAACAAATTATAATCCAATATTGAATAATGAAGGTAGTCGCTCGACTACCTTCCTCTCTTTTTTTATCCATTCGTAAAAATAATTCTTAAACCAAAAATTAGTGGCCGTTCTTGAGCGTCATTCACGGTGGTGCTTTGGTTTAAGTTAATATCCAATGCACTATAATCGATACTGGTGATAGGAATCTGAATAAAGGGACGGAGCGATAGTCGTATCTGATTAGATCGCGGGGTGTTAAAACCAAGGTAAAAGGTTGCGCTATAATTATTTTCTTTTAAAAATAAGGATTTACTATCTTGTTCATTTACTTTTGCCTTAATACTCGTAAGGTTAAAATCAACTGATCCACCATAAGAAAACCAATCAAATTGGTTATCTATTCCAAAAGAAAAAGTCTGATATCTTCCTAATAATTTAGTAGAGGTGGTTACGTTATTTACTTCTGATAGGACCGCCTTCTCGTCATCAAACCGATATACCCAGGTTGCTTCCACACCCAGAAATTCTAATTCATATCGAAGTCCAAAAAGTAATCCATGGCTTAACCCAAAACTACCAAAAGGGCCGATGGCGTCGGGATTGGAAGCATTGTAATTACTTAAAATTTTATTTGCTATACCATTAGTAGTAATTCCCAAGTCGTAGCCACTATTAACTCTTAACTGGGCGTTGAGGTTATAAGAAAGGAGAATTATAGGCAGAATAAGGCATGACCAGCGAAGGAGTTTTAAAAAGTTCATGTTATTTTGTTTGGAATAAGGCAAAAGGCTTTACATATATCAATCTATACAAATTTACGAAATATCTATTAAAGGATTATAAATGTAAAATATAAAGGAATAAAAAATGTTTCTAAAATTTTGAATTAAAAACATATTGTTTTATATTTGTTGGCAATCAAGGTAAAATCTCTAATCAGAGACTTTTTTCCTATTGAAACACTATTCTTTTTGAGTAATTAAATATCGTAATCATGGAAAAGACTTTATGGAAAAGTCCCTGGTGGACCTATGCCCAGACCAATTGGTTGAAAATTGTTGTCTTTGGAATTTTGTGTTTCATTTTTTTAAAAAAAGACCTCACGTTTCAACTTAATCTAAACGCTCCTTTAAAAGTAGAGGAGGCGGTTGACGAAAATCAACCAGCTTTGAAATCGAGGAAAAATAAATCAGAAAAACTAACGGATAAAGCCACCGTTTTGTCTTCCGTAACCACCAATAAATCTGGATTTATGGATAATATTGCTTTTAACGAATCGGAGAAAGAAAGTCAGGTACAACTAAAAATGGATGTTCAGTCAGTTGGAGAAATTGATGAATGGATGATCCAAAACTATATCGAACGATTTAGTCATGTAGCCATCACCGAACAGGAACGCTATCAAATTCCTGCCTCAATTATTTTGGCCAATGGCATTTTTCATAGTTTTGCTGGACAAGGAGAAGTTACGCTTAAGGGCAAGAATCATTTTGGCATTAAATGCACAGAGGATTGGTCTGGTGCATCGGTCAAACAAAGAGGAACCTGCTACCGAAAATATAAAAGTGCTTGGGAAAGCTTTCGAGACCACAGTCATTATTTGAGTCAAGGAAAATTCAAAAAATTAAAAAAATACGAATTGACGGACTATAAGTCTTGGGCCAAGGGATTGGAAAAGTTAAAATATGGCGAACAGCTAAAAATGTCTTATCAGTTGATTCAGTTAATCGAACAATATAAATTATATCAATTCGATTTAGCAGGTATTTAAAAATTTAGATAAGCTCTAACTACTCAGTCTATCCTATAAAGAAAATGGTTCTATTATCGATGGTGCTTCTTGTTGCGAAGTCTGGTCGATGATAGAACCATTTTTGGTAATTTGTCTTACCGAAATTTTGCTATTCTATTCCAGGATATTTTCTTTTATAGTAATAAACCCCAGCGCCGTAAACCCAGCCTTCTCCGCCGCGTTTAGTTTTTACCTTTATCCACGGTTCATCAGCAACAGAAGTTCCTAGAGAAATTTGTTCTGTAAAAGGCGTGATCTCATTTAAAAAATACACTTCCTCAAATAAAACTAGTTTGTTAAGAATCGAACTATCTAGACTAGGAGCGCTTCGGATATTGAGACCATCAATGGTAACGTATAAACGAGTTGCGGTATTGGTCGCAGTTGCGGGGAGTGTAGGTGGCGCCGTCTGAGGTGGAGGAGGTGGAGGAGTAGCAAGAGGAGCGGTAGCCGAAGGTACGAGGATACTGTCTGGCTTAGTGTCCGTAGTTGTTTGGATATCTTCAACCGGAGCAGCCGGCGTATCAGCGGCATCAGTGCTAGCATATTCTAGTCGCTTTTCGTTACAGCGAGGAATAACAAATAACATAAAACTAATGAAGAAAACGATAATGATCATCATCTCCAAACCTGGTAATAAGGATTTTTTTTTCTTAGCCATAGTATAAATAAATGTTTTTAAAGAAAGACCTTGTATTAAAACTTCTTCACTAACTTGCAGTTAGAATTGAAGTCTTAGCCATCTTCCTTTTTTATTCTAATAGAATATGTAAGATATGAACCAAAACTTAACTTATCAAGTAGCCCTGACAAAAATACCCATGGTAGGACTATGGACGGCTCGTTTGCTCATCAAGACCTGTGGGAGTGCAGAAGCAGTTTTTAGTGAAAGTAAAAAAACTTTAGCAAAGATTCCCAGAATTTCGCCAGCGATCGTAAATAATATTTTAGCGGCAGATCCTGAGGCTTTAAGTGCTCCTGATCTCGAATTTCTGCATGAACACAAGATCAAGCCGCTTTTTTTTACGGATCCAGCTTATCCTTCCCGCCTAAAACCCTTCTCCGATAGCCCAATGATTTTATATTACAAAGGTAAGGCAAATCTAAATGCCGATCGAATTGTTTCGATTGTCGGAACTAGAACACCCACCGAAAAAGGTAAAATGATCTGTGAAGAGATTGTGGAAGGTCTTTTAAAATATAACGTTTTGGTCATTAGTGGTTTAGCTTATGGAATTGATATTACAGCCCATCAGAAATGCTTATCTTTACAAATTCCAACCATTGGGGTGCTAGGGCATGGAATGAATCAAATTTACCCAGCTGCCCACAAACCCATTGCCGCAAGAATGTTGGAGCAAGGTGGAATTTTGACTCAATTCGGTCCAGATAAAGGCCCAGAAAGAGAGCATTTTCCGATGCGCAATGCAGTAGTAGCAGGTATGTCCGATGCGGTTATTGTTGTTGAAACGGCTCGGAAAGGAGGTTCCATGATCACAGCTGAACTAGCGAACGACTACCATCGAGATGTTTTTGCCGTGCCAGGTAGATTAAATGATCCATTTAGCAAAGGCTGCAATCATCTCATAAAATCACATAAAGCGCAATTACTTGAATCAGCTGAAGATATTGCCTATGTTATGCGTTGGACTAAACAAGAAGCGGCTAAACAAAAACAAAAAGCATTATTTCCACAACTAAATGAGAACGAAAAAAATATTTTAAATTTAATTAGAGAAACGCATCAAATAAATATTGATCAACTGGCTTATCAGGCAAAACTAAATTCCAGTGAAATGGCCACGTTGATCTTAAAATTAGAATTTAAAGGACTCATCAAAACCCTTCCAGGGAAACGATTTGTGTTAGTTCAGTAGTTCTAATGATTTGATTTTTTTCTCCTAACGAGCAGACATTTTAAATGAGAGTAATTTTCTTGATCTTAATATTTCCGGTGGTCTTATTCAATTGTGGATCTTCTCGACCCGTTATGGAAGGTGTTGAATCACCGATTCAATCCATTCCAAATCCAAACCAGGGAAAGCCTGCTAAAAATCTCATCCTTATGATCGGAGATGGGATGGGACTGACCCAAATTACAGCAGGGATTTACGATAATAATAATTATTTGACCTTTGAAAAATTTCCGATTACTGGATTAATGAAAACTCATTCATACGATAATCTCGTAACTGATTCTGCTGCCGGAGGAACGGCTATGGCTTGTGGTGTAAAAACCTATAACAATGGTGTTGGCGTGGATAAAGATGGAATACCTGTGAAGTCAATTTTGGAGGAAGCGGAAGAAAAAGAAATGATGACTGGAATTGTAGTCACCTCGGCTTTGGTAAATGCTACACCAGCTACCTTTATGGCACACCAAAAATTAAGAGCTTTTACAGAACCCATTGCGGAAGAAATTGCCAATTCTGGCGTAGATTTTTTAGTAGGAGGTGGTAAGAAATATTTTGACCGTCGTAACTCTGACGATCGAAATTTATTAAAAGAAATGGAGACCAAAGATTATCAAGTAGAAGATTTTATCAATAATCAAAGGATACAAGACGTCAAAATCAATCCTGGAAAAAAGTTTGTCTATTTAACGGCAGACGATGATCCGCTGTCGAAAATTACTGGACGAAATTACCTTCCGTACGCTAGTAAAATGGGAGCAGAGTTTTTAAAAGCTAGAAGCGAAAATGGATTTTTTATGATGATCGAAGGATCTCAAATTGATCTCGGTGGTCACGCTACCAATTTTAAATACGTTATGTCCGAACTTCAGGATTTTGATGAGACGATTAAAGAAGTACTCCAATTTGCGGAAAAAGACGGAGAGACTTTGGTGGTCGTAACCGCAGATCACGAAACTGGTGGTTTGACGATTAAAGAAGGTTCAAAACTCAAAAAGATCAAATCTGATTTTGCCTATGGTCGTCATACGGGCACGATGGTTCCCGTTTTTGCTTATGGACCTGGGTCAGAAAATTTTTCAGGTATCTTTGATAATACCGACCTGTACCGAAAGATGAAAGCTGCGCTTGCACTAGAGAGTAGAAACTAAGAAGATGGAAAAAGTCAAACACTAATTTTTTTATCTAAAAACCACTAATTTTTAATTCTTACTATGAAATACAATTTACTCGGAACTACTGATCTTAAAGTTTCTGAAATTTGTCTTGGTACGATGACTTTCGGGGAACAAAACTCTGAAAAAGAAGGCCATCAACAGCTCGATTACGCAACGGATCACGGAGTTAATTTTATTGATACAGCAGAAATGTATGCTGTTCCAGGTCGTAAAGAAACAGTACACAGCACCGAAAAAATCATTGGCTCTTGGTTAGGAAACCGCAAGGATCGAGACAAAATAATTATTGCCACCAAAATTACTGGACCTTCCGCGGGCATTACTTGGATCCGTAAATCACTCGACTTTTCTCCAACTTCTATAAAGACTGCGTTAGACGGAAGCCTAAAAAGGCTACAGACAGATTATATTGATTTATACCAGTTACATTGGCCTGAACGAAAAGCCAATTATTTTGGTCAACGAAGTTATACCCATGATCCTAACGATCCTTGGGTAGATAATATTTACCAAGTACTCAATACCCTCCGTGACCAAATCAAAGCAGGTAAAATTCGACATATCGGTATTTCTAATGAAACGCCTTACGGAATGATGCGCTATTTGGAAGAGTCTGCTAAAAACGGCTTACCCAGAATAATGAGTATTCAAAATCCCTATAGTTTATTAAATCGAACCTTTGAAGTCGGATTAGCTGAAATGGCTATAAAACAGAAAGTAGGCCTTCTGGCTTATTCTCCTTTAGCATTTGGCTTATTATCTGGAAAATATCATCAGAAAATAGACCAGCCAACCGATCGGCTTAATGCCTATAAAGAGCATATGGTGCGCTACAAAAGCAAACAGTGTTACGAGGCAACTGCTCGCTACCTCGAAATTGCTAAAAATAACAATATGAGTCTGACTCAAATGGCCCTTGCCTATATCAATACGCGTCCGTTTCTGACGAGTAATATTATTGGAGCGACTACCATTGAGCAGCTAAAAGAAAATATCAGTAGTACGGAATTTGAAATAACGGAAGAGATGGAGAAAGCCATTGAAGCGGTACAAAATGAAATACCTAATCCGGCGCCATAGGGTATTTATTCTATTCGATATTAGAATTGAAAAAGCAGCTAATCGTCGTCATAAGATTAGCTGCTTTTTGATTTATTTTGAAATTTTTTCTTAAAACTAAGATTACAAATGTCGCTCTGAATGATAAGAAGACCTTACCAATGGACCACTTTCTACATATTCCAAGCCTTTTTCTAAACCGACCTCTTTATACATGGCAAAGACATCCGGATGAATATACTCAACTACGTCGAGATGCATTTTGGTAGGTTGTAAATATTGTCCAATCGTTAGAACATCACAACCGTGGGCGACTAGATCATCCATAATCTCAAAAACTTCCTCTTTTGTTTCGCCAAGTCCTACCATGATCCCCGATTTGGTTCGCTTTCCAAAATCTTTGGTTCGTTGAATCTGTTCTAAACTTCGATCATATTTTGCTTGTGGTCGTACTTTTCGATAAAGACTTTTGACCGTTTCCATATTGTGGGAGACCACTTCTTGACCGCCACTGATCATTCTTTCTAAGGCATCCCAGGTAGCACGTACGTCCGGAATTAGCGTTTCGATAGTTGTGGAAGGACTAGCTGCTTTAGTTTGAACAACGGTTTGGTACCAAATTTCGGCGCCTCGATCTTTTCGTTCGTCGCGATTTACGGAAGTAATAACGGCATGTTTTACTTCCATTAATTTGATGGCTTCGGCAACTCTTCGTGGTTCATCTTCATCGTATTCTCCTGGCCGTCCCGTTTTTACCGCACAGAAGGAACAAGAGCGCGTACAGGTATTTCCTAAGATCATGAAGGTCGCTGTTCCAGCCCCCCAGCATTCACCCATGTTGGGGCAATTACCGCTCTGACAGATGGTATGTAATTGATATTGATCAACTAAGTTTCTTACTTTTTTATAAGATTCGCCGATGGGAAGTTTGACGCGTAGCCAATTTGGTTTACGGCGAACAGGATCTTTTTCTGATTTGTCAATGATGGGTAAATCCAGCATGATGATAATTCTATTTTATAAACTGGTCGTTGAGTTGGAATTACCAACGTTTGCCCAGCTGAATATTTAAATAAAGGTTTAGAAAGAAAGGACGGTTTTCAGCATTAACAATATCGCTATTTTCTACAAGAATAGGCATTTTTTTTATGAAAACATCTAGCATAAAACCAGCCTCGATTGCTTTTACAAATTCGTCAAAGGCACCCCAATCAAGGTGTACGCCTGCTTTTGCATGAAATCCAGGAACCAAAGAAATCTCTTTTAAGCCACGGGAAAATCCTGCAGAGCCAAAAATATTTCGTTCATCTAGGAAAAAGCTAGCATTTTCATCTGAATATTTTTCGGTACTGATAAAGTCTCTGCCGTCCTCTGATCTAAAAAATTCCAAATAATAAGGTTTAAGAATTCCCAAGGTAGGACCGAAAGAGTAGGTATATCCCGCTGAAAGTCCTCGATCTTTTGCCTTTTCGGTCAAATATTTTTTTTCTCCAATGGCTGCTCTCAGCGCAAATAAACTATTTCGTTTTCCGAAAATAAAGGATCGAGAAGATCGTCCATTAATACCAGATTGATAATCAAAACTCTGTCGATTTTCTTTGGTATGTTTTAATTCTCCTATTTCAAATTGATAAAAACGGGTTCGATAGTATGTTTTTATGCGACCTATATTTACGCCCAAAGCAAAACCATGTGTATGCAAACGGATATCGAAAGTAAATTCCTTGTCATATATAATTCCGACAGGGGTATTATCAATCCGTTTGGGCTGAAAAGTACCTTGTGCATTGGCACCAATCGTGAAAAATATCAGAAAGAGCGTATAGAGGATGTATTTTTTCATGAAAAACCGCTCAGGTTATTGAATTAATATTATTGAGAACTAGAAAACCCTCATAAAGGTTTATATTTCCTAAGAAAGCTTGCTTTAAATAAACAAGAAAATATAAGACTATAGTCTTTAAATATACGGATAAAAAACAAAAAGAGGAGCGAAAAGACAGTTTTATGAAACTAAGGGTACTTAGCCGACCATTTCTACGGCAAAGTCATGGAAAAGTTTTTCTACGTTTTCACCAGTTTTAGCACTTGTAAACAGATCAACTGGTAAGGTTATTTTTTCACGGAGTGCTAGCAGATCATCTTCGGAAACCAAATCCTTTTTATTTCCAACAATTTTTATGGTGGTTAGTTTATTGACACTTTTAAGATATTCTATATCTTGACTTATATTCCCATAGGTAGAGGGACGGGTTACATCAAAAACATAAATGATACCACTAGTACCTAAAAAATAAGAAGTAGGAACTTTGTTTTGTGCCACCTCTCCGGCGATATCCCAAATCATCATTGACAAATCACCCTTATCTGTATTAACTAATTTTTTTCCGACCTTCACCCCAATGGTAGTAAGATATTTATCCTCGAATTTATTATTAATAAATCTTTCGAATAAAGAGGTTTTACCTACTCCAAAACTACCCGTCAAAATTATTTTTTTGCTTAACATGAGTGTTGTTGTGTTAATGTTGGATGCTGAATTGATCAAAATCTTCGCGTAACGCATTCGATACTTGGTCAGTCAGGGTTGAGTTGACAACTGTCGTATCAAAAGGTACATTGTCTTGTGCAAAAGTAATTAATTTATTAGATAAACTTTCTTTTTCTGAGGCGGATATTGATCCTGTCATAGCGACTGCGAAATAATAAGAGGGTAGGTTCTGTAAGAATATTTTATAATTTTCGTATTGAATCATTTCCAAATCTTCTTTTCCTCTGTTGAAAGCATCCTCGGCGAAAGATTTAATAGCAGTCAACATACCTGCAATTACATCCTGATCCGTGTTTTTTTCTCGGGCGTAACTTCCCAATAATAACCCCGATTCTCGCTGCACTAAGTAGATTTCGTGTACTTCAGGACTATCCAGTTGACTTAGAACTATATCACTATCGGATGGTCCAAAAAATCGACTAAATATATTTTTGGGAGAAAAGCGATTTTGTACCGTCTTTATTTGGGTGTCAATTCCTTCTTTTAGCATTTGGAATTGTGCCGTTATAAATTTCTTAATGATCGTATTAAGCTTTGGAAAAATCATATTAACGATCTCATCTTGCGACTCGGAAAGTTTTTTAGTAACGATCTCTTCAACAATAACCCCGTACTCATCTTGAAAATTTTCTTTTAAAAAGGCGAGATGCTGCCGAATGATCGGCGAGATTTTTTCAGATAGTTGAGCCTCATCTTCTAATATTTCTCGAAGCGCAGCGAGTGCTTCCCGATCTTCTGACAACAAGACCTGTCGCAACTGTTGGAGCAGTTGTGCTTCTTCTTCAGGCGTCGGGGAAGAGGAAGGGCGATTCATATATTTTTTAATTAAAGAATGTTTAGGCCGCGTACACGTTAGTAGGCTACTTTTTATTATTCACCGATCAATTTCTGACTTAACTCCGCCATCATCTTACCAAGTTTTTTCTTATCGTCATTGGTAACTTTGTCAATCTTGGAATTTAGATTTTCGATACTGGAGGCGATTAGGTTTTCTAACCTATCCATCCGATCGGAAAAATCAGCACTTGATTGTTCCTCTCGTTCTGTTATGGAAACGTTTAAGTGATCAATTCGCTGGTGAAAAATCTCTTCTAATTGATTGAGTCGCTGGTCTAAGTGGTTAAATCTTTCTTCATATTCCGAAATCTGATGTCCCATCAGAATATCACGGATAATAGAAATTTCACCAGATTGCTGGCTTTGATTAGAATCGGAATGGTGGTTCTTTTTTGACATAGGGAAAGAAGTCTGAGTTCAAAAGTTTAAAATTAACAAAAAAATTTTAGTTTTATACCCAAATAAAAGCAAACATTCAATGACTTACAACTTTGCAGACCACGATTCCATCGTTAATCAATTTATCGCTGAACTTCGCGATGTCAATATTCAACAGGACCGGATGCGTTTCCGTCGCAATATGGAACGAATTGGAGAGGTCATGGCCTATGAAATTAGCAAAAAACTCACCTATGAACAAAAGGACGTAGAGACGCCTATGGGTATTGCCACTTCCATGCTACCTACTTCTAAAGTCGTAGTTGCCTGTATTTTGCGAGCAGCACTGCCTTTTTATCAGGGCTTTATGAATACCTTGGATCAAGCAGGAAGTTGTTTTATTTCTGCCTATCGGAGGCACCACAAAGACGGTACCTTCGATATCAACCTTCAGTATGTTACTTGTCCTGACCTGACCGGAGCTACCCTTATTATTGTGGATCCGATGTTGGCCACAGGAGCTTCGATGGATGTAGCCATTCGTTCTTTGGAAGACTATGGCACTCCTGCTGCGCTTCACATTTGTACCGCCATTGCTTCTACCAGCGGCTATAACTATATCCGTAGGCTTTACCCTAAAGCCACTATTTGGATGGGCGCCGAAGACGAAGAATTGACGGCCAAATCTTACATTGTGCCAGGATTAGGAGATGCTGGTGATCTTTGTTTTGGACCTAAGTTGCAAGAATAATCCTGTTTTTTAGGAATGGCGATTAATAAAATGATCAAGAATGCAAAATATTTTTTCATCAATCAAGACCCTGAAACGGGCATTATGCCTAGCATAATATCTCATCCCATACTTGATTCGGGAACCATTTTGGTAACCTGCCTTTGCCGGCCGGCCCGCGTAGAGTGATGGAAAAAGATAAAGCATAATTGTTTAATTTATTTTGTCAACATTCCTTAGTCTTTTAGCTATCTTCGCATTTTGGTATCCGCTTTGGATGCCGCTTAATTTTAAACAACTATGCAAAAACTCAGCGCAGGCCTTATTCTGGTCATCGTCGTCGGTTATTTTTTATTGCTTTTAGGAATTTCCTTTTTTACAGGGAAATCAGCGGATAATAAAGATTTTTTTATTGCAGGTCGTCAATCACCTTGGTATCTAGTTGCTTTTGGGATGATTGGTGCGAGTTTGTCAGGTGTTACTTTTATCTCCGTTCCTGGTTGGGTCAATGATAGCCAGTTTTCTTATATGCAAATGGTATTTGGCTATCTGATCGGATACACCGTAATTGCTACCGTGTTAATGCCCATGTACTATCGTTTGAATCTTACCTCTATTTATACCTATTTGGAGCAGCGATTTGGTCGCGCCTCCTACAAAACAGGCGCCTCTTTTTTCTTATTATCGCGCGTAATAGGTGCTTCTTTTCGACTTTACTTAGTGGCCATTGTACTACAGCGATTTGTGATGGATATTTACGGTATTCCCTTTTGGATAACAGTACTGCTTACTATTTTATTAATCTGGATTTATACCTTCAGAGGAGGTATTAAGACCATTGTTTGGACAGATACGTTACAGACTTTTTGCATGCTGGCCGCTGTTATTCTTACCGTAGTGGTCATTGCTGGTCGACTCGATTATTCTCTACCTGAAATTGTAGAAAACGTTCGGAACTCCTCTTATTCTCAAATTTTCTTTTTTGAAGAAGGCTGGTCTGATTCAAAAAACTTTTTTAAGCAACTACTAGGAGGTGCCTCGATGGCCATTGTTATGACCGGTCTAGATCAAGACATGATGCAGAAAAATCTCAGCTGCCGAAATATTGGAGATGCCCAAAAAAATATGTTCTGGTTTTCTATCGTATTGGTTTTTGCCAACCTTTTGTTTCTTACCCTGGGAGCCTTACTTTATCTTTATACGAATCAGGTAGGTATCGAAATCCCTACTAAGATTGTAAACGGAGTAGCAAAGATGGATACCGATTTATTGTATCCAAAGATCGCGCTGCATCACTTGGGACCAGCAGTGGGAATTGTCTTTATATTAGGATTAATCGCCGCTGCATATTCTAGTGCAGACTCTGCTCTGACAGCTCTTACTACTTCTTTTTGCGTTGATATTTTAGAATTTGATACAGACGAGTCTGTCGAAGAGTCGGTTAAACATGAACAGCAGCGCAAACGTTTTTTAGTGCATATTGGATTTTCTGTATTACTGTTCTTCGTTATTCTAATTTTTTATTTCGTGAATAACGAAGCGGTGATCAAACAAATTTTTACAGTAGCGATGTATACCTATGGTCCGTTATTAGGACTCTATTTATTTGGATTTTTCATAGATCGAGATGTGACAGACCGATTGACACCAGCGATTTGTATTGTTTCTCCCATCCTTACTTTTTTTATTAATCAATATTCTGAACAATTATTTTTTGGATATAAATTTGGGTTTGAATTATTAATTGTCAACGGGTTGATTACGTTTGTTGGTCTTTTTCTTTTTTCGGAAAGACGCATTCAATCGGTAGAATAGTGGGTAACTAAAATATAGATTTTGGGCTAACGCCTATTTTATTTATTACACAGTGTATTTAGTCTCCAGAAAAAAAATCCCTTAATCAACGAATGATTAAGGGATTTTCTGTATTTGGCAAGTAAGCCAATTAATTTATCAGAAAACTATGATAGAATAAATGCGGGCTTTTAATACAACAACGTCACATCGCCACGATACAACAACACTTGCCCATCCACAAATTGCACCTGCATAATATAAACATATACACCAGGATTCATTCGTTTTCCGTTTAAAGTACCGTCCCATCCAGACTGATCTAAATCATCAGGTAGATATTTAGTGAAGATATTATCCGTAGAATAAAGCACCTCACCCCAACGGTCAAATACCCGCATAAAATTCACATTTTCTACCCCAGGTCCAATGTATGGTTTAAAGAAATCATTATTACCATCTCCATTGGGAGAAAAGGCATTTGGAATATAGACGTTACGATTTTTATCGATTTCTACTAAGATTTCATCCGTGGCACTACAACCGTTTTCATCAAAAATCGTCAAAGTGTAAACTTGTGATTCTAAAGGAGCGACGATCACTTCGTTGCAGAATATACTATCAAGGCAAACTAAGTCCACAGAAGGTTGCCAAACAAGAGAATCAATTGCTAAATTGGATTCTATAGTAGGGGAAAGTTCTACACTTTCTCCCAGTTGAATTAAAGTGTCTGGTCCAAAATCAACTACATTCGGTATTGGCTGAGTAATAATAATCTCTTCTTCTGCTCGACACCCTGACTGGTCAAATACCGTAATTAGTGCCGACTGTCCACCCAACACAGGTATGGCTGCTTGAATAGGTCTCTTCGGTCCGTTATTGACTGAAAATTCGAAGAGTGGACCATTTCCACCAAAAGCGGTATCAATAGCAACCACTGTTTGAAATCCAAAACATTGTGGCTCCACAATATCTGCTATATCAAATTCAATTGGATCTGGTTCATTTAGTGTGACCAAAATATCGTCTGTACAACCTCTAGGATCCGTTCCTGTAATAGAATAAGTTCCTGCCTTTAAATTGACGCCTACCGAACTGGTAGAAACATTGTCTGTCCACTGGTAATCAATAATCCCTGCATTTCCTCCGATTGGAAATACAACGATTACGCCACTGCTATCACCAGGACAGAGTACCTGTTGTAACTGGGCAGTATCTACCAAGATTTCAAAAAGGTCTGGCTCACTAACGGTAATGTTTTTAGGTTCTTCACATAAATTTGCATCGGTGATCGTAACATCATATTGGCCGGCAGGCAATCCATCAATGATTGGACCGGTAGTGCCATCGCCCCATAGATAAGTATAGCCTGGGGTTCCTCCAGAAGCGGCTATCGTAATCATTCCATCACTGTTGCCCTGACAACTGGCGTTTTCTATATCAATATTTGCTAGTGGCAACGTAATTTCACTAGGAGAACCAATTAATACAGAATCTATAATCGAACAGGTATTATCATTGATTTCAATGGTATTCCAGCCTCGACAAAGTTGGGTAGCTCTACTATTTATTGCATTCAGATCGCTTTCACCACTCTGCCATGTGTAGTTGTAAACTGGTGGGGTAGCAGTACCGGTACCACCGGAGGCTGTGGCAAGTGCTTCTCCATTACAGTCACCATTAAAACAATCCACGCCCATTTCTTGTGAAAAGACCACCGCAATTGGAGTAGGGCAATCTAAAAAGATGGCTTCTTCAATGGTATCACAACCATTTGCTCCAGTAATGGTAACAAAATAGGTAGAATCACAAGCTAGCTCAGGACGAGTCTGGAAAGTACTACCATCCTCCCAGATTACTGAATAAGGCATGGTAGCTCCATCAATTATTAAACTAATTCGACCATCCGTTCCTCCTGGGCAGTCTGGTCTTTCTTCCTGAATCACTACTGAAATCTGATCTGGCGTGGTAAGGCTTACCATACTAGAATCTACACATCCGTCTACGGCAGTTACCGTTACTTTGTATTCTCCTGGCCCGAGGTTCGTAATGGTTGGACCAGTATCTCCTGTGTTCCATGTAATATTACCAATAGCTGCGTTTCCAGGTGTTACGTTAACGGTCAAGGCTCCTGTCATATCATTGGGACATTCTACCGGAGTTTCATCAAAACCATCGATCGTTGGTTCACTGGGTGCTAGAATGTCAAAACATCTAACATCTGGACAAGTATTGGAATCATTAATGGTCACACAATAATTACCTGGTGCCAAACCACTGATACTCGCAGTGGTAGTCCCAGCTATATCATTCCACAAAAAAGTATAAGGTCCCATGCCTCCAGCACCGCCGACAGTAATGCTACCGTCCATGCCACCACCAATACAGGTGACGTGCTGGAGGGATAGAGAATCTACTGACACGGCACTTACAATTAGGGAGGTAGCAAAAGGCCCTGCTTGACAACCATTCGCATCGATGACGGTAGCAGAGTAATTCCCAACTGGTAAATTAATAATCATATCTGAAGCGGGGACGTTCATATTTGTTATTCCGTTGCTCCAAACCACGGTATAGGGTGGAATACCACCTGCAATATTCAGTGTAACACTACCGTCCATATCTGTCGCACAGGTTGGATTCATTGCCACTGGCTGGGCACCAAAATTGGTCGCCGTTTGTTGAATGGTAACGGTAGTCATGGTAGTGAGACCTGCATCATCCATAACATTGATGGTATAATCACCCGGAGGAAGCATGGTAATCGACGCTAAATCTCCTTCGGCTAATATAGTTCCTGAGCCGTTGTTGGTTGGCATTCCTACTTGTTCGTAGGTATAGTCATAAGGGGCCATTCCACCAATTGCAGAGAAGTTAAATCCTCCTTCCGCAGGACTTGTTGGAGAGGCACAAATAGTCGATACATCAATCATCAGCGTGCCATCCGTGACCAGTACTGAACCATCATTAAATATATATCCAACTCTGTTGTTCGGAACGGAGATATCACCTGTTATTTCTACCTGATCATTGTCTTCAATCCTTACAAAGGACGAAGAACCCAACGGCCCAATAATATCGAAGCAGACTTCAAAAGCGACTTCTCCATCAGGAATAGTTCTAGGAGTAAAGAAAAAATCAAAAGCATTAATTCTAATAGAATCTGTAATCATACCTGGGCCTGGACCGACACTGATTTCAGCGAGTGGAATGTTTCCACCCATAATGCTGTTATAAGTCATCACAGTGGCATCCCAGCTAATAGTCAGTTGAAGACTGGTAATATTATTGTAATCCTGTACCGTGATTGGCATACAAAACAAAGAACCCGGAGCAGCAGTTGAGTCACCCATTTCTAGGGTCACTGGTTGGCAACTACCCATCATAACGGGAAAGCTACTTGTGCATCCATTTGGATCCGTAACTTCAATGGTATAATCTCCCGGTGCAGGCACATCGAAGGTGAAGAGTTCGTTATGGGTCGTATTGGTACGATTAGCAGAATGACCTCTTACACTTGGGTCCGCCGTTAAAAAAATATCAATTACATAATTGGTATTATTTATTTGTGGCAATCCTCCGACCACGGTAGCTGTTCCTGTACAGCCATTTCCTCCGGCGTTATTATTCAATCCGAGTAACTGTATCTCATTTAGAAAAAAGATGGAAAAGGCTTCGTCTACATTAGCATGAATACAAGGGCCTGGTAGTCCTCCAACGCCATCTCTTTCCCACGTGGGAAAACCTGCTAAAAAATCATCTACGGTGATTGGGGCAAAAGTCATTTCAATTGGATCACCACCATTTAAAATGGTTTGAAATCCTCCTTCATTGGGTATAAAACCATTTCCTCCTTCATCAAAACCCAATGTGGGTGCTCTCCAGATTGTCGTATCACCTGGGTCGGGATCGTCAATCAAACAACCTTCTGTCAACTTAATTGTATTAAGATCGGGGCCAGTAACAGTGGGTTGACAATCGTATAGAGCATAAACAATGCCTGGTGAAGTAAGCGGATCAGGATCACCACTGAAGTCTGCATCACCTGCATGGTCAAAAAATATGGTATCTCCAAAACAGAGATACATAATATCCATGGATTGGGATCCTAGCCCCAATGCTTGCGTGAAAGTTCCAGCAAAAGGTGCTTGTCCAGGTGCGCAAGCCGTGCTGCTACTAAGGGTACTTGATGTATAATTAATCGGACCGTTGACCCGCACTGTTCCAGGGGTTTGTCCATTTGCAATGAATGCAAAACATAAACATACAAATAAGGTGATTACACGTTGAGTCATAATTCGTCGTAATTTGATTGAAGTATTTACCATTTCTAAAAAAAAAGACTAAATACTTATAAGTTTAATGCGGGTACAAAAATACAATAAGGGTATTGAAATATTACGTTTCAATCCCATAATTAACGCAGGTTACTTGTGTTTTCTTGGTTAGCCAATTGATTAGAACATAATCAAGGCTAATTATCGTAGGAAAGGAGTATTTTATCAGTTCCAGGAATACACGTAACAAAGACGCAAAAACCATGCAGTTTAGTGCGTAAAATTACCTGATTTTTACCATTATTTACTAAATGAGGTCTTTATACAAGTGCTTTGCTCAATAATTGACCATTTACGATCACCTGATCCACGATTTCTTCGGTAAATCCGTAGGGAAGGTAAGCGATCGAAGGCATAGGTTGAGTAATGAAAAGATTGGCTTTTTTTCCTTTGGTGATGCTGCCATAGTCATTTTCAAGCTCCATAGCTGCTGCTCCGTTGAGTGTGGCGGCGTTGATGGCTTCGTTGGGCAACATTTTCATTTTAATACAGGCTAGTGCCACCACAAATGCCATTTTCCCAGATGGACTGGTTCCTGGGTTAAAGTCACTGGCAAGGGTTACGGGCAGGCCGGCGTCTATTAATTGTCTGGCGGGAGGATAGTGATCTTGTAAAAAGAAAGGCGCCGAAGGAAGCAAGGTAGGGATCACATTTGAATTGGTTAATGCTAAAATCTCTGCTTCGTTAACGACTTCTAGATGATCAACGGAGAGTGCATTATGGGCAATGGCAGCTTGAATACCTCCCATTGAATTAAATTGGTTGGTATGAATTTTTGCTCGTAGCCCGTATTTGTTTCCTGCTGCCATCATTTCTGCTGCTTCCGCAACTGAATAGAAGCCTTTTTCACAAAAAATATCTACATAATCGGCTAATTCCTCTTTTGCAATGATGGGTAATAGTTCATTAATGAGCAAATTCATATAACCTTCCCGATTTTCTTTAAAAGCCTTTGGGAGCGCATGTGCTCCTAAAAAACTGGCTTTGATGGGAATAGGACTAACTTTTTTTAATTTTTTAATCACCCGCAGCATTTTTAATTCTCCTTCTGCACTTAATCCGTAACCACTCTTGATTTCAATGGCGCCCGTGCCGCTTTTGATGAGTTGGTCTAAGCGCTGGTGAGCAGCCTGAAATAATTCGGCTTCGGACATAGCACGTAAGCGACGGGCAGAATTCAAGATACCACCCCCTTTAGCTGCTATTTCAGCATAGCTCATGCCGGAAATTCGTTGTACAAATTCTTGCTCTCGGTAAGCTGCAAAGACCAAATGTGTATGGGAGTCACACCAGGAAGGAAAAACGAAACGACCTTTTGCATCCATCACATGACCATGATCAGGAGGACAACTATCCATTGTACCAAAATCAAGAATTCGATCGTCTTGGCAACGAATCCAAGCATTTTCCAATATTGGTAATTCCCGTAATAATTCACCTTTTAGGATGGATGTATTATGCTCTCGAACTTGTACGAGGGTCGTATTTTTTATTAGTAGTTCCGTCATGTTGCAAAGGTACAAAAACATAATCCCATACTGACTTAATCAATATGGGATTATATGCTAAGCTATTTGCAATAAACATCTCTACAAAGTAGCTAGGTCTTTCACCATTCCTTCACTACCGGTGGCAATTACTACTTCTTTGAAGGCACTTGCGGTGGTATAATCGTTAAAATGGCCAACGAGGACTTTATAAACGGTCTTTGTTTCCAGCTTGCTAATTTGTACTAAGATATCTTCACCAAACGCCTGATCTAGTTTTTCTACTTCTCGTAAAACATTGCCGTAATCCGCAAAGACACCTACTTGAACAGAAAATCCATCTCTAGCCTGACGGCTAACTGTAAACTTGAATAGTCCTTCATCACTCATTACTTCTGGAGCTGTGTTCGGAGCGCTAGTTGTATGAGTGGAAGTTGCGGTGTTAGAAGTTGTTGGTTTTATGGAAGGGCGATTGATTTTTGTACTAGGTGCTGGCGCTGCTGGTTTACGACCAGGAACCGAATAGCTAGCAGGTTTTCGGGTTGGGGCTAAGGCTGGTCTAGTAGCGGTTTTATTTGGCTTATTAGCTGGAGCGACTACTGGTTTATCTTCCTTTACTACAGGAGTATTCGTAATCTGCGGTCGAGTTGGCCGATGATTGATTGCTGGATCTTCACTAATGGGATTGGTCATTGCGGTATTAGTAATACCTGGTTTGATTCTGTTATTAGGTTGATTGTGTTCTTCCAAAATTTTCAATAATCCACTGGGAGCGTGTGACCCCGTATATTGTTCAAGAAGGACTCCTTTTGAATTAAAGATTAAGATAGAAGGAAGTTTTTTAATCTCGTAAAGTTGTTTGTAGGCGAAGCCGTCAAAATCGTCTATATCTATCTTTACGGCAACATAGTTATCTTTCATATAGTTGATAACCCGTTGGTCGGAAAAAGTAGTTTCTTCCATCCATTGGCAAGGCATGCACCATTTAGCTGTAAAATCCACGAGGTACAGCTTACCTTCGCTAGCAGCTAGTTGTTTGGCCGCAGTCAAGTTAGTGTGAAAACGTAGTCCTTTGGTCGTTAGAGTTGCCCCCAGAATAATGGGAAGACAGCACAAGAGCAGGCCGTATTTTAGAATCAACCGGTTCATAGTTTGTAATTTTATGGGTGTTAGAATGGGAGAATAAGGTCAACCAGACCCTCCCGAAATAGAATATATTAAAATTATGCAAATATGATGCCAGCGTAAATAGGTTTTATTTTGTAAAATAAACCTCAACTTAGACCTTCAGTACTTATGAGGAAGTGATAATGGCCGTTTATTTATTCTACGTCTCTTGGGGTATAACTGCACTATTTTTTCTAACTTGCGTCTCCTTTAAAAACCATAGTGATCTCAGAGCAATATTTTTGTTTTTTTAATGAAATACGGGGGCTTTGAGTGTTTATATTATTCAATAGGCTTGTTTTCTCAAACTAAGTCTACTATCAAAATGAGGAAATGTCAGATATTTTAGCAGCAATTACAGGTGTTCAAGGGTATGTGCCCGATTATATACTTACCAATAAAGAGTTGGAATCGATGGTAGATACCAACGACGAATGGATCAGCAGCCGGACGGGTATAAAGGAGCGACGGATTCTCAAGGGAGATGGACTTGCTGCCTCAGATATGGGATATGAAATGGTAAAGGGATTATTAGAGAAAACCAATACAAAACCAGAAGAAGTAGAGTTGGTGATCTGCGCGACTATTACTGGAGACATGATTTTTCCTGATACAGCCAATACCATTTGTGATAAAGTGGGAATTAATAATGCTTTTGGCTTTGATATTAATGCCGCTTGTAGCGGATTCTTATTTGCCCTGACTACTGGTGAACAATTTATTAAGTCAGGTACTTATAAAAAAGTTATTGTAATTGGGATGGATGTGATGTCTTCTATTCTAGATTATACCGACCGCACCACCTGTGTTATTTTTGGAGACGGAGGAGGAGCCGTCATGTTGGAGCCAAATCACGATGGATTTGGCGTGCAGGATGCTTTGTTGAAAGGAGATGGAGCTGGACGGCATCATTTGCACATGAAAGCAGGTGGGTCTCTAAAGCCACCTAGCTTAGAAACAGTAACTGCCAAAGAACATTACGTTTATCAGGAAGGCCGACCAGTTTTTAAGTCAGCGGTACGTGGTATGATTTCTACGACCGAAGCTGTGATGAAAAGAAATAATCTTACGGCAGACGACATTAGCTGGGTAATTCCGCATCAGGCAAATATTCGGATCATTTCCTCTGTGGCGGAAGGGCTTAATTTTCCAATGGAAAAAGTAGTGGTCAATATTCAGAAATATGGAAATACTACCTCGGGTACTTTACCATTGTGCCTCTGGGAATGGGAAAATAAGTTTAAAAAAGGCGATAAAATTTTATTGACAGCTTTCGGTGGTGGTTTTACGTGGGGAACCACTTATCTTACTTGGGCTTATTAGAATCGTATATTTTATTCTAAAAAATGTAAATTTGCAATTATTTACCAAAATTAAACCTAGCAATGGCAAATACCTCTGAGATCCGAAACGGATTGTGTATCGAATATAGCAACGACATCTACTCTGTAGTATCATTTCAGCACGTGAAACCGGGGAAAGGACCTGCCTTTGTTCGTACCAAGCTTAAAAGTCTGACTTCAGGCAAAGTGATAGATAATACCTGGCCTTCTAGTCATAAGATTGATGTCGTTCGGGTAGAAAGAAGACACTTCCAGTTTCTCTATCATGATGATATGGGGTACCATTTCATGAATAATGAAACGTATGAGCAAACAAGAATTGAAGAGAAGTTACTCGAAAATCCACTCCTTATAAAAGAAGGTTCTAGCGTTGAAATACTTTTTCACGCTGATAAGGAAATTCCGCTTACCGTTGATATGCCACAGTATATCACCTTGAAAGTAACCTATACCGAACCTGGTGTAAAAGGGGATACCGCAACCAATACACTCAAACCGGCTAAAATGGAGACCGGAGCTGAAATTCGTGTGCCTTTGTTTGTTAACGAAGGAGACATCATTAAAATCGATACGCGGAATGCTAGTTACGTAGAACGTGTTAAACAATAACCTCACCTTGAAAGCAAATATAACTATGACTTTTAAAGAAATTCAAGATTTAATCAAGCTGATTAATAAGTCTAACTTAACAGAGTTTAAAATGAAAGACGGTGATTTTTCATTGTCTATTAGAACGAAAAAATACGGAAAAAATAGAATACCGCAGATCGTTCAATCACCACAACAGATCGTACCTGTCTCTGCTCCTATGCCTCAAATGCAGATGCCAATGACTCCTGCTTCTGCGGCTCCTTCACCTAGCGTAGATACATCTTCGGATGCAGGTGGTGCTTCTGATGATGGAAACGAAAACCTAGAAGGTAGTTACGTAGAAATTCGCTCACCCATTGTCGGAACTTTTTACCGATCCTCTTCTCCAGATAAACCACAATATGTAAAACCAGGAGACACGATTGAAGTAGGTAGCGTGGTGTGCATTGTCGAAGCCATGAAATTATTTAATGAGATTGAATCAGAAGTAAGCGGAAAGATTGTAAAAGTGATGGTGGAAGATGCTTCTCCAGTTCAGTACGATCAAGTACTGTTCTTAGTTGATCCTAAAGGGTAGTAACTGTGTTTTAAATACAGTTTTATTGTTCACCAACTCATTAAAAGACCATGTTTAAAAAAATATTGATCGCCAATCGAGGAGAAATTGCATTGCGAATTATTCGTACCTGTCGGGAAATGGGAATTAAGACCGTGGCTATTTATTCTACCGCCGACCGTGAAAGTCTGCATGTTCGTTTTGCAGACGAAGCTGTTTGTATTGGACCGCCTTCTTCTGCACTATCTTATCTTAATATTCCACAAATCATGGCTACGGCCGAAATTACCAATGCTGATGCCATCCATCCAGGTTATGGTTTTTTGGCTGAAAACGCTGACTTTGCGGAAGTATGCACGGAATACGGTATAAAGTTTATCGGGCCTAGTCCAGACCAGATTCGTAAGATGGGGGATAAAATAACCGCCAAGGATACGATGATCAAAGCAGGTGTTCCCGTAGTACCTGGTTCTGACGGATTAATAAAAGACTTAAAACAAGGAATCAAGACGGCAAAAGAAACCGGATTTCCAGTTATCCTAAAGGCTACGGCTGGGGGAGGTGGAAAAGGAATGCGGGTTGTCTGGGATGAAGATGGCTTTCAAGAAGCCTGGGAAAAGGCACGACAAGAGGCTAAAGCTTCTTTTGCCAATGATGGAATTTATGTAGAAAAATTCATCGAAGAACCCCGCCATATCGAAATTCAGATCGCAGGTGATCAACAAGGTAATGTTTGTCACCTCTCCGAAAGAGATTGCTCTATTCAGCGACGGCACCAAAAATTAGTAGAAGAATCTCCTTCTCCTTTCATGACCCCTGCTTTGCGTAAAAAAATGGGCGCGGCAGCTATTAAAGCAGGTAAGGCTATTAATTATGAAGGTGTCGGAACAGTGGAGTTTTTAGTGGACAAACACCGTAATTTTTATTTCATGGAAATGAATACTCGTATACAGGTAGAACATACCGTTACGGAGGAAGTTATTGACCATGATTTGATCAAAGAACAAATTAAAATTGCGGCTGGAGAACCGATCTCTGGTAAAAATTATATTCCACAGATGCACGCCATTGAGTGCCGGATCAATGCTGAAGATCCCTTCAACGATTTTCGACCTAGCCCGGGCGTAATTACTTCTTTTCATAGTTCGAAAGGACATGGTGTAAGAGTAGATACCCACGTTTATGCTGGCTACTCTGTACCTCCTTATTACGATTCTATGATCGCTAAGTTGATTTGCCGAGCTCAAACTCGTGAAGAGTGTATTACTAAAATGGCACGTGCGCTCGACGAATTTATTGTGGAAGGAATTAAAACGACGGTGCCTTTTCATCAGCAACTGATGCGGGATGAAAGCTTCAGAAATGGCGATTTTCATACTGGATTTTTGCAGACGTTTGAAATGGAAAAGCCTGAAAAATAATTTGCTGATAATATGAGGCAACTAAAAAAACTTACCCGTTATTTAGTACCATACCGGAAGTTATTATTTGCTAATATTTTGTCTAATATATTAATGGCCTTTTTTACGGTGATCAGCATCCCCGCCATTATTCCTTTTTTACATATCCTAATCGGAACGGCGCCTGAGGTAGCCGAGACGCCTCCCTTTGGTTGGAGTATCCCTGATCTATTAGGTTGGGTAAAATACAGTTTTGCTGAAATGATTGCTCAGCAAGGTAGGCCCGCTACACTCAAGTACGTTTGCTTTTTCATCATTTTTATTTTCTTTTTTAAAAATCTTTTTCATTATCTGGCTGCGGCCTTTATGGCACCCATTCGCAATGGTATCGTAAGTGATATACGACAGCAATTGTATGCTAAATTTCTCGACCTTCCTCTTAGTTATTATTCCGAAGAACGCAAAGGTGATTTACTATCGCGGCTAACGGTAGATGTTCAGGAAGTAGAAATTAGTATCCTGAGTATGATGGTCACGATCGTAAGGGATCCACTAATCATGTTGGGTAGTCTGGCGGTGATGGTTTATTTCAGTCCAGGTTTGATGTTGTTTGTTTTTGGATTATTAATATTTACGGTCATAGTAATTGGTGGAATTGGCAAGCGATTGAAAAAGGATTCTGCGGTTGTACAAGAAAATATGGGCGAGATGATTGCGAATGTCGAAGAGTCCTTGTCAGGCATAAAAATTATTAAAGGATTTGCCGCCGAAAAATTTAGAAATAAACATTTCACCAATATCAATGATAATTATCGTAACGCTATGAACCGGTTGTTGTGGCGAAAAAATCTAGCAAGTCCCTTATCTGAATTTTTAGGAATTGTGGTGGTGGCGGCTTTGTTATGGTTTGGTGCAAAGCAAGTCTTTGCAAATGAACTTTCGGCTCCGACCTTTTTTGCTTTTCTGTACGCCTTCTTCAATATCATCGCTCCAGCAAAATCTTTTTCTAGCGCTTATTTTAATGTCCAAAAAGGATTGGCTGCCGCCAATCGGATTGATCAGGTGTTGGAAATTGAGCCATCGATTATTAGATCTAAAGATGCCCAACCATTTACCACTTTTGAAACGTCTATCTGTTATGAAGGCGTTGGATTTAGTTATTCGGCAGTGGAAGGAAACGTGTTAGAAGACATTCAAGTAGAAATACCCAAAGGAAAAATAATTGCACTAGTGGGTGCTTCTGGAAGTGGTAAGAGTACCTTTGTTGATTTATTGGCTCGCTTTTATGATCCAACTGCTGGCCGCATTTTAATTGATAACCGAAACATCCGAACGTTGGATTTATTAGATTTGAGAAGTCAATTGGGCATTGTATCACAAGAACCCATTTTGTTTCATGATACCATTTATAATAATATTCTTTTTGGTACCAAAGCAACGAATCGAGCAGCGGTGATCGAAGCGGCTAAAATTGCCAATGCGCATGAATTTATTATGTCAACCAAGCAGGGCTATGATTCTGTCATTGGCGATCGAGGAAATAAATTAAGTGGTGGGCAAAAGCAACGCCTAACCATCGCCAGAGCGATTTTAAAAAATCCAGCTATTTTGATTCTGGACGAAGCGACCTCGGCGCTTGATGCAGAATCGGAACAACTGGTTCAAGATGCGCTCAATAAATTGATGGAGAATCGGACTGCAATTGTCATTGCACATCGTTTGGCAACCATACAACGGGCAGATGAAATTTTAGTGATGGAAGCAGGGAGGATAACCGAACGTGGCAACCACCAAGAATTAATGGAGCGAAAAGGAACGTACCACAGTATGGTAAATTTGCAAAATTTGGAAGACTAGCGGCTAATTAATTATCCTTGTTTCCGCCATACAAATCATGCGAGTTCGGCCCTTTTAAGGCAACTAATTGTACTAAAGCCTATCATTTATAAACATTTAACAACGTCTTAGCTTTATAATTAGTAACTTAGTGGTACAATAAATTTATTTACATTTTCGAATACTTTTTTTGTGTTTGTACTTGAAGATTTAAGAATTTAGATATGAAAAAAACATTACTCTTTTTGTTTACCTTTCTTAGTATTCATTTGACTGGACAGATTACGGTTACTAGTGCGAGCTTTCCAGCTATTGGAGATACCCTACGAACGGCGGTAGATGGTGTACCAGAAGGAATTGAAATTACGGGGCCCGGTGGAAATCAGACTTGGGACTTTAGTAGTTTGCAAGGGGTTTCTGCGGAGAGATTAGTACGTCTTGCTTCGGAAGGTGCCAATGTCGACTTGTTTCCAAATGCCAATATTTTCTTTCCAGTAGGAGCCAATGGAATAGGTGGAGAATCATATGCTTCTGTTAACACTAGCCGCTACCAACTTGTAGGGTATGTAGGACCAGATCCAGCTAATTTGGGGATTATCGCACGAGTCCCTTTTTCTCCCCCTATCGTAGAGCGAAGATCGCCCATGAATTTCTTTGATGTTAACAATACCGACTATTCAATACTAGTTACTTTTCCTACTGATTCTTTGCCAGGATCAATAACGAATGATTTACCAATTGTTCCCGATTCTGTTCGTTTGCGGGTAGCAGCGTCTAGAACAGATGTGGTAGATGGTTGGGGAACGTTGACTATTCCGGGAGGAACCTATGAAGTATTGCGCGAGAAAAGAACAGAAATACGAGAAACGCTCGTCGAAGCTAGAGTAGGAATTGGACCCTTTGCGACTTGGGTAGATGTAACAGAATTTCTTGGTGGAGGCTTTTTAGGACCAGATACACTGACTACTTATGTTTTTGTCAATGATCAGGAAAAAGAAAATATTGCTGTAGTTACCGTTACTAACGACGACGACGAGACGCCACTCACAGTGACCTATAAATCCAATGATGTCATTACGAATGTGCAGTATGTAAATACGGGAAGAGCAGATTTATTTGCTTATCCAAATCCGGCAATTAATAATGTACGAATCAATTTTTTGAATATTACACCTGGTAATTATACTTTTAGAATTTTTAATATTCTTGGAAAGGAAGTGGTCAATAAAGAATATCAAATTAGTGGAGATCGTACGGTTGGAATTGATATCGATACCTTACAAAAAGGAACTTATCTGTACAATTTGACAGATGCTAAAGGAAAAATTTTAAAGACCAAACGACTGATGGTGATTAGGCCTTGATGTTGTAATCGCTATTTTTAATACACTGTGTATTAAGTTGCTTTATTTTTTGAGTAGATTATTTTTGGGGAGTACGAGTCTAATATTTTTGAAAATAGCCGTAGCTATTTGATGAAATTTAGACGAAGTAATCGCCAAAAAGAAGCATTCTAAAATTTAA
>CALFWZ010000040.1 GCA_937928405.1 uncultured Saprospiraceae bacterium
ACCAGCAAAAATACGCTGTGCTTAGGTGTAAATCATCAGATTAAATGATGATAGTGAAATTCGGGATGATACATCTTTGAACTTACATCAAGTAAAATCCTACTTATCCATCGGAACGGGCTGTGGATTATTTATCTGTTCCAAAAGCGCTGTAGTTGGACCATAATCTATCGACTCTTTTTCGGCTATCGCAATCGCTTTTTTAGCCATTTTAATCGCTTTTCGCTTTTTGCCCAGACCTTGGTATAAGTGCGCCAGCGTATCATTATTGTAATAATTGCTGTCGAGTTTGATCGATTTTTTGGCAAATTTCACCGCCTGCTTAAGTCTACTTTTATCTTTGGTAATGCGAAAGAAAGTCCAAGCAGTTTCGTTTAGTTCCGCCTGGTCATCGGCCTTGTATTTTTTGTAATAAGTCGTGGCTGCATCCATATATTTTTCGCGATCTCCAGCTTGACGGTAATAAGTCATAGAAAAACGTGAGGTCATTTGCGCTGCCCGATCAGGATAGGCTTTTTTAAATAATCTTTCGATTTGTGCTAATCCGCTATCATCTTTGGTATCTTCAATAGAAGCATAGATTACTTCTTGCACTTTGGCCATTACCGCATTTTGACCATACATATCTGCAAACGATTTTTTATTCGCCAATAAATAATCAAATAATTCAGAATTGGCGTCTACGATATTGGCAAAAAGAAATTCTTGATTTTCTTCTGTTCCCCAATCTTCTTGTGTCTTTAAATATTCGAGTGCAATCTCATCGTGACTACCGTCCGCAATATCGTATCGGATTTTAGTATATTTTTTTAAAAAATCCGGATTTCGATCACCGTCATTATATTGTTTTTCAAAAGCTGATAATCGTCCCGCAGGATCAACCGCTTCGTTTCCTAAGGCAAGAAACTGTGTTACATCATGATAGCCAGCTGTCCGATGCATGATTTTTCCATTACCATCAATGAACAAAAAAGTAGGGAAAGCATTGACGTTATAATCTCTAGCTAATTTAATCCCCTGACCTTTTTCCATATCCATTTTTACATTGATAAACATGGCGTTATAAAAGCTTCCTACTTCCATTTGTGGAAAAACATCTCGGTCCATTTTTTTACACGGACCACACCAAGTAGTATAAGCATCGACAAAGATTAACTTATCTGCTGCTTTGGCTTCTGCCAAGATAGCGGACCAATCATCTTTTTTGAATATAATTCCATCACTGCCTTGGGCCATCAAGCCAATACTTGATAAGCAAAGCAAGATGAAAAGATTTATTTTTTTCATGTTCGTTTGATTTATAGAATGCTACTATCGTCCTAAAGATTGCATGAACTGTTCTGCAGCTTTTTCTTTCGCCACGTCTCCTTTCGCCATTTTTTTGGCCTTCTCTGCTACTTTGATGGCATCTTTAGACTTACCCATTTTTTTCAAAATTTGGGCCTGCGTAAAATAATAGGCAATATCGGTGCCACTACTGGCGGCAGATTTAGCGTATTTCTCCGCTTGTTTTAGTGCCTGCGGGTTTTTATCGTATTGTTTGACCAAGGTCAAGGCCAACTTGTGTAGATTATCTGGTTTTTTCTTATAGATTTTTGCTAGATTCTCTGCTGATTTCAGATAAGCGGCTGGTTCTTGATCCGCAGCATGGTAGCGCATCGCCTGCGTATGTTCAAAGGCTTCCGCTTTTTCTGGCACATGTGCTTTTAATTTAGCAGTAGCTTCCGTGATTAAATCATAATACTTATATTCGATTGCTTTGTCCGCTGTTCGCATACAAGCCGCTTCGATCCGATCGTTAACTTCTGTGGCAGAGGTCAGCGCGACAATGGCAGGCTTATGCTTGGTCAGTAAATCAAAGATGCGGGAATCAGCCTCCGTGGTAGCTTCTAAAATAAATGTTAGATTTTCTTCTGTGGTTAAATCCTTTTGTGATTTGATGTAGTCATTAGCTATTTTAAGACTTGGCTTACCAGCTTTATTGAGCGCTTTGACATAATTATAAACCAGGTCATAATCTCTCTTGCCTTCTTTATAGGCAGCCTCGAAATCGCCACTTTTATCATTCTTTTTCATGGCCATTTGTCCCAACTGGATAAATTGTTCTGGATTTTTTCCGCCTTTGGTAACATGCGCTACCTTTCCGTCTCCGTCAATGTAGTACAAAGTTGGAAAAGCCGCTACAGGATATTTTTTTTGAAATCTTCGACCAGGCAATTTTTCCATATCAATTTTCATGTTGACGAAATTTTTATTATAAAATTCACCAACGGCATCTTGGGTAAAAACCTGTTTGGACATCCGTTTACAGGGTCCACACCAAGTGGTGTAGGCATCGACAAAAATTAGTTTATCTTCTTTTTTAGCTTTCTCCAAGGCCTCTTCCCAAGTGCCATGAAAAAAATCAATACCACCTGCTTGGATAGAAGTGGTTGCGAATAAAATGAGGAGACTAAAAATGAGTTGTTTCATGATGGATTAGTTTATTTTATTTTCCTTGCTGAGGGCCTAGGAAAAAATAACTATCCGTTTTTACTTCCTATAATTTATCTATGCTTCGTTATTTTTTTCAACAATCCAATAAGGATTCTTTCAAAAAATGCCTCGCCTAAATAAATTATAGGGGCGTCTAAACTGGAAACTTATTTATTCCTAGCCCCTAAAATAATGATATTCTTAGATACCTGCTACTAAGGAGCACAGATAGATGGTCCGCCAGAACTAGAAGGACGGAATTTAACAAAAATCTAACAGTTTTCTACGGAAATAGCTGAGGTTATGGCTCATTCTGGATAATTTTGTTGAGATGTTGAATTAATTGTTTAATCGTTGATTTGTTTAAAAAACTAAACGATTAAACAAATCAATATTTCAACAAAAAATCGTTCCAACCCTTTAAATTAAAACTAATATGAGTGTATGATTTTTTAGCTTATCTGCCGGCAGTTGATGGACTGGAAAAGGGTGAAATGGTAATGGATAATAAATCGGTATGGGAACCATGAAAGACGTTGAGATCAACGGGACCTTTGATGCCTGCGATGCTTCCTCGATTTCCATATTGCCAAAAATCCCAATTTTTATTTTCAGATAAAAGAGGTGATTTCTTAGCATTATAACGGGCAATCCATAAGGTATAGTCGGCAAAATCCACAGCCAAATAGTGGTTATAGTATTTCATATTGGTATAAATAATCGGTCGAACACCAAAAGCTGCTTCTACCATTTCCAACCAAATTTTTAAGCGAGCCACCATCACATCTTTGTTGACATCATCCAATACCTCTACATCTAATACTGGTGGTAAATCACCATATTTAAGATCTACTTTTTCAATAAAATGCTGAGCTTGTGCAATCGCGGAAGTACCGGGTCGGAAAAAATGATAGGCGCCTCTAATGATGCCAGCATTTTCCATTTCGACCCAATTTTGACAAAAAAGCGCATCACTAATCGTTTCTCCTTCGGTGGCTTTGACAAAGGCAAAATCAATCCCTTCTGCTGCCACCTCGTACCAATTAATCTCCGCTTGATAGTGAGAAACATCTACTCCATGTACCGAAAAATCGGGCATTCTCTCGGTTACCTGATTACAGGAAAAGAAAGAAATCACGATCAGTAGAACAAAGATGAGTACGTATCTCATGTAATATGATTGATTACATTTTTATTAAAAATGGAAAACAACAACAAAAAGTGATGTAAAGTATGTCTTATTTATAACGTAAGATCAACAAAAAATTACATATTTACCAACGTAATTTGGTGTTTTGAACGCTAACCGACACTTGTTTTTTGGGAAAATGATGCCACTGAAATAGTGGTACCTTCCTTTTAAAAGGCAATTTTTGTACCGAGATCACGGTTTTTGGGCCATACGACTAAGAGTTCCTTTTTTAAGTTATTTTCGCATTAAATTCATTTCACAAAAATTTCTTTATGCCCAATTTAAGGCAAGTATTTCTTAGTCATCTGGCACAGACTAGTGAATTTCCGATGTTATTGGAAATTGAGCGGGGAGCCGGTATTTATCTTTATGATCCACAAGGTAAAGCTTATCTCGATTTAATTGCCGGTATTGGGGTTAGTGCCCTTGGACATTGTCATCCTGTCGTGGTGGCGGCCATTAGAGACCAAAGTGAGCGATACTTGCATACAATGGTTTATGGTGAATACTTATTAAGCCCGCAGGTGAATCTAGCAAAAGCGCTGACCGATTTATTACCTGATGCTTTGGACAGTGTATATCTAGTCAATTCTGGAACGGAAGCGACGGAAGGTGCCATGAAACTTGCCAAGCGTTATACTGGACGATCCGAAATTATTTCTTGTTACAAAGCATATCATGGAAGTACACAAGGCGCCGCTAGTTTGATGAGTGATGATTATTTTACGAGGCCTTACCGACCGTTGCTACCTGGCATCAAGCATATCGACTTTAATTGTGATTTTTGTTTAAATAAAATCACTAAAAAAACTGCGGCAGTCATCATAGAAACCGTACAAGCAGAATGGGGAATTAGAAAACCAATCAACAATTATCTTAGAAAATTAAGAGATCGCTGCACCAAGACTGGGACCCTCTTAGTGTTCGATGAAATTCAAGCAGGTTATGGACGCACGGGTAGCTTTTTTGCTTTTGAGCAATACGAGGTAGTTCCCGATGTTTTACTCTTGGCGAAAGGGATGGGCGGTGGAATGCCGATTGGTGCATTTGTGGCCAATCAAGCAGTGATGAAGGTTTTTTCTAATAATCCCTTATTGGGTCATATCACAACTTTTGGTGGACATCCCGTTAGTTGTGCCGCCGCACTAGCGACGTTGAATTTTATCAAATCTTCTGGTATTATTAATTCCGTAAAAAAGAAAGAACAACTCTTTTTAAAAAAATTAGTACATCCAGAAATTCGCCAAATTCGCAGTGCTGGATTATGGTTGGCCGTAGAATTAGATAGTTTTGAAAAAGTACAAAAAGTCATTAAAGTTTGTCTCGAAAAGGGATTGATTACCGATTGGTTTTTATTTAATGATCGCTCGATTAGGATTGCACCACCGTTGATTATTACGGAGGAAGAAATTGAAAAAGCTTGTGAGATTTTACTTGCTGGATTGGATCAACTAAATAGTGAATCTTGAATTTAAAAAGGTGCTAAAACTGCACCTTCATCTCTTCCACAATTTCTCCCCCACTCATCAACCGAATATAATATTCCCCTTGCGGCATATTGAAAACCTTAAACGTAAATCCGAATTTATGCAGGCCTTTTACCTTTTTCTTATTTTTAAAAAAGGCGTGCTTTAATTCACCATCCAAGGTATACAATCCGAAGGTCATCATCTTATCCTCATCCATTTTAAACTGCCATCTTCCTTTCAGGATGGAAGGTGCTTCTTGATAGGCAGGTTCTCCTGGAAGGCTGGTTGTTTTTTGCACGACTACATATTCGGGGCGAGGCTTTCCTAATAAATCGGCCACAAAATTGGCTAACTTTGTATGATCAATATTTTCTACTCGTTTATCATCGCTTGCTGCCCAAACAGCATATTGAGCCGCTTCGTCTTTGTATAATTTTTCTTTGGCTAAAAATTCGGCCACTTGCAATAAATGCCCTGCTGCCAACATACTCATATTAAATCCACTACCTACGGTAGGCGAACCTTTAGGAGCTTGCACACAAGCTGCATACATTTTTGAAATTCGAGTTTTATTGCCTTCGAGAGCAAGCACCTTGTCTTCCGTCGTCATCAAATCTTGATGACCTTCATCATTTGAATTAAATATCAACCCGGCTGGAATTTGAATATCTATTTTCTTTTTGTTTAGGTTTTTGATTTTTAACTTTAAACATTTGCCGGTGTGGCCGCCTTCCCCTTCAGCCGTTATTTCTACTAATCCTCTTTCAACTGCTTCCATCAATAGGATGCTTTTAGCTTGAAGAAAAAATGTGGAGCATAAAAATAGAATAGATAAAAGAATTGATTTTTTCATGGTGGTTTTTTAGCGTAAAGTTCATTTGTAATTTTTTTAAAACGGAGTTTAAACCAACTTTATTTTAAAACAATCAAAATAGAACAAAACACCTACGTTTCACTATTCCCCATCTTCGGAAAGCTAAGGACTTTTATTTTACACCGTCCGTTATTTTTTGCTTTTCCAACAATCCCCAGAATATCCGAGATCCCACCGTCATAGCGATCGCAAAAAGCGCCATTCCACCAGCACCATCTCCGGCCATATAATGCGCACTGAACGCCATGACGCTATCGAAGAAAAATCCGGCATACGCCCATTCTTTGAGCATTCTACTTAAACCAGAAACAACGGCTACCACCCCTAAAATTTTCATAGTTGCCAACGGATAAACCATCCAAGCTGGAAATCCCATATTGTTTTCAAAATACCCAGTGATCATTTCATAATTGGTAAAATACATAAAGGCGGAAAAAAGAAAAATTCCACACATTCCAACGGTAAAAATCCAATAAGTTATTTTGAGTTTCATAAGTATTAACATTGAATGGTTAGTTATTAAATATTCCTAAAATTAAAAACTTATCCTAATATTTTTAAACCCGCTCTACTGACTGTCTGCCATAAAACAATTTACCCTCACCGCAGCGTTTGCGATGAGGGTAAATATTGAACTTCATCAAGTGTATTTTTCACTAGAGTTCCTTCCGTAATCTAGCTACTGAAATATTAAGTTGTTCTCGGTATTTAGCGACCGTTCGTCGAGCGATATTATACCCTTTTTCGCGAAGAATATTTTTAAGTTTTTCGTCAGAAAATGGTTTCCGTTTATTTTCTTCGTCAATAATATCCGTCAAAATTTTCTTCACCTCTAAGGTAGAAACCTCTTCACCAGTGCTCGTCTGCAAGGATTCTGAGAAGAAATCTTTTAGACGCTTAGTACCAAATTCAGTTTGTACAAACTTACTATTGGCAACTCGTGAAACAGTCGATATATCCAATCCTGTGATATCCGCAATATCTTTCAAAATCATCGGACGCAACATTTTCTGATCACCAGTGCGGAAAAAATCATACTGATATTGCATGATCGAATACATCGTCTTGTACATCGTTTGTTGTCGTTGACGGATCGCATCGATAAACCATTTAGCCGAATCAATTTTTTGCTTGATAAATAACACCGCTTCTTTCTGTTGCTTGTTGCTGCGAGGATCTTTACGACTTGCCTTATAAGACTTAAGCATATCTTTATAATGTTCGTTGATCCGCAGGTCGGGTGCGTTACGAGAGTTGAGTGTCAAGTCTAGTTCTCCATCTCGATTTACGATGGTAAAATCAGGAACGATATACTGAGAAGAACGCGTATTACCTGAGCGATATCCGCTTGCTGGTTTTGGATTTAATTTTAGAACCTGCTCGATACATAATCTCAATTGTCCTTCGGTGATATTGAGTTGTCGCTGTAATTTCTGATAATGTTTTTTAGAAAATTCGTCGAAGTATTCCGCAATAATTCGAATAGCAATCCGAATCGTCCGTTCTTCTTCGTCAGAAAGATCTGTCGCCATTTCCTGTCGGTGTCGAAGTTGTAATTCCAAACATTCCTGTAAATTACGAGAGCCGATACCCGGTGGATCAAAACGCTGAATCAACGTTAGCAGGGCATTTATTTCTTCTACCGTCGTTTCTACATTTTGGGCAAAAACCAAATCATCTTTAATGGCTTCGGGTTCTCGACGTAAATAACCATCATCATCAATACTTCCTATAATTTGCTTAGCTACTTTCTCCACTCTCTCATCCGTTAGCTTTAGCATACCAAGTTGTTGCTCAAGGTATTCGTGGAAAGTATCTTCTACTGCGATAGGAACCGTTTTGTCTTCATCGTCGGCAGAATAATTATTAGCGTTTAATTTATAACTAGATGGGTCATCCTCGATATACTCCGTGAGATAGTCATCCAACTCATATTCGTCATCGCGTTCTATCTCTTCATTATCAGCCTTATCTTTTTCAGCTTCTTTATCCTTAGCAAAAGCATCTTCGCTTTCCCCTGATGTTTCCTCTTCCCCTTCGTCTAAGGCTGGATTGGCTTCCAACTCTTCTTTGATTCGCTGATCCAGGGTAGCCGTGGGTATCTGCAGCAATTTCATTAATTGAATTTGCTGTGGTGATAATTTTTGTAAAAATTTCTGATTTAAGCTTTGCTTGAGCATCTGATTGATTTTTTCAATAAAAGTTTAACAATAAACACAGTGTTTTGGTTCGTAAATAAAAAAATTGTAAGATGCTAAGTCATGGGTGATCATATAATCTTTAAGCAAAAGTCAAAGATTTGAAAATCAGATGGTTATGAGGATTCTCAGTCGATAAAATGTAAAAAAATTAAATTAGTTTCCGCTGAGAACTCTTGCAATATAAATCAATTATTTTAATATGTCCAGTTTTCGCGAAACTTTTTATCAAAAAATATGCCAAATAAATACATTAAAATAGTTGTTATAATAAATATTACTAATTCATTAACGGCTGATAATGAAAAAAAGATACAGATATGAGCTGGTAAATAAAATTTATATAAGTTTGAGTCAAAGAAGTTAATTACGCCAATAAAATTATAGATAACTTCCACATCAGAAAAAAAGTATTTTTAATTATGAATATATCAGCAAAAATAGCGACCCTGAGAGTTGCCATGAAAGCTAGAAATCTAGCAGCCTACCTCATTCCTTCCGGTGATCCTCATCAAAGCGAATATGTAGCACCTCATTGGGAAACTCGAAAATGGCTATCTGGCTTTACAGGATCAGCGGGTGTATTGGTCGTAACGATGGACCACGCAGGCCTCTGGACTGATTCCCGTTATTTTATTCAAGCAGAACAACAACTATCTGGTACATCGATTAAACTTCATCGATTAGGACCCGCCCGTGGACCAGAACATATCGAATGGCTGGGAGAGCACCTTCCCGAAGGTTCTATTGTAGGAATGGACGGAATGCTTTGTTCTCTGAACCAAAATCGAAACATCGTTAAAGTACTTCATCGCCACGGACTCGAATTTGAAAACAACCATGATCTTGCTGATGAAATATGGGCAGATCGCCCTCCTATTCCTACAGCCGATATTTTTGAACTATCACCTTCTTTCGCAGGTCTAGACCGAAGTCAGAAATTCGCAAAGATTCGCAAAGCCATGACGACAGAAGGAGCAGATCATTATCTACTCGCTGCGCTAGATGAAATTGCCTGGGCTTTTAATTTACGCGGAAGGGATGTAGAATTCAATCCAGTTTTTATCGCTTATGCCGTTATCGCAATGGATAAAGTTTTTTTATTTACAGATGTTAAGAAAATATCTCAAAGTTTAAAAGAGCGACTAAACGAAGACGGTATCATACTCCAAGATTATGCAAAGATTAACGATTTTTTAGCAACGCTTCCAGCAACAGCGAATCTGCTAATTGACAAAAGCACCACCAGTATTGGGTTACACCAAAAAATAGAAAATGCCAATATTATTGCTAGTAGCTCTATCGTCCGAGATTTAAAAGGAAGAAAAAACGAAACGGAGATTAAGCATATCCGACAAGCGATGCGCTACGACGGAGTAGCATTGACTCGACTATATCGATGGCTAGCCGAAAAATTGACCACCAATACACCCGTAACCGAAGCGGAACTAGCAGATCAACTAGCAGCTTTTCGGTCGGAACAACCCGGCTACTACGGAGAGAGTTTTCCAGCCATTGTAGGTTATCAGGCCAACGGAGCCATTGTTCATTATCGGCCCGAGCACGGCCAATCTGCCACTATCCAACCATCCGGGCTATTATTATTGGATTCTGGAGGACAATACGAAAGCGGGACCACTGATATTACTCGCACCACAGCACTGGGTCCAGTGACAGAGGATCAACGTTTGCATTACACCTTAGTCTTAAAAGGGCATTTGGGGATAGCGTTGCTGCATTATCCTGCCGGAACAAAAGGCTATCAGATCGATACCTTGGCACGGCAAGATTTGTGGAAAGCACATTTGGATTATGGCCATGGGACAGGACATGGTGTCGGTTTTTTCCTCAATGTCCATGAAGGTCCTCAAAGTATTTCATCCGCAGCTGGACGAGGCAGTGTGCCGCTTGAAATAGGAATGCTTACTTCCAATGAACCTGGTTTTTACTTACCGGATGCCTACGGAATTAGAATAGAAAATCTGGTACTGACTGCCCCGGCAGGTGAGTCTGCATTTGGTAGTTTTTTAAAGTTTGATACCGTTACGCTCTTCCCAATTGATCTTAGTTTGGTAAAAAAAGAATTATTAACCGAGGCAGAAATAACGTGGTTGAATGGTTATCACCGAAGGGTACTTGAGGAATTAAGTCCTTTATTAAAGCCAGAAGAGGTGCGTTGGTTAAAAACGAAGTGTGAACCGTTAGCAGTTTGATATGACTTCATTAAAGTCGTGTAAGTAAAGGTTTCTTTGCTTGTTAGCTATATTTTCCTTTATTTTGTGCTCAATATTTTATGAAAAAATAATTACAATGAGTGAAGAAATTCAAAACGTAGGAGCAAAGGGCAAAGCCCTAGTCCTTTTCGTAGTTGCCTTTATCCTGTTTATTTCTCTTTGGAGATATGTTTATCGCGTCAATAGCGTAATGGAATTTCCGTACTAGATTTATCCTACAAAACGACAAACCTAAAAAGGGCTACTTACTGAAAAGTAAGCGGCCCTTTTTGCTATTTTGACAATCTTTCTTTTAAAATTTCTTAATTAATACTTTTTGACATTTCAAAGAGGGGAGAAACATCTGCCATTAAAATAAATTCGGTACGACGATTCAAGGCACGCACCTCTTCTGAATCATTCTCATCTTGAAATTTAGGCATAGTATCTCCACGTCCAGCAGCGGTAAGCTGAATTGGGTTAACACCTAGTTTTACAAGTTCGGCTACTACGCGATTGGCACGAGCAGTACTTAGCTCTTTATTATCTTTGAATCTGGCGCCTTCTTTCATCGGCACACTATCCGTATGACCTTCTACAAGGAGTTTTACTTTTGGATTTTGCATTAGTTTTGAAGCCAGATCATTTAAAATCATTTTACTATCCTGATCTACTCTAATAGAACCGCTTCGAAAACGAATAGGAGATGGCATATTTACATTAAGACCGTTGTTACTTGCTGTAAGATCAAAACCACCTTTTTTGTAAACATCAAAAGTAGAACGAACTTTTTCCTGGACCATTGTCAACTGCGAATCCTTAGCAGCTACCATCGCTTCCATTTCCTCTAATGACTTTTTAGCATTCATCAACTTGTCATTGGCTGCAGAGATTTCGTCAGATAACTCACTGGTTTTTTCCTCCATAGTTTTGCTCAAGTCCTTTTTTTCTGATTCTAGGGTAGCAACATTCGCTTCCAAGTTTTTCACCATTTCTTGATTTTCAGCCAAGACCTCATCAATAGTTGTTTTGTCATTCATTAATTGCTCAAATTTCTTTTTAGAAACGCAAGATGAAAGCAGGCAGGCAATGGTCATACACATTAACAGTGATTGGATAAGTTTTCTCATTTTAATAAGTTTAATACGTTCAAGTTGTTTGTGCACAGATTAAGTGCATTGAAAAATAAAATTATTCTTTTGTTGGAAAAGTTTGTGGGACGAATGTCTTAAGTATGTTATCTATTGTATAGGTAGGACTCAACACAATAATACTCGATCGGATTATAAAAAAGAAGAAAAATTACTAACAGGTAAATGTTTATATTAAAATAAAAAATAATTTATTTTGTGAATAACTTTATTTTCTATGCTGTTAAAAAATATTAAGCATCAAGCCATAATTAACTTTAAATCAATAACTTATAATAATATTTTTAAAATAGATTTTGCCGAAAAAGTTATCCACACTTTTGAGTTATCCACATTCTCAAAAAAATATCCACATTTTAAATTTCAACTATAAATGGAAGCGATTAGCTTACGGCCACCTGCTCTATTGCGAAATTCACAAAGATAAATTCCCTGCCAGGTTCCTAGGTTTAGTTGATGATTGGTGATCGGAATTTGAATACTGTGACCAATCAGCGCAGCTTTTATATGAGCGGGCATATCGTCAGGGCCTTCCATAGTATGGGTAAGATAGGGCAAGTTTTCGGGTACGATTTCATTAAAAATATTTTCAAAATCTACCCTAACAGAAGGGTCCGCATTCTCATTGATGGTAATTCCTGCGGAAGTATGTTGGATGAAAATATGAACAAATCCAATAGCTGGTAAAAGACCAAGATCCGCTAGAATCTGATCGGTAATGAGGTGATAACCACGTGGATAAGCGGGTAGTTGGATCTTACGTTGCGAGATCATGGATTAGTGGATTGGTGGATTTTTGTAAATCGATAAGAAATGACGATTCTACAAAATCATATAATTTTCTATCGGGTAATCGGTGGACATTTTAAGCTACCAAAATAGTATACAATTCCGACACCTAACGTAGCATAGCTATCATTTTTACGGCCATTTCCACGCTGTCTACCTTCTTGTAAAATAGGGATATCCTCTCCTTCTATAAGAGATATGGAACGATCAGATAACGCTACAGCAATATCCCCTCGCAGACTTTCTAGGTCATTAAAATCAGGGTATACGCCGCTGACATCATCCAGATAATCCGTAAATATTTTACGTCCGCTTAGTTGAATGTTGACACTCCAACGATAGCTTAAATCTATTTTAAAGCCAATTCCATAATTAAGTCCTCCTGAAACCGTAGAATACTCTTCTCCCCGAAATTGTCCTTCGGTACCAAAGGAGCGCAATTCGTAGGTGACTCCATTTAATTCGGTGGTAGGATTATATTGAAAAATAGAAAATCCAGCAAAGAGATATGGTGTAAAAAATTCATCTCGGGAGCCATGAACGTAGTTAAGGAAGTTAAATTCAAAATTAAAGCTACCATCCCAAACATCAGATCGAAAATTGAGATTACGTGTCCTTTCAAACGTATTATCAGAGGTCGCATCCGTCCCTGCTACCCTAAGGTAATTGACGGTTGCTTTCATACAAATTCGGGTATTAAAGTTATAGCGTGCAATGATTCCAGCCGCCAAACCCGCTTCTTTGACATCGAAAGTCGTATTCAAATCTCCAAAATAGTTGGCCATACCAACCCATCCTCCTAATTCCCAACCTTCTTGAGCAGAGAGATTTGATCCAAAAAGAAAAAACGCAAAAAGCAGACAAAGATTTTTCACCAGAAATTTAATTTAATTGTTCATGAAGATAGTAAGCTTCTGATTAGGAAGTACTTGGAAATAATGGTAGGGTATGCAGGTGCAAAGTTAATATAAAAACGCCTTAATATAAAACGGCCAACTATCCTTGTTTGGTATGATAATTCAAAGAAATGCTAAGAATATGAAAATAAGCCAAAATGTAGGCCAAAAGTCAACTTAGTCTAGTTAGAATTAAAAGATAAGCCTACTAACCTCTATCTACCGTAGTTTTTTCTTGAATAGTACCCGTTTTAACTTCCCTACCCAATCAAAAAGATCGCTGGTCGTTTATGTAAATCCGGTAACTCCGTCGCTTTCCATTGCTTGATCGTTTGGGTCTTAATATATTCGGTGGGTAAGGTCAGGTCGGCTGCGATACAGAATTGGGTGTTAGGGGATAATTGTTGGAAAGCAGCTTCTAGGACGCCTCGATTGCGGTAAGGTGCTTCGATAAATAGTTGGGTTTGTCCTTGTTTTTTGGCGGTAGTTTCTAAGCGTTTTAGTGCGTTGGCTAGTTCTGTTTTTTTGGCTGGAAGATAACCTCGAAAAGCAAAATTTTGTCCATTGAGGCCAGAGGCCATCAAAGCCAATAAGATCGAAGAAGGGCCAACAAGAGGAACTACCTGCATTCCTTTTTGATGTGCATATTTTACAATGAGTGCTCCAGGATCAGCCACTCCTGGGCAACCTGCTTCGGATAGCACACCAATGTCTTTCCCCGTTTTGACTGCTGCCTGAAAAGCTTGGTGAGCCGCTTGCGAATCATGTTTATCTAACTCAAATATTGCTAACTCAGAGATGGGTAAACGAGGTTGCATCGCTTTGATAAAATGCCTTGCCGTTTTTGCCCGCTCTACAATAAATACTTCCAGTTCGCGAATATGAGTTCCAACCATTTCTGGTAAAGTTTGCAAGCTGTCTGGTCCGAGTGGACAAGGGATAAGGTAAATTTTGGGCATTTTGAATTGTTGAATTGTTGAATCTAATCTAACACCATCTAATTTGTTGGAATATAGCGTTACACGATAGAGGACATTATTAATTCATAATTAAACAATTATTCATTAATCCCCACCAAATAACTTATCAAAAAATTTCTTTCGTTTCTTCTTACGCTTTGCTTTTCGCTTTTTCTTTGCGTCCTGTTTTTCTTTCTTTTTAGCATCGACGTTTCCGTCTTTTTTATCCGACTTTTTCTTTTTAAAAGATTCAAGGAGTTTATCGATTTGAGCATTAATCCCTTCCACAACCTCTTCAACGATTTCTTCTTCTTCGGTCGGTTCAGGTGGTCTTTCCTCAGCAAAATCTGGGCAATCAAGTAATTCCAATATTTCCACCGAAGGTACCGGAAATACGCTACGTTGCCAATTTTTAAAGTCTTTATCTCGATTAGCTGCTACGGCAAACTTACCCCAAATTGGCAAAGCAGTATTCGCACCCTGTCCCAGAGATAAACTCCTAAAACGAACCTTGGGAGACTGTCCTCCTACCCAAGCACCCGCAACCATATCCGGCGTAAAACCAATAAACCAACCATCCGCCTGTGACTGGGTAGTTCCGGTCTTTCCAGCAATTCTACCGTTGAGTTTATAAATCGATCGTAGTCTTCTAGCCGTTCCACTGTCCACTACACCTTCCATCATTCTTACCATGATATCGGCCTCCTTCAATTCCAGTACGCGCGTTCCTTTTTCTTCAGGAGCATCCTCATAGAGTACTTTTCCATCTGCTGTTTCAATGCGTGTCAAATAAATCGGTTTTTTTCGAACGCCTCGGTTTGCAAAGGTACTATATACCTGCACCATTTCGTATAGGGAGGCATCCGTGGCACCCAGTGCAATGGCGGGTACTTTAGGAATCTCACTTTTAATACCCATTTCCTGAGCCAGTTCTCGGACGGGATCAATCCCCGTTTGCATAATGAGATTAACAGCCACAGAGTTGACTGAATTTCTTAAACCACCTGCCATCGAATAAACACCTCCATATACCCCATCTGCATTTTGTGGTTTCCAATCTTCGTAATCAGTATAGGTGATCTGACGATTGTCAAAATAAGTACAAGGCAGCAACTCTTTACGAATAGCACTAGCATAAACAATCGGTTTAAATGTAGATCCAACTTGCCGCTTGGACTGCGTATGATCGTATTGAAAATATTGGTGATCAATACCACCAACCCATGCAAGCACTTCTCCAGTGCGGGGATTCATCGCTAGGAATCCAGCATTTAATAAACTATAATAAAATTGAATAGAATCCAGTGGAGACATTTTTTTACGTATCTCTCCTTTAGGGCTATAAATCGTCATGTTGACCGGTGTCTCAAAACTCTTTTTTATCTCGGCTTTGGATTTACCTGCGTTTTTCAGTTTTTTATAACGTGCTGATTTTCGTACTTCTTTTTCGATTACCGAATCGTCACCCCATACTTTTCGTCCTTTCCAGTGTTGATCAAAAGTCTTTTGAAGTTTTGCCAAATGATCTGTCAGTGCCTTTTCGGCATAGGTCTGCAAACGAGAATGAATGGTGGTATAAATTTTTAAACCATCTGTATACATATTGTAGGCATCTCCATTAGGTCGCTCATATTGTTTAATTAATTCAGCTAGTTCGCCACGTAGGTGTTCACGAAAATAAGGAGCCAAGCCATCATGATGGCTTTCTTTTCGATAATCTAATTTCAACGGAATGGCCTTTAACGAATCTCTTTCTTGCGCGGAGATGTACTCATATTTTTCCATCTGTTGTAAGACCACATTTCTGCGTTTTTCGGCTCGTTTGGGATGTCTTACCGGATGATAGTAGGTATTTGCTTTTAGCATTCCAACCAATACAGCAGCTGCTTCTGGTGATATCTCTTTGGCAGTCCTATTGAAAAATTGACGCGCTGCTACTTCCACTCCGTAGATATTTCCACCAAAAGGAACGGTGTTAAGATATAAACTGATCAGTTCATTTTTAGAATAGACTTTCTCCAAACGACGAGCGACATAGGTTTCTTTGATTTTATTAATCAGAATAGAAAACAGTTTGTAACGCTTACGCGGAAATAAGTTTTTTGCTAATTGTTGGCTGAGGGTACTTCCACCACCAGACGATTCGTCACTGAGCATAATCGTCTTTCCAATCACTCGCAACCAGGCCCGAGCGTCCACTCCACGATGGTCAAAAAAGCGAGCATCTTCTGTAGCAATTAACGCATTGACAAGATAAGGAGAGATATCTTCGTAAGGAACACTTATTCTATTTTCTGTATAATACTTTCCGAGCATTACGCCATCACTGGAATAAATTTCAGAAGCGGTACTGTTTTCAATATTCCGTAAATCTTGAGTGGTTGGCACCTTACCAAATACATTAAAATAGACCAATAGAAATAGCATTACAACGAATACAATTCCTATGATGGGTAGAAAGGAAAGTGCTTTTGCTCCTTTAGCCAAAATGGGAGATGTAGCTCGAAACGATTCCCATTTACGAGACAGTCGTTTTCTCAGGGTGTGTTCTGATTGCTTATTATTCATGATCGTGGAAGTTCTACCGCTTTGTTTTTTAGGATACAGGATACGAAGATTAAAGAACGTATTGTCTTTCGTGGTTATTGTAGTTGGTCAAACAATAGGGAAATGATTTAGTTGGAGGTTCTTGCCTTCTGAATCATTTGGTCAGCCTTCTAATACGGTTTTCAAAATTTTATGTGAATTTATCTCTGGCAAGCCTTCTACATGAAAACGATAATAATTGATGAGTCCAGTGAGTAATTCCTCACGATCTTGGCGATTTAGTTTTATATCGTGGGCATTTTCGATGCTTGTTTTTAAAAAAACACCAAGCAACCGACTCAATGCTCCTTCCAAATAATTATTGTTCAATGGAGGAACAGATGTAAAACTACCTTCCTGCATATCGAAAAAAGGCGTTTGTTCGGTGTAGGTTCCAGAAGGAAAAAATCCTAGGTAAGCAGACAATTTTAGCATCACAGCTAGATGAAAATTATAAATGGGATCTGTCGTCTCATCCAAATAGCAAATCGTGTTAAAAAGAAAAGTAAATAGTGGTTGATTTTTTTCTCTTTCTTTGATGGTTTTTTGCATGATTTCTAATAGAAATAGGCCAATCGCTCCTTTTTGGATGTTAAAAGGGATAGATTCGAATAGATAGGCTGCTTTAATCTCTTTAATACGACAAAGATCCTTGTCTTCTCGATGGTAAACGACTGTTTCAACCAATGACATCACCTGCAATAGGCCAGCGCTGACCTTTGCTTTCTTGCTTCTTACACCACTGATAATGTACGAACGCAACCCGAGTTCTTCCGTAAAAATATCCGTTATGATACTTGTTTCGGAAAATTTAACAGATCTAAAGACAATTCCTGAAGTTTTAACTAGCACAATATTTGCGTTAAAGTATCACATGAGATAATATAATTCTCAAACAATATTAAATTTTTTGATTAGATTTTAATGAATATCCTGTCACTATTATCTATTTTTATGAAATTTTAAAGACTGTTGTAGAACAGTATTTGCTTTATAGCACATGAACAAGCAGATCAGATTAATCACCCTTTATTGATTTCCTCTAATGTTTGTAAAAAATATTTTTAATAATAGCCTAAAATAATTACCTAACCTTTCAATCTAATGGTCAAAAGAAAGAAAATATTATTAGCGGAAGATAATCTCGCCGACGTAGAGCTTACTAAAATGGCGCTCAAAGAAATCGGTCTTCCTCTTGATCTAGTTCATTTTTTTGATGGACAAGAACTGGTCAATTATATTCAAGAAAGTCCTCTTGAAGACATTGCCCTAATTCTACTTGATCTTAATATGCCCCGAATGGGTGGTGTAGATGTCCTTCGTACTTTTTCTGCAGATGATGATTTCAAGAAAATTCCAGTAGTTGTTTTTTCTTCTTCTACTCACGAAAACGATGTTAAGACCTGCTATGATTTTGGTGCGAATGCCTACGTTTGCAAACCGATTGACATCAATGATTTCACTCGGACACTTAATTCCATCACCCAATTTTGGGGAGAAATAAATGTATTACCCACCTACGCTTAATCAATATTAAGAAAGTCGATATTCCTTTTCAATCCTGAAAATTTGGTTCTTTTTACCGCTGATTTTTGAAATACTTTTCTAAACACGGTTTCTGTAATTTCTATCCAGTCTGATTTTTTCATTTCTAATAAATCTGTGTGCGGCTCAAATGCTGGTTCGTCATGCTTCTTTGCAAATCGATTCCAAGGGCATACTTCCTGACAAATATCACAACCAAACATCCAGTTTTCAAATTTATCTTGATACGAAGGTGGTAAAGACTCTTTTAATTCAATGGTAAAATAAGAAATACATTTACTACCATCCATCACATAACCTTCCGGAGAAATTGCTTCCGTTGGACAGGCATCGATGCATTTAGTGCACCGCCCGCAGTAATCTTTAATCGGATGGTCATACACCAATTCTAAATCAATAATTAATTCTGCCAAAAAAAAGTAAGACCCTTGTTTTGGTGTAATCAACAAGGTATTTTTTCCGATCCATCCAGTGCCACTTCGTTTCGCCCAGTCTCTTTCCAAGACCGGAGCAGAGTCTACAAAACACCGACCTTCTACCGAACCTATCTCGTTTCGAATACCCTCGAGCAATTCTCGAAGACGTTCTTTCACCACAAAGTGATAGTCTTTTCCATAGGCGTATTGAGAGATTTTGGGTGCGGAGGAATCTGTTTGTTTTTTCGGATTATGATAATTGTATAATAAAGAAATCACGGTTTTAGCTCCAGGGACTAGTTTGGTTGGATCAATTCTTTTTTCAAAATGATTGGCCATATAATGCATCTGGCCATGTTTGCCTTGGTTGAGCCAAGTTTCCAGGCGTTTAGCTTCTGGCTCCATTTTTTCGGCTTTAGCAAAACCAATCGTATGAAACCCTAAATCTATTGCCATCTGACTAATCAGGTTGGTATGTTTTTGTTTATCGGCCACTAGCGCTATTCTACGATTTGTAATTTCGCGAATTTAAGCATCAGACGTCTTTGCGGAGAATCTATATTTTCGAACAAGATAGTTGCTACTCTATTTTTTTCGTTACCATCAATATTGATCACTTTACCTTTACCAAATTTCATATGTAGCACTTCCATGCCTTCTTCAATTGCCGAACCAGGGCTGGGTTTAAAATCTTTTGGATCAATTTTAAATGCGTTGACTCGATTATTTTTTCGCTTTTTAAAATTCCCTATCACGCCCGAACTCGTTCGTTTAGCAGCAATCGTTGCGCCTCCTCCCTGCACGGTTGACCCACCTCCTGCGTCGTGTAAATGTGATGGTGCAATTTCCAACAAGAACCGACTAGGCTTATTGTATTTCATTTCTCCAAACTTATAGCGACTATTCGCAAAAGTCAGGGTAAGGTTGGTTTCTGCTCGAGTAATAGCCACGTAGAATAGCCGACGTTCTTCATCCATTTGATCCATATCATCCACTGCTCGAAAAGAAGGGAATAATTTTTCTTCTAACCCTACCACAAAAACAGATTTAAATTCCAGTCCTTTAGCGGCGTGTACAGACATCATCGTGATGTAGTCGTTGTCTTCGTCTTTTTTATCTGCGTCGGTCAGTAAGGCAATGTTTTGCAAATAAGCGGACAGCGATTTTTCTGAGCTACCATCTTCCCGTACTTCATCATCTTCTACAAATTCTTTGATACCATCCAATAAGCTATTAATATTTTCTAACCGTCCCATTCCTTCTATGGTCGTATCTCTTTTCAACAAGTCTAACAAGCCGCTTTGTCTGGCGATATAAGAAGCCACTTCATGGGCATTATGTCGCTTCATTCGATCTGCAAATAATTTGATCGTTGCTTTAAAATCTAGTAGTCCCGATTTAGCTTTTCCTTTCGCTGGAAAAGTTTTAATCGCTTCCCAAACAGCCAAATTGGTCTCACTAGCGTGGGCGCTCAATTTTGAGATAGTTGTTTGTCCGATTCCTCGTTTTGGATAATTAACAATCCGTCGGAATGCTTCTTCATCTGCGTGATTGACGGTTAAGCGGAGGTAAGCAATGAAATCTTTTATCTCTTTTCTTTGGTAAAAAGATTGTCCACCAATAATTCGATAAGGTAAATTATACCGTCTTAGATATTCTTCGAAGATTCTAGACTGGGCATTGGTACGATAAAGAATAGCAATCTCACTATTTCGAAAATGGATTCTGTTTTTTTGCTCTACGATCATATCAGCCACTCTTCGTCCTTCATCCGTATCAGAAACACAACGAACAATTTTTATTTTATCCCCTACTCCTTTATGAGACCATATTTTTTTTGGGATTTGTTTTGAGTTATTTTGAATAACTTCGTTGGCTGCCTGTACTATGTGTTCGGTTGAACGATAATTTTGTTCGAGTTTAAAGGTCTTTAAGTTTTTAAAATCTTTTTCAAAATCCAATATGTTCTCAATGGTTGCGCCACGGAAAGCGTAGATACTTTGTGCGTCATCTCCCACCGCGCAGATATTATTGGGGCTATCTTTGTAAACCGATAATTTTTTCAAAATACTATATTGCAAATAGTTGGTATCCTGAAACTCATCGACCATGAGATATTTAAATTTTTGCTGGTATTTTTCACAAACGTTGTCTTTATTTTCGTGCAACAAGACAAATAATTTGTAAAGTAAGTCATCAAAATCCATGGCATCCGCTCGCTTGCACCGCGACATGTATTTTTTATAAATTTCTAGAAAATGTGGCATTTTAGAAGCTCGATCTTGCGTAAGCAATTGTTGATCTCGTTCGTATAATTTGGGAGAAATAAGATTACTTTTTGCAGAAGAAATTCTGGAACGAACGGTATTTACGTTGTAGTTATCTTTATTGAGATTGAGTTCTTTGATAATTGACTTAATGACACTTTTACTATCATCAGAATCGTAAATAGTAAAATTGGATTTATAGCCTAATTTATCGGCCTCAACTCGAAGAATTCTTGCAAAGATAGAGTGAAAAGTTCCGGCCCAGACTGATTTAGCTTTGTCTCCAACTACGGAAGCAATCCGATTTTTCATTTCTCGGGCAGCTTTGTTGGTAAAAGTCAGTGCGAGAATTTCCCAAGGAGCGATCCCTTGCTCGATTAGATAAGCAATACGATAGGTCAATACCCGTGTTTTTCCGGAGCCGGGGCCTGCTACTACGAGAACGGGGCCTTCGGTAGTTGTAACGGCAGCTCTTTGTACATCGTTGAGTTCGTTTAAGTAATCTGAGGTTACCTGCTTATCTTTATTTTCAATCATTTTATGGATGGATGTTTATGAGTTTGATGCTTCTTCTTCCAAGGCTTCCCAGTATTCAAGTGCCCGGCGAGTATGTGGGATACAGATGGATCCTCCTACCAAATTCGCAATAGCAAATACTTCGAATGCTTCTTCTTTAGTGACACCCAGTTCAAAGCAAGTTCCTAAATGATATGCGATACAATCATCACAGCGCAAAACCATGGAGGCGACCAGTCCTAATAATTCCTTAGTCTTGGATGGTAAAGCACCATCTTGATAGGCATTGGTATCTAAGTTAAAAAATCGCTTAAGCACTTTGTTGTCGCTCGCTAGCAATTTTTCGTTCATTTTTTTTCTGTACGAATTAAATTCTTCTACTTTGCTCATGATAAAATTATTAAACAGTTCCGCGATTTTTCCATCGCCATAATGAGAGTACTAATCTAAATGGTAAAACTACTGCTGCAATCACGCTCCCTACTCCAAATAAGATTAGTTCATTTCTGATAAAGCTTCCTATTTGCTCCTGACTAAAGGTTGAGTTTGAAGATAGAAAAGAATCCATTCCATTTTCATCGATATATGTTTGAAAAAAATTAATCCCACTAATTAGATAAGCGATAATTGGAACACTCAATAAAATGATGGCTACTTTTACCAATTGTGCATTTGCCAACACGGTGTATTTTAATAAAAAAATACATCGACTGAAAGTAACAAATACAATAATATAAATGATATTCAGTGTAAGGAAAGGATAATTATCTGTGTATTTAAGAATTGGATATAGTATTGCCGCCACTAGTATTGCTGTGACTAACCACCAGATTAATTCCATTTTCAGCGACAAATTTCTCGATTGATCCATACAACATTTTGTTTTGGCAAATTAAGACTTTTTTTTTGAAACTCTTAGTCAGCCTGTTGTAATTATGTGAGAAAAATAAGAATGATGTAAAAGCATGAAAGGGTAAAAAGGAGAAGGCCCTCATTCGTGTTGAATGACGGGCCTTCATAAAGATTGGCGGCGACCTACTCTCCCACCTAGATCGGCAGTACCATCGGCGCTGAGGAGCTTAACTACTCTGTTCGGAATGGGAAGAGGTGATCCTC
>CALFWZ010000041.1 GCA_937928405.1 uncultured Saprospiraceae bacterium
CAAAATGCCTGCGAACTTAGAAAATTATCCAACTCATCGTCTTTTTTATCGCCCATAGCGCGGCTATGCGCTCAAAAAATAGACTCGATTTGAATTATTTTCTTTCATTCTCGGCTTCTTTTTGAATTATTAAACAACTTCGGTTAAAACGTAATTTATAAAAAACAGTTGATCAAAAATATTTTATTGTGTTTTAAATATTTCATTGCTTTATATTTTTTGTTGTTAGAATTAATCGGATGTTTTGTTAATAGGCGCACAGTATACTTAGTCAGTTTTATATTTCGGATCCTTTGGCCATACTTTACGATGGAAAAGGATAATTAGTAAGGTTATGCCTATAGCACCACCAACGGAGACCAATGCTGCCAGTCCTACGTTTCCAGAGCATTCAAGACCACAAGAAAGCATTCCAATTAAAAAGCCCAGTGCTATGATTCCTCCCCAAAACAGCATTGTCAATAAAATTTTAATAAACTTAACTTCTTTCTTTTGTTTCCTTTTCTTAAACGCTTTTTTCATGGCCCGCAATTCCTTGCGGAGTTGTTTTTTGAATTGTCTTTTTGAAGGTTTTTTCTGTTTATGAACAATAAAGGTCGCGGTTGGCACAGCAGTAGAAACATTACCAATATTGCTGACTAACCAATTATTAGTTCCTACACTGATCATTAAAAAACCAAAGATGACTAAGCCAAAATCATGGGTTTTCTGCCTACGATAACTGTATTTAAAAGGTCCACTTTTATATCCTCTTTTTGGATAAAGACAAAAGAGTAAAACAAAACTAAAAATAAGTAAGGGCATCGTATAGCTAGCGTATTGCCAATCATTTATGAATAAGTATAAGCCAGCTAACAAGCCATTGGTAGTAATTAATAAATGACAGATGACAATGATTATACGAGCGGCCATAGGGTGACGCTGACCCCATTTGGAAATTCTTTTCATGGTGGGTTGGATTATTGGGCGAAACCGCCTTGGTTTTAGTTCTTAGCTTTATATTTTTTGTTGTTGGGTAGGATGAATTATGTTTAGAACACCCTCACATATCTCAATTGAAAATTACCAGAGAGAGTTCTAAAGTTTTCTCTGACGCTAATCTTTTGATCTTGGTTTTCTTGATACAGCTCAAATTTATTCCCTCGGTAAAGTGGATTAAAAACTCGAAAAGAAGCTTCCAATCTTCCGTTATTTACGGGTAGCATATAACCCAATTCGGTAGTGATTCCGAAGTATTTGTTTTCGGTCGTAGTCTGATGATATTTTTTGTAAGAATCCGGTGTTGAACCAAAAATATTTCCACCAATATTTGAATTAATAGGAATATCTTTTTCAGTAAATGAGAATGCATCTATTTTATAGGCACCCTGATAAATTCCCGATCCCCAAAAAATACCTTTTTGGTTTTTGTGACGATAGTATTTTACCGTAAATCCATAAGCAGGTCGATGGTTGATATGGGCACTACTGAAATTGGCAATCGACTGGCTGGAGATTGAATTAATTTCCTGATATCCCATTGGATCAGTTGCCATAAAAAGTCCAGTATTCATATGCGCTCCAATGGAAAGATCCAGTCCCACCGTTCCTGCTAGGTTCTGGTGATTAAATGCTAATCCTGCACTCATTTCTAGTTTTAATAAGGTAGGAGTCGTTTGAGCAGATAAGTTGGTTAGGATAAATAAAAGGCTAAATAAATTGATTAGGTGTTTGGTTTTCATTGCTTTATATTTTTTGTAGTTAGTTCATTTCAAACAAATTCACTTTTGTAAAACTAGGATAGTTCATCGCTCGATGTATGTCATATTTTGTAAATGGAAACTTATTATTTGCAAATTTTGCCACAAAACAGTGCTTAGTATGAATATTGTTGCAATATTTGCAACAAAATAGGCTGTTTTATGGATTTTCCATGCTTTTATCCATCACCCCATCTCCCAAACCATAACCTCAATCCCGTATCTTGTTCTACCAGACAATCATAAATTTCAAATCCGATTTTTTCGTACAAAAACATTAGGCGTTTTTCGGTTGTCTCAATGTAAATTGGCAGGTTTAGCGTTTGGGCTTGTTTGATAATAAACGCTTTGGCTTCCAGCAATCCTTTTGCACTATTATGCTCTTTTCTTTGCGCCATAAACCAAACGTATAGATAATCCTGATCGCCCAATCTTTCGATCTCCTTCTTGCGAGTATGCTTTACGCGTTGTTCTCGTAAGTACACTTTTTTCAAGCGCTTAATGCCGATGATACTAACGGCTAAGAAGAGGTAATAAAAACAATCCTTTAACGAAAAATAAAATTTACTTTTCCTGTAATAAAGTAGGTACGTATTTTTGTCCTTAGAGATAAAAAGTCCACCGATTTTTTTGACCATAAAATAGCAATAGGAAATAACGTGGATTATTTTTTTATGAAAATCAGCCCGTCGATTTCCTAGCAGCACGCGCATTCGGCTATTGTCCTGAAATGCAACGGCTAAGTGAGTAATAATTTTTTTGTCTGTTGACTGAATTGGATAGAAACTAAAAATATTTTCCATGATGTCTAGATTTGGTGAAAAATTACCTTGGCAAAACTAGGGGAGAGATCTATTTGAATCATTCCATATTTTAAAAATCGAGATTTATTTTTTTCATTTTTTGATGCAAAAACGACAACGGCTGGCGATTCTGTTACAATATTTGCAACAAACAACGTATTTTGCTGATTATTGAATACCGTTTAACTTAAAGTTTTCCCAAGCTTCAGCACAAAAAGAATGTCAGAGAACAACCTACAAATCAGGCTCTTCCAACAGATCAAAGATCAGTTGCCAGCGCACGAAAAACTGGTACACACCATCATGAATCAACTGCAACTAACCCGCAGTCAGGCCTACCGCCGTATCAATGGCACGGTACCGGTTTCATTGACCGAACTAAAAATATTGGCTGAAACTTTTGGAATTTCTATCGACGACTTACTGCTAGAGCCAGCCAACGGACGGATTAGATTTAGTGCCGCTCTACGAATTAATGATACCTATTTAGGATTTCTACAGCAGCTCTTCCAAACTATTTCCTACGTTGGTGAGTTGCCAGGCGTTCAAGTGCAGTATGCGACCAATGAGTTTCCAATTTTCTACACCTTTATGTGTCCTGACCTAGTGAAGTTTAAACTCTATATGTGGAATAGAACCTTTTGGAAAAATAATACCCCTCAGATACCTTTCTCATTGAGTATCGCTAATCCAGACGAACTAGAACTGGCCAACCAAATCCAAAAAAAGTATCTCTCTATTGCTACCACGGAATACTGGCACGTCCGAATGATTGATAATACTTTTTCACAGGTGAGCTATGCCCTCGAAAGTGGTTTTTTTAAGGACCCAGCAGAAGCCGACTTTTTACTGGAGCAAATGCTCAAGGGACTTCAACACGTGAAATCCATGGCCGAACAAGGGCATAAAAGATTCTTGGAAGATTCCGAAACGACCCAGCGATCTAAATTTCAGCTTTATCTAAGCGATTTGCCAACCAATGTACATTTTCTAGTTTCAAATGACGATAGCCGCCAGTTGTTTTCTACTTTTGATAATCCCAATTTTATGCATACTCGTAATAAAGCAATCTGCCTTTACGCCGCTGATTGGTTTGAAAATTTGCAAAATAAATCGGTCATGATCAGTGAATCTGGAGATAAAGCCCGAAATCAGTTTTTTCACCGGATGGAAAAGGAAATTAAGGGGTTGCAGCAGTAAAGTGAATAGGGAAGTTTCCGTTTTTTTAGATAGAAAACCCCGCAATACGCAATGCGGAGCGTCCCCTTTATTTTTTATAAATAAAAAGAAACTGAAAAAATAGAGGGTTCTGCAAAATGTATTGATTACCAGTTAGTTAGGATGGTAAAATGATCTCAGAGGGATCGCAGTATTTGTAAATTCATGCTATAAAGACAAGAGGACTATGTTCAAAATAAAAAGACCATATTCCACAAAAGATATAGTGAATATTGGATTAATACTACTTTTGGACTTTAGGAATTTCCTCTGTAAATAGAGAATAAAGAAAACAAAATTTGGTTCTAAGAATTCACAAAAAGTGCCTTTTCAGGCGAATATGTATCTTTTAGATAAAACGAAATACAAACGATGTTTTAAAGTCTTAAAGTAGTATTAAGGATGTTCAGAAAAATAATTCAATTATTTTATTTCTTAATTTAGCACCTAAATATTCTAAGATAATATTCAATTTTGAATATCCAATCTCCAATATTCATTTAGGCAGCTGGTCTTTAAACCCTTTATATAGTCCAAGCTACTAGACTCTTGTTCTTTTAACACCTAAAATACTCGAATAACTGAAACCGCAAATGAATATTTGATATTCAACATTCGATATTGGATATTCAAAAAACTTTTCTCTCAAACGTTCTTTCGTAGATTTTGATACCCCAAAATTTTTCTGAACACTCTTAATATTGGATATTCAATATTCTAAATATAGGCATATTGTATATAACTCCATTTAATCGTATATTTGCGCCGCTATAACTGATATTTAACTCGGTATTATTTAAACTAGCACCATTATAAAGTCCAAAGCCAGGAATTCTTAATGGATAATACCCATCACTAATGGTAAAAATTTATTACTAAAATGGCCGTTTACTTACCAAAAGAAAAAATGGAGGAAATCTTCGCTGAATACGGAGGTTCCGCTAAAAACACAGGATCTACCGAAGGGCAGATTGCTTTATTCACTTTCCGAATTCAGGAATTATCTAATCACTTACGTGAAAACAAAAAAGATAATTCTTGCCGACGGACCTTACTTACCTTAGTTGGTAAGCGTCGACGATTGCTTCGCTACTTAGCAGCAAAAGACATCACAAAATATCGTGCAATTATCGAGAAACTCGGTATTCGTAAATAAGATAATCCAAAAGTGTTACGACCTCGGTCGTAGCACTTTTGTTGTTTATTGATGGAACAATCAAAGTTACGTTCCTTCTTCTAACACTTTTTGTACTCAAACAAAAAGTAACGACCAAGGCGAAACCCTTAAAGTTCCGTCTTCGTAAACCAGCTGTAGCTCTCCCGCAACCGAAAGAATGTTGGTGAGCCGAATAAAACCCAAACCCGCCTGACGATCAATTATTTATATGGGCTGGTTTGTCAAAAAAGCGATGCGATCTCTTTAGTTTTTCTTTGATCCATCTACAGTTCGCCCCTTGGGGTATTCAATCTTTCCTTTTTTCAGGCGTATTGTAAGATGCAATACTCTTTTTATTCACCCAACGGGCCAACGGGGTCCGTTTCAAATTCCTAATTTAATATGGGAAAGCAAATTCCTGATAGTATCTCCTTTAATTTACCAAATGGACGTGAAGTAACCATTGAGACGGGTAAATTAGCGGCACAGGCCGATGGTTCGGTCGTTGTAAAAATGGGTAATACCATGTTATTCGCTAGTGCTGTTTCTGCACATGAGCCTCGTGAAGGCCAAAGCTTTTTTCCACTTTCTGTGGATTATCAAGAAAAATTCGCTGCTGCGGGTCGTATTCCTGGTAACTTTTTCCGTAGAGAAGCTAGACTTTCTGATTATGAAATTCTTACCTCTCGTTTAGTAGACCGTGCGATTCGTCCACTGTTTCCTGACGGATATATGAATGATACGCAAATTATCATCAACTTGATCTCTGCTGAAAAAGACGTGATGCCAGATGCAATGGTAGCCTTAGCGGCTTCTGCTGCTTTAAGTGTTTCTGATATTCCTTTCGCAGGTCCTATCTCTGAAGTACGGGTTGCTCGTATCGATGGTGAATTCGTGATTAATCCGGATCGTCCTGCTCTTAAAGAGTCAGCTGACCTTGATTTGATCGTTGCCGCAACGATTGAAAACGTAATGATGGTAGAAGGTGAAGCAAAAGA
>CALFWZ010000042.1 GCA_937928405.1 uncultured Saprospiraceae bacterium
TACGGCTGTTCCCAACAAACCCAATTTCAAGCGAGTTTCCAAAGCACCACTTCGCGATCTGGTTCCACCAGGAAAAAACAAACTATTTACGCCTCGCTCTATGGATAATTTAGACATCGCTTTTAACGTTTCTAAATAGATCGGATTCTTTTTTCGGCGGTCTACTCGATAGGCCCCCAAACGATTCATATAATAAGCTGTATATCCAGTATTATAAAGATTCAAACCTGCTCCATAAGAAAAAGAAGGCAATCCGACCACGGTATCCAAGGCATATCCAATCAAAATAGAATCAAGATTAGAGAAGTGGGTAGGAACTAATACGACGGTACCTTTTTTCATTAGGGCTCGAATCGTTTCTACCTGACCATATACTTTTAATCTTTCTGAGACTTTATGTTTGGCGCCCCAAAAGCGGCCAAAATTTCTTCCTGCGGCGGTGTTAAGCAAGCGATTAAAAAATACGGTTAAAAATTTTCTAGCAAATTTAAAAGTTGGGATTTTAAAGGTACCGACAATCTCTTCGGAATATCTTTCAACAATTTTATGGAGAATTGCTTCATTGACCATTCTGGCCTCGTCTTCATTTTTATCCAACGAGCGGGTAATCAACCTTTTCCGCATTTTTTTCCAAAACTGATCTTCGTTAGGCGGATCTACTTTCCAGGGTTCCTCCTTGATACGGATACGTTCTTGATAAATAGTCTGGGCGAGAATATCACTGAGGACCTGATTGGGCTTTCGTTTAATTCTTGTGGTGGTAAAATCATTGATTTCCTGTACAAAAGCAGCACGATCTTCCGATAACTTATAGATCGGCCAATCTTCCAATTCTGGAAACACTTGCGATAAGGGGGGGTTAGGTTTTTCCATAAGGTTAAGGATTGATTCCCTCAATAAAGTTTAATATTTCGTCACGGCCTTCTTTATTAGCACTGCTCGTAAAGAATAACGGCGGAAGCTCGTTCCAAGTTTTCAATAATTCGTTTTTAAATAATTCCACATTGGTCATTCTCTTTTGTGAAATCAGTCGATCCAGCTTGGTAAAAACGATGACAAACGGTACGTTTGCACTGCCCATCCAATTGATAAACTCAAGATCAATGGCCTGTGGTGGAATATACCCATCAATCAAGACAAAAGCGCAACTCATATTTTCTCTATATTGTAAATACCCTTGAATCATGGTTTCTAAGGAGTCCCGATGCTTTTTTGACAATCTAGCATAACCATACCCAGGTAAATCCGTAATGATCCACTCTTCGTTTACCTCATATAAATTAATCATCTGGGTCTTTCCAGGCGTATTCGAAACCTTGGCCAGCGACTTTCTTCCCGAGAGCATATTTATTAACGAAGACTTACCTACATTGGACCGACCAATAAAGGCATACTCTACTTTTTTATGCTGAGGGCACTTCTTTACCGAAGGAAAACTACCTACATATTCCACATTACGGATGGTCATAAATGCTTATTTTTTTGTTAAATCGCTCAAATATCTGCTTTTCTATCCAACATATCAAAATACTAGGCGTTATTCCAACAACCAAAAATACAACACCATGAAAAATTCATTAATTATTCTAGTTTCCATCTTCTTTTTCACCTCCGCTACGGCTCAGGTAAAATTTGGTGTTCGGGGGGGATTATCTTCTACCGACCTTAAACCATCGAGTTTTATATTTACCAATCCAGACGATTTAGAGGCTTTTACACTAAGTACAAAAGAAGCCAAATATGGGTATCATCTAGGAATATTTTTACAAGCTGGTGGCGAAAAGGTCTTTATTCAGCCGGAAATACTCTTTAATAGTTCTTCCGTTGATTATTCGCTAGTGTCAGGTATGGCCGGAGAATTGGTCACCAACGTATTTAACGAAACCTATCACAATATTGATATTCCAATCATGCTGGGCTTTAAATTGGGTCCTTTACGACTGCAAGGTGGTCCAGTGGGACATGTGCATATCGATAGCAGTTCAGAATTGACTGATTTTCAAGGATATGAAGAAAAATTTAAAACGTTTACCTATGGCTATCAAACAGGAATTGGCTTAGATTTTTGGAAATTTGTGATTGATGTAAAATACGAGGGTAATTTTTCAAAATTTGGGGATCATTTCTCCTTCTTTGGCAATCAATATAATTTTGACAATCGTCCAGGTCGCATCGTGGCCTCGTTGGGGATTGCATTTTAGAGAAAACACTTTTCATCTATTTAGACCACGGCAGCCATCAGCAGTCGTGGTCTTCTATTTTAAGGTATAATCAATAAGTAAACTAGCCGTTGAACAATTCCACTTAAGTTTTAGTTTTTAGCATAAAGTCTAGTATATTAGAGCTTTATTTCAAACTACCCTACTTACCAAACTAAACTTTACGTTATGTCTAAATTATTTCCAAAGTTTAATTTCAAAGAATGGATTGATGAACACCGTCATTTACTAAAACCTCCCGTCGGCAATAAAATGATCTGGGAAGGTGGAGATTTTATTGCGATGGTGGTCGGTGGACCTAATAGCCGTAAGGATTATCATCTCAATAAAACACCTGAATTTTTCTACCAAGTGGAAGGAGATATTACCTTAAAAGTAATCGATGAGGGTGTTCCAAAGGATATTCATATCAAGGAAGGGGAAGTTTACTTATTGCCACCCAATATTCCACATTCTCCACAACGAGGACCCAATACCATCGGATTGGTGATAGAACAAAAACGCCCAGAAGGAATGGAAGACGGCCTAGCTTGGTTTTGTGAAAATTGTCAAAATAAACTACACGTCGAAAATTTTTACATAAAAAATATCGAAACCGACATGCCAGTTATCTTTGATAAATTCTATTCGGATTCGGAACTAAGAACTTGTGATAGTTGTGGCGTGAAAATGCAGCCTCCAAAGGCGATTGAGGCGGAGTGAGGCAAATGAATATTGAATGTTCAATATTCAGTATTTTTAACTTAATATAGAAGGAGTTTTAAAATTATTTTATGAATTTCCAAGATACTCGATCTTACGCACGCAGCGAAGACCGCAAAGACCCATTAAAATCCTTCAGAAGCGCCTTCCATATTCCAAAACAACCCAACGGTAAAAATCATCTTTATTTTTGTGGAAATTCTTTAGGTTTACAGCCAAAGTCGACGAAATCTTTTATTGAACAAGAATTGAAGGATTGGAAAGCTTTTGGTGTGGAAGGCCATTTTCATAGCAAAAACCCTTGGCTTCCTTATCACGAATTTTTGACGGAAAACATGGCCCGTGTCGTCGGTGCCAAACCCATTGAAACGGTCGTGATGAACACCTTATCGGTCAATCTTCACTTGATGATGGTTTCTTTCTACCGTCCCACCCAAAAAAAATATAAAATTCTAATCGAACACGATGCTTTCCCCTCAGATCGATACGCGGTAGCCTCACAAGTGGCTTTTCATGGTTACAACCCAAAGAAGTCCATCATTGCTTTAAAAGCTAGAAAAGGAGAAGCTTTGCTTAGAATGGAGGATATTGAAAAAATCATGGCAGAACAAGGAGACGAAATTGCCTTGATCCTTTTTGGAAATCCTAATTATTATACGGGACAGTTTCTCGATATGAAAGCCATTACGAAGATGGGGCGCAAGAAAAAGTGTATGGTTGGTTTTGATTGTGCACACGGGGCTGGTAATATTCCCTTAAACCTACACGATAGTGGGGCTGATTTTGCCGTCTGGTGTACCTATAAATATCTCAATAGCGGCCCTGGAAGCTTGGGTGGCTGTTTTGTTCATGAGCGACATGCAAAAGCTAAAAAAATTCCACGTTTTACGGGTTGGTGGGGCCATAATAAAACGACTAGATTTGGAATGCGTGATGGTTTTGATCCCATCCCTGGTGTGGAAGGTTGGCAATTAAGTAATCCCCCTATTTTAAGTATGGCAGCGATTTATGCTTCTTTAGAAATTTTTGAAAAAGCGGGTATGGATCCATTAAGAGCAAAGTCTTTAAGGATGACTGGTTATTTAGAATTTTTATTAAATAAAATGAATACGGACCGCATCCGCATAATTACCCCTTCCGATCCTGCTCAACGGGGCTGCCAGCTTTCGGTACAGGTGGTCAACGCAGACAAAAAATTATATGATAAACTGACTAAAAAAGGCGTTATTGCAGACTGGCGAGAACCAGATGTGATTAGGGTAGCACCAGTTCCATTATATAATACTTTCGAGGATTGTTGGCAATTGGTAGATCATTTAAAAACCTCTCTCCGAATAAAAAATTAACATGGAAAATTCATCGCTTCAAAACGACATCACCTCCCACTTAGACGAACTTATTCAGCTCGTAGCAAAACTCAAAGACGAACAATATATCCATGTTCCAACGGGCCATACCGCTTCTATCGGTCGCCATCTTCGGCATACTGTAGAAATATTTTTACGTTTGGTAGATTACTATGATGATGGTCAGATAAATTATGAAGATCGTGCTCGAAACTTAGCCTTAGAAGAAGATCGTGCCCTGGCTATTTATCAACTAAATTATTTAAAAGCACATTTCAATAAACCAGACAAACCACTCGAACTCCTTAACAATCAACTAGTTATAAAAACCTCTTATCATAGAGAATTACTTTATCAGCTCGAACATATCATCCACCACAACGCTATTATCCGCCCTGCCGTAGAAGCATTTTTAAAAGATGCGATCCATGAAAATTTCGGATATGCTCCTTCCACCATCAAATATCAAGCGAAGCATGTGTCTGGTTAGTTTTGTTCCGTTAGCGAATAGTGTGGTGATTACTTCCAGTCGAGATGAAGACACGGAGCGGAAAAAACCATCACTAGTTCATCATTACATTCGCCATGAAAAGCAGTTAAATTTTCCGCAAGATGTAAAAGGTGGAACCTGGGTAGGTTACGATAATTTCAATAATTTTTTAGTGATTCTCAACGGGGCTCGAACAAAACATCAACGAATTTTACCTTATCGTAAAAGTCGTGGATTAATTGTGTTAGAATTACTAGACGCCAAAGATATTCCTATGGCTTGGAAAGCAGTGGACCTAGAAAATATAGAACCCTTTACGCTACTCCACTATTCAAGCGAAGGAAATTTATGGGAATGGATTTGGGATGGCCAGAACAAATTAACAACTCAATTAGATGCAAAATTTGCACACTGTTGGTTATCTTCGACGCTGTATACACCAGAAGAATGGGCAGCGATGAAAATAAAATTTCAAACCCTTTTACCTAATTTAATAACCCCTGAAACGATTCGCAAATTCCATTTAGAAAATCGTTATGAAACAAAACCAGATGGCGTAATCTACCCATCCGTTAAAACGGTCAGCAATACCACGGTTCATTTTAAAGAGGAAGCAGTTTTTATGGATTATTTAGACCTCCGGTAAACGAATCTAAAATTTTCCTTTCAACCTCCTGATTACTTGTGTATAAAAAAAAACTACCCCCCGATCACATTAGATCGGGGAGCAGCCCACACACTATGAGAACACCCATTAAATTTTCAAAAAATCTCACCAACTTAGATAAGCTAATTTGATTCGTTTTTAGTTTTTTTGTGTTCTATCGCATGATTCTTTTTCAAAAAGAAGAAAAATACTACCCCCCGACCACATTAGACCGGGGAGCAGCCCACACACTATGAGAACACCCATTAAATTTTTAAAAAAATCTTACCAAGATAGATTAGTTAGATTAATTTGTCTTTTCTTGTTTTCTGCATAATGGTTCTTTTTCAAAAGAAGAAAAAAACTACCCCACCGATCACATTAGACCGGGGGGCAGCCCACACACTATGAGAACACCCATTAATTCTTAAAATCCCAAGGGTCGAATGGGATTGTATTATTCGTTTTTTCCTGCAAGATATTTCGGATTTTTTTGGCCTAATCACCGCTTATCAACCTGGGCAATCATCCTTAAAATATCCAATAGTCAAAGTCTTTTCTTTTTCTATTTTTAGAAAGAAATATATTGTTTCTTTTCTTGTTGCAATATACACCTACATAACTGTGGCAAACAAGGTTTTCATGCCTTGCCCCTTGTTATTGATTTTAAGGTATGTTAATTTTAATTTTATAACTAACTGATAGTCAGTGTATTTTTATATTAAACTAATGTTTAGTTAAGGCTTTTAACGTAAGTTAATCTATTCCTAATTCACTGTTTTAGGCTAAAAAAACATTGATTTAAACAAAAAAATGTAAGCAAGGAATTGCAAAAAAAGGCCGATTTCGGGTATTAAATTATCATTGAAAAAGCATGGTAACTTAATATGTGTCACCCGCTTGACATAGCCAATAACATAATTGAAGAAAAATACGTAGTATAAAAAGTATCTTTACAGCAAATACAACTTACCCAAAGACGAAATTTTAGGAAATAGCTAACTACTCAAATCATGTTAATTTTTATGAAAAATTTACTTTTACTTTTACTTTCTGCAATTTTTACATTGCCACTTTCTGCCCAACTCAATATGACCCTTCGGGCTGAAGTTGATTTTCCCCAACGATTGAATGATATCTGGGGTTATGAAAATGATGGTCGAGAATACGCTTTAGTTGGAACAGCCACTGGTATCGCCATTTTTGATGTTACTAATCCTGATAATCCAGAAGACAAAGGATTTCTTCCAGGCCCAGAATCTAACTGGAGAGATATCAAAGTCATAGATACTTATGCTTACGTCACCAACGAAACAGGCGGTGGACTCAATGTAATCAACCTAAGTAATTTACCAGGTCAGATTACAGAAGCAGATGCCTATCGTTGGGAACCCGATATTCCAGAAATAGGCGGTCAACTTGGACCATGTCATAATATCTTTATCGATGATAATGGTGTGGGTCACCTTTCTGGATGTAATTTAAATGATGGTGGTGTATTTTTTATTGATTTGGCAACAGATCCCGCCAACCCAACCTATATCGCCGCCGCTCCTCCGGTTTATTCGCACGATACCTATGTTCGAGATAATATACTTTATAGTTCAGAAATCTACGAAGGAAATCTAGCCATCTACGATGTCAGTGATCTTAATAACGTAGAATTATTAGCGACTCAAAACACACCTTTCGACTTTACACACAATGCTTGGTTGAGTGATGATAGCAATGTCGTATTTACCACCGACGAAGTTGGTGATGCACCGGTGGGTGTCTATGATATTTCTGATTTGAGTGATATTCAAGAATTAGATCAATTCCGACCACTCTCTACGATCAATCAGGGTGTGCTACCACACAATGTATTTGTATGGAATGACTTTTTGATCATCTCCTATTATACAGACGGTTGTATTCTAGCCGATGCAAGTCGTCCTGGAAATATTATTGAGGTGGGTAATTTTGATACCTTATTACCTGGTGAAAATGGTAGTGGTGCTTGGGGAGTCTATCCTTATTTTACCAGTGGAACGGTAGTAGTGTCAGATATCAATCAAGGATTTTTTGTGCTAACGCCCAATTACGTTAGAGCTTGTCATTTGGAAGGAAAAATTACAGATGCCGTAACTAATGCGCCCATCAATGATGCTCGGGTAGTGATTGGTTCTTCACAGGTTAACTTTACGAATAGTACACTTTCAGGTGAATATCAAACAGGCCAAGTAATCTCAGGAAATTTTACCGTCACTTATTCCCACCCTGCTTACGAGACCGCCATTGCGGAGGTAACCTTAGCAAACGGTGAGCTGGTAATTCAAGATATGCAATTACAGCCGTTACCAACAACTCAATTTATTGCGCAAGTAGTAGATGCGGTCACAGGAATGCCAATTGCCAATGCAAAAGTAAACTTAGATGGTCAAAGTCTTTCTTTCGAAGATAATACAGATGGGAATGGTAATTTTTCGCGTGCGGTCGTAGATGGTATTTACGATGCAAAATTTGCGATCTGGGGTTACCATGAAAAATTGGTTACCCTAGAAACAAATGGTTCAGAACCCATCATAATTGAATTGATTCCTGGTTATAAAGATGATTTTATTTTTGATCTTGGCTGGCAAGTAGCCAGTAACGCTTCTGGTGGTATTTGGGAAAGAGGAGAACCTGTAGGAACAGGCGCGGGTGGCCAACAATCTAATACAGATCTAGACCTTCCCAATGATTTAGGAGACGAATGTTATGTTACGGGCAACGGTGGTGGCTCCGTCGGACAGGATGATGTAGATAACGGTTTTACAAGATTGACTTCACCAAGGATGGATTTAACTGGTTACACCAATCCAGAAATGAGTTTTCATTATTGGTTTTTTAATGCCTTCGGAAATGGACAACCGAATGATCAATTAGATTTGAAAATTGACAATGGAATCACGCAGGTAACCATCGAAAGTTTTACAGAAAATACAGAAGGCTGGAGTCCAAAAATCACCTACAATCTTGCGGATTATATAACCATGACTGACAATGTAAAAGTAATTTTTGAAACAGCAGATATGGAAGGCTCTGGAAACATTGTCGAAGCAGCACTGGATGGATTTTTGGTCAGAGATGCTTCTACTCCACAAATTTTTACTACCTCTGAAACGTCAGGTTGTAATCCTTTCGAGATTGAATTTACCGATGTAAATGAAAACACTACGGAATGGATGTGGACCTTTGAAGGCGGTAATCCAGCGACTTCTACCATACAAAATCCAACAGTCGCTTATAGTGATGCTGGAAGTTATTCCGTGATGCTAACAACCACTACTCCAGAAGGTACCTTTACTTTAGAACAGGATATTAATGTGACCACTTTCACACCTCCAACGGCTGAGATCGGACAAATTATTCTTAGCAATGGACAAGTTATTTTCAGTAGTAATGCTGATAATGGCCTAAATTATTCATGGAGTTTTGGAGACGGAACCACTAGTACGCAACCTAATCCAACGCACGTTTATTTGGAAGATGGCACCTATCCAGTAATTCTTACCATCAGTAATCCATGTGGAGCTATTACCGTTACAGCAGGTGTTGAAATTATAGTTACAAATACGGAAGAGCTTGCACAAAATTTAGCAGAGATGAAGGTTTTCCCTAATCCTAGTGCTACAAATTTCCAAGTATCTGTTGACTACCAAGCAAGTTATCAAAAAGGTCGCTTATTGGTGTATGATCTAGTGGGTAAATTGACAGAAGTAGTAAATTTCGAAAATGGTGGACTTACTTCCGTAGGTCAGAATTTGAACGCAGGTATGTATGTGATCTTAGTAGAAATTGATGGAAAAACGATTGCTTGGGAGAAGGTGGTGAAGCAGTAGCAGAGCCGAAATATACTGAATAAAAAAGATCGCTTCGGGAATTTTTCTGGAGCGATCTTTTTTATGGTGTTTTGGATACTTGAATCATATCGTGGATTACTCCGGTGATGGGATATTCTTAAATCTATTTTCAATTTGAATTACCAACAACAAGGTAAAACATTTTGTTTTTTAATCTATATTTATTATCTTTGCCGTGTCGCTCAGTGTATCTCTGGTGGGAGAAAACCCTGCGATATTAAAAAGAGATATTGAAGTAGTTTGAGTACTTCTTTGGAAACAAGTTCTTCCTATCATTCCGGGCAAGTCTCCGCGTTTATCAAAATTTTATACTGATCAGTAATTGTTTAAGTGTCTACTTTGTAAGTAGACAACTAAAGTAAATTTGATGATTGAAAAATCGTCTAAATTTAACCAGGGAAAAACCAAGGTTGGACATGGCGGAGCTATACTTGGAATAGTTCTAAAATGGGGGGAGGTATCGGTACCTCGCGGAGGGTGGGAAAGCCCGCCCTGGGCGGGCTTTTTCTGCAAAACACCTCCCCCAACGCTAGAATTTCTATTGATTATTCCAATGGAATACTTCTTAAACAACTTCATTATAAAACATGCAAATCGATCATCCTCTATCTTATAGTTTCAACCCTTTACAATAGGCAAAAAAACACGACAAGGACAAGGACAAAGACAATTTTGAAAATATGCTCCAACCAAATTATCCGAAAATAAAAATTCTGAACGCATGTTCAAAACCTCATTTCCACCCCAATAAAAACAGTAGAAAGATTGAGGTTCAAACCAAAGGAGCTAAACCCCTTATCAATTTCGGTATCTTTGACTTTCCATTTTCCATTGACATAATTTATTCCTCCGGTTCGAAGCGTAGCTCGAAATTTAGAATTGATGGGATATAAAAAACCTAGGCCAACGCCGGCTTCAAAATAATTAGCCGTTTCTTCTTGTACCAATACATCATTATTTTTAGTATCCTCGGAAAGCAAATTATAACCAAGAAAAGGTTGCAAGAAAAAATGGAAGCGTTGTTCTGGGTTTAGGGTATAACGGCTAAATAAGCCAAATCCAAAGCTATTGGTTTTTCGATTAAAATCAGTGGGAGAAGGTTGACCAAAAGAAAAGGCATCTTCTGCTGTATAATTATCTAGCCGATAATTGAGCTGAATACCTACCAACCAATTAGCATTTACTTCTTTAGCAAGATATGGACTAAGACTTAAAACGGTATTTTTAGATTCATTAGTATTATCAGCGAACAGGATACCAACGCCAGAATTGATTGATAAGGCGGCTAAAGGAACCGAATTTTTCTGACTAACAAAATTAATCGATCCACCTAGAATAAAACGATTCGCGATCGTTTCTTCTTGTGCCTGAATTCCCAAAAATAAAACTGTCATAAATAGAGAGAAGGTAAACTTTTTCATAGGTTTAGTTTTAGAGTTTTTAAATTTTTAGATTTATAAATTTCATTCTGCTATCGTTTGTTTTCCTATTAAATAAAAACAAGGCTTAAGTTTTTTCTTAAACCGAAATTTCTTCATCTCGCCATTACTGTAGCCTCGTAAATAAATGCCTCGTTCTTTCTTAGATTTTTTCGTATCAAAAGTAACACCTTTGCTTCCAATTTCATCAAAATCTCTAAGCCATTCTAAGCTCAATAGTACGTTTGATGTTAGAACAATTCCGTAAGGTTCTAAATCAACGGTGATGGTTCCTTTCTTTTGTTTTTCCTGGATAAGAATATTTTCTGTCAATAAATTCTCCCCAATTTTTCCCTCTGAAAAATCATAAATATTCATTCTGAATAATAAACTATCTCCTTTTGCATGGTTAAGCACAAAATTGGCTGACTTGACATAGGTGGTCTTTTTTATTCCGAGAACCGCCCCAATTTCGGCCCCTAGCTGTGGAGAACCAAAACTAATACTCATTCCTCTTGTTTTGTTGCGAACACCGATCATTACTTCTTCCTGTTCAAATGCGGATGCGGTAATTTCTACCGTTTCGAGGTCATATTTTTTAGGTGATAAAACAATCACTTTAGTATCTTTAAAATCGGAGATACCAATATTAATTGATTCATATCCAATAGAAGATAGGCTAATTTCTTTAGCCGCAGAATTGATGGTTAGCTTAAAATTCCCAGAAAGATCGCTAACCGTTCCTTTCGCTTGATTGACAATTCCAACATTCACATATGGAATCGGCTCTTTTGAAAGTTCATCAATCACGACACCTTCAATGATCTCTTGAGGTGTTAATTGCCCAATAAAAAATAAAATAACCAATAAGGATTTTAGTTCCTTCATTTCTACTTACTTTTTTGAGTGATGGGTAATAAACGGGAGTCTTCTAAAGCGGCGGTACGATGTCCAGCGGTCTTTAAATAATTTTCATTCTGGGCAAATTCCATAAACTTTTCCACAGATGGATGTTCTACCAATAAAACAGCATCCCAACTTTCGGTCGTCGGACCAATCAGGAAATCATTACTCGCACCATAAAAGATCAACCGACTGCCAACTTTTTCAAGTTCTGGTTTGGTAAATTTCATATACAATTTATACGCTTCTTTCCCAGAAATTTCATCAGAAGGTTTTAAAGATTCCAAATTAGTATAATCAGCTTTTTCTCTAAATCTCAGCAAATTAAGCATGACCACAGGTCCTTTATCTTTATAAGCTAGATAGAATTGCTTTCCGGCTTCCTCTGATACGTGTAGGTATTTTTGCATGTTGATTTAAATATAATAAAAAGTTTAAGCTTTATGATTTTCAATAACTCTTTTGATCTTTTTTTCCAGAATCAATGGATCAGCTTCTGCATCAATACAAATAGAAAGGTGTCCTTGTTCGATGATCTGTATTAATTGATAAAAATGACCATACTTGATGACCACAAAATCTAATCCACCACAATCAATATCTCCACGTTGTTTGGCGATGGTTAGAATAGTAGGATTAACAAGTAATTCTTCGTATTTGTCCGAATCAGCAGCGCTGGAATCTGATATATTTTCACGTTGCCAGCTGGTTAAGTTTCCTTCTTTATAAATAGCAATGTATCGAATGGTATTAGAAATGGCCGCAATATTTTCAATTATTTTTTGCATAAAAATTATTTAAAGGGAAACTAACTGGAAACATTCAATTACCCATCATATTCATTTCGCAGATTTCTTTAAGTTTTTCATTCATTTGAATAAACCCATTTTTGGTATCTTTATCTAGTTTTTTAGCGAATAATTTAACCAATAGTCCTGAAAAAAATTCTTCTTGTTGAAAGGTGCAACGTCCATCTCTATGATCAATAATTCGAAAGAGGTGTTCGCCATCAAATAATCCACAAACTAAAAACTTTCCTATCCAGCGTATTTCTTTATTTTTATCATAAACAAGTATTTTAGGTTTAAATTTCATTCCACCAGCAGTAATTTTAACATGATTTCCTGGATTAAAATTCCCTTCCACGGAACTTAAGAATTCATTCCAATCAGGATAGTTCTCAAAATCTGTTAGGACTTTCCAAATCATTTCAGGAGTAGCGGATATTTTAATAGACGTTTTAATTTCTTTTTTAAACATTTTAAAAATTTGAATGAATTAATGTGCAAAACATCTTGCACGACAAAATTCATCCTAATAATGCATCCACCTCTTGATATAGATCAAGAACTCATTTTTTTTCTAACTCTACTAAGCGTTTCTGGGGTAATTCCTAACATAGAAGCAATATAAATTAAAGGGACGCTATTAAAAATCTCAGGACTAAACATAAATAATTGTCTCACTTTTTGTTCGGCATTCATGGAAAGAAGACTAAAAACTCTATTCTCAATGGTTACAAAACATTTAGCAATAAAATGTTTCTCCAACTTATCCCAAGACTTAACAACCGATCCAATCTTTTGATAATTTTCTAAGGAGATCGTGTATAATTCACAATCCGATAAAGCTTGTATATTCCAACGAGCAGGTGTTTCAAAGATAAAACTGGATAAATCTGTAATAAACAACCCCTCGACAGAAATCCATTGAGTTATTTCTTTGGTTCCCTCTGCATTCATCGCAAAGACCCGTAAATATCCTGAGCGGATAAAACTCAGACTTTTGGCATATTGAGAGGCCTTAAGTAAAAAATCATGCTTTTTTATAGACCGCTCTTCAAACAGATCCCCAATAGCGGATAAATTTTTTTCTCCAATACCAAAGTAGGATTCAACGTATTTTTCTATTTCATTCATGTGTTTAGATAATAAATTAGATAGCCTTACGGATCAATTCGTTTTTAATATTCGCTGACTGCCTTTGGCCCTCTTCCAACGCAAAGCGAATAGCTTTATTTTAAATATTTTAATTGGGCTCAATTTCGACTCCTAACGCGCATTATTCCTTAAAAAACTGCGTTCGGGTTATAATTCCGTTAAAATCAAACAGAAAAGTCTAAAATTTTATAACTTGCTAGCTGACCAAGAAGAAAACGAAGTCCCAAAAGGAAACTCCCGGAATATCATGGCGCTTAAAAACACTATTTTACTATTAATATTACTATTTCTTTCCAATTCCGCATTTTCGGCGGAAGATCCTTACTTCCACAGTGTTAAGGCTCGATCTGGTGACAATATCTATCGGTTATTAGCTCGGTACAAACTAGAAAAAGCCAATTGTAATCTAGAGAAATTTTATGAGCTCAATGGTCTAAATGCCAGAAGCAAGCTTATAACCAATCGAAATTACAAAATCCCCGTCTTAATTTACGCTTATAATGGTAAAAGTATAAAAACCACGTTGGGCATTTCTGGCTGGGAGCAGGCCTTGAAAATCAAAAAATATAATGAGTATTTGAGAAGAAATAATTTGCGACAACAAGATATCGCTAGCAGCAAAATTCTGTGGGTTCCTTACAACGAATTAGGCTGTCAAGGTGGTCCTACCCAACAAGAAAACCCAGTCGTCATCAAGCCACCTGTCAATCTACCACCACCTAATATTCCACCCAATACGCCCACGGTGGATGAATTGCTGACAGACCTGCAAAAAGAAGCAATTACCGAAAGCGAAAAAACAAAAGAAGAACGAATCGCAAAAGTCGAACGGGAAGCAAATCTTGTTTCAGAAAATAAACTGGAGGCAGTTAGTGGCTACCGAAAATTTCCCATCTTCGGAAAAAAGCATGCCTACATTCCACAGATTGATAATAAACTTCGTGGCAAAGTATTTTATATTGTTAGTGGCCACGGTGGTCCCGATAGTGGCGCAGTTGGAAAACATGGAAAAAATAATCTTTACGAAGACGAATACGCGTATGATGTGGCGCTCCGATTAGTACGACACCTTTTGTCGCATGGTGCCTTAGCCTATATGATCACCCGCGATCCAGATGATGGATTGAGAGACGAGGAAATATTAAAAGGAGATGTTGACGAATATTGTTGGGGAAATTATAAAATTCCTCGTAGTCAAAAGACCCGACTCTACCAACGGTCCGACGCTGTCAATACACTTTTTGAACGCCATAAAAAACAAGGTATTAAAGATCAGACCTTGGTTTGTATCCATATTGATTCCCGTAGCACCAAAGAAAAAACGGACGTCTTTTTCTACTATTTTCCCGGCTCAAAAAAAGGTCGAGTTTTAGCAAAAAAACTTCACACCACGTTTAAAGCAAAATATAAAAAATACCGCTCCAAAGGAAATTATCACGGAACACTTACTGGTCGCGACTTACATATGCTACGAGAAGTCAAACCAAATTCCGTTTTTATCGAACTTGGAAATATTCGTAATAGCTACGATCAGCAAAGATTTTTAAAGGCTTCTAATCGAGAGGCGTTGGCGAAATGGTTGTATGAGGGGCTGAGTAAGTAGGATTTTTGTTGAATGGTTGAATGGTTGAATGGTTGAATGTGATTAACAATGTCCTGCTGACGAGTATATTTTTTTGCGGGATTTGTTGATTAAGATAGTAAAAAGCAAAATAGTAAATCTCTAAAAAAATGCGTTTCAATCATGGCTCTACGCTACCTCAAAATCACAGTCGCACCACTAAAATGTCCTTAAGGTAAACGACTCTAAATACTTGGTAGCGTTTTCTCTTGTAGCAACGGAATTGTTGGCGCGGACCTGTAAAATATAGAGTTGATTTTCGACCATTAGGGCTTTAAATTTTCCCCACTTTTTTCCTTCTTCGTAACTTATCTTCCAAATTCGTCCGGGATAACCTGCGTAAGCTTGTTCCGATTCATAGAGCAGGGTTCCGCCAATACTTTCCACCATATTGCTGACGGTCGAGTCAAAATATAAGGTCGTCAACATCGTACTATCCGAATGTAAGGTACCTATTGGATACGAACAACGACTCAAAGAATAGATGGCTGCCACACTATCTGCGGTTTCTTGATACACCAGATTATCACAAAAAATGGGACCAATCGCAGAGGCCACCGTATCCAGCGTAGAAGTAAGTTTGCCAGGTACCATGACACTAAAGCTTTTATCTTTCGATAGATGATATTCCCAGTCCGTAGTTTGAAATCCGTAAAGGATAGACAAAGCAAAAAACAAAAAACAGATTCCTAATTTATTTTTCATAGTACATTAACGATATAGGCGGTTTTTTAGTGTCTATTGATAAAGGCAAGTTAGTATAAAAATCAATAGATCAAAACATCAATTTACCTAGAAGATCCGCTATTTAATATAAAAAAGAGGGTTAGATTTGTATCAACTAAAAATAAATGACCATTAAGCACACCGAATTAGGTCATTCGGCAAAAACAAACAACTATCAAACCCACCGACCATAAAACTGCTAGAATCCATTACTTGGATAGCATTCGAGGAATCGCCGCCATGATCGTGGTAGTGCATCATTTCTTAGAATGGAGATGGAAGGAAACGGTACAAGTTAAATTGGCAGCATTTATATTTAATGGAAATGAAGCCGTCTCTTTTTTCTTTGTCTTAAGTGGTTTTGTACTCTCCTATTCCTATATTAATTCTTCTAGAAAAATAGCATTTGGTCGGTATCTCTACAAGCGGATACTGCGGTTGTATCCTGCGTATATCCTGACCGTCTTATTGCTTTTATTTTATGACATTCGAAACAATTTTACCGTAGACACCTTTATCGGTATCGTCTTCCGAGGTGAAAGATCACGACTATTAAAAGAGTTGTTGATGTTTCAAGATACCCATGATTTATATATACCAGGTTGGTCGCTGCAAGTTGAGATTATTTACTCTTTAATAATTATTGGATTAATTCTGCTGTATCGGAAGCATCGATATTTACTCCTAATTCCATTGCTGGGATCCTATGTAATTGGATCACCCGATCTTCGTCTGTATATGAATCATTTTATATTAGGCATCGGTCTTTCCATCTTGTACCCTAGATTAACAAGCACTCCTTTCAACGAAAGTAAATTATATCCTTGGCGATGGGCGGTATTTCTTTTGATCTTTATATTGTTTTCTTTCAATCGTTTGGCACCGTTTTGCCAACCAATTGAGGATCTCTTTCATTTCTTTTGGCCCCTACATATTCGGTGGGCTCATTTTAGTAGTGTTGCCGCTTTCTTAACGATAGCCATCGTGATGATGAGTAAAAATGCGCAAGCCCTTTTAGAAAACAAGGTACTCCTCTATCTCGGCAAAATTAGTTATAGCATCTATCTATTCCATTGGCTATTCGTGGTCATTATCATGAATGATTGGGATCGTTGGGGCGCATATCTCGGAGAAGGAGCGGTTCGAGTTTGTACGATGTTCGTGCTTTATATTGGGATAACTATTTTGGCAGCGGATCTTATGTATCGGTTGGTAGAGGAGCCGTTTATTAAGTTAAGTAAGCGAAAATTGAAGCAGTAACCTTTCGGCAACAAAATGATTAGCTAGTCCAAAGGTAACTAGAGATGGTTTATTGAATACTCTCCGTAACAATAAAATTATACATTTATTGCGACCCACTATTTAAAATAGTATAATATTGTCCATATTACTAATATTTTTCCTTAACTTTAAAGTATTGTTTTCTATGATCTACAGCTAGTAAAATTAAAACAGATGAAATTATCTAACCACAACTCTAATTCCTGTTTTCATCAAATAGTTTTTAATGGAATTAACAAGAGTATATTGCTATTATTAATTGTTTTTATTTGTTCCTGTACTAAATTTGATGAATTGGGAAGCCAAAATGATTTTACAGAAATCTCAAGTGCTTTACTTTTACCCAATATTCAGGTACAATCCGTAAAAAATCTTGGTGCGCAACCAATGCGCGTAGCAGGAATAATCACGCAACAGATAGAAGGTGCTGATATTTGTGGTCCCATGAATTTTTTCTTCATTGGCCGCGATGTGATGGATGATTTTTGGAGAGGAGGCACTTATGCGGGATCATTAACTAATGCCAAATTCTTGGAAGAGTTTGCGACTGAAAATAATCAATTTTTCTATCGAGGAGTGGCTAGGATTTTCCTTGCCCATGAATTTGGTGCGTTGACCACCTGCTTTGGTGACATTCCTTTTTCTCAAGCTTTAAGAGGTAATGAATATTTAAGACCTAAATATGATGAACAAAAATCTGTTTATGAAGGCATTCAAATCCTGCTTGATCAAGCGATTGATGATCTTACCTTAAGTAGTGAAAAAAATGAAGTGACACCGGGTGATCTTATTTTTAATGGAGATCCTCAAAAATGGTTGGCTACTGCTTATGCGCTAAAAGCGCGTTTTTATGTGCATACTTCTACGAGAATTCCCGAGCATTGGGGATTGGCCAAACAAGCGGCTGAGTCTGCTTTAAGCTTTGACTTCGAAGATGCAAGCTTAACTTTTGAAGCAAATGAAAATGCCAATTGGACCTTACATAAATTTTCGGTTGACCGTCCTTCTACCATCTTCTTTCATCGTTCTTTTTATCAGATGTTAGCTGGTGATCCTAGAAGAGATAAATATTCTTTAGAAGAGAATTTTTCATATTATCCAATGTATCAACCAGATGCCTCCCAACTCACCTGGACACAGCCAGATGCCACCGTCCCACTTATTTCAAGATGTGAATTATATTTTATTTTAGCAGAAAGTGCACTTAGGAATGGAGATAATGACTTGGCCCTTCAGTATACCAAGGAAGCACTCAAGGCTAATTTCAACATGCTTGATTTGCCAGCATCAGATGAGTATATTGAGAATTTCACTTTTGGGAGCGATCCTATGGAATCTATCATAAAGGAAGCCTATAAGTCTTACTTTGGATATAATTTTTTACAAACATGGATTAATTATCGTCGAACTGGATATCCAGAGATTGCTCAAAATACTATTCGGAATTCCAACGGATTTAATCCCTCTGGTACTATACCTAGTAGATTTATGTATGTTGAAAGTGAAGTTAGTAACAACCGTACTAGTTTGGAGGAAGCTGAGTTACGTCAAGGTGGTGGACTGTTGGATAATAAAACCTGGATTGATAAATGATCTTAGCTTGAATAGTTAAAGAAAAAAAACAAATACTAAAATTGAGCAATAACCGTAATAGTTTAGAAGATGCTGAATTACATCTAGGTGGTAGACCATTGGATAGTAAAAATTGGATGAACAACTGAGCAACGGATCATTGCATTAATTGCTAAAAAAGCAAAAACTAAAACTAAAAATGAGAATATACTTAACAGCTACTTTTTTAATCATACTGATGCAGTTTGGTTATAGCCAAAATTCTAATAATCGCCCATTGAACAGAGCGATAGGAATCGATCTTACTTTTATCAATAACTTTTTACCACTAGATAATCCTATTGGTTTTAGAGGACCCTATCTATTTCATTATATCAAGTACAAAGAGAACAATAAATTTTTTAAACAGGCATTAGATTTTAATTTGATTGGGGCATTTGAAAATAATGAATCAGAAGTAGATCGTGATGATTTCCGAATAGATATTGAATATAAGATTAGCCGAGGCAAACGAAAGACTTTTTTTAAAGAAAAGCTATCTGTTTTATTGGGTCCAGAGATGTCATTCCGGTACTTTTTAAATAAGTCAAACATTCTTGATACCAATGACCCATTAGGCGAGCGCAAAAACGAAAGGACAGACCAGAGATTTTCTACCTCCTTCGGAGCATTTGTAGGTATTGGGTATAACATCACCAATCGGATAAGCATTTATACGGAAGCTGGAGCGGCTTTATGGTTCTCCTATGAAATTGACACCTTTAATTCAAGTTTGAACCCTACTAATGATTTTAAGGATAAAAGATTCCTTATTCTAACATCATATGTCTTACCGAGTTCTATTATATTATTCTACCATTTCTAAAAACAAAAAATATGAAAACTAAATACTTATTATTAACAGCAACCTTAATATTTATTGTATTTCTAATTGGATGTCAGGAAGATAGTGACTTGGAACAGCCCTTTAACCCTGACTTAGCGTTAGAAGATTTTGATTATTTCGAGGAAGCAATTCCATACGAATCAACCGCCTATAGTGAAGCATCCAATCATGATAAAATAGCAGGATTGGGTCGGATTCTTTTCTATGATTCCAGGTTATCACAAAATAATTCGATTGCTTGTGCTAGTTGTCATCACCAAGAAATAGGATTCTCTGATAACACCCAATTTAGCAGTGGCCTCCATAATTTTGAGACATCGAGAAATACGATGACCCTAGTCAATAATGCTTATCAAATTTCCCATTTTTGGGAAGGGCAAAGAGGAAAAATTGAAGATCATATACTAAGCCCAATTTCTAATCATACAGAAATGGGTATGAAAGATATAGAGGCATTGGTTGAAAAATTGTCAGAAATAGAAGCCTATAATAAACTGTTTAATGAGGTGTTTGACGAGCCAATAAATGAAGAACTAATTGCTATCTCATTGTCTACTTTTGTGGCTTCGATCATCTCTTATAATTCCAAATTCGATAAAGGAAATGAAAATAATTTTGCAAATTTCACCAATACCGAAAAAAGAGGTAAAGACTTATTTTTTGGAAAAGCAAAATGTTCCAGTTGCCACGGAGGGGATCACTATGCCGCGGAATGGAGAGGCAATGCCAATATTGGTCTTGACAAAGAATACGAAGATCAAGGTGCTGAAAATGGAAAATTTAAAGTACCCTCCCTTAGAAACATCAGCTTGACTGCTCCCTACATGCATGATGGAAGATTTGAAACGTTGGAAGAAGTCGTCAACCATTATGTACATGGAATCCAAGATCATCCAGATTTAGATTGGGAACTACAAGAGCCAATTTCGCTGACCGATTTAGAGAAAAGCGAACTCGTTGAATTTTTACATACGCTAACAGATTATGAGTTGGTTTCGGATGAGAAGTTTTCTGATCCGTTTAGGTAGGTGTAGAGGTAATGAGGATAGTGGTGGCTGTCCTATCAATTTTCAACTATATTATTTCATAAATAAAAATCAACTTATTTTACAAGTTAGGTTTTCTTTTATTTGCTATAATACTCTTGAAACAATTCCTGATGAAAAGAATTAGTTTTCTTTAATCGTAGCTTTAGTGTTGAAGCCATAACTTTTATGTAATTTTTATCAGCACTTATTATAATATTTGATGGTTGGAGTAATCCAGATGGGCTATAACTATATTCTTCTTTGATAATAACTTTATTGTCAATAATAATGGTATTTCCAAATTGAGGATATGGATGTCCTTCAAAAAAGATTTCAGAGCTTAGAGATGTCGCGCATTTTTCAACATGTTTAAAAACTTTAGTATTAAAAAATTGCTTATTTATATCATCTTCTAAAGTATCTAAATAAAACCTTTTACTATTTGATCTATTAAATTTTTTTGTAGTTTTTAAACCAATTAAAACGCTGTATTTTATGTCATTTCTTTTCAGATATTTCTCAAAAGATCTATATTGTATACTGAGTTCTTCTTCAAATAATTTATCAAAGAAAACAGAATTAATACAATTAATAGATAATTGGATACTTGACTTTGCTGTGAAAAAATATCTAAATAAGTTTTTTAAATAAAGATTTTTACTTGTATATGTGAATGTAGTAAATTGCAAATAAGGGTCTATTGGTGAATTACCGACTTTTATATACTCTTGAATTAGATTTAATAATTCATTCCCTTCGAAATTTGAAATTTTATTTAAAGTTAGATTTTGAAGGACATTTTCTAATTTTAGCTCATTTAGTAAGCTTTGCGTATGTACTAGTTTTTCATTTAAATATTTATCCTTTAAAAAAATAGCTTTTAAATATTTAACCATTGATCTAATATCGGCAAATGATGCATCATCTAATACATATTTCGCATATTTAAACATTGATGCATCTATTTCATCAATAAAGATTTTAGTATAAGGATAAGAAATTACATACTTCTTATCTTCTTTAATGAAGAATCCTTCCCCTGAAATTGGCCTATATCCTAATAATTTTATCATTATTCTTTATATCCATTTATGAAGATCCCCAATCGTTCACTTTTCTTTGTAATTAATATAAATTGTCGTTTTATTATTAAATCCATTTCTTCTAGATTCTGGTCGTCTTTACGTATTAAACTCTCTAGATGATTCAAAAGTTTGTCTTTAATACGAATTTCTTGAAAATATTCCATTAAAATTTCGTTAAAAATCAGTATTTCTAGCCATCCTTTGGTATTAGATACCATAAAAGGCCAATTACTCATTTTTTCTCTATGAATATCGTTAGAATGCTTAAAAAATGCAAGTTTATGAACATCTTCCCAATTTGATATATCCTCTTTAAATTTTTTTTCTCTAAAAGTACCATCATTTTTATAGTAATTTAGAGAGAATGTCTTTAGGCAAAAACCGTTTAGGATTTTTTCAGTAAATCCCTTTTTGAATATTATACATATCTGACCTGATCCAAATCCAGGGTATCTTGTTCCTAGATTTCCTATATTTAAAGCTCCATATTTTATCTTTTTCTCTGGGTCAAACATGTCAATGAACAATTTAAATTTTTTATAGTAAGGCGATAAATTATTATATCGCTTTTTTATAGAATCTTCTGAATAACCAAGTTCAAAAACATTTAAGTATTTTTCAGAGCTTAATATTTCATATAAACTCGCGAGTTCAACATTAATAGAAATCGTTTTTTCACTATTAATAATATCAATAAATGAATTAATTATTTCTAATTTTTTGTCACTATACAAACTCTTTTCTTTTTTCAAGTAATCTTCTAGAACCGATTTATTCTCATCTTGATATTCTTTAAGTGTTTTTTTCATTGTAATGCCTCCATTGAAATTTATTATCTCATAATATTATAAATGGTGTGAAATTATTATAACATTAACCAATATTCTAATATCGTAAAATTTTATTCTTTAAGTCAGATACTCTTTTATTAGATATCTTAATATAAGTCCTGTAGCGTTTCCTATAAATATATTATTCATAACCATAAACATAAGCAAAAACTGACAAAAAAAGTAATTTAACTACATAAAAAGTGACAATAAGGTAGAAGCCAAAAAATAGATCAATTAGCTCCATTTAGTCATTAAAAATACTGGTATTTAAAACGATAATCCACGACAAATTCTTAAAAAAGATATTATTTAAAAACCAGTATTCGCCCATCTACTATTCGTAAGAAAAAATTCATGAGAGGGATACCCCTCTTCAACACTGCATCATACTACAGTATCCCTCCTCCCAAAAAATCCCAAAATTCCCTCCCTCCTCACTAGGAACTTTACCCCACTCTACTTATCTTCGCATCATGTACAAAGTATTCCCACTTTCCCTCTACTGCCTAATGGCTATCTTGTTAGCCTGGACAGGTTGCCAGTCCGATCCTAGCGAATCCAATCGTGCTTTTGGAGACAATACCGCCGTGCCGATCTCGGATGATTCTGACTATCCCGAACTAGAAGAAAACTGGGGGTTTATTAATACCGAAGGAGCCTTAGTGATTACGGGAAACTTTGACGAAACGAGGGGTTTTAGGGAGGGCTTGGCTTTGGTTCGAAAAGGAGATAAATGGGGGTTTATTAATAGGGATGGAGCAACAGTCATTCCCCCCAAATTTAAGTCGGCTTGGTCCTTTCAAGGCGGCAAAGCGCGCGTCATGGAGTTTTCGGATAAACTCGGGATTATTGATCAAAAAGGAAATTATTTGCTGCCTCCTGAATACACGGAAATTAAAGCTTATGCTGATGGACTGATTGCCGTGAAAAAAGATTCCTTATTTGCTTACTTGGATGAAAACGGGCAAATAGCGATCCCTCCTAGTTTCCAGGATGCGTGGAATTTTCACGATGGATTGGCAAAAGTGGCCTTGGATGGAAAAATGACAGTGATTGATAAAACGGGTACTCCAGTTTTTGATGCGTCTTTCCAACGATTGGGAAATTTTGCAGAGGGACTCGCCAAAGCGAAATGGAAAGACAAATTTGGATATTTGAATAAAAACGGAAAACCCGTCATCCAAAATAAATACGATAATGCCGGAGACTTTAACGAAGGTGTTGCAGTCGTGGGAATGGGGGAAAAATATGGCTTGATTAATCAGAAAGGTAATTTTCTGGTCCAACCACAATATCAAACTATTTTTTACGCTGGCAATAACCGCTGGGTAGTGGTCAACGAAGGGAAATTTGGACTCATCGATCAGCTAGGAAATATCATCGCAGAACCAGTTTACCAGCAAATTTATACCTTTGTCGAAGATAGAGCCATCTACCAACGGGATGATCTCTGGGGTTACCTAGACACAGCCGGAAAAGAAATTACACCACCGCAATATGGATTGGCGTGGAGCTTCCAAAGTGGCTTAGCAAGAGTCGGCTTTCGACAAGGAATTGGATTTATTGATACGACTGGAAATCCTGTGATCTTGCCTGATTTTGCAGATGTTAGAGACTTTCAGGAAGGCTTGGCGACGGTTCGATTGTAGAAGATTTAAATCCTAAAATCCAAAGTTAAGACAAGACAAGAAGGAACTGTGTTCATAATTTTTAACTTCAAAACCTGTCCGACAGCAACGGGCAAACTCAACTTTAACCTCAATAGGTTGGTTGGAAGCCAAAATCACAGAACTTTTATATTGATAATTCAGATTTTTTACGAGTAACTAGCACAGTTTTTCTAAAAATTACTCAACAATTAAGAGCCTCATTCTTTATACGTGGGATTAAATTAACTAACAAACCAATGATAATAGTCTACCTCTGGTCATGCTCAATTTGACTTTACGATTTTCACACCCGATGGAAGAAATTAAAATATTGGATATTTAATATTCATTGTTAACACCAACTTACATCCATAATTTTATTTTTTTAACAGTTTCTAAACGCTAATTAAATTTTTCAAACATGAAATTCAATTTTTTCGCCTTTTTATTGCTTCTTGGACTAGCGGTCTCCTCTACCTCTTGTGCTAAAAAAGCCCTCGCTGCCCTGCAATCTGAGCTGGACAACGCCAATGCGGATCTATCCAAAAGAGATGCAGATTTAAAAGAGTATATTGATAAGCTGAGTATTTGTAACCAAAACGTAAAACGATTGGAAGCAGAATTAAAAGCAGCTGAAAATAATGTCAATATTCGACAAGAGCAAATCACCGACCTTAAAGAACAGGTGAAAGATGCTCGTGCCCTTCGGGATAAACAATTGACTCAAGTAGATGATTTGACAGTCCTTTCCCAAACGGCAAATGCCAACATCGGAGAAACACTTCAACAGCTTGAAAAAAAAGATCGCTATATCAATTTACTGCAAGCTGCCAAAACCAAAGCGGATTCGATCAATCTAGCCCTGGCGGTCAATCTCAAGAGTGTTTTAAAAGACGGAATTGACGACCAAGATGTAGACATTAAAGTAGACAAAACGGTTGTGTTAATTAATCTTTCTGACAAGATGTTGTATACTAGCGGTAGCTCAACGATCACACCGAGAGCAGGCGAAGTGCTCCAAAAGATTGCCACTATTATTCAGTCTCGACCTGAATTTGAGGTGATGGTGGAAGGATATACCGATAATGTTCCGATGCGAAATAGTTGTATTGAAGACAACTGGGACTTGAGCGTAAAACGTTCCACTTCCGTGGTTCGAGCGTTGCAGAAAAACTACGGCGTAGATCCTAATCGTTTAATTGCAGCAGGACGTGGCGAATACAATAAATTGGCAGACAATTCAACCGCTGAAGGTCGGTCTACCAACCGTCGTACCAGAATCATTATTATGCCTAAATTAGATCAGTTTTACGATCTTTTAAATCCTACCAAAGTACCTAAATAAAGTATTTAAATAGCAACTTTTTTTCTAAAAATCACCCATTTACGTCAAGAGATGAAAATGGGTGATTTTTTTTAAATAAATTCTACAGAAAAAATATACGGCTACATATTGTTAAATTTATTAGAAATTTAACCCCTTATATATAAATAAACTCCATTAGAAAATGTACCATAAATCCCTATAAATCAATAACTTACAAAGTTAATTAAAATAACAAATAACTTACCTTTGGCAAAATTCAGTTCGTTTTTTAACTGTTATAGTAATTAATTTACACGACATAGTGAGCTAAAAACCATGCAAAAAACATAGTTTTATATTTGCAATTATGCCATAATTACATAAAATTTGCACCGTACAAATATTATTAAACATTCTAAAAAATTTTATTATGGCTAAGCAGAAGAATCTAGTTTTTAAAAACACTAAAGATGTGAGCTTCAAATGGATTGAGCAATTATACAAAGACAGTTACCAAAACAACAAGTGTAAGGTTGTAGCGGTTATCCGTGGAAAATCAAAAGGTAAGCCTTGGAGAGATATTACCACCACTGATTCTGCCGCTAAATGTGTAGTGAAAATGACTGGAGAAGGATATGATGAAGTACGTTTAGTAGTAAATACTGGCGGCGATGATCATACTTATATCAACGTTCCAACGAATGAACTGCACAAAGATTATAAATTTCCTAAGCCAAGAAAAGCTTAAATAAGGAATAAGTTCAAAAAAAAAACAGCTTATCGATTTATCGGTAGGCTGTTTTTTTTTGATCTGTTGATTAATTTTTGAAATATTATTTTTCAACAGTTCAACAAGCGAAGCGATTCAACCATTCAACAAAAACATTCTAAGGATACAGCAAGTATTTACTTCTAATCTTTCGAAATTCTTCCAATCCTGGTTGCCACGAAGCATGGATTTCAGCGGCTGTTTTTCCAGCGATTATATCTTTTCGTAGCGCGTCGGTTCCGGCCAACTTATCAAAGAAATTATTTTTCAGAAAAAAGTCTTCTTTATTTGGGAAAAAACGATAAAAATCTACCAGATAATTTAGATCTAGTCCGCGTTTTCGCAAGGCAGAAATTGGTTCTTGAGAAAGATTATAACCATAAGTCACCTTATTTTCATGCTTTGGATATTTCGCTCCTGACATAGAAATGGGGGTAAACTCAAAATCACCACCAGAATAATCAGGATGTCCATAAATTTGAAATTGCAAATTGGTACCTCGCCCAGCACTAGCGGTCGTTCCTTCTATAAAACAAAGAGAGGGATACAAATAAATAGCCTTGGCATTGGGTAAATTAGGGGACGGTTTGATGGGAAGTTCGTAGGGACGATCGTGGGTATAATTTTCACAGTTTACGACCGTCAAATTACACTGAGCGCCGTTAGCCAACCAGCCTTCGCCATTGACCATTTGAGCATACTCTCCTACTGTCATGCCATGCACGACGGGTATGGGATGCATCCCAACAAAAGACGAATACGTCGGGTCAAGTATGGGCCCATCTACATAATGACCATTGGGATTGGGTCGGTCGAAGACCCAAAAGTCTACTTTATTTTCTGCGCAAGCCTCCATCGCATAATGCATGGTGGAGATATACGTATAAAATCTAGCACCGACATCTTGAATATCAAAAATGACCAGATCGAGACCCGCCATTTGATCCACCGTCGGTTTTTTATTTTTTCCGTAAAGGGAAATAATTGGTAAACCCGTTTTAGGATCTTTCCCATTTTTGATATTTTGTCCCGCGTCGGCAGTTCCTCGAAAGCCGTGCTCTGGTGCAAATATTTTCCGAACCTGGATGTTTTCAGCGACCAACCAATCTACTAAATGCGATCCCTTAACCATCGAAGTTTGATTGACAATTAGCCCGACGTTTCGTCCTTGGAGCTGATTTAGGTACGCTGCGGAACGTTCTGCTCCAACAAGGATGGGAGCAGTCGCAGCTGGGGTAGATTCCGACTCTACACCACCTTTCGGCGTCATTTCTACTTCTACGGTAGGCTCTTTTTGAGCAGCTACTTTTTCTGGAGGAGTACAATGACTGTTAAGAAAAAAACCAAAACAGAAGACTAAAAAAATTTCAAGTTTAAATATAAACATCCTATTGCTTTATTAAAGTTATTCAAGAACGAAAGATACGAACTAATCAGGTAGTTGGGGATTTCTATAGAATAAAAAAGCAGCTGCCATTATTGTCCATCGTCAAAATTAAACAAGCATTTACACATATTCAATACAAGTATAATTTAATTTACAAAATTGCTATTCTTTAGATTTTACTGTGTACCTTTACGTTTGAACTATGACGACCCCGCCTTTATAAACAATCTCAACACATGATCAAGAACCTTCCCCGTTGGATGAATTGGTTGATCAACCATACCAGAGGAAAGACCGTGGGAGACCTCGCTGGTGTTTTTCCTCCCATCTTTGATCGTTATTATAAAATCTATCTTCCTTTTGCTTTTGCTGAGAAATTCCCAGAAGACACCTACCCTATCCTGCCAGATTCTATCGCAGAAATGAATGCCCGCGCGGCGATTGGAAAAGTCTTTTTTGAACCAAATAATTGGGAAAAAATAAAACCAGATTATCTTCGACCTATTTTTTTACATGGCCTAGCGGAACATTATCAAGTTCCCTACTCCAAAACGTTAGGCATTCAGGAGATCTATCGAAAGTTAGGTAAAAAACCGATTCAACTACAACGGTCTATCGATTATGAAACAGCGGTGCTTAGTAGTTTAGTAACATGGCTTGGCGCCAAAAAAAAGGTACGACAATTCGACTATGGAAATTTTCAGCTTAGTGGTCTCCAAAAAGAATATCAACAAGATTGGATCAAAGTAATTAAACTCGCCGATTGGCCAACCGCTTTTCGACAACAAAATGAACTACTCAATCAACCATATCCATATTTAAGTGCCTATTTATTCCCATCAAAAAAAGACTGGTGTATTGCCGCTGGTAGTCGGCTTGGTGGTCATTTTCTACTCATGGCTTTGAATGATGAAATGGGCGAAGCATTAGAACAATTAGACAATTTGGAAGTGGTAAGATTAGAAGGATTTTATTAAGAATATCCAATGTTGAATATTGATTAAATGAATATTGGAGATTGGAGATTCAGCATTCTCATTATAAATATCGTCTTATCCCAAATTCTAATCCTAGGCTAACAATTCTTTCAACTATAGCACTTTCCCGAAAATTGTTTAATTGGTATCTGGCGATTAGTTGGCTAAAACCAGAAATCTTTTGAGTGAAGTTGATATTTCCGCCTACCGATAGAAATCCAATATAATTCAATCTATTGATCGCCTTTTCTTGGACGGTCGTATGGCCATAACCTCTTTGATTAAATTTTTGTCGACTAATTTTTGTTCGCCAATAAACATTGGTTGAAATTCCTAATTCAAAAAAAGGTTCACAAGTATTTTTTACTAGCGTATATCTCAAACCCAGTGGGATCTCCACTAATTGATACCCATATTTAAATACCGATCCTTCTTGATTTCTGCTTATTTGTTTTTCAACCGTATTAATATTTTGATTCGGGTCGATATCTTCTACGCCTAAAACACTAAACCCAGGATTCGATAATCGTAGACCTGTTTTGATCGAAAACGTTTTACTAATCCCGTGCATATAGTTTATGCCAATTCGGTAGTTTATCTTGTGCGTTTCTAACGCACTTCTATTTTCATATTCCTGCCGAGCTGCTTGAGAATTGTTTTTTTGGTCAATGATTCTAGTACCAATATCTCCACCCACAATCAGATCAATGGAGTTCGAAATTTTATACCATGATTGTGCTTTTAAAAACGTAAAGGGAGCACCGATAAAAAGAAGCATTAAAAAAATGGATAAATTAGATTTGTTTTTCACCAAGTTAGAATTTAAGGTTTTATAAAGGTTTCTTACATCATAAACTCCTTTTTTTTATTTCTAGTACTCCTTAACATTTTAATTTAAAAAAATAGAACAATTAAAATAGTTAGTCTGCAATTTGAAGCTGTCTTTTTCCTAACGCCCTAATAAAAGATTCGCTTAAATAACCTAAATTTGTTTATTCAGTGATTTGTTTAGAGCATAGAAGTTGTTTAAAAACTCTTAAATTTATTTTTACCTTAATAATGACTAAAAAAAACAGCGTATTTATAGCGACGAGTATTGACGGATACATCGCTGATAAAAATGGGGGCATCGACTGGCTACATTCGATCCCTAATCCCGAAAAGGATGATATGGGCTATATGGAATTTATAGAAAATATAGATGCCTTGGTGATGGGACGAAAAACCTTTGAAACCGTTTGTGGATTTGAAATAGATTGGCCGTATACCAAACCCGTGTTTGTTTTAAGTAATTCCTTAAAAGAGATCCCCGAAAAGTATCTTGGAAAAGTCTTTTTAATAAACGGTCCATTAGTGGAAGTACTGAAACAGATTCATTCCAAAGGTCATGGTCGTTTGTACATTGACGGTGGAACTACCATCCAGCAATTTTTAAAAGAGGATTTAATTGATGAAATGATCATTACGTCCATTCCCATCATATTAGGAGGAGGTGCTCCGCTGTTTTCTAAAATTCCAAAAGAATTAGCATTTGAATTAATTAAATCGACGGTATTTCTAGGCCAGATCACTCAGAATCATTTTAGGCGGAAAAGGAAGTAGGATGTATGAATTCTATCTATTCATACATCCTACTTATGTTTAACAATTTTTCTAAAAACGGAACCTTTTTCTCCAACTATCTCCAAAAAGTATACGCCAGATGGATGATTTTCTAGATCAACGTTTCTACTATACAGTCCCGAAGAAACGGTCTTTGGTCCTAAATTCTTCCAAATTAAAAGTCCCTGAGTATTATACACATTAATACTGATAAGATCTTGTTGATTGAAATCTACCTTCAGATTAATCTCGTCTTCGGTCGGATTTGGAAAGACGGTCACTTTATATACCTCCGAATCGTTGAGATTAATAACAGCGGTAGTTTCATCAACTGAAAGTCTATCTTCAGATAAGTTAATAGTCACTGTATCATTAATCGGTAAATTTAAGACTGGAGGAAATTCATTTAAAAGAGCAGAATTAGAAAGGTCTCCTTGAATTGAAAAGCTTCCTGATGGCAAATTTTCAAATTTGAAATAACCTTCTGAATTTGTGGTCCTCTGTTGAATGGGAGCATCATCTTCGTTAGTCAAAATTAAGCTTAAGTCTGCCACTGGCTCTCCAGTATCCTCGGCAATCACATATCCATCAAAAGAATTTACCCCCAAAGGACCACCCGTAGGAATCAAATAAATATCCCGGTACTGTTGAGAAGTATCACATTGATTGATCGGATCGGCCGAATACCAAAAAGAAGCATTATTATAATAAGTAGGGATATAGTCGTCAAAATAAATAGAATTCGGATTCAGCACCGCTTTTACATAAAAAACACCGGGAGGAATCCCTTGAAAATTATACTCCCCATTTGCATTGATCGATTGCTCTGTAAAAATAGAAAGCGAATCATTGGAGATATTTCGTTCTAAAATTTGAACTTTGGCTATATCAACTGGGTCGCCATTTTCTAATAGAACGGTACCACTAAGATCATAAGATAATCCTTGGTCAAAAGCGGTAACATAAAATATAAACTCTCTTTGTGTAGTACCGATTAATGTTCCATTCCTATATTCATTTACTTTATATCCGATTTGAAAAACACCCAAATAGGGAGGAATTGCCACCATTTCACCAGTTATTGAATTGATAGTGAGGGGATAATTTCCTCCTAGCATATTGTTAACAGAATAGGTAGGTAAAATAAAATTCAGTGGAGCATAAGGAGGAGCATTGGGAGGTTGTGGGAGTGGAAATTCCGCAGAAGCTCCTAGAAAAGGACTTGCTAGTTCATAGACCAATGAGTCTCCATCTGGGTCCGTAGCAGAGCCATCATAGACAAAAGCGGTCTCGGAGAAAACAGCAAATGGAATGTCCGAATTAAAAATAGGAGAGGTATTTTCTTGCTCAAGATCAAGCGTCGTAAAAAATGTCATACCCGATTCTAATGAATTAACAACATTGACCAAACTTCCTGTTCTACAACATCGTTGGTAGGCTAAGGTATATCCATCCATGTTTAGAGGAAGGATAGCCGTTACTTCATATATAGTTCTATGAATACAAATGGATGCTGGAAAACTACAAACACTATTTTGAACATTTAATGAGATAGTATCATCTATCCCAGTCAAAGGGACAAGCAATTGTTGCACTAAGGTATCATTTTGATCAAAAATCCCGATAGCAGCTGGATTGTCAAAATAAGCATTCGGATTCCCTCCAAAACAGTCTCGCAACACTTCTAACTTGATTTTGTATTCATTTCCTGAAATAAGCTCATATGAAATAGATCCGCCTACAATATGCGTAGCTGAGGCACCGAAAAAAGTCGCTAGGAAGAAGCAGAGGATGGAAAGCTTTTTCATCTTGTGTGTTTTAGTTGTGTGATAGCTTGACTTGTGTTTCTTTTTATTTTTTGGTATAATATAAAGATAAAAAATTTTAAGAAAATCCGTAGAAATTCTTCACAAAAAGTATTTACAGACTTTTATAAACCCTTTACAGAAAGATTCACTAAATTAACCTAAATTTGATCTATCAATCATGGTCACTTATTTAAAATCCTGAAATTTATTTTCAAAATACATCTAATCTATGAAATCCATTTTCCTACTATTGCTACCTTTCTGCCTGATCTTCCATGCCTGCGGAGAGACCGTCTCAACTACTGAACAAAAGAAAGCACCGACTCATAAAAAAGAGATAGAAGTTCCCAAAAAACTATTGAGACATATTGTTCTATTTAAATTTAATGAAAAAGCTACGGATGATATTGTTAAAAAAATCGAACAAGCTTTTGCCGGTTTAAAAAATAAAATCTCAGTCATACATGATTTTGAGTGGGGTATCAATAATAGCCCAGAAGGACTAGACAATGGATTGACCCATTGTTTTTTGGTAACTTTTCTGACGGAAAAAGATCGAGCAACCTATTTACCTCATCCAGACCATCAGGATTTTGTCAAATTGATTACTCCTTATGTAGAAGACGTCACCGTGGTAGATTATTGGACCGACTAAAAACTAGAGATTGTTCTTACTCAGCAGTCATCTAAACGCTCCTGAGCAAAGCACACATAGGAGAAGCACTACCCGCTTAAAAACGATTACTAAAATGAAAAAATTAAAATTCCCTACTGCTCAAACGATTCTATTTATTATTGCCGGTTTAGTCGCCCTTTTAACTTGGTTGGTTCCTGCAGGAAAATATGACAGTTTGACTTTTAATAAAGCAACCAAACAGTTAGTGAGGAGTAATCAAGAAGGAACGATTGATTTGCCAGCTACCCAAAAAACCTTGGATGATTTAAACATCAAAATTCCCATTGTAAATTTCACCAACGGAGGAATTTACAAACCTATCGGAATTCCCAAAACATATAAAATACAGGAATCCCGTCCACAAGGTTTGAAGGCCTTTTTCCAGTCGCCCATTAAAGGAATCATTGCGGCGGCCGATGTTATTTTTTTGGTATTGATTATTGGTGGACTCATTGGCATCATGAATTTGTCTGGTGCATTTGATGCGGGCATTGCCGCGCTGGCAAGAACCTTAAAAGGTAGAGAATATTTATTAATCATTTTAGTGACGACCTTGATTGCTCTGGGAGGTACCACTTTTGGCTTGGCCGAAGAAACGATGTCCTTTTTTCCCATTCTGATTCCCGTATTTTTGGCAGCAGGCTATGATGCGATTGTGGGCGTTGCTTCCATCTTTATTGGCTCAGCTGTGGGTACGATGTGTTCTACCTCCAATCCTTTTTCTAGTATCATCGCCTCGGATGCAGCCGGAATCACCTGGGCAACGGGCTTGAATGGTCGAATCGGGATGTTGGTGGTTTGCACGTTGATTTGTATCCTCTACATTCTTCATTACGCAAAAAAAGTCAAAGCCGATCCGAGCAAATCTATTGTTTATGATCAAAAAGAACAACTCGAAACGCTTTTTGGAACGAAGACGACGGATAAAAATTTGGAACTAACCGGTCGGTTGAAATTAATTCTATTTGTATTTGCTGCCAGTTTTCTTATCATGATTATTGGCGTTTCTAAGTTTCACTGGTGGTTTGTAGAAATGACTACTACATTTTTAATTGGTGCGATTATTATTGGGTTTATCGCCAAACTAGAAGAGAATGCTTTTATGGAAGCCTTTGCGAAAGGCGCCGGAGATCTACTGGGAGTTGCCTTCATTATCGGGATCGCCAGAGGGATAACGATTATTATGGATGATGGCTTGATTAGCGATACCATGCTATATTACGCAAGTGGAATTACCGAAGGAATGAACAAAGGGATTTTTGCCAATGTCATGTTGTTTTTATATGCGGGTTTATCGTTTTTTATTCCCTCTTCTTCTGGGTTAGCCGTTTTATCCATGCCTATTATGGCGCCCTTGGCAGATACCGTTGAAATAGGCAGAAATGTCATCGTAAACGCTTACCAATACGGCATGGGACTATTTTATTTTATTAGCCCCACGGGTTTGATTCTCGCCTCTTTGGCCATCGTTAGAATTGGTTATGATAAATGGCTGAAATTTGTGCTGCCGTTGTTTTTTATTTTGTTGGCCGTGACGATGGTGGTATTGACGGTTTCGGTTTATTTGTAAATTTGCCGAATGGCATTTGTTTGATCTTTCAATAAAAAAATTAATCAGAGGTGACCACTTATGCATATAAAATGAAAGAAGAAATTTGAAGATCATGTTATTGAAAATAAAAGAGCTTTTCGTCATTACGCTTATTTGGTTCCTACCGCTAACTATTCTTGGACAAACTTCTGAGCATTGGCATTTAGACTACTATATAAATCAAAAAAATTGGGAAGAAGAATATGTTTTTACTAATCGAAAAGGAGATACCACTACTCATTTGTTGTACTACGACTCTATCGTTACAGACAATAAAAAAATTAGGATTAAATATTTTAAATTTAAAAAGAAATTTTCAACTATTGAACATTATGAAATAAGTGATGGTAATACTGAAATCAAAAATGGTCCACATCTAGATTTTAATAAATATGGAAATATCAGGTATGAATCAACCTTAAAAGATGGGCATAAAGAAGAAACACTTTATTATTTTCTTTATTATCCGAACCGATTACCCAAAATAAAGTATGAACAAAAAGGGAAAACTATTTGGAATGTCATTGAATATTTTCTACCCAACGGAAAACGATATACCAATTTTGGTGATTTAAAAAATGGTAAAGGGACCCTTAATATGATAACTGATTACAAAATTGAATCACCTGAGGACTTTCCAATAATTTATCAGTTTTATTTTAATAAGAAAGGTAAACAAAAGAAAAGGGTTATAAATTAAACAACCTACCACCATCTCATCAAAATCAACAAATGGAAACATACTCCTTTGGAAAAGCAAAAATAGAGGACGCCATCAGAATTTCCGTTTTACTCAAGACGGTTTATATCGAAACCTATGGCACCGAAGGCATCACTTTTGAATCTGCCAACTTTATAGAAAAGAGATTTTCGATAAACCATATTGAGCAGACTATCCGTAAAAACCCCGATCAATTGATCATCGCCTATTGCCATGGAAATCCAATTGGGGTGGCTGAAATATTTTTTGAAACCAGTTGCCCCATCCGAAAAATGCCCGTTTCAGAATTAGATAAATTATATGTACTTAAAAAATTTCATGGAAAAAGAATCGGTTATCATCTAATGCTGGAAATAGAAAAACTACTCAAAGAGAAAGGATATACGGAATTGAATATCGAAGTGTATGTTGAAAATAATCGAGCCATTTCGTTTTATAAACGACTAGAATTTCAAATAATTGGAGAAGTGGATTTCCCAATGGAAACGAACGTTTATAAGAATTGGGTGATGCATAAGCACTTTCTCTAAATCAAGTAGATGAAATTCCTGAATCCTACCTACTTATTAAAAAATGCCAGAACGACTGTTCCGGCATTTTGAAGAGATAGGATGTTGAGATATGTAAATAGGATTTGTTTTGTTAGGGTTTATTTTTTAAAATTAAATTTAACTATTTCATTGGCGCAAAAATGCTTTAAGTTCACTAATTTTTCTACAGAATTCTTAAGGCCTCCTTGAGGAGAATCAATGTTAAAACTAGCCTGAACAACTAAGTTTTCCCTCCTATCAATTGCTTTAATTATCGCATCGTTTTTTGGATCTCCTCTAACTAACACATATAGTCTGGGTTCTATTTGTGTAGTTTTTAATAGGATATCTTTATACCTGAAAACAACTGCTCTAAGAGGAACGCCCTCTCTGGTTACCTCCATTTTAAAATTCTTAAAATAATGATCCATGGAAACGGAAATACTTGTTTTATTTTTGGAGAGTGCATCTCTGTTCATTTTTTCACAATAGCCCGATTTCGAACAAGTAATGGATAAAAAATTTCCTTTCTCTAAAGAGCTATATAGTTTGGGTTGTTCTTTCTCCTTGACGATATACTCAAAGCTACCCGTTTTTACTTCCTTAAATTCAAAGTTACTTTGATTATCATGTGCCATCACTTTGACATCGGATAAGAAGGTTTTATTTTCTTTTACGTTGACTTTCAGAATAAAATCTTCCTTTGCTGCAACGGGTGCTAATGCGATGGTTTCACTCCCCAAGGTCAGATTCAGTGGTTCGTTATAGGTTTTATAGTCTTTATGCTCAAGGTATAATTTTTGCTCACAATCAAACGATTTTTCTACCTCAAAGCGAATTTCACCTTGGTCGTCTGTTGTACCTTTTTTACCATCCTTAAAACGAACAGCAACGCCTGCTAGTCCCACTTCTGGATTTTTCTGATTCACAATTTTTAAATTGATCCACCGTCTAGACAGCTCAAAGGTCTTTCTATTTTTCAAATCTTTTATTTCATAAGTCTCACTTAATTCGTGAAATCCTTTCTTTATAATTTTAACGTTTATTTTCTCTTTATGGTCCTTTACTTTAAGATCAATTTTTCCCTGGGAAGTTGTAATATCTGTCTTAGTATCGTCATTGATAACAATACTTAAATCATTTAAACCTTCGCCACATTTTTCTTTTATGTAATAATTGAATTCTGGTGCCTTATTTTTTAAAGTGACAATAATTTCACCCTCCTTTATCTTATAAGCATCTTCCGAATACGCGTATCTATCGTCAGCGATAATAATTTCAACTTCACAGCCAGCGTTTCGATTTAAGGAGGCTTTAGTTTTCCCCCATTCATTCGTTATTTTTTTGATGGAATTATTAATAAGCAGTTGAGCCTCATTTACTCTATTTTTGCTTTCTTCTTCAATTACTTTGATCGTAATCGTTTTTGGAGTTAACCGAATAGTCTTCCTAGCCTTTAAATCGCTAATGGTATATTCCACCTCATTTTTAGAATAATAATCATCCTTAGAAAAGTTAACGAGAATAGGTTCTTTTAGTTTTTTCAAAGGAAGCTTAAGACTAAACGCTCCACTTTCATCTGTGTAAACTGCTGGGTATCCTGAAATCTCGACTCGAACTTTATCAACTGCCTTTTCACATGGATTTTCGACGCTTCCGATAAAATCAATTTCGTCCACCAGTTCTTCTTCTTCCAAATAAACGGTTTTATTGAGGCTATTATATTGAAAACTACCTTCTTGACTTTCAAATCCGTTTTTTTCAATTACTAATCTAAATTTATCCGTTGGTTGATAGATTTTTTTTAATGGCAAAATGGCCATTCCATGCTCATTAGAATAGACAGAATTCTCTGATTTGGCATTGGTTAACAAAGTGACCTTAGCATTTTTAATTTTATTATTTCGAGAAGCATTATCGAGAATCTTGATAGATACGGTACTTGGCGCTAGGTTGATATCAACTTGTTTTTGTTCCGGTTGGATGATCAACGGTTGATTGAAATATCCAGTTTTTTTAGCAATTACTTCAAATGATTGATCGAGCATTCTTTCTGATCTTCTTAGTTTGAAATATCCATTTTCGTCTGTCAAAGTGGTTCCAAATTCACTCATAATCGTCACCTTTTCCACGGTGTTTCCTGTAAAATCTTTTACACTTCCATGCAAGGAAATTTCTGGTGGCGGAGTCGAAGATACCACTAAGTCGACTGCCATCGCAAAAGCACCCGATAGTACAAACAAAAGAGGAATGAGTAATTTTAAGTTCCAACCAAACAACGGTCCTCCAGCATTATAAAGGTTGATGGATTCATTAATTTGACCATGATCCTTGATAGAATTTGTAGCACCAACTTCCTCCAAATATCCCATAGATTTTAATTCATAAAATTCTTCTTTTAATCCTTTTTGTGGAAAATCAGGAATCAGTAATTTATGACTGACCAATTCCATTCTATAACTATTATGCGCGTGAGACGGATAAGGAGGCACAGATTTTTCCATCGCCTCGACAATAAGTCTTCTGATTTCATTTTGGAAAGGGATGGGTAAATATTGAATTAATTGCTTTCTGACTTGTTCTGGCATTTCTCCAACTCTAAACCATCCGAGTCTACCCAATTGTCTTAATTGAGTGTGATTGTTTAACGTTTGATAATGAATAGAAAGATATTCCCCAATTTTCAAAGTAAGATCCCAATCTAGTTTAGAACATAATGCCGTGGCCGCAATCCATTGGGTAAGCTCCTTTCCATAATGGCTTTCTAATTTTTCAGGAATCTCTTGTTCATCATCTTTAAGAATAAGTTCCAGCTTTTCGTCCAATTGATTACAAGGATACAAACCAGCTCGTCGATTGCTTAACTCAGAGATGGCCTTAACACCAGAGAGATTAAATGAAAATATAGAAAATACAACGGACAATAATTCTTCTTCGTAACTCCAAGAAAATCCGGGGCGATTGGTTAGTAAAATTCGATTTTTCCAAATATAGAAAGGGAAGACCACTTCAGAAAGAGACTCTATTTTTGAATCAATTAGACGATGTCCATCGCTACAAAAAATGGGTAACCAATTCCTATACTTTTCTGTCAATTCCTTTGCACTGATTTCATTCGGATAACCTTCTGTCCAAAACAACTCATAATCACCACGATGAAAAAATCGCTCAACTTGTGTACTTTCTTTCCTCAAATCCTGAGCAATAGACTCATATAGACGGGCTTGGTGATCTTCTGGAGTCACCCGTTCAATGATGAATAAAATTGAATGACCACTACCCTCCTGAAGCGCTCTAAAATGTTGTTTTAAGGATTTAAAATCTGGATGATCTGTATTTTTGGGGTCCGTAATCTTCCAGGCATAAGGTTTTTGGGTAGTGTATCGTTGTTTCTTTATTTCTTTTAATCGAAGTCTTCCATAAACTTCTTTAAGAAGCAGGAGCATAAAAGAAGAAGCAATTACCACAGGTTTTAAATAAGTAGGCAGAAAAAAATAAGACAACATGCCAATCAAAACAATAGCGATTATGATAAATGGCCATTTGATCAATCTAGTCGAGATTGGTAAGGTTAGAGGATTTGAATGATATGTTTTATTTGTTCTCAAATTGGTGGTTAGTTGAAGATTAGATTCACTTGACTTTGTATTTTGTTTCGTGTTCAATGATATCTGACAGCTGCTCTTCGACAAAACTCATATCGATCCCATTGGAGACGTCCCCAGTATTATTGTCAATGATGCGCTGAACCATGCGTTTTATTTCAGATTCTTTTTCTACAAAATCACCAAACCATCTTAAAATTTGAAGTTTTTTGACAGGTTTAAGTTCTGAAAAAACAGTACAATTTTTAATCATACTAATCTCTTGAAGCGTATTATTAATCGCAACTTCCTGATCTTTACTTGGCAGTTCTTCTACATGTTTTTCAATGATAAAAAAGAAGAGAAATTTTGTAGAATATCCGCTCGTAACTTTACCGAAGTCGTTAATAAACCACTTTAAGACGGCTGCTGAGTTATCGTTCCAATCTTCTTGGTGAATTTTAAAAATGGTGGAAATGTAATCGTACTTTTTTATAAGTGGGTATTCGATTTTTAATTCCGTCAAACTATCAATGGAGGATAGCTCAAAAAGTTCCTCAAAATAAGCTTTGATTCTCCGTTGACTAATGCCCATGTCTGAAGAAAATTTCCAGTTTTTTATTTTTACAAAATGATTATTTTGAGCAACATAGTGCATCGTTTTATTTAGCTTTTTAAGCCATAATTCTAATTGAAAAACAAGCCGATATCCAAAACTATTGGGAAGCTGAAGATTATTGGCGTGGATAAAATAATGCTGGACAGTACTTTCCTGTTTATGAAAATTAATTTCAAATACATCCGCTTGGTCATGCCTATCGAGGCTTAAGATATCAATCTTATATCTTGGAATTCCTTTGTCGAACGGTGGAATGGTAAAATTAGGATTAGCCTCAATAGTTTGTTGTAGCGTTGCTCCTTTCATATCTTCTGTCTCCTTCATTGGCAGTCGATAATCAAGCAGTTCTTTATTTTCTTCTTTATAAAAAATTCCCCAAGTAGGTGTTTCTGGATCTTCTTGTTCTACCAGTGCGAGGCTGCGATGAATGGTCAAATCTGATTTTATCATGGCATTGCCAATGGCTTTTTCAAAGGAAGCTTCAATGGTCTCTCCTTTAGATAGCATCTGAAAAAAAATATTCGAAAACATATACGCTCGGTTGTCGGCTACTGGAGCAGACGTCGCAATAACAATGGGAATGTTTTTTTCAAGTAGCAATTTAACGTGGCCCATGGTAGAGCAGCCATTAAGCATCACCAATTTTAGTTTTGGACAAAGTGATAAGGAATGCGCAATACCTTCGGCTCGTGCCAATTGATCATTTAATAGAAGGTGTTTCATACCAGCGTGTCCGCTAAAAAGAAAGATGGATATTTCATCCTGATGATCGGTCAGTGCTTGGCTTATTTTATCTATCGAAGACATAGATTGGCGATAGATATTATAGTCAAATTTTCGCTTCCCCATATTTAAATGCCGATAAACGATATCGTCTTCGTTTTCTAATTGCATCAAACTATTTTCCTGACTATTGGCAAACGCGATGAATATATAATCCATTTCAGGGAGGTTATTTTAGGTTAGTAATCATTCGGATCTAGCACAAAAGTACTAGTTGGCATTTTAAATATAGTTAAAAATTAAACACCTTTATTATTTTTTATAGGTTTTTACAGTTTTAAAGTTTACCATTGCTCTTTTTTACTTAATTAGTGCTTATTTTGTTTTAAAATAAAATCAAACCCTGAAGCAATAATTTTTTAATTAAATTATTATTACCTCAGGTGATTGATTTATATACTTAGCCCCTGCGATGACGATTAGTTAGTCGACCGCTAGAAATAGATGGTTCATGATCGAGTCATCATTCGTTTTACTTGATCGTTTGAATATTATTTAATCTTAATAAATTTATCAGAAATTGAAGTGCTATTATTTTTTAATGTAATAAAATATACCCCAGTTGGGAGTTCATTTAAATTAATAAGGAGTGAATTATTAGTAACTAGTTGGTTGAAGTTTCTATGAACTTTTCCAGAAATATCCGAAATCGTAATATCAACTGAATTTATATCCCAATGCTTTAATTGAATTTGTAAGTCATCACTTGTCGGATTAGGAGAAAGTTCAATTTGCTTAATCTTACTTGGTAAATGCTCTATTGAATTAACAAAATCTACGATAATAGTATCAATAAAAGTACATCCTAAATTATCAGATAAGTTGATAATATACGCTCCAGGAATTAGATTGGCTATAGAATCTGAGGATGCTCCATTACTCCAATTGAACGAATAAGGCGGCGTTCCACCAGTGGGAATGATATAGGCACTGCCATCATTAGAGGCGGAACTACTGGCGTCCGTACCAATAGAGACACCACCTAAGAGCATAGTTGTACCAATGGATGCCTCTCCAGTTCTTTGACACCCTGCAGCATCTGTAATGGTTAATAGGTAGGTTCCATAACCCAATTCTTCAATAGAAGATGCTTGGCTTCCATTCGACCATTCAAAACTATATGGCATCATTCCTCCAGAGACTATTGCATTTATTGCTCCATTGGGCGTAGCACAAGATGGAGCGATTGATTCGAACTCAACATTTAAATTTGAGAGATCGAATAATTCGAAACTCATAGTGTCAATACAATTGTTTTGATCTACAACCGTAACTCGATAGTTCCCAGGGAATAGTTCCCCAATTTCTGGAGTTGAAGCCCCATTATTCCAATAGATTTTATAAGGACCTTGTCCATCTAATTCTAAACCAATAAACCCAGTTGCATTATTTTCACAAGAAGGATTTTCGATATTCGTATTAACAATAATTGGATCACAATTGGTTTCTGGACTTTGTTTAATTCTCAGCTCATATCCCACCCCACCAATAAATCCGTCTCCAAAAATACCTTGCGAAAATTGTTTAACATTATACCTATAAATATCACCAAAATTTGCACATGGAAGACCACCTTGCTCTGGACATTTAAAATCAAACCTAAGTCTAATAGGAACTGATTGCCCAGGCGATAGCACTAAGTTTTCAAAGGAAGCACTATCTCCTTCAATAGAAAAGGCAGGTTCACCATTAAAAGGGTCATCGATTCGCTCCATTCCCATTATTTGTCCTTGAGCCAGCAATGTATCCATTACTTCAGGACTGGCTTTTATGATAACCCTGTCCAAATCAAAATTTCCTAACTTAGTGAATTCTAATTTTATCGGGTCTAAACTATTGGCAGGTTGAATCACTTCAAATACTATTTCTTGTGGTGTAGAATTACCAAACATAAATGGATTCAAATCAACAATTTTTAAATTTTTCCAGGCGATGTTATTATTGTTGACCGTATTTGCTCCTACCGAAGTCGTTTCTACAAAAGCCATAGGGTCAACCGTTGATTCAAGTCTGCCTAGGAGACAAATATGTGATTCTGTTTCTCCAAAAGATGATGGGGCTGGTGGAAACCATTCTAATTCTGCCACGAATTGTTCCCCTGGATTTATGGCAGGAATCGCGATCGGAGAAGTGGGTACTTCATCACCGTATGTTATCGCTAGTTGTTGATAGTTAACCCAGTGCGTTGGCCAATGTAAACCAGTAGATGCCTTGCTGTAGTACACCCTTAAATTGGTATCACCAGCCTGCGTTGGTTCACAACCAATATTCCTAATTCTAACATAGATATAGTTATTTTGTCCCGCTTCTGGATTTTGATGTCTTTGCGGATCATCTTCTTGAGCATATCTCCCATCGGCACCAATGACATCTTGTGTATTTCTCACCCAAATTTCTGGACTTAAATAAATATCTGTAGTAGACGTTACATTCGGTTCATTCCCTATGTCCATATTGGTGTCAGCAATGTATAAATCTTTTGGCGTATCCCCTTCACACGAACATTGATAAAGTCTATAAATATCGTCGATATAACCATGCCATAGCCAAAAAATCGCTGAGGCAGGAGAAGTAGCAGTTGCCATTATTCCTCCAATAGAAACATGAGGATTGTTGTGTTCTCGTTGTAAGTCCCAAGCAAAATTATCAATGGCGGAGCCTAATCTTGCGGATTTCCCAAATTGAGGAGGGGTACGCATTCCACTGGTATAACTACATAAGCTAACCGTATTTAGGAATCGATTGAAATTATATCCAGATGGATTTTGATTGACTAAATTGTTAAATCCACTCGCAATAGCACTTCCGGGACAGGTGGTACAGGTATTATTGAAAAATTCACAGGGTATCGAAGTGGTCGGATCCCATTCTGGTAGCGGAACGTATTTAGCGCCTCCATTTTGGGTCAATAGCCATTCTTCTAATGCTCGAATATAGGTTCGATGCCAAGAGAGAAAAAATTCATTATAACAATGAATATCAACAAATGTGGTTGGGCCTGGTGGATTTTGATGGTCAAAAGCGACCGTTCCTCCACCAATATTCAGATAGGTAACCATTAGATTTCTTAATTCGCATCTTTCGGCTGGACTAAAGGAATAAATATCAGGTCTTGAATGTACCTGAGCTGGTAAATTTATTGCAAAAATGGAACTTAAAACGAGGAAACACAAGAAAACCAGATGCTTAATATGATGTTGGTTGCTCGGGTTTAATTTGTTTACGGTTTTAAGGTAAAAAATTTGATAGGCGTAAAATGTCTTCATGATTTTTTGGTTTTATGATGAGAAAATTTAGGTGATATTTTTTTAAAATTTTAGACTAACATCCACAAGTTCTATTCGTCCGTCTTCTATCTTCGACAATACCATTCTTACATTGTTTTTGTCTAACTTCTACATCTACTGTTGCTCTTTGTCCATTAAAAAAGCACCAAAATCTTGTTACACACTCTTGTTTTTCAAATCTCCATTCACTATATGGTTCGCAACTTCCTCCACTGATGGCTCCGCAATTAGAAAATAGAGCTGAAATAATAATTAGGTAAAAAATCTTTTTCATTTGTATTTTTTTTTGTGATTAATTTAAATGACCTTCTCTCTCTAATAGTAATTTTCAAATTTCCGTTACCAGAAATAAAAAAAATATTTTTCCTTACGCTTGATGGTAACGAAAAGAATGATTAGCCAATAGACTAGGTGAGAATAAACGATTGACAAGAAAAAAACAAGTTCATTGACATAAGGCGCTACTCAATTTTGAGTAGATAAAACCAACATAATTGATGGTGCTTTGAGGAGCCTATTTGGGAGAATTTTGTAATTAAAAAATAATTACATTAACCAAACCCTACCCCCTCATGATGAACTCAAGGTATTTAATCGACGACCAGGTACTAGTTGCTTTATTGGAAAAGACGGATCCATCAAAACTAGCTTGGAAAGTGACATTCCAAAAATTTAAGCGCGCATTTAACAACTATTTTCGAGTAAATCATGATGTTAACTCGGTCCTTCTACAAGAGATCTATCCTGAAATTTTTACTAAACTGGTAGCAACCATAGGAAAATCTCCAAATAAATTAACGCAGCCCATTTTTTCTTCCTTAATAGAATTGGGGTATAAAAAATTAAACTGCCCTCAATCAAAAAACCAAAAGAACAAAGTAGCTCCTTATCTAGCTGGTGAAATTTTAGTTCAATTAATTCAGGCCAATCACCCTCAATGTCTTTACTATCTTTTTAGTCAATATAAAGAATCTACCATGCTTATCTTAAATAATAAATATGGTTCCTATTTTAGTGTCTCACCACAAGAAATTTATGGAGAGGCCATCATGGCTATGAAAAAAAATATTGAGCAAGGGAAATTAGAATTTCCAATGAGGTCAAGACTTTTCACCTATTTTATCTTAATCGCTAGAAACAAATATCTAGCCTTAGGTAATAAGATGAAAGGACTTGTTTTTTATCCTGATCTAATGGCCTTCGAAACAAAACTGAATCCTAAGGATTCGAAAGACTATTATAATATTAAAAATGAAAGTCTATGCCCAATCCTCAAAAGAGTAATGGAGCACCCTAGTAAAGAGGCATTTAAAAAATTATTAGATACCTTTCATATTGACGAACATGAATTATTGCGTCTAAGATTTGAGGAAGGTTTGAGGTTTAAGGAAATTGGAAAATTAATGCACCTAAAAGAAGCGACCTGTCGCAAACGGTTACACGATTCTATCAAACGATGGAAGAAACAATTTTTTATCGGTCAAGTAGCTTGAGTACTTCTAAAACCTTTTGCAAGAAAAAAACAGTATAAATGATTAAAATGAAAAAAGAATTCTTAATTTTAAGAGAGAAGTTATTTTACATAATTTTTTAATGAAAAAAACTAGAAAACATGAATTATTTCGAACCACAAGTAACCCTATTAAAGGAAACACACATGGATCAACCAGATAAGTATTTCCTGCACGTAACCACGATGGTGGACCAGTCTAATTATATTGCCATGGGGCATGATCCAATTCCTTCTGGATTAAACGATGAAGGGATTCTACCCATTAATTTAAAATATGGGATCGACCCAAATTTAGAATGTCTATGCATCGCGACACCAATTGTCCATATCTTAGAAATGGGGCCACTGCCTTCTAATCTCATAGATTTTGCCATCGACGTAAGCATTGATGATAACCTTACCTTGACCGATTCTAGTACTAAACCGAAAGGGAAAACAACCGTCAGGTCTTCAGATGCTAAACAAATTGAGCGTCCAATAAACAGCTAAATGGTTGAGCGCATATGGTCAATTATGGAAGTTTTTGCTGATTATTAATTTCCGTAATTGACTTACTTCTTTTTAAAAATTAGCTAAGTTTTAAATCCTTAATGAAAACAGCATTCACCGTATTCTCTTTTTTCTGCCTTACCATAAATGCTACATTTTGCCAAGACAAAAGTGTTGTAATAAACCGTCTGTATCAGTCCTTGCAAACACTTGGTGAAACAACCTATAAAGTCGACACCTTAGATGAAATAACCTATCAATATCTCCATGTAAATTTGGATTCTGCCGCCCATTACGCGCAGAAGACCAATCAATTGGCAAGAAAAATAGATTATAAAAAAGGACTTGGAAATAGCTTTAATATGCTCGGTTTGGTAGAAATGAAACGACATAATTATCAAAAAAGTAAATCATACTTTACGGAAGCTTTAAACATACGAATTCAATTAGGAGATTACTTAGGAGCCGTTAACATTTACAGCAACTTGGGATATTTATCAGAGGAAAATGGAAAGCCATTCGACGCGCTCGATTCGTATGAATTGGGGATGAAAATTTTAGATAACATACCAGATGATCCTCCTTTAAACCGAATCGCTAGGATGTCTAACAATCTTGGAAGAGCTTGTAAAGAGGTTGGTAAATTCAAGGAAGCAGCATATCATTATAACAAGAGTATTAAAATAATGGAAGTTCTAGAAGATACCATCAATGCCGCTAGGTATTCTATGAATCTTGGGTCTTTATATTATGAAGAAGAACTTAGAGACACCGCTAAATCCAGAAAATACTTAAATAAAAGCCTGCAAATTTTCATACTAAATGATGATATACAATATCAGGCCAAATGCTTGATAAATTTGGGGAATCTATATTTCCATAAGGAGGAATATAAAAAAGCGATGAGATTTTATGCCAGTGCAAAAGAAAAAAAAGACTACTTAGATAAAGAGGATCTACTAACGATCGCAAGAAACGAAGGAAGTTACTATCATAGGATTGAAGAGTATGATAAAGCCTTAGAAATTTACAACGAAGCGTTAGGCTCCTTTCAAGACATTAAAAACGCCACGGAAATCGCTTATATCCATAATGATATGGGAAATGTTTTTTTCGATCTGGGGAATTATAACAAAGCCAATATGCATTTAAATGAAGCCTTAAGGATGGCTAATGAAAATCAGTTATTCGGTTTAAAAACTTTGGTACTTTCATCGATCAAAAATGTAAAAGACCGAGAATTATTTGAAAAAGATCTGGAAAGAAAAGCCATGATATCCAATGGTATGATTGCCTTTGCTGCTTTTCTGATCATTACCTTGTTTTTCTTTCGTCTTAACCGAAAAAAACGACAGTTAGCTGAGCAAAAAGTATTGCTGGCTAAAAAAGATATTGATGTCTTAATTAGTAATCAAGCATTAAAGACCACTTCCGCTCGACTGGACGGGATAGAAGAAGAACGAAAACGGATAGCAAACGCCTTACACGATAAAATAGGAGTCATGTTGTCAACAGCTAAACTTTATTTTGCACCGATGGATCAGCAACTGAGCAATTTTGATGCAAAAGAAAAAGACAAGTTCCAAAAAGCTAATAAAATTCTTGACGAAGCCTACGAAGAAGTACGTAGAATATCTCATAATATGGCATCTCCCAGTTTGACTAGTCTCGGTTTAGTTGGCGAATTGAAGTTGTTGTCCAACCGGATTGAAGCCGCTCAACAGCTCAACATTCAAGTTGTCGCCCACGAAATGAATGAGCGTTTAGATAATCAATTAGAGATGCAATTGTATCAGATTATTCAGGAACTCATTACCAATATTTTAAAGCATGCCAACGCTTCTGAAGTCAGTATTGAGTTAAACCGTTTTGAAGATTTGATCAATGTCATGGTACAAGATAATGGGATCGGATTTGAGGAGCATGATTTAACACTCGAAACAAGTGGAATAGGTCTTAAGAATATCAAAAAAAGGATTGAACAACTTAAAGGGTCTTTTATTATTGATTCAAAAAAAGGCGGAGGAACCACCATTTCCATAGATCTGCCAATTTAGTAATTTATTTAATACACTGTGTATTAAGTTGCTTTATATTTTGAGTAGATTATTTTTGGGGAGTACGAGTCTAATATTTTTGAAAATAGCCGTAGCTATTTGATGAAATTTAGACGAAGCCATGCCTGCCGGCAGGCAGGTAATCGCCAAAAAGAAGCATTCTAAAATTTCAATGAATTTATTACACAGTGTATTTAATCCCAAAAATTAAAAAACATTATGATAAAAATACTAATAGCCGATGATCACCAAATGTTCTTAGATGGCATTCGGGCCTTCTTAGAAAAAGAATCTGATATGGAAGTGATTGGAGAAGCCTTAAATGGTTTCCAAGTACTCGAAATTCTACAAAAAAAACTAGTAGATATTGTCCTCCTAGATATCCGAATGCCAGGAATGGACGGGCACGAAACGATTAAGCAATTAAAGCAAAATTTTTCCCACACAAAAGTACTAGTCGTTTCTACTTTTGGGGAAGGCGAATATATTTATAAAATGTTATCGAACGGCGCCGAAGGATATTTGATGAAGAATAAAAGTAAGGAAGAATTGGTAAACGCCATTCATACCATTCATAGCGGTAAGCGGTTTGTTTCTCATGATGTTCAACAAATCTATTGGGACTATATTCAAAACAAATCAAAAAAACCGAAAAATAATATTCAATTGACAAAGAGAGAAATTGAAGTACTGAAACTAATTGCCACCGGATTACAGGATAGAGAAATCGCAGATCAACTTAATATTTCAGAGACCACCGTGTTTACACATTGTAGAAATCTAAGAAAAAAAATTGCGGTTTCTAATCGAACAGAATTGGCTATTCATGCTAGAGAACATGGAATCGTTTGAAGCGAAATCAAGATAAAGTCTAAATATCACCTAAGATGAAAACAATCTACGCACTATTAATTGGAATTAATAAATACCATAATCCGCAAAATAATCTAGGTGGTTGTGTCAGAGATGTTCTATCGATCCAAGCTTATTTTGAAACCCATTTTAATAATGAAAATCACAGCTTTGTTCCTTTGGTTCTGACTGACCAAAATGCGACAAGAGCGAATATTATAGCTGGGTTTGACCATTTTAAGCATGCGAAAGATGGAGATGCCTGTTTGTTACATTATTCTGGTCATGGCTCCTATTGTCCGTCCCCAAAAGAATTCGCACATTTAGATGTAAATGGAAAACACCAAACGTTGGTCTGCCATGATAGTAGGACGGAAGACGGACGAGACCTTTTGGATAAAGAACTATCCTATCTAATCTGGAAAGCGACAAAAGATAAAGACCTGCATTTTTTGGCTATCATGGATTGTTGTCATGCCGGGTCAAATATTCGAGGTGACTATGTTTTAGCCCGTCGTTTTCCCAATGAGGGTAAATTGGAAAGTCCACTGGCTAATTATTTGGGAATTGAAGATTATTCCGTGAATGAGATTGGCCAATATACCCCACCGGTTGGCCATCATATTCATCTGGCAGCAGCCAGTGCCCTAGAAACGGCTAAGGAAGTTTTTTTTCAAGGAGAGCCAAGAGGCGTTTTTACTTTCTGTTTGCTTGAACTACTCAAAGAAACACAAAATCAGATTTCTTACAGTGAATTAATTAATCGAGTTCGAATACGTATTAGAAATGTGGTCCGTGGACAATCTCCCCAACTCGAAGTAACGCGACCTCATTATAATAGCCTAGGATTTCTTTCAGATGGAGTCATACAAAATTTTTCTTATCTGGTTGCTTTTGAACAATCCAAAAATAGTTGGATCTTACATGCAGGTGCGCTACATGGAGTCGCTGCTCCCAACCAACGAGGCACTACAATTTTACAGTTAGAAAATAGTGTGCAAAAAGTCCAAGTAGAAACAGTCTTCCCCCATTATTCTATTGTCAATAATCTTGACCCATTAGATAGAAAGAAAACCTATAAAGCGAAACTTAAAAGTCAACCTTTTAAAACAATATCCATTGGATTCGATTTAGAAAATGATCCAAAGGGTGAAAAAATAATGAGGGACACCTTAGGCAATTATCAACCAATCCGTTTTGAAATAAATGATGATCCGAAAAACTGCCAGTTCTTGATTCATGCCAAACAAGAACATTATTTTATGACTAGCTTAGATGCCATTTCTCATGCAAACACCATAAAAAAAGGAAGGTCTATCCATAATATTCATTCACTTTTTAAAAAAATAAAAAACTATGATGTTGAATCTGCTAGAGAATTTTTTCGTTGCGTTGAAAAACTAGCCAAGTGGATTCATGTATTGGAATTAGGTCCGTCAAATACCAGCATACAAGCATCTGAAATTAAAGTTAACTTTTCAAAAACCATCAGCCATCCAACGCAACAAGATACCATTCCTATACAAGAATGTGATATTCGAGAAAACCCTCAGCTTAATTATGAACAGTATGAAGGTAGTTGGTGTCGTCCTGCTTTTAAGTTGAATTTAGAAAATAAAGGAAAACGGGATCTTTGGGTAAGTCTACTTTATTTGAGTAGTGATTATGGAATTAGTAATATATTGATTTCAAAACAAAAGCTAGCGCCTGGACAAAATGTATCAGCTTCCTATGTCACAAGTGAAACAAGAAAATTTATCATTCCAGTTCAATTGGAAGATCATTACTTAGTACATGGTATAGATACGATTCAAGAATATTTAAAAGTGTTTATTTGTACAGAGGAATTTGAGACAGGGCATTTTAATCAGAAAGCTGTGCCTTTTGATCGCTTTTTAGAACGCAATCAACGCAGTCTTGGTTTTGAGACTAGCGCAGATAAACCGGATTGGAGGACCCAGGAAATTGGATTTACGATTCATCGAGATAAGGAGTCATTACCGGCGAATTTAAAACCCATGAAGTAGATAACATTCAGAAATTCTATCTACCATAACCCACGCTCCCCACCCCACAAAAAAACAGCCGACCCAAAATAAATTGGATCGGCTGATGTTTTTTCTAATTAGTTCGGTAATTACCGTCGGTTGTATCCACCGCCGCCGCCGTAGCCGCCGCCGTAACCTCCGCCTCCGCGGTTGCCACCACCACCATAACCACCTCGGTTATTGTTTCTAGGTGCACGTGGTTCTGCTTTCTTAACAACGATGGTTCTGCCATCGAATTCTTGATCGTTTAAAGCGTCAATAGCACTTTGCGCTTCGTCATCATTTGGCATCTCAACGAAACCAAATCCTTTAGATCGGCCAGTTTCGCGATCCATTACAATTTTCACTGTGTCCACTTCTCCATAACCTTCAAACAAGGTCCGTAACGTACTCTCTTGAGTATCGTAGTTCATTTTTGCTACAAAAATGTTCATAAAAAAAAATTAAAATAAATAATAAAAAATCAGAAGAGAAATCATTGTGGAGGAAAGAAGTGCTAAGAAATAACAAAGACTAAAATTCAATACAAGGAGATACTCGTCTAAAAATAACATAACAAAGGTAAGGATAAAACCATTACCATGAAAGGGCTAAAATGGAATCAAGGGTTTATTTAAGTTAAATAACTGTTAATCAGCTTTTTATATTTGAAATATTTTTTCTTTTATAGACATTCTGCCTACTTTTTTTCAATATGGTCGTTAAATAGTGCCTTTACCTTTAAAATCCAAAATCAAACCCTCCCATCATATTTTTTAATTCTTCTGGACTTTTTTCCTCATAATCCGCTGGAATTTGGAAGACCTGCGAAACATCCAATTTAGCATCCGTGGACTGAGCGGTAAAGGTCATTCGCATCCCATTATTATCAATCGTATACTGCATTGGCCAGCCTTCTAATCCCGCAAATAACTTCACAAAATATGGATGTCTGGCTTTGATTTTGTTGGTTACATAAGCCGTTAAAGTGGTGCCTTCCGGAGCGGTCATCACCGCCTGATAACATGGATAGCCTGCGACGGTTTTTACTTCGTCTCGGTTATAAGTAATTTGATACGTTTTTTTAGAATTTGCTTTTGGAAGTGAGTCCGCTAAAACTTTCACTTTCTTCCCCATCATATTAAAGAGTGATACGTGCGTTTTTTTGTCTAAATCACTTATCGTAGCCATCTGGAATACCCCCCCCATCGCGTTGAGTTCCAATTTATGCAAAGCATCGTCAAAAAAAAGCTGCATTTCCATTCCTTCCAACATTCGAGTCCCAGCTTTTTTGCTTTTCACCTCTGTAATCTTATAAACGATTTGTCCCTTTTTCATTTTTTTCTGTGCCATTAATCCAGCACTAAAAAACAAAAACAGTATTAATACAGATATTCTATTTTTCATGTTTTATAATTATCAAATTTTCAACATTCCGTTCTCTCTATAAACGCTCTTAAATCTTATTTATTTAATCCAAACTTTAAAAAAAAACTCACTAGTTCTTGTTAGCTAACATTGCGTTTTAAACAAAAAGTGATATTAAGTTAGGCACCGTTCTGTGTATCAAGTCATAGTCATTTCGCTCCTACGGAGCTTGCCAATCCTGCTTTTGCCTTTGTTATTAACTTATCGCTCCTTTGGAGCTTTCAATTGATGCAATTTATTCTAATAGTTACAACTTTATGTCACTTTTTGCCTAGAACTCTATGCCTGCCAACACGATCTAACACACTAGCTCAAAACCCAAACGCTCACACCACCCACTCATCCCGATATTTGAGAAAAATTTCCGCTAAATTTCTAGCATCATCAATCCCACGGTGTTTAGTTCCTAACGCCTCGATCCCTTCCGTCCGTAAAGCTCTCGACATACTACACGAGCGATGCAAACGCTTCATTTCTTGATATTGTTGCTTGATATTCAGATGTTTCTCTACCCATTCCCACTCTAAGTCATGGAGTTGACAATCTTGAATGAGTTGTTTACGATCAAAGCTTCCCCACGAACACAATACATATTCTTCTTCGTCAAAAAAACCAACCCATTCCTGAAATGATTCTATCACTCGCGGAAAAGTTTCTGACCGATTAATCAAAATCTGATCAATGGAGGTAAGTTCATAACAGTAAGCAGATAAAGTTGGGTGTAAAATCGGTCGGATAAATTTATTGAATTCTCCCAGTTGTTCGCCAAAACGATTCATCATCACAGCCCCAATTTCTATCGTCTCCTGGATATAATCATCGCTCTTAAAATCCCAGCAAGTGGCCTCCAGGTCGTATATGATAAAATTCACGGTCTTTCTTTTTGAAAATAAGGGATTACGGTTTGAGAATCTGCCGTTTTTGCGGCGTTATTGCAGGAAGGAATTTGTCAATCATTCATTGCTCAACAAATCAGCGACCTGCCTGAAGGCAGGCAAGTTCAACATTTCAACAAACTATTAACTACCAATAGTTTCAAAACTGGTAATCTTAACCGGCGTTCCCCACATAAACATAGAAACAGATTCTTGTACTGGACGTGCGTTTACGGTCACTTGGGCTCCCTTTGTTTTTAATTGCTCAGGCATATTGATTGGACGATATTCTTTCCCATTATTGGCTACGATTCCCCAACATCCCATGCCTAAATTTTGGTAAACTACTTTTCCTGTAATCGTCATTTTTTAATCTTTTTTATCCAGTGCCTTCCCGACCGTCATATTGAGGTTTTGGATGGACTGGCCTTGTTTAGTAATAATCGTTTTCAATTGGCGCATCTCTTCATGCAACGAATTTTGAATATTCTGAGGGCTTGGCAGGAACGGGCTAATCTTTGCACGAACGTACCAAATCTCTCGGATATCCCCTAAGTTAACGGTATAGTCCTCGTAAAAGTTGTTATCTGAATGAAGTACCAACTGACTATTCGCTTTCAGGTTATTGGTTATTCTTTTGACTACCACATCGCCTCGGGTCACAATGACATAGACATAATTGTCTTTCATCGCATTTTCGTAGAGGGTCGGTTCTAAAAAACTGCAGATCACTTTATCTCCTTCAAAAAGCGTTGGTTCCATACTATCACCAGAAACGTCAAAAGACCGGTGCGTTCCAATTTTATATTTATAGTCGGGTAAGGTAAAAGTGGGTAAATCTTGAATATAGGTTGGATCTGAAGTCTCCGCGGCATATCCGGCTTGGGCAGGTATGGGTACATGAACGATTCGTTCGTCTTCTTGCGCATTTGTCACGATGGTCAGCACACGAAAAGACTTATGATCCTCCTCGGTCATAAACATCGGACCTTCGCCTGTGTAGATATAAACAGGGTTGATTTTATACTTCTCAACCGCTTTTCGTAGCAATTCTATAGTCACATCTCGTCTTCCTTTTAGAATTTCACTCAAACTTTGAGGTAGATACTCCAATGAAATTGCAAACTGTCTACTTGAACGAACCCGATTGTCTTCGCGCAATTTGTTGTGACACTTAATAAAACGTTTTGTGATAATGCTTGTACCGCCCATAAATTATAATCTAGATTCAGAATGAATGGTAAAGATAAGTCTTTTGGTGATAGAAATGTGATTTATTTGTGAATATTCTTAATAAAATCACTATTTTAATTAGACTTTATCCAGTTTACAGAGAGTTGGAACAAGATTGAATAGGCAATATTGATTTAAGGGTCTAATAAGATAAGCCTTTTCGATGGTTATAAAATAAAAAAGTCGCGTTAAGATTTGAGCGAAAGAAAGACTGTTTTTAACGCTCCATTTGATCAATTTTATCCATCATATTAGATAATTTTGCTTCTAATCGATGTTTGGTCAACATCACCCTTAAAACATAAAATAATCCGACCGGAATTACCAATAATAAGGTCCATTTAATCATGCTATGTGTGTGCCAGAGATATAGGTACAGTAAAAAAATAACAACTCCCTTCAATGCTTGAATTCGCAGGCGATGATAAAGATAACTTCGAGTGGTATTTGCTGCTTGTTGAACCTCATTTTTAATCTGGTATAATGGTTTTGGTTTCATAAAAATTGGATGAAATTAGTGTCTAAATAAAAGTAGAGACATTAGGCTCCTTTCGGAAACTTTCCGTGCATTTCTCAATAAATTATTTTTTGGATTTCTTGAAGGGAGTTTTAAAACGCACCTCAATATATATAATAAATTTTAAATATCAAAATCCATTAGAATTCCTGAATAATTGGTTTCCAAATATTACTAATCCGAATCAAGGGTTGGAAGTAAATATATGAATCAAAGAAGTATCACCTTTTGGTCGCCGCTTGCTCTCCGCTATCGCCTGCTGCCGGCAGAAGAGCAAGCAGCTAGAGGCAAAAGCATTTTTTAATATAATTTTTTATCGTTAAGTGAGAATTCAACCTCTGATTCAGATTACTAGTAAAAATCCCGAAAATACTTGCTCTTCCGCTCGTCGTCTTCAGTCTAGAAATTGTACCTTTGCGGCCATCACCATCAGCTTTTAATTAATATGAAATTAATCGACGGTCGTCAACTGGCCAAAACCATTAAAGGAGAAATTGCAGAAACAGTAGCCGCATATGTCGCAGAAGGAAATCGCCCTCCACATTTGGCAGCTGTGCTCATAGGTGCCGATCCTGCCTCTAAAGTATATGTTCGTAATAAAGTAAAAAGCTGCGAAAAAGTCGGCTTCCACTCCACCTTAATCGAACGTGGTCCAGAAACCACCGAAAGTGAGTTACTCGAGATCGTAGATAAACTTAATCAAGATCCAGAGATTGATGGGTTTATCGTGCAACTACCGCTCCCTAAGCATATTAACGAACAAAAGATAACCCTTGCCATTGATCCCAAAAAGGATGTAGATGGTTTCCATCCTACTAATTTTGGCCGTATGGCACAAGGATTACCGGCATATTTACCAGCCACCCCTTTTGGAATTGTTCAAATGCTTGACCGAAATAACATTGACATTTCTGGAAAAGAATGCGTTGTACTTGGAAGAAGTAATATTGTTGGAACCCCCATCAGCATCCTCCTTTCTCGTAAAGCCAACCCTGGAAATGCCACCGTGGTACTATGTCATAGCCGAACTCAAAATGTAGCGGAACACACCCGTCGTGCCGATATCCTCATCGTTGCACTGGGCATTCCGGAATACGTAACAGCAGATATGGTCAAAGAAGGAGCCGTAGTGATCGACGTTGGCATCAACCGAGTAGATGATGCTTCTCGCGAAAGAGGCTACCGTCTTGCTGGTGACGTAAAATTTGACGAAGTTGCCCCAAAATGTAGCTATATCACACCGGTACCGGGAGGGGTCGGTCCGATGACGGTCACCGCCTTATTGATGAATACCTTAAAATCTTGTCGAAATGAGGTCTATGAATAAGGATAAAGAATTTGAAAAGAATAATGAATATTGATTTATTACCCAACAAAAGAGCCAATCAATATTTGATATTCAAAGAGCAATCACACACCTATGGATTATCATCGATTTACCTTTAGTACAAAAGAGCCAGAACTACTTCTGGCCTTTATTCAAGACCTACCTTTTGATAGCTTTGAAGTAGAAGAGAATATCCTGCAAGCCTATATACCTAGTAAAAATCACTCAGAAAAAATACAGCAGGCGTTGGATAGCTTGAAAGAGCAGATGACCTTTACCTACCAACATACCCTGATTCCGTATCAAAACTGGAATGCCGTTTGGGAATCCAATTTTAGTCCTATTCGAGTCCAGGACTTTTGCGGGATTAGAGCAGATTTTCATCCTCCATTTGATCCCCCAGTTACGCACGAAATTCATATTCAACCTAAAATGGCCTTTGGCACTGGCCACCATGCCACTACTTGGATGATGATCGATCAAATGGCAAATTTGGATTTTAAAGGTAAAAAAGTTCTTGATTACGGGTGCGGAACCGGTATTTTGGCAATTTTAGCTGAAAAAATGGGCGCTTCCGCCATTGATGCTGTGGATATTGAACCACCGGCTGTTGAGAATACCTTAGAACATCTTACCCTCAATACTTGCACCCAAATCACCACTTACGAAGGAACCCTTGATCAGCTCGCAAATAACCAATATCAAGTAATTTTAGCGAATATTAATCGAAACGTAATTTTAGCCAGCCTTACTACGTTATATACACAGCTGGAAAAGGACGGATATTTGCTTATATCTGGTTTTATCCAAGCAGATACTGACCTCCTACAAGAATCTACCCTGCAACAAGGCTTTACGGTCAAAGAAATACAAACTCGTGAAAAATGGATTTGTATGGTCTTAAACAAAAATTAAGAGACGCCGTAAGATCATTATAAAAGCGGTACAGCCATTATTGATTCACCTGATTCTATGCTGAATAATAACAGCAAAATTTAAATCTTATGTTCAAAAGAAGTTTACTATTCACCACCCTATTTTTCCTATCCTCCTTTCTATTAAATGCTCAAAAATTGAGTGAATTTTCAGCCGTTCCGTCCGAATATATGGAACAGCTCAAAACCTTTATGACCTCCAGCAAGCAGAAAAAAATGGAGGATGCTTACAAAGCCTACGAGGAACAATTTAAGGCTGGGATTTTTAATGATGATGAATTCAATCAATTGGTCAAAACGAGTAATGCCATGCTGCTCAATAAAATGCGGCCTTCTCCCTATTTCTTAGACTATCTTTCGGCGCTAGTCAAAGTAAAAAAATTAGAAAACGGAGAACAACAATTTAAAGATTGGCATCTGGTCCTCGACGGAATGTTGGGAGACATCAAAAACAGAAAAGTCAAACCATTTCAAAGTTATCTTAAATTTTCTAATAATTTCTTTGAACATCAAACCTTTAGAGAGCCTAAGGCGGGTGTCAACTGGCTAGGCCAGGCGGATGCTTTTAAGTTAATTTATGAAGAAAATAAACCATCTGTAAGTTATGATAAAGTGGATATTTATGGCTTCCGTAAAGCGGATACCATTAGGATCGTTGACACGAAAGGAACCTACTTTCCCAATGAATTAAAATGGGAAGGACAAGGCGGTACTGTAGACTGGAAACGATTTGGTGAAAGTCTTGATATAACTGCCGTTATTGATACTTACAGCATTGATATTAAAAAGAGTCTTTATCGAGTCCAAAAAGCAACGCTCAGTTATCCAGATATTTTCGGGAATACCAAAGTAGATGGAAAATTCGAAGATAAAATTATGACTCGAAGAAATCAAGAGGAGGGTTCTTATCCTCGTTTTGAGTCGTACGACCAGGTATTAAAAATTGACGATATCGGAGAAGGAATCAACTATCGTGGTGGGTTTAAATTAAATGGCACAACCGTTTACGGATACGGTAGCAAAGAAAACAAAGCCTATATTACCATCAAAGACGGAAATAAAAAACGTTTCCGAGGGTATTCAGAAAACTTTGTAATTCGTAAAAATGAACGAATTGCTTCCGAAAGAACGGAAATGATTATCTATAGCGGACAAGACTCTATTTATCACCCTTCCATTAATATCAAATTTGATATTCCAAAACAAGAAATGCAACTTTATCGAGGACAAAGAGGAAGTGATCGTAACCCATTTTTCTCCTCTCAACAAAACATGAATATTAGTGTAGACAAACTGTTGTGGAAAATGAATAGCGATAGTCTCTTATTGGGAACAAGTGCAGTTAGTTTTTCGAACGCTAGTACGGTGGAATTTGAATCACTCCATTATTTTGACGAAGGAGATCTCAGACGGATTCAGAACATTTCGACCAGCAATCCTTTGACAGCAATACGTGCCTACGCAGATCAGGAAGGTGTCAGACATTTGGATGCCAATGGATTGGCAAAAAAAATGAATCCACGCTTTGATGTCACTAGTATTCAAAGTTTATTGTATGATTTGGTTTCACAGGGTTTTATAAACTATGATTCAGATGAGGAGGAAGTCTTTGTCAAAGATAAAGTCTACCACTATAGTGATGCCGCAGCTGAAAAAGTGGATTTTGATATTCTAAAAATAATATCGAATAGCTCAAAAACCAACGCAGTACTCGATCTTAAAAATAACACCATCGATGCCCAAGGTATTGAAAACGTCGAATTCAGTCCTGTTCAGCAAGTAGCCCTTAAACCATTTAATGATAATATCGTCTTTAAGGGAAATCGAGACATGGATTTTGACGGTAGAGTATTTGCAGGATTTGGGGTTTTGGAAGGAAAAAGTATGCATTACGAATATGACAAAAACCATATCAAAATGGATTCAGTCCGCTATTTCGATTTATTTATTCCTACGGGTGTAGAAGACGAAAATGGTAAACCAGAAGCCCTATCCATCTCCTCAAGAATTGAGCACGGCAACGGCGTCCTATTGATCGATGCACCAGAAAATAAGTCAGGTAAAGAAGACCTACCTATTTTTCCATCGTATAATACCAAAGGTCCATCTTATGTTTTTTATGATTATCAAGAAACTTTAAACGGTGTTTACAAAAGAGATTCCTTTTATTTTAAACTAGCCAAATTTAGTTTTAATCATTTAGATAATTTTGTCAAAGAAGACGTCACCTTTAAAGGCGAAATGTACAGCGCTGATATCTTCCCTGTCTTCAAAGAAACGGTTTTAGTTCGTGAGGAGGATGAAAGTCTCGGTTTTGTCACCAATACAGGTGCTGGTGGTTATCCCGCATATTCTCAAAAAGGAAAATATCGAGGAGAAATTGATCTAAGTAACGCAGGATTTTTCGGTAAAGGGAATATTCAATATCTCGGCGCGTCGATGGATAGTGAGGATTTAATTTTCCGTCCTAAACAAATGACCGGAACGGCAAAACGGTTCGATCTAACCGAAGACCGGACTGGACCAGTAGAAGTTCCGCAAGCTGTCGGAATTGATGTTTCTATTGATTGGAAACCCTATCAAGATAGTATGTATATCCGAACCAAGGAGGAATCTTTTAAACTTTTTAAAGCGGATAATTATACGGTAAACGGAACGCTGATCCTTACACCTGATGGCTTGAAAGCAACTGGAAAATTTGAATGGGAAAAAGGAATCATGTCATCCAAGCTCATGTCTTTCGGTGCTTTTTCAGCTTTGGCAGATACGGCTAATGTAAAAATTAAAGCCTTTGAAGGAGAGTTTGCCTTCGACACCAAGAACGTCAATGTGAACCTCGATTTTGATACACAGCGAGGTAAGATTATCGCTAACCAAGACGGCCTGACCACTACCATGCCTTACAATCAATATCAAACCTCTATGGGAGAATTAGATTGGGATATGGCAGGAGAAACCATCACCTTTAAGAATAAAGGAAAAGAGTATGGAGATTTCGTTTCGATCCATCCCGATCAAGACTCACTTAATTTTCAAGGTAAAACGGCTTTTTATGATTTAAAAACCAATGAGCTAAAGATCGGAGGTATCCCGCGGATTCAAACCGCGGATGCCTATGTTTATACCGAAACTGGTGATATTCAAATCAACAAAGGTGGCGTTATCTCTACCCTGAATAACGCTAAAATCGTGGCCAGTACCGAAAACGAATACCACGTCATTAACCGAGCGACGATCGACATCAAAGGAAAAAAAGATTATACCGCCAAAGGATATTACGAATATAATATCGGTGATCGAAAACAAGAAATTTACTTCGCAGATATCATCGGAGCTCGAGTAGGAAAAGGAAATCAATCCACTAAGCCTACCGAGACCAGAGCCAAAGGAGATATTAAACCAGACGATAATTTTTATATCGATACCAAGACTCAATATCAAGGCACGATCACCCTGAATGCGAATGATAAAAACTTAGATTTTTCCGGTTTTGCTAAATTGGATGCGCCTTTGTTGCCAAACCGAGAATGGTTTGCAATTGGTACCAAAGCAGATAAAAAGGATTTGGTAATTCCATTTGATCTTCCTAAAAACTTTGCGGGTGAACCACTGAGAGCGGGTGTATTTTTAAGTAAAACCAATGCCACCGTTTATCCTCGGGCCTTACAGCCAACACAATTAAGAAAAGATCGTCCCATCATAGATACCAGAGGTGTTTTTAAATATGATAAAAAAGAAGACGCTTTCATTTTTGGAGATTCTTCCAACGTCACCAGAGATTATATCCGAGGAAACAGAATGGTTTATTCCGTAAAAGACAACGGTGTCAAAGCAGAAGGAAAACTCAACCTTGGCTCACAACTTACTTATGTCAAAGTAGATGCCGCTGGCTTTTTAGAGACCGCTTTTCCAGGAGGAACTGCCGATCAAAAATTTAAGGCCGAAGCTATGGCAGGTGTGACGATGGCCATTCCAGAAAAACTAATGAAGATCATGTTGACCGATTTAATTAGTAGTAGCTATGATGCGCGACCAGTAAATTATGTCAATGATAGAGATTTTTATAAAAAAACTTTAGCCGAACTGATTGACGATGATAAAGATTACAAAAATACGTTGGCAAAAACGCAGAGTATCGGAATTGAGTTGCCAAAAAAATACAATGGATATACCTTCTTGTTTTCTAAACTGAATTTAAAATGGGATACAGAATATCAATCCATGGTAACCGCTCAAAGTGAGGCAGCCGTTGGTACCGTAGCCGGAACACCCATCAACCGACTCTTGACTTGTCATGTAGAATTTAAAATGCCATCGAATGGGGATGATCGAATTTATATTTACATTAAATCTCCAAGCGACTTCTATTATTATTTTGGATTTAAACAAGGAATTCTAGAAATTGGTAGTAGTAATAATCGTTTCTACGAAGCTTTGACGGGAATGAAAGAAAAAGACCTTATGATCAAAATGCCCGACGGAGAAAAAATGGAAATTTATCCGGTAGAAGCGGGTAAGGCGAATATGTTTGTCAATCGAGTGCTGGCTACTAGGAATCGGTAGGAATGGTTGATTTGTTGATTTGTTG
>CALFWZ010000043.1 GCA_937928405.1 uncultured Saprospiraceae bacterium
AATATTAAATCCTGCGATTACAACAACATATGAATTAACGGTAATCAATAATGGTTGTGTATCCAACCCAGTAGCTACGACGACTGTCACTGTGAATGATACACCGACTACGGCACCAAGTTCCAGCTACACGGTCAACACCGATTGCGCAGCAAGTGATCTAGCATTATTCGCGAATATCACGAATGGAAGTGGAACGGTAAATAGCTATGCATGGAGTGGCCCTAACGGCTTTAGTTCAGCGGATGCCAATCCAGTAATCGCAAGTGCGACGGAAGCAGCCAACGGAAATTATATTCTAACGATTACAGATGATAACGGATGTACAGCAACAGGCAACGTAACAGTTAATACGATTACCAATACCGTAGCCCAACCGGTAATTGCGAGTAGCGGTCCTGCGTGTGAAGGAGAAGAGATAAGCTGAAATGTAAATGCTTACACGGGCACCAACGTGACGTACACTTGGACAACGCCTGGAGGAACGACGACGAATATCACCGGCTTAAATACCAATGAAATTGTTATCACGCCAGTAGACGATGCGACCCATACTGGAATGTATATGGTGACGATTGAAGTAGATGGTTGTGTATTAGAAAGTCAGACGATTGAAGTAGATGTATTTGATACACCGACAGCTGCACCATTAGCAACTGCAACAAGCATCTGTGAAGATGGCGACTTAGCATTAATGGCCAATGCGACAGGACAAGGTATCTTATCTTACGAGTGGACGGGACCTAATGGATTTAGTTCTAATTTAGAAAATCCAAATATTATAAACGCTACTCCAGCAAATAATGGTCAGTACATATTGGCGGTTACTAGTGGAACAGGATGTGTAATTACGGAGAGTATTACCGTTAGTAATATTCTAGAAGCCCCAGAGCCACCTACCATCGCTACAGCGAATATTTGTGAAGGTGAAAATATTGTATTGACTACTAGTGCGAGTGGAACCTTATTTGAATGGATCGGACCACTTGGTTCTTCTCCAGGGACGCTTGCTTTACCTGGATTGACGACTACGACTGGTTCTACTAGTTTACCAATAAGTAGTGATTCATATTTACCAGGAGATTGGAGTGTCCGAGTTACAGATTCGAATGGATGTGCAAGTATCTCAGATGCTGTAGCACTGACGATCAACGAAGTGCCAGTAGCACAAGCGTTTAATGCAGGAGCGATTTGTTCTGGAGATGCAACAGAATTATCGGCAACCTTTATAAGTGGTGCCAGCTACGAATGGAGAATTGCAGGAAGTGCGACGATTCTCTCTACCCTACAAAATCCAATCATAACCGATGTAGTAGGAACAACGACCTACGAATTAACGGTGATTAATAATGGTTGTACTTCAAATCCATTGGCAACGACAACGGTTACTGTAGAAGAAACACCGGTGACTGCGCCATCAGCAACTTATAGTCTGAATGGAGATTGTTCTCCATCTGATTTAGAATTATTTGCAAACGTAAGTATTGGAAATATTACCATCTACGAGTGGAGTGGGCCAAATGGATATACAGCGAATGTTGAGAATCCATTGATAGAAAATGCAGATGAAACCAGTAATGGATCCTATACCCTAACCGTAACCACAAGTGGTGGTTGTACGGTAAGTGAAAGTATCCAAGTAGTTGGAATTGTAGATCAGCAAGCACAGCCGATTATTACGAGTAGTGGTCCTGCGTGTGGAGGAGAAACTATCGTGTTGAGTGTACCTGCGTATGCCGGAGCCAATGTAGATTATGCTTGGGACTTGCCGAGTAACATAAATGTAACAGGTGAAAATTCCAATCAGATTATTATTACTCCTGCAGATGAAACGATCCACGAAGGATCTTACCAAGTAACGGTAACGGTTGATGGATGTGTGCTTACTTCAGATACTTATACAATTGATGTATTTGTAACACCATCAGCTGCTCCAACAGCGACGACAGGCAGAATCTGTGAAGGAGAAGCATTAACTTTAACGGCTAATGCTTTGAATACCACGGATTATTATTGGACAGGTCCAAACGGATTTACGGCTACGGCAGAGAATCCAGTATTGAGTAATTTAAATGTAAATAATAATGGTACTTACACCTTAGTTGCCACTAGCGAAAGCGGTTGTACGACGACTGAAAGTATTGTAATAAGTAACATTGTACCGACCCCAGTGATGCCAACAATATCCGTAGATAGTCAGGTATGTGAAGATGAAATTATTACACTTTCTATACAAGAACAATACACTGGAACAAACGTGGATTATGTTTGGACGAATGGTGCTGGTGTTGAGATTGGCAATACTGCAGTGGTAGATATTGATCCACAAAATGGTGATGCCATTGCTCCGTATCGAGTAATGATTACCGTAGACGGATGTGCTTCTCCTTTAAGTCCAGCAGCAGCGGTAGAGGTAGGTCAATTACCAGTAGCAACTGCTAACAATAGTGGATTTATTTGTGCAGGAGAAGATGGTCAGTTAATAGCTGGCACAGTAGCCGGTGCAAGTTATGAATGGCGAGTAGTTGGATCTAATACCGTCATCTCTACTGATCAGACACCAATGATATTTAACTTAAATACGACAACTAGTTATGAACTAACCGTGATTTCTGCTACTGGTTGTATTTCTAACCCAGTAGCAACGACTACTATCACAGTGAACGAAGCTCCAGAGGTTAATCCATCTGATAGTTATACTGTAAATACGGATTGTTCTCCAGCAGATCTAACCTTGTTTGCTAATACAACTGCTGGATCAGGTAATATTCTGAGTTACGCATGGAGTGGGCCAAACGGTTATACTGCCAGCGTAGAAAATCCAATGATTGAAAATGCTACGGAAGATAATAATGGTTCTTACCAATTAATAGTTACAGACGAATTTGGTTGTACGACTACTGGAAGTGTGGAAGTAAGTGGAATTGCGAATAGTATTGCGCAACCATTACTAACGAGCACAGGACCTGCTTGTACGGGCGAACAAATCACTTTGAGCGTTCCTGAATACACAGGTTCTAATGTGACCTATACTTGGGATTTACCAAGCAATATTGATGTAAGTGGTATCAATGGAAACGAAATTGTTATTTCTCCGGTTGATCCAGCTATCCACGATGGAACTTATCAAGTAACGGTCTCAGTTGATGGATGTATTATCAGTTCAGATATTTATGAATTGACATCATTTGAACAACCTACGATTACACCAGAAGCAACGACAGCAGCAACTTGTGAATCAGGTACCATCAATCTATTAGCGAATGCTACGAACGTAACAACTTACGAATGGAACGGACCGAATAACTTTAGTTCAAATGCGGAGAATCCAATTTTGACGAATGTTACGGTAGCCAATAATGGAACCTATACCTTGACTGCTACGAGCATTAGCGGTTGTATGGTAACGGCGAGTATAAACGTAGAAGTGATTGGCTCACAGCCAATCCGTCCTGCGATTCTAACTGCTGGGGAAGTATGCGAAGATGAAGACATCGTTTTAAATATCCAACAAGTTTATCCTGGATCTAGTATCAGTTATGCTTGGTATAATGGAATAGGAGTGGTGATTGGAAATACAGTTAGTCTCACAATTCCGGCAAATAGTGCGAATGCAGTTTCACCTTATTATGTCGAGGTAACCGTCGATGGTTGTATCACGCCAATTTCTGAACCAGTAACAGTAATCGTAAATGAATTGCCAATTGCAACGGCGATGAATAACGGTCCTCTCTGTAGTGGCGATATTATTCAATTGACAGCTGGATTGGTTAATGGTGGATCCTATTATTGGTATGATGGTAATCCGCAATCAGCGCCTCCAGGTACTTTGATGTCTACGAATCAAAATCCATTTATTGGAAACCTAGAACCAGGTATCCATGACTTCTATTTGATCGTTGAAAATGAAAATGGTTGTAGTTCAGAAACCTTTGCAGTAACGCAAGTAGAAATATTTGCGGAGCCGATCATCTCTGCGGTAAGTGGAGCAGGTACTTACTGTCAAGGAACTACCGTAACGCTAAGTGCGATCAATACGGTTCCAACTACTGGAACGATGAGTTATACTTGGACAGGTCCGAACGGATTTAGCTACACTGGAACTAGTGATGCAGATGGGCCATTTGATTTGATTTTACCGAACATTAGTCCAGACTTCGAAGGTAGTTATACATTGACGTTAACTACAGAAGATGGTTGTATGGCCACAACGGCACAGTCCGTGAATATTGATCTAGATGCCACACCAGAAACTCCAACGTTAACTGCGAACACAGACTTTATTTGTGAAGGCGAGATTATCGAGTTGACAAGTACGGCATATACTGGAACTCCTGTAGTTTATACATGGACTTATACAGCTAGTGATGGTACGGTAACAAATTTAGGAGATACCGATAACCCAAGCTTCTTTATCACAGATGTAGACGGAACCAATACGGGTATATACTCGGTGGGGGTAACCGTGGACGGCTGTAGCTCGCAACCATCGAATGGAGAATTAATTACGGTGTTTAGTAATGTCGCACCGCCGATTACATCCAACCCAACCAGTGCTATGGCACCAGCTTGCGTAGGAGATAATATAGACCTAAGTGTTCCATTGATTCAAGGTGCCACTTACGAATGGTTTGGACCGAATGGCTTTAACTCAACTTTACCAAATCCAGTAATTATCAATATCGATGAAAATGGATCAGGCGAATATTTTGTAGTGGTTGAATTGAATGGATGTGCTACCGTTGTTTCAGAATCAACAACAGTATATGTTCAGGAAAGACCAGCTTCGCCAACCATCGTGAACAATGGGCCATGGTGTGAAGGTAGCGATCTTACCTTGAGTGTAAGTAGTCAGCTTAATATCCCGCCAGGAATTACTGTAAGCTTTGATTGGTATAACTCAGCGACGAATGCGTTGGTTGGAACAACCACAGATCCGACACTAACGATTACAGATGTGGATGCTTCGTACACCGGAAACTACTACGTTATCTTTACGCTAGGTCAGTGTAGTGCACTGCCTTCTGAAGTGACGATTGTACAAATTGATGCGATTCCGAATAACGCAGCGGACGCAGGCGAAGATATAGAATTATGTGCAAGTCAAGTGGTAGAACTAGATGCAGAAACACCGACGAGCGGAAGTGGCATATGGACTTCTACAACAGGAGCAACGATTGCAAATCCAGAACTTGCTAATGCAGAAGCTAGCGATCTGGTGGAAGGAGAGAATATCTTTATTTGGACCTTGTCACAAGGTGAATGTAGAGATTATGATGCTGATACGATGATCGTAACTGTCAACCTAGCACCAGTGGATGTTGCTTTTGCGGGTAATGATATTGATCAATGTGGTGGTAGTACAGAACTAAGCCTGACCGCAGCGATACCTACCGAGGCTACTGGAATCTGGACACAGTCTCCAGGCCAAGCGGCTTTAGGAATTGTGATTGTAGATCCGACGGATCCAAATACAGAAATTACTGGAATGGTATTCGGAAATCAGTACTTATTTACTTGGACATTATCATTGGGTACTTGTGAGAATTATTCTCAGGATGAGATTATCGTAAGTGTAAATGAGTCACCTGAATTAAATGCTTTTGTATTCGAAAATACTGTCTATAGTTGTGGAGGTGAAACATTGAATCTAGCAGCATTAGAGCCATCGACCGGATACGGAAAATGGTCGACGATTTCTACAGCAAGAATCATTGATCCATTTGAATCTGAAACGATTATTGATGATCTACCAATGGGACGAAGCGTATTTATTTGGTCGTTGAGTGCAGGAGATTGTGAAAACTATTCACAAGATAGCGTGGTCATTTATCGTGAAGATGAGATTCTAACGCAAGGAGAAAATTACGAAGTAGCCTTTGGAGATACTTTGCGTAACATGAATATTATGCTGAACGATTTTGTTGGCAACGTCGAAGAGTGGGAATTAACCTTACTCACGGAACCAAGAAATGGAACGTTAGTTGGAGACTTTACAACGGGACTCTTTGAATACCAGCCAAACGAGGCTTTCTTCGGAGAAGATCAATTTGAATATCAGGTATGTAATATCAACTGCCCAGACGAATGTAGCACGGCGGTGGTTAACATCAAAGTGAATGGTCGTGATCAAACTGGCGAGTGCTGGGTACCGAATATTATGACTCCAAATGCAGATGGTGATAACGATGCTTTTGTTGTTCCATGTTTGGATGCACATCCTGAGAATGAAGTTCGTGTTTACAACCGTTGGGGAGATTTAGTTTACCGTAAGAACGGTTATGAAAATAATTGGGAAGGTACTTATAACGGTGCTTTACTACCATCTGGAACGTACTTCTATATCATCCGTTTAGCTCCGGAAGATACCGAAGAAATGCAAGGATACTTTACGATTTTTAGATAATTAATTATAGCTGGTTAGCAGGTTGGCCTGTTAGCTTCCTTTAATCGCGATATTGATTAAAAGGAAGCCCCAACTAGCTAACAGGCCAGCTGGCAAAAAAAAATGATATGAAATATTTAATAGTAACAATCTTGACTTTATTGAGTGTTAGCAGTGCGTTTGGACAAGGGGATCCACATTACTCAATGTATATGTTTAACAAGCTAGCAATCAATCCAGCGTACGCTGGTAGCCGAGATGCACTGACTTTGACAGGACATTACCGTAATCAATGGGAAGGTATTGATGGAGCACCAAAGACGTTTACATTTGCGGGACATGCACCTTTTTTCAAAAACAAAGTAGGGGTTGGTTTATCTGTTATCGCGGATAAAATTGGGATGGTAAATACGACTTATATTGATATGTCTTATGCTTACCGAATTAAAATTAATGATGAATCAACTTTAGCGATTGGATTGCAAGGTCAGTTAGATTTTGGTCGAATTGATTGGTCAAAAGCAGACCCTTTAGATAATGGTGATAATCGCTTTTCAACAATAGGCACAGAGACTAGACTCAATCCGAATTTTGGATTGGGTGCGTACTATCAGCATGAAAAATATTACGTGGGGATTTCTGTACCGCGAGTATTAAAAACTTCTATTTATGATAAAGACGAGAGCTCGTCAGTTTTAAGTATCAATTCATTGCGATCCTATTATTTGATGGGCGGCTTGGTGACCAGAGTATCTGAAAATGTCAAGTTTCAACCAGGAGCTTTGATAAGTTTTAATCCCAATTCTCCCTTTGAATTAGATCTAAATGCAAGTTTTGTTTTTATGGATGCACTATGGGTAGGAGCTTCTTATCGTTTAGGAGATTCTTTTGATTTTATTGTTCAATATCAATTTAATCAACAAATCAAAGCGGCGGTAGCAGCAGATTTAACATTGAGTGAATTAAATAATTATTCACCAGGAAGTTTTGAGTTGATGATAGAATATACGCTACGTTCAGATGGAGCGAGGTATAATAATATTAGATATTTTTAAAAAAAATCATAAAGATTTTTTGTTGAAAAAATGAGGTGTTGAGAGATTGAAAAAATCTCCACGATGCAACGATTCAACAGTTCAATAAATTTTAAATTTTCTCAATCGAAAAAGATGAGTAAGAAAAAAAATGGGTTAGTAGCACTTTTATGCGTGTTAACTATTGGATTACAAAGTCAAACGATGGCGGATATCCGTCAAGCGGTAAAAGATACATCGCGGATAGCATCTAAATTTGTAAATAAAAATGGATTGTCTTCCAAGAATCGAAAAAAAGCAGATGAGAAATATGAAGATCTGGGCTATAAAACGTCGGTAGATTTATATCAAAACCTTTCTAGAAAAGAAAAAAATGATATCCGTGTTTTACGTCGGATGGCGAATAGCTATCGGTTAAATGATGAGCCTGAGAATGCTACATATTGGTACTCTAAGTTTATCAGTGAGACAAAAGGAGCGGAAGATTTATTAAATTATGCGAAAGTATTACAAAGTATAGGCGCTTGTGAAGATGCCGTACGCTGGTATAATAAATACTTGGAAAGAGGTAATAAGCGTCAGAAAGAGAATCGCGACTTTATTAAAAGCTGTGCAGAAGAAAAAGTGTTTAATGAAAATAATCATGTAGAAATAGTAAATGTAAAAAAGCTGAATACGAGTCATTTAGATTTTAGCCCGATTCCATATCAGGATGGAGTAGTTTTTACTTCGACTCGTGGAATATCACGGATGAATAATAAAAAAGATGTTTGGACGAAAGATAATTTTTCAGATTTATTCTATGCTAAGAGAAAAGAAGACGGATCGTTAGAAGAGCCAATTCCTTTATTTGGTTCGATCAATGGCAGTTACCACGACGGCACGGCAACGTTTAATCGTCCGGGGAATATGATGTTTTTTACCCGAAATAATAATGATGGAAAAAGTAAAAAAGGCCTAATTGATTTGAAGATATATATGGCGACTAAAGACGCAGATGGCTATTGGGCGAATATGGAAGAAATGGACTTTAATAGTGATGAATATACGACTTGTCATCCGACGCTTTCTCCAGACAATAGAAGATTATATTTTGCCTCTAATCGTCCTGGAGGTTATGGTGGGCTTGATATTTATGTAGTAGAATCAATGTTAGGTGGCTGGAGTACACCACAGAATTTAGGACCGACCGTGAATAGTTCAGATAATGAAATATTTCCGTTTATGGGAGAAGACGAGACGCTATATTATTCGTCCAAAGGGCATAAAGGTTTGGGAGGACTAGATATATTTATGGCGCGAAAAATAGATAAAAATGATGAAGGTAGCTGGTCTATACGAGAGAATATGGGGGAGAAATTTAATACGAAAAAAGATGATTTTGGATTTTGGATTAATGAAGAAAAGACGCACGGTTATTTAAGTTCGAGTCGTCATAATGGATATGGAAAAGATGATATTTACGAATGGACAGCGGATAATGATTTATTGGCGATGGGCGGAATGCCTTACGAAATGTGTGTATTCGAAGAAGGTAGCAGCCGTCGAATTGATAAAGCAAAAGTGACGATCACAGAAGTATCTGCTACTCGTACTGGAAATAATTTAAGTGATGGAAATTTAATGTTGGCTTTAAAACCAATTGAAGAAAATTCACAAGAATATGTCCTAAGTGTGATCGGAAACGAGAAAAACGATAAGGGTAGGATCACGGATTTTTATACAGATGAGGAAGGACAACTAACCCACCGCATCAAGCCAGGCAAAATGTATGAAATCAAGTCGGTCAAAAAAGGATTTGAAGATGCCGAAGCAATTGTAAGTTATGAGGATTTAAAATCAGAAACAGGCTATTGTGTACCCATGAAACGAAAATCCTGTATGGTGCTAAATGGAATCGTCCTTAACAAAAAATATGCTAATGCCATGCCAGGAGCAGAAGTACGAATCGAAAATAAGTGTACTGGTGAAACACAGAAATACACAGTGGGCAACGACGGGAAATTTGATTTATGTATCGAATGCGGTTGCGAGTATAGATTGTTAGGAATGAAATCTGGGTTTGATTCAGATACGGAATTTTTATACCCAAAATCAGAAGATTGTGATCCAGAAAAAGAACTAGAAGTAACACTAGAGTTAGGGGTTAGAAAAATAATTAAAGTAGAACCAGCTCCACCGGTAGCGGTAGCCTCACCACCTGCACCACCAACTATTCAGTATGTACCGAAAGTAACGTACGTTCCTCGGACGATTTACGAGCCAGTAACGACCTATGTACCCGCTCATGAGATGACACCGGGAATGTTGAACAATCATTTTTTGGGAGATGCGAATGGAACTTACAGAGAAGGAATGGTGATCAACTTAAAAGATATTTATTACAATTTTGATAAGTTCGATATCCGCTTGGATGCGAGCAAAGACTTAGAACGTTTGTTGCAATTATTACGAACGTATCCGAGTATGCATATCTCCTTGGAGTCACATACGGATAGCCGAGGAAGCAACGTATACAACAAGACCTTATCTGCAAATAGAGCCAAAGCGGCGAGGTCATATCTGATCAGTAAAGGGATTAATCCGACGCGGGTCACATCTCAAGGATTTGGCGAAAGTCGTCTAAAAAACCGTTGTGCAGATGGGGTAACTTGCTCAGAAATAGAGCATCAACAAAATCGTAGAACGGAAGTGCGGGTGACGCGATTTGATCGTACAGATGTGCGAGTAGAGTATCAAAAATAAAGAATAATTGTCATAGAGTACTTTTCGAAAAGCGCCAATCGCAGTATTGTGATTGGCGCCATTTATTTTTATTGTTGATATATGTAAAATTTATAATCATTTGGTATAAATTTTGTCTTATCCCCTATGTGGAAGTCTATCTTTTAGTTACGCTTCCTTACAAATAAACGTGAAATCCCCCTGTCTTATCTAAAGATCGTCTGATTACCGTTTGCTTGTATTTCATTTTCCATTGAATACATACCGCATTTTTTCACAAAAAAATATATCTCATGGGCAGACGTCTATGCAAGAAACTATGGTACACTGTTGCCATGTTACTTCTCTCTATTCTTTACTTCAGTAATTCGTTACATGCTCAGTGCATGCCCGGAGATATTGGTGGTACCGTTTTTCGGGAACTACCTGCCAATGGTTTGGCTGGGGCTAACCTCTATGGTGTCATGGATGCCAACGAATCCGGTCAATCTGGAGTCATCGTGACCGTCACCGATGTAAACGATGTAGTCCAAACTACTACGACTGATTTTCGAGGAGACTGGTGGGTTACTCCTGCTGCTTATCCAGTGCGAGTTGAATTTACTTGGTCTGATGCTTATTTAGAAGCAACTACTGGAGTAGCTAATAATCAGATTGTAAGAATTGAAAACGGAGCTGATTGTGGAGTCAATCTTGGTGTACAATATCCAAGTGACTACGCACAGGCAATGCCAGAAGTGATCGTCAATTGTTATGTTCCTGGTGATCCATTGGGAGGAGGAACAAGTGGTACGTTAGATGCCGTTGTAACATTTCCTTACGGTCGAACAGGTACCATGCCCGAACCCGATAAAGATGTATTAATGTCTGAAATTGGTGCAACGTGGGGACTTGCCTATAACCCTTATACGGAAGTTGCTTTTGTTTCTGCCATGATGAAAAGACATGTCGGACTAGGTCCTTTAGGGATAGGAGGAATTTATGCTATTGATTATAGCGGTGTCAATCCAGTTACTACTACGCTAGTTGATTTAGATGCCATGGGCATTAACTTAGGAACGGAACCTGTGCGAAATCTTGCGATTGATTTTGACGCACCAGAATCAGATTCGTTAATGTTTGATACGCCTGGTAAAATGGGAATGGGTGACTTAGATATATCTGATGATGGACAAACCCTTTATGTCGTCAACCTAAATGACAAAGAAATTGTGGCGATTGATCTAACGGCTTATAATGCAAATGGAACTTTACCAACAATGAGTGAAGTGAGCTCTTTAGGATTAATTCCATCGCCTGGTTGTGCTTTTGGAGTAAGTCGTCCTTTTGGATTAAAATATTATCAAGGTCAGCTTTATGCGGGTGTAGTTTGTAGTTGAGAAAATGGAGGAACAGCATTAGATTTAACGGCGACCGTTTATGCTTACGACTTGGCGAGCAATACTTGGAATACTGCTTTAGCTACCTTCCCACTCGATTATACGAGAGGAGAAGTGGTAGGAGGGAGTTGTGATACTTGGGAACCTTGGATATCTACCTATGATGGAGATTTTGAAAATTGTAGTCCTAGTCCTCTTTTGAGTTCACTGGACTTTGATGTAGATGGCTCTATGATTATGGCATTTACAGATCGATATACTTTACAGAAATTTACTTTTCAAAGAAACCTAACAGATACACAATCTGAAACCGTGATTAATGGTGGAGATTTGTTACGTGCAAGTCTAGATGCTGGTAGCTTTGTTTTAGAAAGTGCTGGAACGACTGCCAATGGTGGTGGTTGTGGTGCAAACGGAGAAGGGCCTAACGGTGGAGAATATTATTGTGGAGATTTAATTACTCCTGATCACTTCGAAACTGTGATGGGAGCTATTGCTATTTTGCCTGGAACAGAGGATGCCATTGTAACGGTGATGAACCCAATAGATGGTACCTTCAATTCTGGTGGAGTAAAAATGTTTAATAATAATGACGGAACAAGTGCAGATGGTTATTTGCTTTATCAGACAACTACTTTCCCGGGTGGAAATGGAAACGCAGTTAAAGGTGGTGGACTTGGTGATATTGAATTATTAAAAGATCCTGCACCCGTAGAAATTTGTAGTTATCTATGGATGGATAGTGATAATGATGGTTCTTATGATGCTGGTGAAACTGGTCTTATAGGAATCGAAGTGAGCCTCATGGCGACAGATGGAACTACAGTCGGCACCACGACTACGGATGCCAACGGTGGATTCTGTTTTAATAATAATTTAGAATATTTTACAGATTATTACTTAGCGATTGGAACCAATGGAGATTTTAATACAACGACTGGAATTATTCAGGATTCGTTAAGTTTAACTTTTCCAAATAATACAAGTGGTCTCACCGCTGAATTACATGATTCAGATGCTATCATCGCAAGTGGTGTAAATCCAAGTGTAGATGGCTATCCTTATTTAGCTTTTAATTCTGGTGGTGGTGGAATGAACACCAATGATTTAGCGACTGGTTTTAGTGTCCTAGATTGTCCGGTGATTGATAGTCCTTCTGCTCCGCAAACTATTTGTTCTGGTGATACCATCACTAGTTTACAAATAGGGACAGATGCCACCGAGGCGGACGCGATTGCTTTCGTATATTTTGCGGATCAACAAACTGGTTCGGATATGTATGTAGGTGGAATACCTTTAGATACCGTTACTCCCGCCGGCGGATTAGCAATTATCAACGATATTGTTTTACCTGCGAATGGTACAGCTTCAGACGAAGACTATTTTATTTATGCGATTACCAATCCAGTATCTGGAGATGTCAACTGTCGTCCTTTTCAAGAAATAATCATAACAGTATCTCCTGCTCCTAACGTATCGGTTACTAGTAATAGTCCTATCTGTGAAGGTGCGGATATCATGCTAAATGAGAACGGTGGATTAGCAGTAGACTGGAACTGGCAAGGGCCGGCTTTCTCAGCCGGAAGCATTCAAAATCCAACGATCTTAAATGCTAGTGCCACCGATAATGGTATGTACTACGTAACGATTACTGATGCTGCGGGTTGTATTAATGTAGATAGTATTTTTGTTAGCGTGACAGGAACTGGAAGTATTTCTTTTGGTAACACAGGACCTTTCTGTGTCATGCAGACTCCAAGTAATATCACCGCGACACCAAGTGGAGGAACCTTTAGTGGAACTGGAATTACGGACGGTGCTTTGGGGACTTTTGATCCAGCTATTGCCGGCACTGGATTGACGACGATTACCTATAATTTTACGGATGGAAATGGTTGTTCTGGCTCAGCTACGGTAGACGTAACAGTCTTAGCTTCACCTACCGTGACCTTAGATCCTATTGGTCCATTTTGTGTAACTGATCCTGACACACTGCTAGTTGGTCTACCTGCTGGTGGAACTTATACGGGCGTTGGAATCATTGATGGAATGAATGGCCGTTTTGATCCAGGAGTTGCCGGACCAGGAACACATACGATCTCTTATACTTTTACGAATGCACAGAATTGTAGCGAAACGGCTACTGCTGATATTACGGTAGGAGCCATTCCATCTGTGCAATTAGATGGTGCGGGTCCTTTTTGTCGATCTAATCCTCCAGTAATACTTACAGGAACTCCTGCGGGTGGTCTTTTCTATGGTACTGGAATAACGGACACGATGGGTGGAGTTTTTGACCCAAGCCAAGCCGTAGCCGGATCAAACATGATTCAGTATGTTTTCCATCATCCAGATGGTTGTTCTAATAGCGCCTTTACAGAAATAATTGTACCCGTACCAAATATCCAGATTACTGCTGCTGGACCTTATTGTTCTACAGATGCAGCGGTTATTCTAAACGCAACTCCTGCGGGTGGTACTTTTAGTGGTACTGGAATAACGAATGGCGCTAGTGGTATTTTTGATCCTGTTATTGCAGGTGCTGGTGACCATATTATTACGTATGATTATACGGATGGAAATGGTTGTTTAGGAACAGGTACTACTACCATCACAGTTAGTGATTGTAATGGAAATTTTGGAGATTTTGTCTGGATGGATAATAATAACAATGGTATTCAAGAGATTGGCGAACCTGGGTTTAATAATCTAACCGTCAACCTTTACGATGCCAATACCGATATGCTACTCAATACAACCACAACGGATAATATGGGTATGTATATGTTTACTGGATTAACTTCCGGTGATTTCTATATCATCTTTGATACGACCGGAATAGGTGAACAATATGCATTTAGTCCGATGGATATTGGATCAGATGATTTAGATAGTGATGCCAATTCAGCTGGACAGACGCCAGATTTTATGGGGACTGCTGGTTTTGATGTGCTTAATATTGATGCAGGATTAGTTCCTGTCGCAGATTTAGGAGATTTTGTTTTTAATGATTTAAATAATGATGGTATCCAAGATGTTGGTGAACCCGGAATTGAAGGGGTGACTGTCAATCTTTATGATGCCAATACAGATATAATTATTGCAACGGTAGTTACCGACGCAAATGGAAACTATGTTTTTGATAGAATTCCACCAGGCGATTACTATGTTGGATACGATCCGACTACGAATGTAAATGGGAATAGTTTTGTTTTTGCTCCACAGGATGCAACAACGGATGATCTAGATAGTGACATCAATCCATCTACTGGATTTACGCCAACTTTTACTTTTGATCCGACTGCTGGAGATAATACCGATATTGATGCTGGATTTATCCAAGCTGGTTCTATTGGAGATTTTGTTTTTGCAGATTATAATGGTGATGGTATTCAGGATCCGGGAGAACCGGGAATTGCTGGAGTTATGGTTGTTTTAAATGATAATATTGGCGTACCATTAGATACGGTATTTACCGATGTGAATGGAAATTATACCATCAGCGGCGTGACAGCAGACGATTATTTTGTCAGTTTTGATATTACGACGAATACAGATGGGAACACCTTCTTAGGTACTCCAATCAATGCTACGACAGATGATCTAGATAGTGATATTGATCCGGTCGCAGCTCGTACAGCAGTATTTACTTTTGACCCGACTGCGGGTAATGATATAGATACAGATGCTGGATTTATTCCAGTTATGACGATTGGAGATTTTGTCTGGCTAGATTTAAATGAAGATGGAATTCAAGATCTAGGTGAGCCGGGAATAGAAGGCGTTACCGTTACGTTATTTAATTCATCAGATGATTCTGTTTTTAGTTCTACGACAACGAACTCAATGGGAATATATAATTTAACAAACATTCCTTCTGGTGGTTATTACCTTGGATTTGATGAAACCACTAACACCAATGGTTATACATTAACTACTTCCCCACAAGATAATTTTCTTACCACAGAAGCTCTAGATAGTGATATTGATCAATCTATCAATATGACAGGTAATTTTATTACGGATCCACTTAACGGAGACGATTTTGATATTGATGCTGGATTTTACCAATCAACTATTTTTAGTATTGGAAATTTTGTTTGGCAAGATAATAATGGTGACGGTATCCAAGATGTTGGAGAACCGGGCTTAGACAACGTAGATGTTTTTCTGGCGGATGCTGCTACGGATGCCTTAGTTGGATCTGCGACAACAGATGCTTCTGGTGCTTACCAAATTGATAATGTACCTCCAGGGAATTATTATATTTTCTTTGATAATTCAAATTATGCAACTTATAACTTTAGTCCTCAAGATGCGACCACAGATGATCTAGATAGTGATGCGGATGCTGGAGGACAAACTGCTAATTTTACTATCACCAATGCAAATAATTTTGATTTTGATGCTGGATTAATTCCTAATATTATTTCCAATACAATTGGAGATTTTGTTTTTGAAGATTTAAATGGAGACGGAATTCAAGATGTCGGAGAACCTGGTATCGAAGGAGTAACCGTCACATTGTTTGATGATAATGATGTACAAATTACTACGACGTCGACGGATGCAAGTGGAGCGTATGTATTCACAAATATTCCGGCGGGTGATTATTACGTAAATTTTGATGCGAGTACAAATACGGCAGGTAATACGTTTAATGCCACGCTACCGGGTACGACGACGGATGATTTAGATAGTGATATTAATCCAGTGACGGGTAACACCGCCATCTTTACATTTGATCCAACCGCGCCAGATAATGATATTGATGCTGGATTCTATCAGCCAGTAGTTCATAATACGATTGGAGATTTTGTTTTTGAAGATTTAAATGAAGATGGAATCCAAGATCTAGGCGAGCCAGGGATCGAAGGCGTAACGGTAAGATTATATGATAATAATGATGTACTAATCGCCACGACGACGACGGATGCAGCAGGTGCGTATATATTCACAGCTGTTCCAGCGGGTGATTATTATGTAAATTTTGATGCGACGACAAATACAGCGGGTAATACGCTAACGGCTTCGCCACAAGATGCGACGACGGATGATTTAGATAGTGACGTTGATCCAGCGACAGGCAATACGGCTACGTTCACGTTCGATCCAAGTGGACCAAATGATGATATCGATGCCGGCTTTTACCAACCAGCCGTACCGACGAATACCATTGGAGATTTTGTTTTTGAAGATTTAAATGAAGATGGAATCCAAGATCTAGGCGAGCCAGGGATCGAAGGTGTAACGGTAAGATTATATGATAATAATGATGTATTAATCGCCACGACGACGACGGATGCAACGGGTGCCTATACTTTCACAGCTGTTCCAGCGGGTGATTATTATGTAAACTTTGATGCGACGACGAATACAGCGGGTAATACACTAACGGCTTCGCCACAAGATGCAACGACGGATGATTTAGATAGTGACGTTGATCCAGCGACAGGTAATACGGCTACATTCACGTTCGATCCAAGTGGACCAAATGATGATATCGATGCGGGCTTCTACCAGCCAGCCGTACCAACGAATACAATTGGAGATTTTGTTTTCCAAGATCTTAATGGAGATGGAATCCAAGATGTTGGAGAACCTGGAATCGAAGGGGTAACGGTTACGTTGTTTGATGATAATAATGTACAAATTGCTATGACGACCACGGATGCGAGTGGAGCGTATGTTTTCAGTAATATTCCAGCAGGCGATTACTATGTAAATTTTGATGCGACGACGAATACAAGTGGTAATACGTTTATCAACTCACCTCCAAGTCAAACAACGGATGACTTAGATAGTGATGTGGTAGACCAGATAACGGGAAATACCGCAACATTTACGTTTGATGCTTTGGGACCAAATAACAATATAGACGCAGGATTTATTCCGACGAATACAATTGGAGATTTTGTCTTTGAAGATTTAAATGAAGACGGATTTCAAGATGTTGGTGAGCCTGGCATCGAAGGCGTAACCGTTACGTTGTTTGATGATAATAACATACAAATTGCTACGACGACCACAGATGCGAGTGGAGCGTATGTTTTCAATAATATTCCAGTAGGTGATTATTATGTGAATTTTGACGCTACAACGAATACGGGAGGTAATACATTTGCGAATTCTCCACAAGATGCGACAACGGATGATTTAGATAGTGATGCGGATCCAACAACGGGTAATACGACTGTCTTTACATTTGATGGCTTAGCACCAAACAATGATATCGATGCCGGATTCTTCCAAGGATGTCCAGTGATAGATGCTGGACCAGATGTAACCATCTGCGAAGGAACGGCTACACAGCTTAACGCAACACTAGGTGGAACCATTTATCTATGGACACCTACTGCAACGCTAGATAATCCAGGAAGTCCTACTCCGGTCGCAAGCCCAATAGTAACGACTACCTATATAGTTAATGTATCTGGAACTTGTAGTGGAACGGATAGTGTGACTGTCTTTGTAAACCCACAGCCAGTCATTGATATGGTTAATAGTGTTGATCCTTCTGCTTGTGATGCGATGGATGGAAGCATTCAAATAACGACTAGTGGAGGACAAGCACCCTTACAATATAGTATTGATGGAGGTGTGACCTTCTCGACAAATAATACTTTTAATAATCTTATATCAGGAAATTATGACGTAGTTGTTGCGAACTCCGATAGTACTTGTATGAGTCCAGTCCAGGTAGTTACCTTAACACAACAATCAATTGTTTGTCCAGTCCTATTTAGCGGAGATACCTTATTAGTTGCGGATGGACGAGCACCGACAATTTGTGTTCCGGTATCTATTGATGATACGATGAATTACGAAATTACCGTAAACGGAGCACTTTATACCGATCCAATTATTGGATGTACGGTAGATACTTTAGCCACACCAGGTATGGAAATAAATCTGGGTGGAATAGGGATTTACGAAATTGCTTTTAACAATACAAGTACTTGTTGTCAGGATACCTTAACGTTGGCAGTACAAGGAACAATTGAGCCAGATACCTTATTTGAGGTGACACCATTTGAAACGACCACGACGACTTTATGTGCGGATACTTCAGATTTAGTAGGCAATTTTTCTACCTTATCTTTATGTCAAACACCTGCTAACGGAATGGCTAATTTAGATGGAAGTTCTTGTATTACTTATACGCCTAATACTGGATTTGTAGGTACAGATACGCTTTGCTTAGTGGCATGTGATGTTTTTGGAGCTTGTGATACAACGGTCATGTTCCTGCAAGTACAACCAGAAATGTGCCCAGACTTTATTACATTAGAGAACGAAATGATCACCCTAACTGATTGTGGTGATAATGGTACTATCTGTGTCAATATTGATTTAACAGACTTAAGTGAATATAGTATTTTTGATAATGGAGCTCCATATGCAGGTGGTATTCAGGCTTGTCAAATTGATACGCTGACTTACTACGATTATAGCGGGTTGCCTGGTGCCGGATTGACGGGACCTTATATGATCGATAATTGGACGGTGAACGGAGTGAATTTCTCAGGAATGGTTGCTGATATGGAATCCTTAAAAGATTCGATGAATGTCTGGGACCCAACAGGTAACTGGGTACATGTACCAGCGAATAACGAAATTCGTCACATAATGACAACCGACGTTTATAGTAGATTTGACCTAACAGAAACTGTTTCTTCTGCTCCTGGAATTATGAATGCGCAGCAGCGTAATCAACCTGTTGATATTGAATTGACTTTTGGCGCAGGAACGCATGAGGTTATTTTTAGAGAGTCGGCTACTGGTTGCGAAGACACGGTAAATGTATCTTTGACCTGTCAGTGTCCACCATTATTTGCAGTGGATACGATCACGGTTCCAGCCGCTAATTGCAATGAAATGTCATTCTATTGTACGCCAATTTTATTGACAGAATTTATCAACTATAATGTGTCTGATAATGGAAATCCTTATACACAACAGATTCAGGGATGTGACTTCGACTCATTAATTATTTACAATTATGATAATTTCCCTAACCAAGGAAATAGTGGTCCTTATGAATTAGACTCTTGGATTGTAGATGGTCAGACTTTCAGTATGAACTTTAATACGATTCAAGAATTAGTGGATGCTATGAATGCATGGGATACCAACGGAAATTGGTTTATCTCTAACAACTTTAGTATTGACGGAGGAGATCTTACCCGTAATTACGGTCCGATTACCATTGTTCAGTTTGGAATAACCGTAGCGGTGTCTCCTGCTGATCTACAACCGACACCCAGTAAAGTCTCTTTACCCTTACCAATTGGCTTCCACGAATTAGTATTTGAAAATACCAACACTGGTTGTATTGATACTATTTATGTAAATGCGGAATGTGATGATTGCCCGGAATACTTTATGGAGGAGACGTTGACACTGGACGCAGGAGACTGTATCGATTCTACGGAATTATGTATCGCTGTTTTACCAGCAGATATTGCAAATTATACGATTACGGATAATGGAGCTATTTACAATAATGGATTCGCAGGCTGTGATTTTGACTCTATTCAAAGTTATCTAACGGTAACCTTTAATAATCCAGGTGTTTATCAATTAGATAGTTGGATGATTAGTGGTGTTATGTTTGGCCCAGTTAGTTTCACTGATCCGGCTGCATTAGTGGATAGTATTAATGTAATTGATCCGACAGGTAATTGGAATTATAGTGGCTTATTAATTACTGGTGGAAGCTCGTTGAACAACTACGGAGATTTGACGATTAGTGAAAATAGTAATCCGCTGGTCACGCTAAGTCCAAGTCCAATTCTTCGATCTAACGGTACCGCTATGCGCTTAGATACGGGTTTTCATATGGTTATTGTAACAGATGACATAACTGGTTGCACAGATACGGTTGCCGTTCAAGTGGATTGCACACCAACGCCTCTTTGTCCTGATTTTATCAGCACGGATAGCCAGCTATTAACCTTAGAAGATTGTAATGATCTGGCCATTGCTTGTGTTCCAGTATCTATCAACGATGCAACTCGTTTTGCTATTACCGATAACGGAATGACTTATGGAAACTTATTAACGGCTTGTGGTGCGGATACCGTTCTTACTTATGAAACAGAAAATGTCCCAGGTAGTGGACCTTATGATTTGGAAGATTGGACGGTGAATGGAACTATGTTTAGTGGTCAATTTGCGGATCTAGTTGCACTGACAGATTCTATGAATCTTTGGGATACCGGAAGTAGCTGGACTTACGATCTAGTCGCTGAAACAATTACGGGAGCTAACTCTGATAATACTTATGGTACCTTAAATATTCGCCAACTACTGACGAATAGTCTAACGATTTTACCAACCGTTGATGCTATCGTGGGTGGTGGAACCAATATTGAATTAGCTGCGGGACTTCATGAAATGATTTTTGAACGACCTGACGGTTGTACAGATACCATTGCGATTACCGTAGATTGTCTTAATCCTGATACCATTTTAGCGAATCTAGTAATTGGTATTACGGATACGATTTGTTTGGATACGTCAGATCTAGCTGGAAATATAATTGACATTGACAATGTTTGTCCAGATGCTTCGGGTACTTCAACGAGTGTAAATTTCTTAGATGGATTTACTTGTATTGAAGTAACAGGAATGGAAGTAGGTATGGATACGGCTTGTATTGTGATGTGTGATGATTTAGGGGTCTGTGATACGACCACCTTTGTTTTCAATACTACTTCTAATCAAGTATCGTCACCAACGGCTAGCCGTGATACCGCTAACACAATTATTAATACGGCGGTAGATATCGTCATCGTTAATAATGACGATGCTGGTAATCAGATGATTGATACCTTCTATATTGTAGCAGGGCCAGATAATGGTGTCGCCTTCTTAGATGGCGTGACTGGATTACTGACTTATATCCCAGATACGGATTATTGTGATGATGTCATTCCAGATACACTGACTTATGGATTATGCAATGCTTTGGGATGTGATACTTCTACCGTGACAGTTTATGTTGCGTGTGATACGATCAGTGACTCGGAGTTAATTATCCATAATGGATTTTCGCCCAACAATGATGGTGTAAATGATGTATTTATGATTCAAGGATTAAGGAATATTCCAAATAATACGCTTTGTGTCTTTAACCGCTGGGGTAACCAAGTGTATCGCAAAGATGCTTACGGTTATAACGAAAATGGTCAGTACGACGAAAATACCCTTTGGGATGGAAGCTGGACCGGTCAGGTATTACCAGATGGTACGTATTTCTATCTGCTAGAGGATGGCAACGGTAATAGACATTCTGGTTATATTCAGATACACCGATAAAAGAGATTACATACTATGAGACTGTACCGGAAACTTCTTAGGAAGTTTTCTGGAAACAGATTTTTTTGTGAATTTAAGCAAGTGATTACCTACGGGTGGTTACTTGCTTTTTTTATGAGGGAATATTTTAAATCTTGTGTTTTTCAACTTTAATTTGACATACTCTACCCCTTCAACAAAATCCACAAAGCTCCCAGACCAGTGACCAATAAAATAAATTTTCTATAGTCATCATCTTTTATTTTCTTAACTAAAAATACTCCTGCTATGATTCCTAAGATGGTAGCGGGAAGGAGCGTTAAATCTATTTTTAAAGATTCGAAATTTACCGTTCCCCAATGGAAGGTGTGCAAGAAAAATTTTAATAAATTAATGATAAAATAAAGCCAGGCGGCGGTACCGATAAACTCATTTTTAGGAAGCCTTACAGCGAGGAAAAAAATCGTAGTAAAAGCGCCTGCCAAGTTGCCGACCATCGTCGTGACTCCAGCAATGATGCCGATGCTTGCGGCAAACCACCATTGATTAGGGATGGGTTGTGTTTTGCGTTGGTCCCACCAAAAAAGACCAATGACGGTTACTAAAATTAAGCCAGCCATAATTTGTCGGAAGATGGCTTCGGGAAGATCTTTTCCTATCCATGAACCCAGAAAAACACCTAAAGCCATCCAAGGCAATAACTTCCAAAGGTAAGTCCAGCGAGTATGTCGATTATAATAGATAACGGCGAAAAGATCTCCGATGACAAATAATGGAACGATGATACCCGTAGATGCTTTGCTTCCAAAAACCTGAGACATGAGTAAAACATAAAAGGGACCCAACCCTTTGACTCCGGCTTTTGCCATTCCAATTAAAAAAGCAGCAGATAATCCGATTAACCAATAAAGATCATCCATGTGAATCAGGTTTTAAAAATAAGTTGGCCATTACTAAATTAAGATTGTTTGCGAAGGTTATGGTTTTCTTGCTTCTTGCCCTCTGCAATCGCGGTCGAGTGAAGCAAGAAGCAAACTGCAAAAGGCGAAAATTTCAATTTTTGATTGGCATTATTCATTAGTGGCTGGCGATTCCTGAGCTTCGGGCAATTGTTTTACCTGTTTTTCTAGGAGAGAAAATATTTTATCAATATCATAATTTTCTTCGCTGAGTGCGTGAGACTTGCGGTTTATTTCGTCAATAATTAAAAACTGCGTTTCTTTAATTACTTTATCAGCAGCAAATTTTGCAGTTTGTTTATCTTGATAATAATAGGCATTTCGAATATCGGTATAATCCACGGTACCATAGGGCGTATCCATATCCTGTGCCCGCATGACCACGGGGGTAAGTTTGATCGTGGTCAACCAGGTGAAAAAAGTAGCACCCGCAGAAATCAGCGTGGCAAAAAAAGCGAGCATCAATAACATGTTTTTATAATGTCTTTGCTCGTACTTGACCTTCATACGATTACCGATTACTAATCCGCAGAGTAGCACCATGGTTAAAATACCAAAAGTCATTAAATCTTTAGATAATCCGGTTTGAATAGGATCAAAAGTGGCAATGATTTCATTCATAAATATGGGTCATTGAATATGGAAAAATGAAAGGCAAAGGTACGAAGAAGATTTATAACCTCAAGAGCAACCTCAATTTTCTCTTTAACGAAAAAAAGACTTAATCGCCTAAATGGTAGGTAATTATCTATTTATGACTGTCCAATTTGAGGTTGAAATTGCGGTTGAATTTGCGATTGAAATTTTTCAAGCAATTTTTTTGTAAAAACGGTAAGATGCAATTTTTTAGTTTCCTAGGGCAGGTGGAAGACCCTGGCCAGCAGAAAATAGCAGGTAGCAGAAAATTTGTTTTAGACTCCTTTTTGTAAATCACTTTGGATTTTTCAAAAACTTCCAAATAAATTCCTATCATTGGTTTATGAAAAAGAAAGAGCAAACTAATTATTGGTTGTTTCAAGCGCACGAACAGCAATTTTTGCTGGGGCCTGCCTTGCGGATGGATGCGGTTCATACCTTTCCGGTAAAAGCACACCGAAAAAAAATAAAAAAGGGAGATAAAGCGATTCTTTGGAAAACAGGAGAAAACCCTGGCGTTTATGGGCTGGCAGAAATACGGTCAGCGGTGGATACATGGAAAGTTTCAAAAGAGCAAAAAAGCTTTTACTTAAAACCAGTTTCCTCAGAAGAAAATGTCAAAATAACGATTGAATATAATTTTTGGAATCGTCCCATCACCAAAGATTTGCTGGCAGAAAGTAAAGAGTTTGATAAGTTTTATGGTGGCCTATCTGGCGTGACTTATAAAGCGACAAAACGCCAATACGAATTAATTGCTGGAATGGCCCAACGCGAAAATTTAGTGGAAGAACCGATCCCAGATTATATCGAAGGAATGACCGCAATGCATCCATTAAATCTGATTTTACATGGACCTCCTGGGACTGGAAAAACCTATAAAACCATTGATCATGCTTTGGCGATTGTAGAGCATCGGACGCTGGAAGAATTGCAATTAGAACCCCGTGCTGACCGGCAGCAACGCTACCAAGAATATGTAGAGGAAGGATTGATTTACTTTGTCACCTTTCATCAATCTTTTACCTACGAAGATTTTGTAGAAGGAATCAAACCCGTTACGGAAAATGGACAAATTCGCTACGAAATTCAAAACGGTATTTTTAAACATATCGCATTGGAAGCCAGACAAGAACTGGTGAACGATATTTTGGAAGCGATTCCGGCACCACATCAGTTGGTGGAATTTAAGCCACTCTACAAATCCTTTTTGGAATTTTTAAAAAGTGATAAGTTCGAAAATTTTCCTGGACCAAGTGGCAGTAAATTATTTCTGCATCGGATCGAACGCTCCGGAAATTTAAAAGTTCGAAAAGAAAAATTCTTTGGACTGGGCGCTATTGCTCGTAAAAAACTTGAAAAAATATATTACGAGTTTCAGGCGCTGGATGCCTCCGAATTAACCGATCCATTAGCCGTGGTGCGAAGTAGTGCCAATGTATCTAACGCGGAGGATTATTTGATTGTGCTGGCATCCTTGCAACGATTTGAAGCGCAGTATTTGGAGACAAGGTCGTTGGTGGATGTAGAAGCATCAGAAGGAATTTTGCCCGATATTTCTATGGCTCATTTTTCTGAAATAGCCAAACAAACTACGAATCGTTTTGTGTTGATTATTGATGAAATCAATCGAGCAAATATTGCCAGTGTATTTGGTGAATTGATTTCCTTAATTGAACCCAACAAGCGAGCAGGAGCACCCGAAGCATTACATCTGGTCTTGCCTTATTCTAAAACGATGTTTAGTGTGCCGCCGAATCTCTACCTCTTGGCAACGATGAATACCTCAGATCGCAGTATTGAGAATTTGGATTTTGCACTCCGGCGTCGATTTGCTTTTGAGGCGGTCTTACCCGATCCGACGGTGATTAGTAAACTTAATCAGCAGCCACTAATGGATGGGATTCATCTGGAATTATTACTAAAAGCTATGAACGAAAGAATAGCCTTGCTATTGGATCCTGCTCATTGCATTGGACATTCCTATTTTTTACAAGTACATAACCTAGCGGACTTACGGAAAGTTTTTAATCGTTCTGTTATTCCATTATTAAAAGAATATTTTTTCGCAGATTCAGGAGAAATAGGGTTGGTTTTGGGAAAGACTTTTATGGAAGTAAGAAAAGTAGATACCGATGTTTTTGCAGATTTTCAGCATCCTTATGTCCAAGATTTCTCAGATCGAAAACGCTATCGGATAAAGTCTGCCGATGAGGTAGACGCTGCTGGATTTATGGCGATTTACCAATAATGCATTTATTTTAAAATAAACCCCAATGAACCCTTTTCAAACAGAGATTGTTGAAGAAAGGAGGATGATTTTCCAAGTGATTTAATTAGTTCAATGGCAATTTTGGAGTTTTAAAGAACTTCTCCTTATTTTTGTGTAAAAATTAGACTTTTATGATAGTCGAACAGATATATACGGGGTGTTTGGCGCAGGGCGCTTATTATATTGAAAGTGATGGAGAAGCTGCGATTATTGATCCGTTGCGAGAAACAGGTCCTTATCTTGCAAAAGCAAAATCCAACGGAGCAAATATTAAATATATTTTTGAAACCCATTTTCACGCAGACTTTGTATCTGGCCATTTAGATTTGGCGGAAAAAACAGGTGCAAAAATCGTTTATGGACCAGAAGCAGAAACGGGTTATACCAAACATTTAGCGGAAGATGGAGAGATTTTTAAATTAGGAAAATTAACCATCACGGTCTTACATACACCGGGACATACCCCCGAAAGTACCACCTATTTATTAAAGGATGAAGCGGGCGAACCTTATGCGATATTTTCTGGAGATACCCTCTTTATCGGAGATGTAGGTCGACCAGATCTAGCGCAAAAAAAAGGACATCTAACCGAAGAAGATTTGGCGGGTTGGTTATACGATAGTCTTCGTAATAAGATTATGCCACTACCGGATCATGTATTGGTTTATCCGGCACATGGAGCAGGATCTGCTTGTGGTAAAAGTATGAGCAAAGAAACTTGGGATACGTTAGGCAACCAAAAACAAAAAAATTATGCGCTCCGGGCAGATATGACTAAAGCCGAATTTATCGAAGCAGTGACAGACGACCTATTACCGCCACCTGTTTATTTTTCGGCCAATGCCCAACTTAATAAAATGGGATACGAATCAATTGATACCGTCATGGAGCGTGGTGCACAAGCACTCACCCCGGAGGCATTTGAAAAAATTGCTAACGAAACGCAGGCGTTGCTGTTAGATGTTAGAGGTAAAGAGACTTTTGTAAAAGGATTTATTCCCAACGCTATCTTTATTGGATTGCAAGGTAGTTTTGCGCCTTGGGTTGGTGCGTTAATTCCAGATTTGAAACAACCTATTTTGTTGATTACAGAAAAAGGAAAAGAGGAAGAGGCCGTGAAGCGGTTGGCTCGTGTAGGATACGATAATGTGGTAGGACATCTGGCAGGTGGTTTTGAGGCATGGGTAGCTGCGGGAAAAGAAGTTGATACGGTGGAGACGATTGATACAGATACTTTTGCGACTCGCTATAACGAAGATATCAAACTATTGGATGTGCGTAAACCGGGAGAGTATGATGCTGCCCACGTGACGACGGCCCAATCTTTTCCACTGGATTTTATTAATAAAAATATGAGTGAAGTAGATGCTGAAAATTTCTACTTCTTACATTGTCGTAGTGGCTATCGGTCTACGATTGCAGCTTCTATTTTACGTGCCCGAGGTTTTGATAAATTGGTTAATGTTCAAGGCAAATTTACTGATATTGTGGCAGGACCGATTCCGACGGTCACCGCGGCGTGTAGCATGCAAGAGAATAGTTGATCTAGTCAACTAATAGATTATCATAGATTAATACCTTTGACCAAACATCTTTATAATTTTCGATAAATTTTAAATGAATTGGATCGACTTGGTAGGCATCATGGTCAGCGGCGGATTTAAAATGACAAATCCAAGCGACCAAGTAGCTATTGTCAACTATTTCGCGATCTGTTCCAGCTGGTGGGCCGTAATAGACCTTTTGGATAGACGGGGCCTTGGCAAGGTCTGCCAATCCTTCTATAAATTCCTTCTTTCTTTGTTCCGTTAACCCTTCAGAAGCATAAAAATAAACAGTGTGAATAAATCCTGGTTCTGAATCAGTAGTTGTAGCCTTTAGTTGAGTGATTTCTGCCTGTAAATTGCTGATCTTATTGGTTAAGTCCGTCTGATTATTATTACAACTTGTAGTATAAAGGATCGATAAAAGCAGCAGGGGAAGGATCGTTGATTTGAGCATGGTCGATTTGTTAATTGGTTTTGAAAATCAAAAATAAAAAATAAACTTGATAACCGATCTAAGACCTATTACTTTTACAGCATGTTATCCATTTTAATTCCAGTGTATGCGGAGCCAGTTACTCAATTGGTTTCCGAATTAGTTCGGCAGGGCCGTGCGTTGGAAATTCCATTTGAGATAATCGTTTTGGACGATGGATCGACAGAAGCTGTAAAAATAGAAAATCAACCTATTGGAGAAATAGAAGAGGTTACATACGAGAACCTTCCTCAAAATTTGGGACGATCCGCCATTCGGAATGCCCTCGGTGCTCGCGCTAAATTTCCCTACTTGTTATTTTTAGATTGTGATAGTCATCCTGAGCGCGAAGACTTTTTAGAAAATTATGTTGAACAGCTCGCCTCCAATACAGTTTTGGTGGGCGGTACGGCCTATGCGATGGTTGCTCCGAAAGGAAAAGAATTGCATTGGTTGATCGGTAGCCAACGAGAGGTAGTTGCGGCAGACCAACGAGCACGAGATCCCCATCACGGATTTAGTTCCTTTAATTTTGTTGTTCCGAATGAAGTGTTTAAAAAAATAAAATTTGATGATGGGATTTCTGGATATGGACACGAGGATACCTTGTATGGTTGGTCGCTGAAAAAAGAAGGCGTAGAAGTACGGCATCTGGAGAATCGGTTGCTGCATCTAGGATTAGATGATCCTACTATTTTTTTAGAAAAACGCAAAACAGCCATTCGCAATTTAGTGATTCTACAGAAAAACTATGCGATGATGGATACCCGCCTTTTGCGAACCCACAAACGCTTATCCAGAATAGGATTAGATCGAATTTTACTAGGATTATTTAATTTTTTTGAAAAACAAATCCTACGAAATTTACATAGCGCTAAGCCTCGATTAATGTTATTTTTTTGGTGGAGCTTGGCGTGGCTAAGCCGAACGAAATCGCAGCACTAGAAATTTTCAACATTAACTTCAGATAGATTGATAAATCCTACCGCTGTACGGCTATTCTATAATGCTGGGTAATTGGTCCCTGTAAGAGGGAAAGAAAATAGACCCCTGATGGAATCTTTTTCATATTTAGTTTAACAGAATGACGATGATCGTCTCTATTTTGTTGGAGAATATTTCCTTGGTGGTCGAGCAATTGTAGGGTAGCGGTGCCAGACTGGATTTTCGGAATAATAATTTGCGAATCAATATAGCCGGGAATTACCGTAAAATCGGTCGGAATCTCAGTTGATACGAGTGAATTATTGGTAGTAGGGTCATCGGTAGTTGTGACGTTTGCTAGGTCTACTCGAAGGTCGGTATATCGATACCATTGGTGGCCGGCAATATTTAGGTGATTTTTCCAGGGTTCGACCTTAGGGTTCCAAGCGTTTTGACCGTCCATATAGATAGAAAAGGCTTCTGACAGTGAGTTTTGCCCAATCCATTCACCCATAAATTGAGGACCTGCCCCAAAAATAGGTAGGATATCCAGGATTCCTTGGGAAGGTGCTAGGGCCGAAAGTCGATAGGAATTATAGTTATAAATGCTATTTCCGTTGTTGTATATAGGTGTAGAACGATAGTAATGTACTAAAACTCGATCGCAGATGGCCCCTATTTTTTTACATTGGTCAGGTGTAGGTTTGCCGATGTATACTTCCGTGAGAGCTCTGGCACGTGTTGCTTGTTGTTTTATTTCTACCAGTTGACGATGATAATAAGTAAAAGCACCAGCGGTATCACAGGGAAGATGATTTTTGGATAAGTACGTATCACAATAATATTCGTTGATCATATTTTGATTCCAAAATTCAAATTCCAGATTAAAAACATCAAAGCGGGCGGCCGGATCAGGATATAGTTGATTATAAATTTCCAAACGCTCAAAGGAGCGAGCGGTTTCTCCTACAACCCCTATAGACTGAATGCCATAATCTCGTCGAGCCCTTCGCATAAAATTTGCTAGTGGTTGCGCAGATTCGACGTCGGTGATAGAAAATTTTTGAGTATGAATGAAATAGAGGTTATAACAGAGTAGATAGTTAAAACCATGTTGTTGGGCAAATGCGAGCAATTCGTCTTCAGCAGCTGAGTTACCGATAATATCAACAAAATCATTCACATATAACCCTCTAACTGACTGAGCAGAAAGGGAAAATGAGAATAGAAAGGCTAGGAATATGAAAATATTTTTCATAGAAAAGGTTATAAGTTGTCGGGCGGAGTTTTGAAGCGAAGTGGAGGAGGAGTTGCTGTATGTATGACAAAAAATATGCCTGACTTAGAATAAAGTCTATTATTAATCTAGTGGTTTTCAACGAAGTAGCGTATCTTGCGCCTCTTTTCGTTATCGCCCATTACGAAGTGAAGTTGTTCAAAATAGCTGTTGAATAACTTCAAATAATTATTACAAGAAATTATGAGCATTAAAGAGTTATTACCCCATTTTAAGTTTAAGAAAGAAAATCTACCAGGTTATCGGGAGATTCTCATTTTTGTCATATTCATGATCTTTTACAAGATCTCGCGTTATATCGCTATTGGTGATGAGCAGACGGCTTTTGCGAATGCTTACCGAGTGATTGAGTGGGAGCAAATGTTGGGGATATTTCATGAAATTGCATGGCAGCAATTCGTGATAGACCATACCGTATTAATTCAGTGGGTAAATGAGTTTTATATGCGAATTCATCTGCCTTCTACCATTATATTTTTTATTTGGCTATATCATTACAAGCGACCTTATTACTTCTTTATTCGTAATGGTTTTTTATTGGCTAATGTGGTTACCCTCTTTATTTTCATTGGTTTTCCCTGTGCTCCTCCAAGAATGTTAAATGAAATAGGATTTGTGGATACGTTATTGACGATCAGTGACATAAACCTTTATGAAGGCAACCTTTCAAAACTTTTTAATCAATATGCTGCGATGCCTTCGATGCATTTTGGTAATGCGCTGCTCATTTCTGTGGTATGTCTTATTCTTTCCAAAAACAACTGGATAAGATTTGGGATGTTTATTTATCCCATTTTTGTGCTTTGGATGATTGTGATTACAGGCAATCACTTCTTTTTAGATGCGGTGCTGGGTGGAATCATCGTGTTGGCTCCATATCCGTTGATGCGGATTGCTGAAAAGATATTTCCAGATTGGGAATGGGTTTCAAGGAATTCTGTCGCACGAGGCAAAGCGAGTGTCTCTATGAAATGAACGAACGATCCCGCAGGGTGAACGAACGATCCCGCAGGGTGATGCACGACAGTGCATCAAGTGAGAGAACCGCGAAAGCGGACGGGATGGCCAATACAGTGCATCAAGAGAGAGAACCTGCCGAAAGGCACCGCGAAATCGACGAAGGAGATTCATGAGCGAAGCGAACTAAAGCGGACGGGATGGCCAATGCAGTGCATCAAGTGAGTGAACTTGCCGGCAGGCACCGCGAAATCGACGAAGGAGATTCATGCGCGAAGCGAACTAAAGCGGACGGGATGGCCAATGACAGTGCCTGAAATGAGGAACCTTACCTAAGTAGACAGGCAGAAAGCCGGATGTATACCTAGGTTAAGACGCGATGTATTAATAACCTGTACTTGTTAATTTTCTAATCTATAAACTTTAGGGAACTCTTTTTGCGTTAGAGTCTTTTGCGGAATCAATTCCGATCACCTAAGCAAAACGATAGATGACGCCCAATACTGTAAAACGCTGGTTTACGCTGATATTTTTTTCTTTACCAATCCTATTATTGGCACAAGTCCGAGTAGGACTGGGAGGGGGAGGTTATTTCGGACTAAAGGATCAGGGAATAAATGCTGGGGTACAAGTTCAAAAAGAATTTTCTGACTTTAGCGCTCTAACGGTACAATTTGGATTGGCTGACAAGCCCTCCAATCTTCCGACTGAAAATCTTAATCCGGACTTTAATTATGTTGCGGGGCATATTTCCTATCTATTGCTTCCTATCGAGTACCAATATTTTCTACCTTTTAAAAAATTGCGAGCTGGGGCCTTTGGTGGTCCTTATTTTGCTTATGGATTAAAGGCTGGGGTGCTAAAAAAATTGGATAATTTTAATTTCGAAAAAATGAATCTGGACTTTAAAGAGCATGGTATTCGTCGGTTCGATATTGGCGTTCATTTGGGAGTAGGAGTGGAATTAGAATTACCCCGACTAAAGCGGATGTTTGTGCGGGTCAATTATGCACTGGGGCTCGTAGATACGGATTTAGGGGATGCTTCTGCTTATCAAGAAGGAGTAGGAATTTTGATGGGATTAATGTTGCCAGTTAATGCCGGCAAATACGAGGAGAAAGATAAATAAAGCAAAAACTCCAAATAGAATTGGAGTGTCTGGCTGAAAGAAGGTGAGGTAAAGATTATTTTTTGGATTTTACACTAAAAACAACGATATTTTCCATCAATTCCTTGATTTATTGGCTGTCAATTTATACATTTGTGCCGCTGTTGAAAAACAGCTTTTATTTTTAGGCCAAAAGGTGTAACCTTGTATATCGAAAGCGGTATAATATCAACACTGGGAATTATTTATATTTTTTTCTGGTTAGGGTATAAAAATAACACTCGGAGGAGTGGGAGAGTGGCTGAATCCACCGGTTTGCTAAATCGACGTACTTGGAAACAGGTACCGCGGGTTCGAATCCCGCCTCCTCCGCCATCAAGCTATATCAATTTATTTACAGACAAGTAAAAATTAGGGTATAGCGCAAAAAAGAAGTTACACATTTGTGTGTAGCGCAGTCCGGTTGGCGCATCCCGATATGAGATCGGGAGGACCAGAGGTTCTGCGAAGAAAGAAAATTATAGTTACACATTCGGGGTGTAGCGCAGTCCGGTTAGCGCACCTGCTTTGGGAGCAGGGGGCCGCAGGTTCGAATCCTGCCACCCCGACTTGAATATCAACGAGTTATGAATTAATTTTCATAGCTCGTTTTTTGTTTGCCAGTTATTTGCCAGTGGATTTTGGGGTTGTTTGTGCTTATTTGTAAGAATTTTTTATTCTTGATAAAGTTTCAATAGATCAAAAAAGAAAGGGTAAACGGTAAACTGTTTATTTCTAACGAATTCCACTGCAAGCGATTCTAGCAATAGTTGAATATCAAAATCGTTATCATTTCTATATCCAGAGAACTTTCTTATTATATGAGCTTTCGGTTGTTTTTTGTTGAAAGCTTGATAAGCCCCGACAGAATAAGCATTATCAGAGGGGTCAAACCAAATACCTTGATAACCAAGTATTAAGTCTTTGCTTCGAGCACTAGCTTTAGGATTTTCCTTTTTTCGTTCCTTGATTCCAGCATAATTGTATAAAATTCTTTCTTTTCTTTTATCTTGGTTTTCTTCAATCTCAATTACTAAGTTTTTACCAATGATAAATTTTGTTGTCTCTAGTTGTTTATCACTAGAATAAGGGTACTTCGTCTTATGCTTCTTTATAACATCATCATTCCAATTCAGATTAAATGACTTCAGAAGTTCTTTTCTTTTTAGTTTTCCTTCTGGACTTTCAAAGTCAATAAATTTTGCGACACCATTTTCGAAGAATAGAATAGCCTTCCTAGAAATATAGGCTAAATCCCAGAGCAAGTTTCCTTCATTAATTGGAAAGTCTTCATGAGTATCACTTCCCATGAGGGGTTCACTATTAAGAATTTTTTTCTTTAAGAATAACTCATTTAAACAAACGATAATCTTATCTTGCTCTAGCTTGAATTTGTCTATCTGATATTGAAAATATCCTTGATAGCTGAAAGGGTTATCGTTAAAATCAGATGAATTGTTAGGATTTACATTTAAACTCTGTTTTGGTATTTGAGAGTGTTTTTTATATAAGCTTTTATAAGGGTCGGCAAACCCTTTGAGTGATAAAAATCCCGTAGGCAACCCATCCGAACCAGCTTTAAAATCTTCCGGTGTATAATCTTGTAAAATTAAAACAGGAGTGGAAGGTGTAAATTCTTCTTCTATTATTTTTTCAAATTTTACTTTTAACCTATTTTCAGTACTAAAATCATTAAGGAAATCAATGTACTCTTGAAGTGGAACTGTACTTATTAATTTGTCATTTTCAATAAGGCGATTATCAAAAACAAAAATTTTCTTTAAGGCATGAATGGGAATTCCATTTACGGTATATCCATCTTTCTTGTTTGAATATTTATTTTCTCTTCTGTTTTTTATTCTTGGGGTATAAGGCTTACAACTATCTCTTAATTTTGCCTCAACTCTAATATCAAATTCATCTTTTAAATATTTAGAAAAGTTTTCTTGAAAATTATAAATTATATAGCCAAGAGAATTTTTCCAATTAGCATCATCAGAATGCCAATTGAACTTTGTGGGCCTACTTTTATTTGGCTTTGATGGAATCCAAATTTTATTCTTTTTATAAGACTGACAATTCAATACTTCTTTCGGTTTAATTTGGCTGAAAAAAGCACCATTTTTACTAATTACTTGTTCATAAAATTGATTTTGATATAAAAAATCTGGATTTATTTTTTCGACATTTGCTTTATGAAAATACTTTATTTGAGGGACGATAAAAAATTCTTCAAACTTCTCTGGTTTCATCATGAAAGCTGAATTTGCGCGGAGATCAATATGGACTGCAGTTGCAAATTCTTCATTTGTTTTTCCTATTGCATAAATTTTATTCTGACAAATTCGATGAAGCTTATCTGAATTATAGAAAAACTGAGAGAAAAGAATTTTTAAAATTTCGCTCCATCGAATTTCATTAAAACCAATTTGTTGGCCCTTAGAGAGATGGTTTAGATACTCAAAGTTAATCGGTTGTGGTTTTTCTTTTTTATTTAAGAGTACGTAAATTGCGGGCACATGAGAATGAAAATAATATGGTCGATCTAATTTATCTTTATATTCATTATGTGTTTTAAGGTGTCTTTTATCAGAATAGTTAAAATTTTGGGGTAAACGGTACCTATAAAGAGATAACTTCTTTTTAAGGTTTGAAAAACTGTTATGCTCCAGGTCTAAAATAAAGTTTGTTGTTCTAAGCATGTTTCATTTTTTGAGAAGGTGATCTAGTAAAACAGTAAATCCTTCAGTTAGCTTATTGTAGCCTGCATCACTGCCGTCCCTTGATAATACGGCTGGTACTACTATAATTCTAGCTTTAAGAAAGTTATTATCAATGATATTAAAATTTTCATCGTAATATCTAATAATACTTTCTTCGTCGCCTAAAAGATTTAGATAAATCAATTTACAATCGGTCGATTTGTAAAAACTATTAATTGCGTTCCATTTTCTTATAGAGAGATCCTTAAACTTTTTTTCATTCAATTTTAAATGGTAAAAAGGATCATCAGGTGGTAGTGAGAAATTTCTGATTGTTCGTTGACCGTAATTTTTAAAATCAATGAACCAGCTTTTGCCTTTTATTTTGCTATCAGCAAGTTCAAACAATTCATTAGGAATTTCAGATTCATCCAGAGGTAATGAATTCTTTATGAGAATTGCCTTTATAGCCTCTTCTCCAATGGCACCAGATAAAATAGACTGGTAAAAATAAGGGACAAAAAACTGATGATGATTGTCGAATCCTAATTGGTACCCCCTGATTCTGAAATATTTCCTGATGATTTCGTTTTCTCTAATAACTTTATAGATTCCATCTAAATTCCAATATTTGAAATTACTATCAATTAAATCAATCGGAATGATTTCGCTATTTTGATTGATATTTAGTTTTCCATCTTTGTAGTATGGTGTGGTGAAAACAAAAGAATTCTCTTGAGCGATAGGATGATTAAAATTATGACGTAAACTTATTCGTCTAATGGTTTCCCAATCCTCACGAACGTTCTTAGAATTATCTTTATCTAATTGGCCTTGTCTAAGTAAATCGAGACGGTTTAATTGTAAATTGATAAATGCCTTACACTCACCGTCTATTTTTTTCAATCTCTCCTCTTTAAGATCAGAAATATCATCTTGAGTCTTTTGATGTTGATCTCCTATCTGTTGGAATAATTCTACAATATTGTTAGAGAAATATTTTGCAATTTTATTCTTTATAAATAATCTTTCGTCTAATTTGAAAAATTCTTCAAATACTCGAAATGCATTATCTCCTAATCTAATAGTTTGGTCATCCATAGGATTCCATACCCTCTCAATTCTGCCAAGAGCTTGGATGAATACAGAAAGCTGGTTAAATAAACCATCTTCCGTTGATTCTAAATATTCACTATTATAATCACCACATTTTCTAATTCTGTTCAAATGACTCTTAAATTGTTTTTGAGTAATGAGATTACTTTTTTCAAGTTTTGAAAGGTAATAGATGTTTTGCTTAATTATGGAATTTTCATTTTCAGTGTTTCTATGATCGATTGAGCTAAAATAAAAAAATGGAGAATCCAGCAAATGGATGTTTTTGAAATCTCTTAAATCATTTCTATCCCTATTTCGGTATCCTTTTTTAGCTTTGTAATACTGTAAATTAATTCCATTGCCTGCGGAATTAAACGTAGTGATTAAGATAACTGTTTTTTTTTGCCAGAAGAGACTATTGTAAAAATCTTCAGTATTCTTATTGTTCTGAATAAGCTTTGCCTGTTGGGCATCGAAAAAGACTACAATTGAAGTTGTCTTTTTAACTGTAATTTCATAATATTTAAATTGGGTTGTATTATCAATTATTGTCTCAAATGAATATAAATTGTCTTCATGCTGTGAATCACAATTATTAAAAAAAGCAAGAATTTGCTTAAAAGAACTTACAAAGATTAGGTGTGTATCTGATTTTTTTTCTATTGTAGTTTTGGATTGGTCAATCCAGACAAGAGTGGACAAAAAATGTTTTAATCTATCTTTACAATACTTATTGTTAGATTTAAAAACGTCTTCTCCGTCTTCATTATATAATCCAAGACTTGCAACAATTTCGACGAAATCATTGTGTTCGCCACTTGAGTTATAGTTAGCTAATTCAAATTTTACACTGTTCTTTCTTGTCTCTATTTTTGCTTTATTAGCTTTGTTTATATCATTTATGTCTTCGGAACTGGTTTCATGAAAATTATTTCCAAGTTGTTTTGCAAACCAATTAATGTCAAAGTTTTTAACTAGCCTTGGTATTTCTCCGGTTGCTGAAAGGCCAAATACCAAATTGTTTTTGGCAAGATTTAAAATTATTTTTTCAGGAGTTTCGTGTATTGAATAATATTTAAATTTCACTTCCTCCGTATCTGCTTGGGCATTAGTGAATTCTTTGATTTCATAAAGACTAAATCCATTGTAGTGCAAATATTCATAATTAGTAGTTACGTCTTTTCCTACCTTTGGGAAAACATACATGGATTTTATCAATCTTTTAAAGGCATCCGAGGTTTCAAAGCAATGTCTTAATAGTTCTCGGTACAACAAAATATTTTCATCCTCTAGATCATTGAATAATTTGATGATCTTTATGGCTGAATTTTTAACAACATCAAAAAGAATAAATGCTTTTAGCTTAGTTTCTTCAAATGTTAAATCAAAAGAGTTTTCTCTATTATTATCATTTAGATATAACTTACTTTCTACAATCGTATAGTTGGTCTGGAATATTGCTTTGCCTTTAACAGCATCATTGGTGCAAACAAAGTGTACAATTTCTGGGAATTTTATTTTGTGAATCTTTTCTAGATATTCTATCCCTTCAATTATTTTTTTAATCCGATCTTTAAATTCTGGACTGTTGTTGAGATAATTTGCTGATGGCAATTTGTTAACTGCCATCGCTTGATAAAAAGCCGAAACAAACTTAAAAGGATGTTCAAGGTCAGGTTCATCGCAAATGAGCTGCAGAAGGTCATTTTCCAAGAAGTCAAACTCATCCAAGATGATAATATTATTGCCATTATCGCCTTTAAACTGATTAAGGTTTATAGTTTTTTTGCCATCAAAAAAGCCTTTGAAAGCTTTGTGAATCGTTACCAATAACAATTTTTTCTGAGAATTATTTTTAAACTCGAGGTAAGGAAATATTGATAGTATTGAAGGATTTTTTATTAAGCTTTGATAATCATTTTGAGTGAACCCGAAATCATTGTTAGAAATATTATTATCAGTACTGTTTTTGTATGCTTCTTTTATGATGTTGCGAAAACAAGAGATAATACTACTAATCTTACCTTCAATGTAATTTTTATCATCGAAACCATCATCTATATACTGGGCAGTTCTTTTATAACCATTTATAAATTTTTGAAAAGATACCCTTACAGATCCAATACTTTTTAAATAACCATAATATTTTTTAATTAAGGGTTCGTCGGTGAGCAATGGTAAGAGGTCTGAATCCTTAAATAAATCGTAATTGCTTTTCAAGTGAACACATCTGGCGAGGCCAACACTCCTTTTCAGTTCTTCAAGTAGTTGAATTCTATTTGCAACATAAATGAATTTTCTTTCATCTTCATTTGGGTGGTTCAGAATCGTCTGCACAATACCACTTGTTTTACCAAGTCCCGTACCACCAAGAACTAATTTCAACCCAGTAGCATGACTGTTTATAGTTCTACCGTAGTAGTTGGAGTAGTAAGAGGTTTTCATTGTTTGGATTTTTTCTACTTTTTTCGTAAAAATAAAGTCAGAAAAAAAGAAATCAAAATTTTAGTTGGATAAAAATATTTTTAGTATCAACAAAATGTTGATTAGCATTATTTTGATTATATTTTGAAGGTAGTTATTCAAAGAAGAATGGCTTCTGTCTTAAAATTTTCCTCTTTTACAATGCCGCTGAATCAATCAAGGTCAAAATTCTAGCTACCTTATCAAAGTCAAATCCCCCGAAAAAGAGACTTCTTCTCCATTTGGATAGACAAGTTCAATCAGGTAAACATACACACCAGTATCCATTTCTCTACCATCCCACCTGTGTTGATTAGTGGAATTTAGTTCTTGCGTACTTTTAAAAACAACTCCTCCCCACCGATTATAAACCATGAACTTTCTTACTAATATTTCTTGCCCACTGGAAGGAAGAAAGAATTCAAAATAATCATTGATTCCATCGCCATTTGGTGAAAAGGCGTTTGGGATGAAAGGTGCATTATTATAATTTAGCTTAACTTCATACTCGTAAGAACAATTGTTTGAATCAAAAATGGTTAAAAAATAGCTTTCAATTTCAGGTTCTGTTTTTGTTATTCTTGGATTAGGGCAGTTATTACAACTTAAACCAATATTGGGAGTCCATTCAAAGTCAAAGTCATTTTGAATATTAGTTGCTAGAACTCCTTGTCCTGTGGTACTTATATAAATTTCTTCAGGAAGTAGAACCTCTGGTTCAGGATATTCAAATACTTGAAAAACTATAACAGAATCACAAGGCCCATTTCCTTCAATAGTTATAGTATCTATGGAACCCTTAACGTATTCTTCTCCTTGAATTGATATGGAAGTATTCTCACAAATAAAGTATTCAATGTAGTTTGTATCAATTTTTTCAAAATCTATATTAATCGTTACCATTGAATCACAACCTCTAAAATTTTCTAATAACTCTACTCCTGTTGGATTATTCTCATTGTAGAGTGACCCATTAACAACCAAAGAAAAATTACTGCCTTCACAGGACTCTTGTTCTATTATCTTGTCCGAGTTCGACAAAAAGTTTAGCTGGATATTTACTATTGAATCACAACCAACTATATTTTGAAGTATCTCATTTCCCGTAGGATTTGTCTGGTCATAAGTAATATTATTTACAACGATAGAAAAGGAATCTTCTTCACAACTAGTCCACTCAAAGAAACTTGAATCATTATAAAGTTCTCTCACCTCCGTTAAAATTATTGAGTCACAGCCTTTGAAATTTAAAATAGTGTCTACAAAAAAGCCAACTTGAGTAGTTAATACTCCCGATGGTAACTGAGCAGATTCGCCAGGACAGATTTCTAAAACAGACATGGCAGAGTTAACTCCAGAAGCAATTTGACATCCATAGGCGAAAGTATTACAAGCGAAAATATCTTGTTGGTTATTTATCTGATCACCAAGGGTCATGATCCCTGGAGCGTTGGCAAAAATTGAAATATCACTGACAATAATATCATTAGTTGCATTATCTAAGAGAATTGTGGGACGACCTTCTGCATCAACGGCAAGAGTTTGATATCCAGATAGGGGTCCATCCGTAAAGACTGCCTGATAATTCCCTCCTTGATTAAATGAGTCCACTACTCCAAATGGTCTATCAAAGATTGAGAATAGGGTGTTATTTGGTGCAGGACTATTTGGATTAATATTAACATTTCCAACACTATATCCCCAAGGAACGGCCTCTGCCTGACCGACAATGACTAAATTGCTTTCGCAAGTAGTTGACCATGCCCTTATATGTTCCAGCGTTGCTTCAGGAACCGATGTCGCAGTATTACTACCTGTCCCAGCAACGGTATCAATATTGAAAGAGCCAACAAAAAATAGATCACATGCTTGGCAAGTTATATCTTCTACACTGGTAATATCTTGAATAGGGTCTAGGATGAGTGGATTTTTTACAATTCCTGCTGGACCAAAATATGCTGGATTAAGTAATTTTAAGGAAAGGCTATTTTCCATGAAAAAGCCATCTAAGGAATAATTACAAATAGTAAGATCAAACCCTAAACAATATGGATCATTTGGTAAGTAGCATACTTTGATGGTGTCACTTTGTTTGCAAAAGCAATCGTTAGTAGAAAAGTTAGAATTTGTTAATTCTGATTGTGGTAAGAAATATCCACTGTTGATGAAAATAAGAACACTACCAATAATTAGAATACAAAAACGGTAACTATTGCTTCTTAATCCATTCGTCTTTGGTGCTGTACATTTTTTTATCATCTCTATTAGCGGTTTCTTTTCTTTTTACACCAGAAAGGTCAGGAATTTCTAAGGGTAGATACCCTGCTTCATCAAGTTTTTTATTAATGGTTAGATAGGCTTGTTGATTATTACCATTTCGAAATCCAGAATATAGGCTTTTATTACAAAACATTTTAAATCTATAGTCACTAACGGGTAACTCTGAAAGGAATAAAATGAAAGCTTTATGGGAAGCTTGGAAAAATTCTCTTTTATCTCCTCCGTATTTTGAAGACGGATTTAAAGAATCATTTTCTGGAAACCGAGAAAAGTAAAGCTTGATAACTTCTGCTAAACAGCCATAACCTGATTCCTGATTTCCTAAATGAAAATGAGTTTTCGCATTCTTGATAAGCAAATATTGATGAGATACCAGAACGGTGCCAAGCCGCTTTCTAAGGTTTTTATAGAAGACTTCCATCCGCTCATTAGTTTCAGTGCTTAAATACCTGCGATATGGATATGAAAAATTAATAAAATATTGAAGGAAGTCAATATCATAAATGTTAGGGTCTTGTACGTAGAATTTTGAAAAAATACTTTCTAAACTATCTCTACCATCTTCACGTTCAAATATACCCCAAACTACGTCTTCCAAGTTACTTAAATCACAATTACCTTTTTCGGTGATCCGCTGAGTATTCTGCTCCACTAACAAATTGATATTAATCAAAGAATCTTGAGCGTACAAAAAAGAAGGAGTAATTATAAAAAGTAAAAGTATAAAAAAATTCATGTTTAGATGATTATTATTTTTAACTAAAGGAAACATCTATTTAACTAAAGGAAACACCAAAATATTATGCAATACAATATTGCTTTTTAGCCAAAAGAGACAATTGATATTTTAAGGCACACAAATTCCATCAGTGTGAGTTTTTTTAAGATACCAATTTGGAGGACCAACAGGAAATTGTTTGAATACTCTTTTGATCACTGCTTTACCAAGTAGAGTCTGGTTTTCATCTGCAGTCCTATATTCTTGATTTAGATCGTAGCCAATCTTATCATTCATAGGTGAACCATCTATGAAAACTTGTTCTACGAGGATATTATTAGCAATCCCAACTTTTAAGCCATGTGTATCTTTGATCCTATTCACCTGAGTAGCACCAATTGCAAAACTAGCGTTCTCAGGAGTTAAACCTTCAGGAAAAATTAATGAGGCTGCTTCATTTTTGGTCATAATATTATTTTGGTCCTTCCAAATTTCTCTAAGATCAGAAAGTTCAAACAATAATTCTGCACTAGTAAAAAACTCTGTAACCACATGACCTTGAAAATTTACTGCTCCTCCTCCAGTACAACTTACGGCAGCTAAATAAACAAAATCTACCGCATTATTTGGGTAGTCTTCCATTTTCTCCCAAGAATCATCAGTTGCCATCCCCAGTTCCAATTTTAATGCTGTCGGTATGTTTTCATCTTTGGTAATAACCCATTCATTAAATGTAACATCTGAGTCTTTACAGGTTGATGAATTCGATAGTCTAAAATTTTGTGGATTTTCAGGAGTAGATCTATCTTTAATTATTGAAATAACACTGATTTCACTTGAATTCCAGCTATCTAAAGTAAAAAGTTCTGCATTATCGCTTTGATAGATCCCAAAATCACTTCCGTATTGCTCTGTATAAGGTCTATAGCCTGCAATCCTATTAGAACCTCTAGTTGTTGAATTTACTTGTGAGTCATCTGCACTAAAAGATGCTTTACTACTTCCTTGATTAATTGTAAATTTAGTTTCATGACCCCCATTGTTAATACATTCAATAGGAATTTTAGTCTTTAATTCAATCCCTTCGGGACATCCAGATCCTCTATATCTTATAGCATCAGCATCAGCATATCTTGACCCAAGAAGAAATCTTCCCTTAGAAGGCAATTTAATACTTATTGCGTTAGGAATAGGGTTTAGCCTCTCTATTGATGTATACTTAGAAAAGGAAATGGTACATGGAGCACACTCATATTCAATCCCATCCTCGTTTGAACTAGTGGTATTTGTAGTAACGGTGTTACCTTCCTTATTCAAAGTTTCTTGTCCAAATATAACTTGGATACCTCCTGAAATCAAAACAAAAAACAGTGAAAGAACAATTTTATTTATATAATTTTTCATATCGTTAGTTTTTAGTAATTATAAGTTTTGTTGGTGTTGAAAATTCTGTTTTTAAGAAATAAACTCCACTTGGAATATCTTTAACACCAATTGAATAATTGTTCTCGCCTAGAACTAATTCAATAGCACGCTCAAACATCAACTTTCCAGAAATATTGAATATCTGTAAAACATCAGGTTCTGAATTTTCTGCAATTATTCGCACATTTACAATATTGGACGCAGGATTAGGGAAAACCTTAATGTTAGTTTTTTGATCAAGAGGAATAGCATTTGATTCCGTAGTCTTATCTTTTACCTCAGCTTCAAAATTTTCATTTTGGCTAATAATGTGAATCTTTCCAGATTCTTCTGATTCACCTTTTTGTAAAAGGTTGTACTTTACAAAATCATATGAAGAATTCTCAAGACGCAATTCCCAATCGTCCTCAACATCCATTTTAGCATTAAACGTCCCCCAATTTGCAGTAATTTCATTTACAGTTTCTTCTAAGCGTGCATCATCGTTTTTAGGGAAATATGGGACTGGACAATGAGCATCAGAAAATTCTTCTATAATATCCCAACATTCATAATTAATGTTGTTACAGTTATCCCTAATTTGCGCACAGTAAGTACCAGGGCTATTAACTTTTCGAAACGCTCCTGAATTATCTCCATCTAGCCATGCGATTTCAAAAGGCCCAAAACCACCTGTTGGTGCTACATTTATCCAACCATAAACTCGGTAGTTTATTTGAAGACCAACATATGTAACCGTGGCAATGCAAATATTATTTGTGCTAGCATTTATGATAATTGGTTCATCCAATCTTGGAATTTCAATACAGGATACAAAAAAACAGCTTGAACATGCTGGTGCTACATCTTCGGTTGGAGTGATCGTTACACAATATTCACCAGGATGCAATTCAGCTGGATAGGCAGTTGTTTGACCATTAGACCATTCGAAATTTACACTTGGTTCTCCAATTGAATTTCTAGCACATTCTCCTACATCTGAAAAAATCATCACGACTTGATCGATAGTCTCAGAGGAACAAATAGCCTCTTGAATCTCAAAGGGGAAATAACCTGCAAGCATATTGGTGCAATTTGACCCTGAAACAGTAAAACACTTATTTATCTGAGCGGCTTCCTCTTGATCACAAATAAAAGCAGTGGCCTCAAGACAGTATGTCCCAGGATTGAGGTTTGTTGCTTCGCAAGAAACTTCTCCGTTAATAATATCTGTTTCTGTAAAGAAACAACTTGCTATTTCACCATTACTATTAGTCCAAATTATTTCATAAGGAGCAAAATCTTCTAGTGGATCAACAATAGTTGCCATAATTGACCCAGTATTTGGCCCATTTGCGTCTATACTACTAACCGAAACTGTTTGAGACAGCAATAAAAGTGGTATAAAAAAGAAAAGAGAGGTTAAAACTTTAGCTTTCATGAATCCTGATTTTTATGAATTTTAGCTTAAACTAAATAATGCTCTTATTAGCGTCTATTCATTTTATGAAAATAAATGTTAAATAAGATGTGTAAATGCCAAACCTAGTCATTCTCTTAGACATTCTTAATACCATTTTTACCCATAAATCAGGTTTCTGATTTCAATTAGGAAAAATAACTTTCTTGAGTTAAATAATTTTAAGACTTGTTTTTTGAATTTGTAGAGAAATTGTTTTATAGCTGATTGCTTATTAGTCAGGTTTCTGATTTTTTGCATCTAGTACAAATGGGGGATAAGAAAATGTGTTAAATTTTCTTTTTGTGAGAAGTTCTTTGATGTTTAAGTATTAAAAAGCAGAAAATGGGGTAGGGCTGATGACGGTATTCTAGATTATGAAGGCTAAGTTTTTGTTCATCCTGCTTTTGAGAATGTGCTTTAACCTGAAACAGCAAGAGAGTTAGAGTCTTTTATCATATTTTGCCAAATAAAGGGACTGTTCAAATAAAGTGTGTCAATCATATTTTGTAAATTTAATAAAAAAATAGATTGACATGAAAAAGAAGAAGTCACCCCGGATGTCAGATTTAGTAGCTGATGAAAAATTACGAGAAGAATTCAAGAAAGCGTT
>CALFWZ010000044.1 GCA_937928405.1 uncultured Saprospiraceae bacterium
ACATTTGCGGTGATTTGGAAAAAAACGGGTAATTTCACCCACTGGAGGGAGTTGGACTTTCATAGTATGCTTATGTTGTGGTAAACACAAACATACTCCAATTCCCTCTATTTTAATGTTTTACTCATAAAGTGTATAGTACCTTATTTTATTAAATAAAATATTAATTCAAGAAAAATAAATAATGGCTCCTATCGTCAGCACAACGTATGCACCAACTGTCCTTGGTTAGAAGAAAAAACAACAACCGTAGTTCAACTAGAGAATTGTGGGAAATTAGCGGAAGGCTTGGTTATTAAAATGGTTTATGAGCGATCTAAGAAAGAATATAGAATATCACCAACTCATTGAAAAAATCGGTGAGTCTTACCAATCAGCAAAAGGAAGGGTAATTACTGCTGTAAATACAGAAATGCTGAAAGCTTATTGGGATATTGGTAAACATATTGTGGATTTTGAGCAAGGTGGAAGACTAAAAGCAGAATATGGTAAAGCACTTTTAGTGAATCTATCCAAAGATTTAACCCTTCGATATGGCAAAGGATTTAGCAGGAGTAATCTCAATTATATGAGACTCCTTTATGGGAAATATCCAAAATGTGAGACATTGTCACACAAATTGAGTTGGTCGCATTATTATGAACTTTTAAAAGTAGAAGATGATTTAGCCAGAGAATTTTATGAACAACAGGCAATTAATGATAATTGGACAATACGAGAATTAAAAAGACAAAAACAATCAGGCTTGTTTCATAGATTGGCAATTGGGAAAGATAAAGATGAAATTTTAAGATTATCCAAAGAAGGGCAAATAGTAAAGTCTGAGGAAGACTTTACTCGCAATCCATATGTTTTTGAATTTTTAAATTTTCCTGAAAACTATCAATATACAGAAAGTGACCTTGAAAAAGCGATAATTGACAACTTGCAGAAATTTTTACTCGAAATGGGAAAAGGATTTGCTTTTATCGGAAGGCAACAAAGAATAACATTAAACAATAGACACTATTTTGTTGATTTGGTTTTTTATCATGTCAAATTGAAATGTTATGTTCTCATAGATTTAAAAATTGGCGAAGTAGTACATGAACATATTGGACAAATGAAATTATACCTTGGTTATTATACCAAAGAAATTAATGAGGAAACTGATAATGAACCAATAGGGCTAATCCTCTCAGAGGAAAAAGATGATATTATGGTAGAATATGCAATGTTGAATGATAACTCAAAACTAGTAGTTTCAAAATACCAACTTTACCTGCCAGAAATTGAACAACTTAGGAATAAAGTGAAAGAAATTATAGAAAAATAAATAAACTCAACAATTTAAATAGAACACATGTCAAAGCAAGAATCATTTCTAAAAAACATCCAAGATGGATACAGCTTCAAAGGCCGTTTTATCAACCTTGGAGGTGCCATGCTGGATGGTGAAGTAGTACCGGAAGCGATGGTGCGTTTACCACTCAAAATGATGAACCGTCACGGACTCATTGCGGGAGCCACTGGATCAGGAAAAACGAAAACTTTACAAATACTAGCAGAACAACTTTCTACCCAGGGTGTTCCAGTACTTTTGATGGATGTCAAGGGTGATTTAAGTGGAATTGCTGTTCCTTCTGAAGGACATCCTAAGATTGATGAACGTCATGCGAAGATTGGAATTCCATTCCAAGCTGGAGATAGCCCAGTGGAATTTCTAACCTTGTCAGATGAAAAAGGGGCGAGATTAAGAGCAACCGTAACGGAATTTGGTCCTACGTTGTTTTCTAAAATTCTAGAACTAAACAATACACAAAGTGGAATCGTATCTGTATTGTTTAAGTATTGTGATGATAATGAATTGGCCTTGTTGGATTTAGATGATTTCAAAAAGGTTTTACAATACGCTACCGGAGATGGACGAAAAGAAATTGAAGCGGAGTATGGTCGGATATCTACCGTTTCAGCGGGATCTATTCTAAGAAAAATAGTCGAATTAGAGCAACAAGGAGCGGATGTGTTCTTTGGCGAAACCTCTTTTGATGTACAGGATTTACTCAGAACGCGAGATGATAAAGGAATCGTTTCTATTTTGCGTTTGACGGATATCCAGGACAAGCCAAAATTATTTTCCACTTTTATGCTACAGATGCTAGCAGAAGTATATTCTACTTTTCCGGAAGAAGGGGATAGCGACAAACCAAAACTGGTGATCTTTATTGATGAAGCACACTTGGTTTTTGATGAAGCCAGTAAAGCCTTACTAGATCAGATTGAAGCGATTGTAAAACTCATTCGTTCTAAAGGAGTAGGATTATTTTTTGTCACCCAAAATCCAACGGATATTCCAGACGAAGTATTGAGTCAGTTAGGACTAAAATTGCAACATGCTTTACGGGCATTTACCGCTAAGGACCGAAAAGCCATTAAGCTGGCTGCGCAAAATTATCCTGATTCAGAATATTATGATACCGCCGCGCTATTAACCGAACTTGGGATCGGAGAAGCACTGGTGACGACGCTTAATGAGAAAGGGATTCCAACGCCACTGGCACACACCATGTTGCGGGCTCCACAAAGTCGTATGGATGTCCTGACCAAACACGAAATAGAAGCGGTGCTGGATCAGTCCGAAGTAATCGATAAATATAATGAAGTGATCAATCGGGAGAGTGCTTACGAAATTTTATCAGGTAAAATAGAAGAAGCACAAGAAGCGGAGCACAAAGAAAAAATGACTACTCAGAAAAAGAAAGCAAGGAGAGGAAAAGCGGAGAAATCAACTTTAGAAAAAGTGGTTTCCAATACCACTACTCGACAGATTGGGCGTACGGTAGCACGAGAGTTGACGCGAGGACTATTGGGCGTTTTGGGTATTAAAACTTCTACTCGACGAAGAAGCCGCAAAAAGACCGGTTGGTTTTAGGTGGATCTGCGGATCTGTAAACCATGAGGGAAGGCGATTTTCGTTCAACTTAATTATAACTTGAAATGATAATGCTATAATAATAAAATAAATCATGAGTAGACTATTTTACTTTTTTGCAATTTTCATGTTGATGTCAAATAATCTTTTTGGTACCCATAATAAAGCTGGCGAAATTCAAGTTAAAAAGCTAGGTTATCTGGAGCATGAGGCAATTATTATGACTTATACAAAAGAGTCAAGTAGTTGGGTAGATCGAGATAGCTTAGAATTATGTTGGGGAGATGGTTTATGTGAGTGGGTACAAAGAGATAGTTCTGTGATAATTGGTGGTGATGTTAAATTCAATACCTATACTTCTCAACACAGTTACGCAAATGAAGGGAATTATACTATTTCTATGACAGATAGAAATAGAAATGCAGGGATAGCAAATATAAATGGCCCCACTTCTGAGAATGTCTCTTTCCATATTGAGACAAATTTGGTGGTGAGTTCTATTGATAATAATACACCGGAATTTCTTAATCCACCCACTGAATTTGGTTTTGTAGGCATTCCGCTCTATCATATTTTGGGAGCTATTGATCGGGAAGGAGATAGTCTGGGATACGAATTAATCGTGCCGTTGCAAGCAGTTGGCGTTCCAGTTCCTCTTTATATTTTTCCTAATAATGTTGGATCTCCGCAAAATGGAAGTCTGTCCATTGATTCCGAGACCGGCTTACTGATTTGGGATTCGCCTCAATTTCAAGCTTCGTATGTTGTCACAATTCAAGTTACTGAATATCGAAATGGTAATATTTTGAGTACCACTATTCGAGATGTTCAATTTGATATAGGAGTGGCTGAAGAATTTTTTGAGACTAATAGTAATATCCCGGAAGATGACTTTTTTTTAGAAAATGGAGATAATTTAAATTTCAACTTTACGGTTGGTGAAAATAATTCAGAATTAAAAATAGGTGTCTTAGGGCTTCCATTCCTAATCAATAATCCTGCAAGTGTCGATATTCCAAACGACTTTTCTTTTGGCCCAGTAGAAGGAACCATTTCATGGGATATTTTAGCAGAACATGCTGATTTAAGCCCATATAATATGGTCTTTAGAATAGATCAAAGGGTAGATGATCTTGTTTATACGGAGTACAAGGTGGTGAAAATAGTAGTCAATGCTGATCCGTTGAATATTGATCCGACAGTTGGTGATGTATCATTTGGTTTCTTTCCAAATCCTAGTCATGATGGAATGGTATTTATCAATTTACCAGAACAAACTAGTGGATCTTTGACGATTAAAGCTTTTGACAATTTAGGAAAGTTAATTCTTGTAAATCAAGTGTATTGGTCTGGAGAGATTTTTCCATGGAATATCTCTGATCTTCAAAAAGGGATTTATTTTATTCGAGTTGAATCCTCTGATAAAAAAGTAGGGTTGAAAAAATTTATAGTTCCTTAGTAATAGAGCAATAATGTTAAAAAGATAAGAATTCTTTTAAAGATCAAGTATTTGTTTGTCGTAATACTGTAAGATTAGATTATCCGTAATACAATAGAATCAGATCCAGAATAGTTTAGATTAGACTTATGACAAGTATTTAGTAATTTTGGAAGAAAATAAAAAACGAATGGCAACGACCAAGAATATTAATACGAAAAAGCCTTTTCAGTTTAAGCAGTTTACGGTTAATCAAAAGGATTGCACGATGATGGTGGGAACAGATGGGGTTTTACTGGGCGCTTGGGCGGATGTGGCCAACGCTAAGAAGGTATTAGACATAGGGACTGGAACAGGTTTGATTGCTTTGATGATGGCTCAGCGGCTACCGGAAGCAGCAATACATGCCGTAGAAATAAGTGAAGAAGCCAGCAACGTAGCTCGGCAAAATTTTGCGGAATCAAAATGGTCGGAACGTTTGAAGGTTTTTAACACTCCCGTACAGGATTTTGCAAAATTTACCGATCATCGGTACGATTTGATTGTCAGTAATCCTCCTTTTTTTAGTGGAGGGACTTTTTCTAGCAACGAAGATAAGAATTTGATGCGCCGGACGGTGAGGTTGCCCAATGGAGATCTATTACATGCGGTAAGACGGTTGCTGAATAAATCTGGTCGATTTGTGATGATCTTGCCTTATATCGAAGGATTACGCTTTGAGGAAATGGCGCAGCAATACCATTTTTATGTAACGAAGAAAACCAGCGTTTTACCTTTAGTAGGTAAACCAGTGGAGCGATTATTATTAGAATTTGCCTATGAGGAGCAGCCTTTGGAAGAGCAAACCTTGGTGATTGAAACGGACAAACGACACGTCTATACAGATGATTATGTGGCCTTGACCAAGGATTTTTATTTGAAGATGTAATTTTAAAATAAAGTATGCTAAAGAAAAAGAGACGTTCAAATGGTTTGAGCGTCTCTTTTTCTATTCCACTAATTAAACATTGATCGGTCGTGATTTAATAATCTTTCGAGCTGCATCAAGGATACGCGTATCCTGTAGCTCAACAAATCCGCCGTCTGGGCCAGGGTGAATGTGATTGCCAATAATCTGATTATCAGCATCATACTTCTTGGCTCCAAAATAATTCCTTACAGCCTGCTCATCCATCTGTAATTCTCGTGCGATGCGACGAACGCTACCAGTAGGTAAGCTGTGCTTTAAGTTCCGAAGTTCCTTAAACGTAATGTTCATATTGAGGAAAGATTTAGATAGGTTAAAAAATAGTATCGAAGTTAGATCTCTAATATTTTGTTAAATTATAAAATGCCGCATTATTATCAAAATAAAATTCAATAATAATTAAAGTTTATTTCTTGTTATAGGCTTCTGACCGTATTATATTCTGAACAAAATAAGAGTCAATGCAAATATATATAAAATATTTAATATTTGTAATTTATTTCTGAAATTGTACGCATGAAAGGGTAGTAGGGCAAAAAAAATACCGAAACACACGATGGTGTTCCGGTATTGGATATTCTATGTTTAATTCTCTTGAGGGAGTTTAAATATTAAACGCCACCGTTGAGTTTATCCTGCCATTCGGAGAGTTCGCTCCATTTGCCTTGAGCGGCGAGTTTAGCTTGCTCAGACCAGGTAGTTGGATCGTGCATTTTATAGCGAGATCCAGCGTTGGCGAGGATGGTTTTGATCTCATCAGTTGAAGTTTCAGAAAGTTGTTTCCAAGTATTGATTCCTGCTTCGTAAAGCAATTGTTCAATCTTTGGTCCGATTCCTTCTACTACCTTCAGATTATCAGGATCCGTAGTAATGACCTCGCTCAGCTCTTCGATTTGGGTATCTTCCTTTTCAATACGAGTAGTAATACCGTTGGAGGTATCTTTAATCACCTTTCGACCAGTAACTTCACGAATAACTTCAACCGGTTTGATCGTCTGTGTGTTGGTATTGGTTGAAACAGCCACTTCTCTGATGACTTCTACTTCACGGATAACCTCAACCTCCTTGATGACCTGAACAGGCACTTCTCGTACAACTTCTACTTCTTTGATCACTTCTACTTCTTTAATCACCTCGACAGGCACTTCTTTGATCACTTCGACTTCCTGAATCACTTGAACAGGTACTTCGCGGATCACTTCTACCTCTTTGATGACCTGAACAGGTACTTCCTTGGTAACCTCTTTGGTCACTTCGACTTCTTTAATCACTTCGACAGGCACTTCGCGGATAACTTCAATTTCGTTAATTACTTGTACCTCTTTGATGACTTCGACAGGTACCTCTTTGATGACTTCAATTTCATTGATGACTTGAACAGGTACCTCTTTAATGACTTCTACAAGTTTCTCTACCTCTACCTCTTTAATCACTTGAACAGGTACTTCTTTAATTACCTCGATTTCTTTTACTACTTCTACCTCTTTAATCACCTGAACGGGTATTTCTTTTACTACTTGTACTTCTTTGATCACTTCCACTTCTTTGATTACCTCGAAAGGTACCTCTTTGATGACTTCCACTTCATTGATGACTTCTACTTCTTTAATCACCTCGACAGGAACTTGTACCTCCTTGATGACTTCTACGTTTTTGATCACTTCTACCTCTTTAATTACTTCCACTTCTACTTCTTTGATGACCTCCACTTCGTTGATGACTTCCACTTCCTTAATCACCTCGACCTCTTTGATCACTTCTACTTCTTTGATCATTTCCACCGGAATCTCTTTGATGACCTCTACTTCTTTGATGATTTCTACCTCTTTAGTTACTGGCACATCGCGCGTAAGCTCAACGGTTTTCATCACTTCCACTTCTTTAATCACTTCCACAGGAACTTCTTTGATCACTTCCACGATCTCCTTAACTTCTACGATTCTATCCACCATTACTTCTTTAATCACCTCAATTTCTTTGATCACTTCTACCTCTTTGATTACTTGTACAGGCACTTCTCGAATCACTTCTACTTCTTTAATCACCTCTACAGTCGTCTCTACAGGAACTTCTTTGATGATTTCAACCGTTTTAACATTATCAATCTCTTTAAATAGTTCCACAGGCACTTCTCGAATCACTTCTATTTCTTTGATAACATCTTGGTTTTTGATAATCACCTTATCACGGAAAACCTCTACTTCTTTCACTACTTCAACCTCTTTGATCACTTCCACAGGTACTTCTTTGATCACTTCTACATTTTTGATCACTTCCACGGGCACCTCTTTAATGACCTCCACTTCTTTGATCACTTCTACCTCTTTAACCTCATTCGCTGCTTGACGAGCCAGTCTTAGATCTGTTTCTATCTGAGCAAAATTGGTTTTCATTGAGTTATAATCAGTCTCAAGACTAGTTTTAGCCTTTAGATTGGTGTCCAGTTCAGTTTGTAAGGCAGATACCTTTTTATTAGATTCTGCTTCCAGCTCATTATAGCGTCCGGACATCATATAATTTTTAATCCAGTATCCTAGTAGCCAGGAAAACCCCAAAGCCAGCATCAATGGAAACCAGCAGCCCCAGAAAGAAGCAAGTAAGATTGAATTCGATAACATAAGTCTAGTTGTTTGTATATATGTGATTAAATATTGCCAAAACTCTAAACCCAGACTAATGTCTAGGGGGGTAATATTGCGCTCGTACATCTTTATTTATGCTAAATTGAATTTAGCAGAGATAAAAGATAGTAATCAGGTAATCGGTCTTGAAAAATTAAAGTCCTAGAGTTGTGTGTATAAAAAACAGTCAAAGGGATTTAAGTTTTCTCTCAATATTATCTAGTATGTTTACGTAGAATTAGCGAAGATAAGATAAACTTTTCTTTTTTTATAAAAAAATTATCTTTAGTATGATATAAAAATTCAAAAGTGAATATTCTGAAGGTATTAATTAAGTCTTTTTGGTAAAATTACTTTTTCAAATTTCGCCATTTTCTTTAAAAGCTGTACCTTTACATTTAATACAAATTACCTGAACGATTTTTAGACGTAATTTTTCCCGAAAAGTCATCAACATTTTTTATAATTTTTACTAATTCGGAAACATACTCAGAGGAAAGCTTCTCAACCATCTAGTTTTTACTATTTTTTTAGCATTTTTTCTTGGTATGAATCTTAAAAACAAACATTTACGATGAGACCAATGACACCTGCATTAGTTCTAATGTCTATCCTCTGGATTTTGGGAGGTTCTTATTTTTTGTCTAACCAATTCTGTCCTGCTGCCGCTGCTGGTCCAGCTACTAGCACTTTAAGTTTGATCGATGGAGATTTTAAAGCCACCTCTACTGGAAACTTTGGTTTTCAAAAAAGTGCCGCCGCAATTTCCATGACAGATGATGCGAAAGAACAGTTTTTCAAAAAAACAGGCACTTACCTAAAAGCTAATCCTGAAAAAATGCTGGCACTTACTGGAATTTACGGTAGTGGTGAAGTTAACAAAACAGAATTTGGTAATCTAGGGATTGCTCGTGCTGAAGCAGTGAAGGCTGTTTTAGTTGAAAATGGTGCTACCGCTGATCAAATAACGACCGCTGGAATAGAAAAACCTACCCCTGGTTTTATTGATAAAAAATTATACAATGCCGTAGATTTTGAACTCTCTAGTAGTACAGCTGCATCAACTACAGGAACAACACTCAATTTCGATGAGTCAAAAACTGTCTATTTTGAACAAGATCAAACCGAATTTTCTGCCGATGATGCTAAATTATTGGAAATTATACAATACTTAGAATCTTACCTAATTACCAATCCTGATGCCATCGTTACGGTAAACGGTTACACAGATAATCAAGGTAGCTCTGAGGAAAAAATGAAAATTGCTGAGAAAAGAGTAGAAAGAATTCGTAGAATTATTCGCTCTTACAAAAAAGGAAAAGTTTTCAGCTCTAGCCAAGTCGTTAGAAATCCAGTGGGCGCTCAAGATCCACAGGCCGATAACGAAACCGCTGAAGGTATCGCACTCAACAACCGCGTAACCATCACCATAGAATAAAAAATAATTATTCTTCATAGGAAAAAGAATGCACGAAATAACCATTTCGTGCATTCTTTGTTTTATATAAAAATAAATTCAACGATTCAACGATTCAACGATTCAACGATTCAACGATTCAACGATTCAACGATTCAACGATTCAACGATTCAACAATTCAATCACCCAAAATGAAATTCAAAGATCAAGTAGCCATCATCACTGGAGCCTCCGCAGGGATAGGAAAAGCCACCGCAGAAGAATTTGCAGTACATGGTGCCATCGTCATCCTAGCAGATCGCAATGAAGCAGCCGGCCAAGCCCTCGCGGAAAAACTAGTAGCTCAAGGAGTCACCGCCACTTTTCATGCCACCGATGTTTCCAACCTAGCCTCCTTCGAAGCACTTTTTGAATTTTGTATGAATACCTATCAACGCTTAGATCACCTGATCAACAACGCAGGGATTGCCAACGACTTTTCTTTTTTTGAATCCATTTCAGATGATGACTGGCATAAAATAATCGCCGTCAACCAAACCGGTGTTTTTTACGGTATGCGTGCCGCATTGAAAATCATGCGCGGACAAGGTTTTGGTTCGATTATAAATACCGCTTCCGCTGCTGGGATCGGCGCTGCTCCACGGATGGGCGCCTACGCCGCTTCCAAACACGCCGTCGTCGGAATGACCAAAACTGCCGCTCACGAATACGGTAAGTTCAACGTTCGAATCAACGCCGTCTGTCCCTCGATCATCGAAACAGACATGGGAATGAGTGGTATAGAAGATGATCCTAAAGTTTATAAAATGATGGAAATGGCCGTTCCCATGAAACGATTTGGTAAAGCCAGTGAAGTAGCTAAAACGATTTGCTGGTTGTCTAGTGAAGAGGCTAGTTATCTGAATGGAGTAGCGTTGTCGGTGGACGGTGGGCTGAAGGCGTAGAAGACAAGCGTTGTATATGTAACCGTTGCTGTCAATCAAAAAAAACAGATACTAACTTTGCCAACAGAAACAAAAAATTCAAGAATCAACTGTTACAAATGCATGCGGCCTTCCCGTTCCTGCCTTTGTAAATACCTTAATCCATTACAGACCAAGACTCGTTTTATCATTCTGATGCACCCGAAGGAATACAAAAGACAAAGAAACGGAACGGGACATATGACGAAGCTTCAACTTGAAAATTCAGAAATGTTTGTAGGCATTGATTTTACCAATCATAAACGAGTAAATGAAATACTGGAACAGCAACAAAACTGTTTTTTATTGTATCCAGGAAAAAATAGCTTCAATTTATCGGTAAGAGAAAGTTCAGCAATAAATTCATTTGTGGGCGACACTCCCTCCCTTTTTTTGCTCGATGGCACCTGGCCTTGTGCCCGTAAAATGCTTAAGCTGAGCAAGAACTTACAAAAACTAAAAAGAGTCAGTTTTGATAATAACATTAAATCGAAATTTATTTTTAAGCAGCAGCCAGATGCATTTTGTCTTAGTACGATTGAGTCCGTCTATACCGTTTTAAATCTATTGAAAAAAGCTGATTTTGAACACTGCGATACAAAAGATTTTCTCCTCCCTTTTGAAAAAATGATGGAGTACCAACTCGATTATATTCTAAATCCAAATAATGAACGTTATAGTGCTACTGCAAACAAAGAGATTCTTCCTAAGGTCAAGTACAAAGTAAATCCGCAAAGAAGTGTTATTTTTGAAGGAGAAGGCTCTTAGATTAATGGAGTGGCATTGTCTTTTTATAAACAAATAAAACTGTAGAAAATGCAAAAATACTTTATCTTTAAGGTAGAATAAAATAAAAAATAGATGATACGTTTTTATACTCCAATCTTACTTTTGCAGATGTTCTGTTTATATCATGCCTATACTTCAAATACGGATAGAAAATGGTTTTGGATAATCATTTTTTTTCCATTCATCGGAAGTCTAATTTATCTTTATGATACCTTTTATACCAGAAACAATATCGACAATTTATCAGAAGGTGTAAAAACTGCTTTTATTGGTAATTACAAAATTGATAAATTAGAAAAACAATTAAAATACTCCGATACCGTTTCGAATAAAATCGAACTAGCAGATGAACAAGCCCTAGTAGGAAATTATGATAGAGCATTGAATTTATATAAATCCTGTTTGGAAGGTGTTCATAAAAATGATGCTAAATTATTAATTCGAATACTAAATACTAGTTATCTCAAGAAAGATTATAGCGCAGCCATTCATTACGGAGAGCAAATAGTTGATGAAAAACTATTTAATAATTCAGAGGAAAAATTGGCGTTAGCATGGTCATATTATCATGAAGATAAGATGGATAAAGCCGAGGAGAAGTTTAAAGAAATGGACTTAAGATTCTCAAATTATCAACAAAGACTAGAGTATTCCAACTTTCTAAACTTAACCAATAGATCCGCTGAAGGTAGCTCAATCTTACAAGATTTAATAGATGAAATTGACTCTATGGATAATTACGAAAAGCGATCTAAGAAAAATATTTATAAAGAAATAAAGAGGATGGCGCAGGAGTTATCAGCTTAATATTTATTGAGTATTTCTAAAATTATAGGTACTAATTAACTAGGTTATTCTGAATAATAATTTTTTAAACTAAAAAACATGGAAAAAAAATTATTGCTATGTCCTCTAATCTTTTTCTTACTTTTTTGCTCTTGTAAAGATGATGAGTTAGTTATTCCTCATCATGTTGTCTCAGGTATTTTACCAATGGAAATTAAAAATGTAGGAAATTCTTTTGGTCAAGATGAAATAAAATTTTCTTATCAAGATTGTCAGGTTTTAAGGATTGGAAACAAGTCATATGAATACTTGGATGGTAAAGTAAATCGAATTTACCTTGGACCCGAAAGATATATGGAGTTTGAATATGATGAATATAATCGCGTTGTAGGTTTTGAACACTACATAATTCCTTGGAATGGAGATTCACTTGTTATGAATGATCAAAAAATGATTATTTATTCGGAAGATATCATCACGGAATTTAAAGATATTGATGATATGGAAACTAACATTGTATATCATAACAATTCTACCGGAAACACGGATTCAATCGAAGTATATAACAATGAGTCTCAATTAATTAAAATATACAAATATGAATATGACTTAATGAATAATACATATTTGAATTTGAAAATACCTTTATTCGGTGCTTTAGAAATGGTAGAGAGAAGTAATAAGAACAACATAACCAGAAAACTTGTGCAAGTATTTGGAGATGATCCATATTCCTTTGACTTTAGATATGAGTATACTTACAATGTTGATAATTATCCTATTGAAGTAGTTATTTCAGGTACTACGCTTGGAGCTACAAATCAAACCATTACTTATCAAACATGTAATTAGATGAAATTATAAATTGAGATTGGGCTTAGAATTGAGCTGATTGGTGCTAAATAATTGCTACAAAGCTTAAAGCATTCGTACATTCAATCTACACATCCACCAATCCGCAAATCAAATCCGTATTCTAGCCATTTCCCACCAAAATCACCCTAATTCCCGCCGATTACCTAAATAATCAACCGCAACTGGTTTATTCTTCGTATTCTTGCACCTAATTTAGAAAAAGGATGCTGTACAGGAAGTATGGTGCCTATCATTTCGTAACAGTTTAGAGTTCAAGCAAATTCCAGCCGATGGTTAACGGTTAACCAAGTTGCTGACCATCTTGCTGGACCGGATCGTTACATAAAATTATTTTAATTATGAGCGATTTTGCGGCCACGGGCCTAAACGAGGACTTGGTAAAAGCAGTAACGGAATTAGGATTTGAATCTCCGACGCCCATCCAAGCTAAAGCCATTCCTATTTTACTGGACTCCGAGCGAGATTTAGTGGCGCTAGCCCAAACAGGAACTGGAAAAACGGCCGCCTTTGGATTACCAGCACTTCATAAAGTTGATACCAACTCAAAAGATACCCAAGTTATTATTCTTTGTCCTACCCGTGAACTGGCTATCCAGATTACGCGAGATTTAGAATCTTATGCTAAATATGCTCGTCAGATAAAAATCATGGCAGCCTACGGTGGCACGAGTATCGAACCCCAACTGCGAGCCTTGCGCAATGGCGTCCACGTTTTGGTAGGAACGCCAGGTAGAACAAAAGATTTATTAAAAAGAAAAAAACTAAGGTTGGATGCGATCCAAACCGTCATCTTAGATGAAGCGGATGAGATGTTGACCATGGGGTTTAAAGAAGAATTGGATGCGATTCTTTCACAAACGCCAGAGGAAAAACAAACCTTATTATTTTCGGCTACGATCTCTAACGAAGTCTCTAGAATTGCCAAGCAATATATGACGGATGCGGAAGAGATTTCCGTTGCTCGTGTGAATGCTGGAGCGAGTACCGTCGAACACTGGTATTATTATGTAATGGCCAGAGATAAATATGAAACACTCAAGCGAATTGCAGATATCAATCCAGATATTTATGGAATTGTTTTTTGTCGAACGCGTAGAGAAACCCAAGATATAGCTGCTCGTTTGATGTCAGATGGATATAATGCCGACGTACTTAATGGCGATCTTTCTCAGGCTCAGCGAGATGAAGTGATGAATCGTTTTAGAACTCGACACCTTCAGATATTGGTTGCCACCGATGTGGCCGCGCGAGGATTGGATGTAACAGACCTTACACATGTGATCAACTATAATTTGCCGGATGATCCAGAGGTATATGTACACCGTTCTGGTCGTACCGGACGTGCGGGCAAAAGTGGTATTTCGATTGCCATTATCCACTCTAGAGAGAAAAGAAAAATGCGCGATGCCGAAAGAAAAGCAGGCATTAAATTTCAACGAAAATCCGTGCCATCGGGCCGTGAAATTTGTCAAGTTCAACTGATGAAAGTGATTGATAAAATTCAAGAAGTCGAAGTTAACGAAAAAGAAATTGGACCTTTCTTGCCAGATATTTATGCGAAGTTAGAGGATATGGATCGGGAAGAATTGATCCGACGCTTTGTCTCTACCGAGTTTAATCGCTTTTTAGAATATTATAAAACCGCTCGTAATTTAGATGGTAATGAGGATAGCCGAGGAGGAGATAGAAGAGATCGCAACGAACGCCGTAGCGACCGAGGTAGAGATCGTCGCGCCAACAACCGCTCCAATCGAGAACAATCAGAACGTCGGGTTAAAAATGAGTCAGAAAAACCATTTCGACCGACTCGGACTCCCGTCAGAAATGCCAAATTCGCCAAGGTCGTCGTCAGTATGGGCAGCAACCAAAAAATGCACCCTGCTAGGCTCATCGGCTTAATCAACAACACCTTAGATTCTAGCGACGCTACCATCGGTCGAATTAATATTCAGGATAAGGTTTCTTATTTCGAAATAGAAAAAGAATACGCAGATAAGTTGATTGAAGGATTACGTGGTCAAGTAGTCGATGGTCAAAAACTTATGGCTGATGCGTCAGAAGGTGCACCGATGCCGCAAAAGAAAAGCAAAGGCAGAAAGCCAAAACCTTTTAACCCTAATCGTCCACCAGACTTTAAGAAGAGAAAGAAAAAAGCAAGACATCGTAAAGGTGGTGGGAGTAAGAAAGGGTAGAAGGTTGGAACCTTAGAAGATGTAATGATAACGTGTGTCATCCCGAATTTTGCCATCATCATTTAACCTGATGGTTTAGACCTAAACGTAGCGTTTTTTTGCTGGTTTGCCAGTTGGCTTTTAGCTAGTTGGCGCTCTTTTTACGTAAAAAGAGCGCCAACAGGCCAACAGGACAACTGGCATTTTCTAAAGGAAAAATTCGGAAAAATTATGTTGATAATATTCCTCAATAAGGGGAGTTAATCTCTTTTCCTGTCTTATCGATATAGAATGTTTTGCCATTGAGTTGAACTTGTGATTTTCCAAAAGTAAATGGTTTTGCAGCATCATAAATTAGTTCAATAGTTTCAGCTCCATTGGTATCTACAAACCCCCATTTTCCATCAAGTTGAATCCTTGCAAGCCCATCCGAAAAACCCTTCAAAACGTCATATTTCGGTGGAATCAAAAATGTCCCGTCTAATTTTGCATATCCAAGTTTATGGTCTTTTTTTACTAAGAGTAGATGTTCGGGAAAATAATGTCCTTTTGATTTAGAACTTATGCTATCATACTCGAGGGGTAAAATATTTTCGCATTTTAAATTGAATACACCCAATTTGTCCTTCTTTTTACCGATAAAAAATCTTTGACCTACGTATAAAGAATCAAATTCAATGGGAAGGAGTAAAGTCTGATTTTTATCAATAGCTCCCCACTTATTGTCTTCCTTAATAATTGCCACGGAACTTGAAGGTATTATGTAGTGTGGATGTTCGAATGTTGGTATATTCGCAACAACTGAAGCGAGTGTAAATCTGTAAAATGGACGCCCATCTTTCTTTAGGATACCGTATAGATTATCCTTCTTTAGTAAGAAATAAGTAATAGCATCAATAAGTATTGTTTTTATTTCTTCGTATTTGCATTCTAGAATTAGTTCCTTTTTTTGGAGCGCACAAAGACCATATTTGTTGTTTTTTTTTAGGATAAAATAATTTTCATTAAATCGGTTATGGTCAAGTAGTTTTATGGTATCATAAATTGTTTCTTGCTCAACAATACCATTGCCGTCTGAAATGCCAAATTTTCCATCTTTTTTTAATAAGAAAAATAATTCTAAAGGTTCATTGAATTTTCTTTTATGCTTTTTATTATATGAAATTTTTAGGTCCTGAATCTCATCATAGATAGTAGGTAAAACCAATTTAAAGCTATCGTTAATCACGCCATATTTATTGGATTTTTTTGCAATATAGCGGCTATTATTTTTAGTATATATCAAATCTTCATATTCTATCGGAATAAGTTTTTCACCAGTTTTTCTGATCATTCCCCATTTACCATTCCTCTTCACCATTATTTTATCTCCTTTTATCCAAAAATCATCATATTCAACTGGCAATAATTCATTAAATTGATAATCAAGAATACCCCATTTGTCATTATGTTTTAATATAAAACATTCACAATTACTTGACCGCATAAACTTGGAGTAGTGAAAAGGAAGGATTTCTTTATTATTATTATCAATGACGCCCCATTTATCATCTTTTTTAGCTAAATAATATGCTTTATTTTTTAAATGTAAATAATGAAGGGATTGATATTCGTATTTGGTCTTTTTGGGTTTTTCTTCGTTTTTAATTCCCCATAATTCATTTTTATTTGATTTTACAATGCCAAACTCTCCATTAGCATAGATAAGTTTCTTTCCAAAAAAACCTTTGTTTACTCTTTTCTCATTTTGTGCATATAAGTTATTGGAAAAAGAAACAATCAATAAAAGACAAATTATCTTAATATTCATATTTTTTTTTGAACTAAAAGATTTTGGAACAGTCCCAATTGAAATTAAATTTTCTAAAAAAAACACCACCTCCCTCAAAATCGACAACCCCGCTGCGGCTCTGGGCGACAAGTATCTAACTCAACCCTAGATAAGAACTACCCGAACATGCACCCATCTCCCCTCAAAATCGACAAGGCCCTCTGCGTTCTCTGCGCCTCTACGCAATAAAAAAATTAAAGAGCCTCTCCCTCTAAAACCCCAAAACCTCTCCAATCACCCGTTCCACCATCTCCACATTCGGCAACGTCGCCTTTTCCAAAATACTATTCAGTCCAATCGCTGGAACCTCCGCTGAACCCAACGTCCTAACCGGAGCATCCAAGCGCTTAAAACATTCCTCTTGTATCCAACCTGCCAAACTTTGTGCAAACGAATTACGCGCCGGCTCTTCCGTCAATACCAAACAACGATGATGCGAACGAACCGTCTCTAAAATTGCTTCCTCATCCAATGGCACCAAGGTCCTTAAATCTAAAACCGTTACTCGTCCCGGATAGGCAGCAGCAGCATTTAATGCCCAATGAACGCCCATTCCGTAAGTAACCACCACGAGTGATTCTCCATTTTTTACATTTTCTTCCTTGGCTTCCAATACCTTATTCGCCAACCCTAAAGGCAACACATAATCCTTCGTAGGTTCAATGCTTTTAGCAGCTGCGGTACCAGGCACCTTTGACCAGTACAATCCTTTATGTTCAAAAATAACCACTGGATTTGGATCGTAATAAGCCGCTTTCATCAACCCTTTGAGATCCGCCCCACAACTTGGATAGACCACTTTAATTCCACGAATTCCTGTAATAATACTTTCTACACTAGAAGAATGGTAAGGACCACCACTACCATAGGCACCAATTGGTACCCGCAAAACCATACTCACAGGGAATTTTCCATTGCTCAAATAACAAGACCTACTCACTTCCGTAAATAATTGGTTAATTCCCGGAAAAATATAATCTGCAAACTGAACTTCTACAATCGGTTTCAATCCCACAGCCGACATCCCAACGGTAGAACCAACGATAAATGCTTCTTGAATAGGCGTATTAAAAACACGATCGTCTCCAAATTTTTGAGCTAGCGTAGCCGCCTCACGAAAAACGCCTCCAAGTCGTGCGCCGACATCTTGTCCGTAAAGCAAACATCGTTGATCTTCCTCCATTAATTCTTCAATGGCATGCAAAGCCGCGTCTACCATAACACCCATTTCTCCATTAGCAGGAGATCGTTCTCCCGTTTCTTCGGTGATCGGAGTAGGCGCAAAAATATGATCGTAAATAGATTCGGGCGTTGGCTCTTTAGCTTTCCGTGCTTCTATAAAATCGGCCGCTACTTTTTCGGTTACTTCTTTTTCTAAGGTAGCAATGGCTTTTTTAGAAACCCCAGCATCTAATAATTGATTTTTTAAGATAGGGTAGGGATCGGCCAGTTTTGCTTCTTCTAGATCATCTCGGTACCATTCCATTCGAACACCGCTGGTATGGTGATTTAACAAAGGAACCGAAGCGTGGAGTAAAAAAGGACGACGTTCTTTGCGCATCGTTTTAAAAATCCGATGGATGGTACGGTAAGCTGTAGGAAAATCACTGCCGTCAATACTTACACCTTCTATTCCGTGAAAACCTTGGATATATTCAGCGGCATTTTGGGCACGTGTTTCTTCTGCATTGGCCGAAATATCCCAGCCATTATCCTGTACCAAAAACAAGATAGGAAGTTGTCGTAAACCAGCCATCTGAAAAGCCTCCGCCACCTCTCCTTCGGTGACGGACGCATCACCAAGTGAGCAAACCACAATGCCTTTTTCTTTTGGTAAATTTTTAAATTTTAAAATCTCTTGATATTGTAAACCCATCGCAATACCGGTGGCAGGAATGGCCTGCATCCCCGTGGCGGATGATTGATGTGGAATGGTCGGTTTGTCTGCGTCTTTCAAACTGGGATGACTATAATAAGAACGACCTCCAGAGAAAGGATCATCGGCCTTGGCCAATAATTGTAGCATCAAATCATAGGGGCGCATACCTAAGGCAAGCAACATGGAATCATCTCGATAGTAGGGAGCTGCGTAGTCCTGTGGCTTTAATTGCATGCCGCAAGCTACCTGAATGGCCTCGTGGCCACGACTGGTGGCATGGACATATTTAGAAACCTCTTTAAAATTTTCTTCGTAGAGGATAGTCATGGCACGAGCGGTGCAGAGCAGCCGGAATCCTTCTGTCAGTATTTTTTTTGAAACTACCTTATTGGAGGCAAGGGACATAGATGTTTTGGTTTTGGAAGTAATTTCTTGATCAATATCTCATAGGGTCGATTGAGCGTATCAACTGGATTTTACTCCTTTGGTTAATCTGGTAATGAGGTAAAAATAAGGAATTCTGTGGAGTTATTAAGTAAGTGGTAGGTCAATTTATGACTTAGTCAGATCGGAGGCGTTTTGCCGCTCGTTTTCTAGCGCGTATGGCCCGCTTGTATGCTCTTCGTTCTCGTCGAAATTGCCTTTTTTCTTTTCGGTAGAGGGGAAGAATGCCTTTTGTTTTGTACCATTTTCGACTGTTAAAACGAAATTTATAATCCATTGTATTTTTCTCATTACCCAAAGCATGGATATGAAATTTTCCACCAGACTCTCCATATTGTTTTGGCAACGGGATGGCTTTCTCATTCCAAAACCAGAGATTAGACCACGGAACAGAAATCAGTAGATTTGATTTATTATCATACCTAAAATCTCCTTTCATGTAAAGCGTAAAAGCAGTAGAAGTGACATTTAATACTGGAATTCGAACGGTACTATTCTCAATTTTTAAGGTATCAATTAATGGGGCAAAATGGATATCATCAATTCTTTTGTCGCGTAGGATTTTTCCAGCAGTAGATAATATGGGTTCAAAATTTTGTAGTCGTAGACCTTCTAAATCAAACGCCACCGTACCCAGCAGCGTGGTGTCAATGGCGCCTTGGTTGTCAATAATATGGCCATTTAGATGGGAATTGACGGAAAGAATTCCAGAAACATTACCAGCAGATTTCAGAGAAGGTAATCCGAAAAAATCAAATGCTTGGATCAGATCTTCTAGGTCTATATTCTCAGCTGAAAAATCCGTGTTAAAACCGGTTCTTTCTAGTTCCGTCAAATCTAATTCTGCGTCCAAAAGCACATGAGCATTTCCTAATTCGAATTCAGTTTTTTGGAGTTCTAAATGATTCTTATCCTGAAATTTAAGGCCCGTTTTAATATTTTTTGCGTTAAAGGTTTTATACCAAAAGTCGTCGATTACTACGTTAATAGTGGGTAGAAATTTATTGTAAATACCTTGTACCGTTGCTTTAAAAACATTGGTCTTTTCACGGGTGGGAATTACCTTTTCTTCAGACAAACTATCCGCTTCTGTAATCACGTCAAACATCCTAGATAGATCACGGAAATCGAGTTCTTCAGAATAAATATTTAAATCAGAAACAACGCCAATAGGAATAGAATCTAATAGGAGGGTATTAAAATTTTCTACTTGTCCAGTAACCTTGATCCGATGACCAGACGTTAATGGAATCGCAAAATCTCTGATGATGGCATTTTTATTTTTTAGAATTAAATCTACGTCGTCAAGCGGTACCGTTAGATTCATATCTTTATAAAATACCTTACTGTCCTGTAATGTTAGTCGACTGTCTAAATTTTCAAGAATACTTTTTTTATCCAATACATTTCCTACAAAACCCAACTTGAAATCAAAAATTCCTTCTTTGAAAAAGAACGTATTATTATTAAAAAGTTTATCAAAACGCCTTGCTTCTCCATTGGCCGAAATGTTTAAATCTGTCTTGATTTTTTCTTTCTCTGAGAAATTAAAAATAGCAGCTAAGTCTAGACGACCTTTGTCCAAATCAAAACCAGTATTTTGTACAACTAAAGTAGTAGCATTTTCATAAAACATATTGGAATGTAAATTCTCTAACAAATAATCCTGACTTTTAAAGGTGTCTATTTGAACTTCCAGAGCTGGCTGGAATTTTTGGTAAACAGTGGCGATACCTCGATGCAGGGCGTTTTTATCTGATGATTTATTGCTTTGGTTTTTGGGTCCATTGAAGATTTCAGTAATCCTATTAAAGTTTTTTGAACTGAGTTTTTGAGAGGAAATTTTTACCGTAGAATTTACGTCGTATCCTGGTTCATCTTTTAATAGAGAGGTGAAATTATTTACTTTTCCAGTAATAGAAACTTGGTTTCCTCCGGTAAATGGAATGCTGATTGCTAGAATTTCTGCATCTCGTTTTTCTAAAGTAATTATCGCACTGTCTATCGGAATAATCAGGTCTTGATCTGCGTGGTAAATCTTTGTGTCTGTCAACCGCAACGCCACCTCACTACCATTAAGCAAATTGCTTGGATGCTCCAGAGATCCTTGATAATCAGCGGTTAACGCAAATCGTCCTGCTTGTAAAAGAAATACCTTATTGTCAAATAATTCGTTTAGACTAGCCAAGCCACCATCCGCTTTGATGCCCAAATTTGCAAGGGTAGCATTACCTTCCGGTAAATGAACTTTTCCGTCCATATGGATGGTTCCTTCTCCAAATTTAAAATTTGAATTTGAAAGAGTTAAGGTGTTTTTATCTTGATAATTAATGATTGTTTTAAAGTCTTCTACTAATATATTTTTATATGAAAAATTATCAATGTTGATCGAAAGCGTTGGATTAAATCGATGATAAATATTTTCAAAAATCGCTCTTAATCCTATGGCTTCTTTTGCTATTCTTTGTTGGTTGGATGAGGGAGTGGCGGCTTGAATAGTGGCAAATAAACCGTCATAATCCAAGTCCGTAGATTCAATTCTTAAGGTGGATTTTATGGGCTGCTTTTGCTCGTCAAAAAGTAAGGAAGCGAAGTTATTTAAACTCCCAGAAATTTCTAAATGCTGATTGTTCGGAAACGCTAACTGCAAAGATTTTAGGATGGCATTACCCTTTTTTGTATCAAACCGAATTTTGTGAACAGGCACAGTTAGATCTGCTTTGCTATAATACACATTGGTTTTCTGTACCCGAAATTCATTGGTAGCATACGTTAGAATGTCTAAAGGATTTTTCACATCTCCTTTAAAATTACTGTTTAAGTTAAATTGTCCAGATTTAAAGAAAAAAGCATCGTTTTTGAATATCTTATTCAGCCGTTCTGTGGGGCCATTTGCCAAAAGATTTAACTGAATTAAATTTTTAGATTTCGGTGTACTTTCTAAATAAGAATTCTTCAAAGAAAAAGGGACTCCTTCAAAATAACCGGATGCATCTGAAAAAAGAATATGGAAATCTTTTCTGTTTTTGCTGGTTAAAATTTCATCTCCAATGGCGCGATTAGCTAGATGTCCACTAAAACTAAGACTGTCTAAAAGATGGGTTTTATTAAAAATAGCTTGGTTGTCTTTAACCTCAAAATCTAAGATTACCAAAGGGTTTCCTTCGCCTTTAAATTTCCCTTGAATTTTTGTTTTGGTATAAAACGGTTTGGTTAATTCATATAATTCAATTTTCTCTTGAATGTTTTGGGAAATCAAATTTTTACTAGCCTGATAGTCGGTTGCTTTGTTAACTAATTCAAAATTGAAAAAATTCTCTTGGCCAAGATTTAAATGGGTCGTAACCAAAAAATTTTGTTCATCTATTTTTAAATCAAAGGGTGGGGCCAAAAATTCCTTTTTTTCGAGATCAATTCTCGGGGCTAAATCTCCTCGGACGTGTGCGGTATTAAAGAACGTACCTTTCTCTACATTAAGACCCATCTCGTCCATCATGACATCCAAATGGAGTGGTCCGGTAAGGATGGAACCTTTGGGTTTAAAGTTTCCTGAAATCTGGTTGATGGTCCCAGTATAACGTTTCTTTTTGGGGCGATTGATAATACTTATTTGGGCATTTTGGAAGAGAAAATCAACGCCATGAGGACTTAGCCATTTCTCCAAGTCAGGAGCAGAGTTTGGGGTAGTCGCATTTTTTTCTTTTGAAGATTGAACTAGGGTATCGATCAATATGGAAAAATTGACATCTTTCAGCGCTATTTGACTAAACCCCAATTGTTTTGAAAATAACTTTCTGGTAGAGCAGTTTAATTCTATCGTTCCGACGGATATGTTCCGGTGGTTACGGCCTGAAAAAGAAGAATCACGGACGGTACTCTGATTAATTTGAATAGTTAAGGTCGGAAAACTGCGAAAGATTTGAAAATCAAAATCTTTAATTTTTAATTCGCCAGAATGATTTTCAGAATACCAAGATTCGACTTTATTAATAAGGAAAGGTTTATTCCGCTCAAGAACTAACAACAACACACCAATGAGCAAAAGGCCGATAAGTATCAGGACACTAAAAAATTTAACGACGGTTTTTAATTTGCCCATTTATTTACATTCACCTTTATGCGAGTCATCTTAGCTATACTAAGAACGCGGTAAAAAGAGGAAAATGAAAAAGCTGTTTATTTGTTTAGAATGTTTAACTATTTACAAGTGGCGCTTATAAACAGTTAAACAAATAAACATTTTAAACCATTTTGAAAATCACTTTTTTATCCCGTTTAGAGTATAACTGATATTTTAACACGCTCTATATCTGCAAAATACCTCAATGATCCCAAATAGGCAAGGGGTATTCAATTCTATGATTTATAAAATGAATCTATTGTTGGAGTTGGATTTCTGATAATTATGATTACTTTTACATGGTACGCAAGAAACTTTTTAAGTACCATTAGTTCAAATAAGTATTTTAATAATTCATAAAGTACATGATAACCAGAGATTTAATTGTCAATACGGCTATGAAGACCTTCCTCTCGCAGGGAGTGAAGACGGTGCCATTAGACCGCCTGGCTAAAGATTTAAGGACTTCTAAGCGAACGATTTACCAACATTTTGAAAATAAAACAGAACTGTTAAAAGCCTGTTTAGCGGATTATCACACTCAGATAAAAAGAGAAAATCAAGATATTATTGATAATTCTTCGAATGCGATCCAAGCAATGGGGCATCTTTATCAGCAGATCTTACTTCGTGCCAGTCTCGTCAATCCTAATTTCTTTAATGACATTATTCATTATTATCCAGGCCTACTCAATGAATCTTATAAGGAAACAGGAAATTTTGCGCACCAACAGTTGCAGGATATGGCCAATTGGGCCATCGAAGATGAAATATTTCTACCAGATATGGATACCGAAGTAGCGACCAAAACGGTCTTAGCATTACTGAAACTGCTGAAAGATAATAACCAGTTTCCTGTTTCAGAATTTAGTAAGGAACGCCTCACGTTCGGCATTTTGCTCCCATACATGCGTGGATTATGTACTGCCAAAGGACGACGACTGTTAGATAAACAAGAAGAATTATACCGAGTAACCATTTAATAAAAACTGAAATCTTACATAATTGAAAAACACGAGTTCTCTAAAAAATACGCCCATTGCGGTAATTGGTTTATCAGCCATTTTTGCTGATGCAGCCAACGTTGATACCTTTTGGAACAATATCATTCAGGCAAAAGATAGCATTAAAGATGTTCCGGACTCTCGATGGTCTATCGATGATTATTATGATCCCGATATGATGGCACCGGATAAGACCTATTGTAAACGTGGCGGTTTTCTTCCAGAAATTGATTTTAATCCGCTAGAGTTTGGTTTGCCGCCTAATATCTTAGAAGTAACAGATGCTTCTCAATTGTTGGGGCTAGTAGCTGCTCGAGATGCCTTAGCCGACGCTGGCTATGGCAAAGACTCCGCAAAATTTACAGCAGAAGTCAAAGCCAAAACAGGTTGTCTATTAGGCGTTGGTGGTGGTCAAAAATTGATCACTCCGTTAATCGCTCGGTTGCAATATCCAATTTGGGAAAAAGCACTACGCAGTAGCGGTATTGCAGAAGCAGATATACCACCTATCGTAGATAAAATGAAAAAAGCCTATGTTGGCTGGAATGAAAATTCTTTTCCTGGGTTATTAGGGAATGTTATCTCCGGACGAATCACCAATCGGTTCGATCTAGGTGGAATTAATTCTGTGGTAGATGCTGCTTGCGCCGCCTCACTAAGTGCCATCAAAATGTCCCTCAGTGAGTTGGTAGAAGGTCGTTGTGATATGATGTTGACGGGTGGAGTAGACACGGATAATTCTCCTTTTATGTATATGTCTTTTTCTAAGACACCAGCTTTTTCAAAATCAGGTAATATCAGTCCATTCAGTGATAAAGCGGATGGAATGTTGATCGGAGAGGGAGTAGGTATGATGGTATTGAAAAGATTAGAAGATGCCGAACGAGACGGCGATCGAATTTATAGCGTCATTACTGGCGTCGGAACTTCCAGCGATGGTCGTTTCAAATCCGTTTATGCTCCTCGTTCTTCGGGACAGGCTTTGGCCATGAATCGGGCTTACGAAGATGCGGGATACGCACCCGCAACAGTGGGCTTACTTGAAGCTCATGGTACAGGTACAGGGGCTGGTGATCCTACCGAGTTTGCCTCTATGCAAATGGTTTTTGGCGCCGATAATCCCAAAAAGCAACACATTGCCTTAGGTAGTGTGAAGTCTCAGATCGGACACACCAAAGCCGCTGCTGGAGCTGCCGGAATGATCAAAGCTGTCCTGGCCCTGCACCATAAAGTGTTACCTCCCACCATTAATGTTGAAAAACCAAATACTAAGTTCAACATTGAAGAATCAGCTATCTATATCAATACCGAAACGAGACCTTGGATCAAAAATGGTCATCCGCGACGGGCAGGAGTGAGTGCTTTTGGGTTTGGTGGTATCAACGTGCACGTTGCGATGGAGGAATACCAAAAAGCTCCTTCCACGACCTATCGTATTCACCAACCGTACCGAACCGTTTTACTGAACGCACCAACATCGGAAGCGTTAATAGAGCTAGTCGGTCAAACGATCAATGAACTTGACAATGATAAGACGGGCCATTTGGCTTACGAAAAACTCGTAGCAACCATTGAAGCCACTATTCCAGATACCGCTGCACGGGTTGGATTTGTTAGTGAAAGCCGTGAACAAGCAATTCAATTTTTGACGATTGCTGCGCAAAATTTATCTAATCAAGACTCAGCTTGGTCCCATCCCAAAGGAATTTATTTTCGTCCAAATGCCATAAATACCCAAGTGGATAAAACGGTCGCCCTCTTTGCTGGACAAGGTTCGCAGTATATCGGCATGGGCCGAGAATTAATCAATGCTTTTCCAGATATGCGGAAAGATGTAGAGAAAATTGATCAGTTGTTTATTAATAATAATTCGGATAGCCTTAGCGGTAAAATTTTTCCGCGTCCCGCATTTTCGGATGAAGAACGTAGCGATCAGCAACAAGAACTGACCAATACCCGTTATGCACAACCTGCCATTGGCACGTTGAGTATGGGGATGTTTAAGGCTTTACAACGCACAGGATTTCAACCAGATTTTTTGGCTGGACATAGTTTTGGTGAATTAACTGCTTTATGGGCGGCAGGTGTTTTCACGGATGATGTTTTCTTAGGATTAGCACAAAAAAGAGGAGCGGCTATGTCTAATTCCAATAATGGAAAAGATAGTGGAACCATGTTGGCGGTAAAAGCTAATTTGGAAACCGTGCAGGAAGCCATCAGTCATTTGCCTGGGGTTACGGTAGCAAATATTAATTCAGAAGATCAGATTGTTTTGGGTGGGAGTACTGCCGCTATTAAATATGCCACGGATTTTTTAAAGGAAAAAGGATTACGGGTGATCCCATTACCAGTTTCTGCGGCCTTCCATACGAGTTTGGTGGGGCATGCGCAAGAGCCTTTTGCTAATTTCGTGGAAGCTCAAAAATTTAGTCGTGCCAAGCGACCAGTTTATGCAAATTCAACGGCCCAACCTTATCCTGCCAAGATTGCAGATATAAAAAATGTATTAAAAGATCAGATTTTAAATCCCGTATTTTTTAAACAACAGATTGAAAATATTTACGAAGAGGGCGGACGAGTGTTTGTAGAATTTGGACCCAAAGGAGTACTGACAAATTTGGTGAAAAATATTCTAAAAGGAAAAGACTTTCATGCCGTTGCGATCAATCCTAAAGCAAAGCGAGATAGTGATCTTCAATTCCGACAGGCAGTGGTTGAATTAAAAGTACTAGGTCTAAATCTATCGAATATCGACCCACATTATCGTGCCTCAAAAACACTGGCGGAACCTGGTAAAATGAATGTGAAAATTAGTGGAAACAATTATGTTTCTCAAGGAACCCAAAAAGCCTATGAAGATGTCATGTCCAATGGCTTCAAAATTTCTGGCGGTGGTTCAGAAAAAATTATTGAAAAAATCGTTGAAGTGGAAAAAATTGTGGAGGTAGAATCCATTCCTGTTCATCTAAATAATCAAGAAGAAATGTTACAAAAAGAAACTTTGGATTTACTTAAATCCACCCTCGATCATCTCAAACAGCAACAGGCTTCAGCTACTTCTTTATTTGAAAAAATGATGCAGGATCAGCACCAACAAACGCAACAACTGTTGACCGTGTTAACGAATGAAATTTCTGGAAGCCAACAACCTGCTGCCCCAGTTAATATAGTTTCAAAAACCAACGGTGTGCACACGCACACTACTAACGAAATTAGATCCAATGGAAGTACAAATGCCACCACTCCGGTCAGTACACCTGCCGTTGTTGCGACTCCGGTCATGGTAGCTCCAGCTCCAGTGACTACCAATGCTGGTGGTAATGATGCCTTAGAAAAAATACTACTAGAGGTAGTTAGTGAAAAGACGGGTTATCCTGCCGAGATGTTGGAAATGGGAATGGATTTAGAAGCGGATCTCGGAATTGATTCGATTAAGCGGGTAGAAATATTTGGTGCGTTAACCAAACAATATCCATCCATGAGTGGTATTAATCCTCAGGAATTAACCGAGTTACGTACACTAGGTGAGATTGTTAGTTATGTAAATCAAAACGCAAAAGGTAGCTTATCCTCGACTGCACCAAAAACGGCTGCACCGACTGCGACTACCGCTGTATCAACACCTGCTACTCCTGCCGCTCCAACTGGCAATAATGCGGAATTAGAAAAAATCTTGTTAGACGTTGTTAGCGAAAAGACAGGCTACCCAGCTGAGATGCTAGAAATGGGAATGGATTTAGAAGCGGATCTCGGAATTGATTCTATTAAGCGAGTAGAAATATTTGGTGCGTTGACGAAGCAATATCCATCGATGAGTGGGATCAATCCTCAGGAATTAACGGAGTTGAGAACTTTAGGAGAAATCGTCAGTTACGTTAATCAAAATGCAAAAGGTAACTTGAATTCGACTGCACCAACTCCAGCAACACCTATTGCTACACCCACGGTAACAACGCCTACACCTGCCGCTCCAACTGGCAATAATGCGGAATTAGAAAAAATCTTGTTAGACGTTGTTAGCGAAAAGACAGGATACCCTGCTGAGATGCTAGAAATGGGAATGGACTTGGAAGCGGATTTGGGAATTGATTCTATTAAGCGGGTAGAAATATTTGGTGCCTTAACCAAGCAATATCCATCCATGAGTGGCATCAACCCACAGGAATTAACGGAGTTGAGAACGCTGGGAGAAATCGTCAGTTACGTCAATCAAAATGCCGCTGGTACGCTTGAGCAAAATATCAATGCTCCCGCTCAAGTTAAGGTTACCTCCAATGGAATTCATTCGGTAAATACCACGATTGCAGCAGCTCCTACGACAATTGAAATGGATGATCAATTATCAAAAATACTGTTAGAGGTGGTCAGTGAAAAGACAGGCTACCCGGCAGAGATGTTGGAAATGGGCATGGACCTAGAAGCAGATTTAGGAATTGATTCCATCAAGCGGGTAGAAATTTTTGGTGCCTTAACCAAACAGTATCCATCCATGAGTGGCATCAATCCACAAGAATTAACAGAGCTACGTACCCTCGGAGAGATTGTAGATTACGTAGGAAAAAAAAAACGGACGGCCTAAATAATATTATTGCAAAAACTGAAGCGAAGGTATCAACTCAACAGAACAGAAAAAATACCGTAACCCCAAACAACGCCGTTATAACTGGAAAATTTCATGGAGTAGGAAGAAGTCAAGTCCAACTTAGCTTTCTTCCTGCCCCAGATTTTCTTGACTTTAAATTACCGTCAGATTATTTTGTGTTATTGACCGGAGATGGTTCCAGACTAACAGAAACGACGGCACAAGCATTAACAGAAAAAGGACATGCTGTCACCGTTTTAAACCTACCAGGTATTACACCAACAAATTTTGCTAACCAAGTTACCTTAGTCGAAACTTCTGACGAGGCAATTCAAGCTGCTTTCGCAGAAATTGCTCAACGTTTTGGAAAAATTGGTAGTTTTATTCACTTGCATCCGCATTTTGAATTTCAATCTGGAAATTTTGCACAACATTTCTCAACGGAAAGACAAATTCTAAAAACGATCTTTTTATTAGCCAAACATTTACAGGCACCGCTCAACCAAATGGCTGGAGAATTGCGTGCTGGTTTTATGACAGTTACCCGAATGGATGGAGCCTTGGGATTGGGGAAAAGAAATAATGTTTCGGTTATTGGTGGTGGATTACCGGGCTTGGTAAAATGTTTAAATTTAGAATGGTCTTCTGTTTATTGTCGTGCCGTTGATATTCAACCCGAATTAGAAGCAGCACAAATTGCGAATTGTATTGTTAACGAATACCATGATGCCAATGTAGGTGTTTTAGAAACGGCGTACAGTACTGCTGGACGTTTTAACTTGATGGCCAAACCAGCTGATTTAATCGAAGGTGCATCAATCGAAACTTCCGTGACTAAAGAAACTACGTTCTTGGTAAGTGGGGGAGCGAAAGGCGTGACGGCTACTTGTGTCATGGAAATGGCCAAAGCGTTTCAATGTAAATTTATTTTATTAGGAAGATCGGATGCCACCTATCAATTGCCAGCCTTCGCGCATCAGACGGAGGAAGAAGGCGCCATGAAGCGTTTGATTATGGAAGATTTTAAAGCAAGAGGTGAAAAACCGAACCTTCCAGCCGTCAAAAAAATATTCAATCAAATTGCTGCCAAAAAAGAAATTGATGCCACACTTCAGGCAATTGCTGAGGCAGGAGGACAAGCAATCTATCTAAAAGGAGATGTTACCAATCCAGCTAGTTTTAAAAATGAACTGTTGACGGCTACCCAAAATTTTGGACCTGTAAACGGCGTAATCCACGGAGCGGGCAGATTAGCGGATAAATATATTCAGGATAAAACAGCTACTGATTTTGACAATGTTTTATCTGTAAAATTAGATGGTCTTTTAAGTTTAATGGCTTCCGTAAATATTCACAAGTTAGAGCATTTGGTCTTATTCTCTTCCGTTGCAGGATTTTACGGAAATGTCGGTCAAACAGATTATGCCATAGCCAATGAAATACTCAGCAAGGCTGCGCACCAATTTAAAACCAATCATCCGAATACCAAAGTATCGGCGATTAATTGGGGTGCTTGGGATAGCGGAATGGTAAGTGGAGAACTGAAAGTACAATTTGAAGCAGCCGGTGTAAAACTCGTCAATAGTGCGGGTGGGGCCGCCTTAATGGTCAACGAGTTTAACCAAGCTTACGATGCGGAGCCACAAGTTGTGATTGGTGAAACCCTGCCAGCTGCGGTTAGTTATTTGGGAGATGATTTGCAGACTTACCATTTACTTAGAACCTTGAAATCAGCAGAGAATCCGTTTTTAAATCATCATGTAATTCAAGGAAATCCGGTTTTGCCGATTGTCAATGCGGTCGGATGGATGGCTGGAAGTTGCGAACAATTATATCCCGATTTTAAAATTTATAAAATAGAAAACACCAAATTATTTAAGGGGTTGGTTTTTGATGGCACAGGCCCAGAAAACTTTCGGATTGAAGTAAAAGAAACGAAAAAAACAAAGGAAGAAATTTGCTTTCTAGTGAAAATTTCTAGCCCTGGGAAAAAACTACCGGTTTATCATTATCAAGCAGAAGTTCAGTTGGTTCCTAAAAAAATGAAATTAGAAGCGCCTATTTTCAAACCTAATTTGAGTGGGAATTTTCTTGCCAAACCAGGCGATCAATTATATGTGGATGGCACCTTATTTCATGGACCATATTATCAAGGAATTGATCAAATTCTAGATTTTACAGATCAACAAATTATACTTGCTTGTACGGCACCTGAAATACCACTTTCTCAACAAGGACAATTTCCAATCAATTCGGCCAACACCTTTTTTGCAGATATTCAATACCAAGGCATGGTCGTTTGGGTAGCTTGGAAAAATGGTGGTGCCAAAAGTTTACCGCTCCGCACGGACCGAGTAACCTTATATGCTCCCATGGAATTTGGACAAAAACTATGGGTGCATGTTGCCATTAAAGAATCGAACGATTTTATGATGATGGCCGATTGTACGGTTTATGATGAAAATGGAAAAGTATACGCTGTGACCGAAAATGGAGCCGTAACGATTTCAAAAGATTTGCAATGGTAGGTTTTTGACTATTAGCTATTGTCTAACAAGCCATTGACTTTATTTAGGTTTTTTGAAAAATGGAAAATTTGATTTTTTGTTTTGATAAATACTGCGACCTCTCTGAGGTCGGGCCTTTAAATTCTGATGGCATTCTCTGACCACTTTGTGGTCATACGTATGATCTCAGAGAGATCAAAGTATATTAGCCTATTTAATAGGCGATTGTTAATCGACCCCGTAGGGTGTCGTAGTATTTTGTTTAGAATATGTTTTAGAAATAGCACAGTAAAAAAGCCATAGAAAATGTGACAAGTTAAATTCTTTCAGGTTGAGATTTAAAAAAAAATTAAAAACCTCGAAATAAAGAAATAAAAGGAGTTCTGAAAAGTGGGCTCAAAGTTGAGAGGAATTTTAGATTTTTCTTTCGAATTTAAGCAGGAGGAAAGCGCCCGAAGGAAGCGTTCGACTAATTAAATACGGAATTTAAAAAAATCTAAAAACCTCGAAATAAATAACATGAAGATAGCAATTATAAGTATGTCTGGTTTATTTCCAGGCTCTACCACAATGGAGGAGTTCTGGGATAATTTATTAGCTGCCAAAGATTTGACGGGCTTGGCGAATGCTGCTGATTTCGGAGTGGATCCACAACGATTTTTTCAGGATGGGAAAGGAATTGTCGATAAATGTTATTCGCTACGAGGTGGATATATCCGGGATTTCAAATTTAATCCCAATGGTTATCATTTGGATGCAAATTATCTAGCTGCGCAGGACAAATTATATCAATGGTCTTTGCAAACAGCGCACGAAGCCTTAGTCGCCGCAGGCTACGCCAATCGTCCAGAAATATTGAAAAGATGTGGATTGGTTTTAGGAAATTTATCTTTTCCTACCAGCACTTCCCACGCGCAACTAGCGGAAATTTATACCGAGACCTTGAATGAGTCCGTCCGTAAATTACTTGATGATCCAAACTTTAAGATTCCGTCCACAGAGCAACGTCCACCCGAAGGTGGAATCCTAGATTATACGCCCAACGAATTAGTGGCAGAAGCTTTGGGCTTAGGAGGAACCCATTATGCTTTAGATGCCGCTTGTGCCACTTCTTTGTACGCCATAAAATTGGCAGCGGATGAATTACTTACTGGAAAAGCAGATTTAATGTTGGCTGGTGCCGTTTGTGCATCTGATCAATTGTTTATCCATATGGGCTTTTCTATTTTTCATGCCTATGCTCCCAATGACGGAAAGTTTGTTCCGTTGGATCAAGATTCGTCTGGACTGGTTTCTTCTGAAGGTGCTGGGATGGTGGTGCTAAAAAGATTGGCCGATGCGGAAAGAGATGGAGACGAAATCCTCGGTGTAATTGGAGGAATAGGTTTATCAAATGATGGCCGTGGAAAATTTTTGTTGAGTCCAAATCCCAAAGGACAACGACTCGCTTTTGAACGTGCTTATAGTGCGGCCAATCTTGATCCTAAAAACACCCAATATTTAGAATGCCACGCAACTGGAACACCGCTAGGTGATAAAACAGAATTGAATTCGATTGCTAACTTTTTTGCGGATCATGGGGTGCAGCCAAAACTGGGTTCGGTAAAATCGAATATGGGACATTTGCTCACAGCAGCGGGAATGACTGGATTAGGTAAGGTGTTGCTTTCTATGCAGAAAAATAAAATTCCACCCAACATTAATTTAGCCGCGGGTTTAAAATCAGACAACGACTGGATAGGACCAGATCAAATGATTTTAAAAACAACCGCATGGACCGATAAAAATAAGCAGGCGGGAATCAACTCTTTTGGATTTGGTGGAACGAATGCGCATATGATTGTAGAAAATTATTTACCAGAAAATAGTCAAACCAATGGTCAAACTTCGATCCCGTTGGTACCGATGGCGGTGACGGGTTTAGATGTTCATTTTGGCAATTGTGTTGGAATTGAAAACTTCTATCAAACCATTTTTAACGGCGACCAGCATTTTATTTCTTTACCAAAAGAACGTTGGAAAGGATTTGATAAGCATGAGGGATTACTAAAAAAATATGGCTTTGCCTCTGGCCAGCCACCGAAAGGGGCCTATATTGAAGATTTTGAAATTGATTTATTACGCTATAAGATTCAACCGCAAGAAGCAGAAACCTTAGAGCCGCAACAGGCCTTGATTTTAAAAGTGGCAGATCAAGCCATCAAAGACGCAGGTCTAAAAGAAGGACAGAACGTGGCCGTTTTGATTGCGATGGAAAGCGAACTCGGTATCCATCAATATCTGGCCCGTTGGGATGCAGAATGGCAATTAAACGCTGCCTTAAAAGAAAGTGGAATCGAATTATCGGAAGTACAAAAAGAAGCCTTGGTGCAAAGTACTAGAAACGCCGTTTACGAAAGACATGGTTCTCAAACACCGAGTCAGCATACGAGTTTTGTTGGAAATATCATGGCCAGTCGAATTGCAGCGTTGTGGGATTTCTCTGGACCAGCTTTTACGGTTTCAGCGGGACGGCATTCGGCATTTCGAGCATTAGAAATTGCGCAACAGATGTTATCCCTTGGAGAGGTAGATGCGGTTGTGGTGGGTGGAGTAGACTTCAGCGGTGGCATGGAAAATATATTATTACGCAATCAAGTGAAAGCCTTTTCTACAGGTGAAAATCCTTCTTTGATTTTTGAAAATAAGACCAATGGTTTTTTACCAGGAGAAGGTGCCGGGGCTTTGGTTTTGCAAAAAGCATCTGCTACGAGCCCTTCGGGCAACTATGCTGAGATTGCTGGTTTTCAATCATTAGAAGCAGTTAAAGGTTTAGAATATCTTGAGCTTGGAGGTAAAGAAGAAAATGGTGTTGAACGAAAAAGTTTAAATTTATTGGTTGCTGAAAATAGACAAATTGCCATCGGTGCAGTGAATACAAATATTGGAACTACCTACGCCGCTGCTGGAATCGCAAGTATGATAAAAACGATCCTTTGTTTACACCATCGTTTTATCCCTGGTGTTCCTAATTGGGAAAAGAGTGATGAATATGGATTGTCGGAAAAAGTGTATGTTCCACAAAATTCCAGACCGTGGATTAGCGGAAATCGAAAAGCAGGGGTGAGCGATGGACATGGAAATATTTGGGAATTAACAGAAGCAGTTCAGAAAAAAATACCGGACGAAACGTATCGCAGGAAAAAAATACCCCTATTATTTCCGTTAACCTTCTCAACAATTGATGAGGCAAACTCCGCAGTGCGCGATCTAGCAACGGCCCTTGCCAGCGATATGGATATTCGTAAGATGGCTTTGAATTCATATCAAATTTTTAAAAATAAAAAATCAACATACACGCTCGTTCTACTTGGTGATGATAAAAAAACGATCCAACGCGATCTATCCTATTTTCAAAAAAATATTGGTCTGGCCATCAATACTGGAAGCGAATTAAAAACTCCAGGTGGTAGCTACTTTACCGGACAACCGCTCGGTGAACATCGAAAAGTGGCTTTTGTTTATCCGGGATCTTCTACTGCTTATGCCGGAATGGGGCAAGAATTATTTCAGTTGTTTCCCGACCTTTATGAGGAATTTGGTGACCTAAAACCAACGCTCGATACTTATGTACAAAGCGATTATTTGTATCCAAAAACCATCACAAAGAATGAGCCCGTCCCTGTGATTCAAAATGATGCGATTGCGATGATGTCTTCTGGTGTTTTCTTTTCTGCTGCGTATAATTGGTTCTTGCGCAATACGCTGGAATTGACGCCATCAATGGCCTTTGGGTATAGTATGGGAGAGTGTAGTAGTATGTGGTATTCCAATAAGATTTGGGAGGCCAGTGAAACCGATAATTTTAGAAATTCTCCTATTTTTAAAAATCGCTTTGCAGGAAATTTAGAATTATTAGCGGAACACTGGAACGTATCTACTGAAGAGGCAAAAGCACGTTGGACAAGTTTAGTGATTTTAGCTCCAAAGGAAAAAGTAATTGAATTGTTGGATGATTATGCCAATGTCTATTTGACATTTATCAATACCGATCATGAAGTAATTATTTCAGGAGATAAAAAAGATTGTACCGCGATTGCTAGTAAATTGGGTGCAGAAACGGTGACGTTACCCTTCCAAAATATCATCCATCACGATTTTTGTCGGAAGGAAGAAAAAGGATTATTAGATATGCACGATTTTGCTTTGCAAGATAATCCAGGGATTGATTTTTATAGCAGCATTACCGGAGAAAAAATTCCATTTGATCGAAAAATCATTGCGCGAAATTCTACGGATGTTTGTGCCAATCCTGTTGATTTTCCAAAGATGGTCAAAAAAATGTACGAAGCTGGAGCAGGTATTTTTATCGAAGTAGGCGCGAACGCCACCTGTACACGTTGGATACAAACGATCCTATCCGATCAACCACATCTCGCTGTGGCGACCAATCAAAGTGGTAAGACCGATGCTCGTAATTTGGCCAGTCTGATGGCGAAATTATTGAGTCATGGAGTGGAATTAAATCTAGCACTATTTTATCAATCGGAAAAAGAAAAAGCAATAACCCGTAGCTTTTATAAAAAAATCACCCCTGGTGGCGGTAACATCCAAGACCATATTTTGAATGCCGAACAACAGGAATTATTTAAAAAAATTACAAAAAAAGAAAAGGTAAAAAAACGCGAATTAGTGGCCATAGGAGCTGGTGGAATCGAGCTTCCTTATAGTGATGATTTACCCGTTTTTAAAACCAAAAAAATAAATAAAATGATTGAGACAACACCAACGAATACAACTGAAAAATCTAAACCTGGCACCATCGGTGAGAACGGGCTAAAATTGCAAGACTTTGCCGCAGGTGAATCTTTAAAAGGTAAAGAAATTATTTTTTCGCAAGAAGATTTAGTAGAATTTGCCACGGGATCAATTGCCAAAGTATTTGGTCCAGCCTATAGTGATATTGATAAATATTCCAGGCGCGTAATGTTGCCGATGGATCCTTATTTATTGGTTAGTCGAGTGACGGGCTTGAAAGGAAATCTTGGCGTGTATGAACCGTCGACCATGCAGACGGAATACGATATTCCTTATGGTGCTTGGTTTACGACCGATCGTCAAATTCCTTGGGCAGTCTCGGTGGAGTCCGGTCAATGCGATCTAATGTTGATTTCTTATTTGGGAATTGATTTAGAAAATAAAGGAAATTTAGTCTATCGTTTATTGGATTGTACGCTGACCTTTGTAGATGACTTACCATTTGAGGGACAAACTTTGCGATATGATATTTCTATCAATTCTTTTGTGAAAAATGCGGATAATACGCTGTTCTTTTTTAGCTATCGCTGTTATGTAGAAGATCGATTAGTGTTGAAAATGGATGGCGGTTGCGCTGGCTTTTTTAGAGATGAGCAATTAGACGAAGGCGCGGGAGTTGTTTATTCTGATAAAGAAAAAGCAATTCGAACAAATGCCGTTAAACAACATTTCACCCCTTTTCTAACGACCGAGAAAACAGCTTTTAGTAAAGCCGATTTGCAAGCCTTGATTGCCGGAGATCCGGAGACTTGTTTTGGAAATGAAAGTTACCATCCCAACGGAAGAAACGAATCGCTACGACTTCCTCCAGAAAAAATACTCATGTTAGATCGAATTGTATCAGTGGATACAAAAGGTGGTGCGTATGGATTAGGATTGATTGTTGCCGAAAAAGATTTGCATCCAGACGACTGGTATTTTCCTTGCCATTTTAGAGACGATGAAGTATTGGCTGGATCGCTACAAGCGGAAGGTGGTGGAAATTTATTGCGATTTTATATGATGATGCTAGGTCTACAACGCTTAACGAAAGATGCTCGATACCAGCCCGTATTTGATTTGCCGCAGAAGGTTCGTTGTCGTAAACAAGTGACCACCAAAGACACGAAATTAGTTTATAAACTAGAAATCAAAGAGATCGGATTAATCCCTGATCCCTATGTAATTGGCGATTTAGAAATTATATCTGATGGCGTCGTGACGGTACATTTTGAAAACTTAGGATTACAACTTCGAGAAAAAGACAATCCAAAATATTTAGAAAAGCAAGCCGGGGTTTATGTCTCACCACGGAGTGCAGGTGCGTTGATGAACGAAGCAGATATCACCACTTTTGCCTTGGACAAATTATCGAAATGCTTTGGTGATGAGTTTAAAATTTATGATGATAAAACGGTTTCTCGACAGCCCAATACAGATCTACAAGTCATCTCTCGAATTCTATCCATCGACGGAACCCGTCGAGATTTTTCCAAACCCATTCCAACCGTGGCAGAATATGATGTGCCAGAGAATGCTTGGTATTACCAGCAGAATGCCCACGCCACGATGCCGTATTCTATCTTGATGGAAGTTGCTTTGCAGCCTTGCGGATTATCGGGTGCGTATATGGGAAGTACCTTGGATTTTCCAGACAAGCAACTCTATTTCCGAAACCTAGATGGAAACGGACAAACTTTTGATTTACCCATCGGAACGGATTTTAAAAATAAAACCATTACCAATCACACAGTGCTGACGTCGTCGGTCGCCTTAGGAGGAACGGTTTTACAAAATTATACTTTTGAGTTGTCGATTGACGGTCATGTATTCTATAAAGGAAAATCTTCTTTTGGTTTCTTTCCGGCGGATATGCTCAAAGAGCAAGTTGGATTGGATGGTGGAAAAATGGTGGACCCGTGGTATCGCCGCGAAGCCTTGTCGGAGAAATTCTATCGAAGAATAAATTTAGATTCTCCTTACGGAAAAATGAAATTATTTACGGCGCCTGCTGATAAGCCACATTACCGATTATCGGATGGCCAATTGCGATTGCTCGATTCCTTAATCGTCGCTAAAGATCAAGGAGAATTTGGTTTAGGATATGTCCATGCGGTGCGTGCAATCAAAGTCTATGATTGGTTTTTTACTTGTCATTTTTACCAAGATCCGGTGATGCCAGGCTCGTTGGGCGTAGAAGCGATGATGCAAGCTTTGCAAACCTTTACGATTCAACAAGGCATTGGTGCTGATTTGGAGAATCCACGTTTTATCCAATTACCGAACCACGAAACAAAATGGAAATACCGTGGCCAGATTTTACAGCACGTCGATCAACTGGAATTAGAATTACACATCAAAGAAGTGACGGTGACGGAGTGGGGGATTAAGGTAGTTGCAGATGGAAGTTTGTGGAATGATGAGGTTCGGATTTATGAGGTGACGGATTTGGGGCTTGGGGTGAGGGGATAGAAGCAATGAATATTGAACATTCGATATTCGATATTAGGATTGTTTGAAAGATTGAAAAAAATTCTAATAAATCAATATTCTTAGTCTCTTCTAAAATCTTTCGAACAACCCTGATTGGATATTGAATATTTATTTTTTCGATTTTGTAGAAAAAGTAGTAATAGTGTTTGATATTGATTATTTTTGGTAAAAAAATAATATGAAAACTAGAGCTTTACTGTTTATTTGTTTTTTGTGGATTGGTGGTGTCTGTTTTGGGCAGTGTCCGTCGGGTGATTTAGAGTTTAATAGCCAAGAGGAACTTGATAACTTTTTGGTGCTTTATCCAAATTGTACCGAGATAGCAGGAAATGTTGATATTACTAGTGTCAACAACTTGTTGCCATTACAAAACATAACCGTTATCGGAGGTAGGTTGTATATAGCAGCGGCCGGAGAATTATCTAACTTAACCGGTCTGAATGCTTTGACAAGTATTGGTGATTTTTTTACTATAGAGAACAATTCTAATTTGAACACGCTATCAGGACTAGAAGCATTAAGTAATGTTGGTGGTTCCGTCGCACTATTACTTAATCCAAGTTTAACTAGCCTGTCAGGTTTGGTTAATCTGACAACTATTGGTGGAGGCCTAAGTATTTCTTATAATAATAGTCTGACTGATCTTTCTGGATTGGATGGATTAACTTCTATTGGAGGTTCTTTACTAATAGAAGATAATATAGGTTTAACTAATCTCTCTGGATTGGATAAACTAGCCTCTATTGGATTTCTTTTACGGATAGAGGATAATATAGGTTTAACTGATCTCTCTGGATTAGATGAACTAACCTCTATTGATGGCTTATGGGTAAGGTCTAATGATAATCTGATAAGTCTTACCGGTCTTGACCATTTAACTTTTATTAACTCCTCAATAAGAATAGAAGACAATGATAACTTGGTTAGTTTAATGGGGTTAAAAAAAATAACAACTATTGTTGAAGTCTTATCGATTTCAAATAATCCATCTTTAAATGATTGTTCAATTGTCCCGATCTGTAATCGTGTCATCAATGAAGAGGAAGTGTTTATTGAAAATAATGCACCAGGTTGTAATAATGAAGATGAGGTAATTAATAATTGTGATTTTATTGGAAAAATTGTTCACTCCATTTTTTATGATCTTAACGAAAATGGAATCCAAGAATCTAACGAACCTCTTTTTAGTGATGCCAGTGTAACAGTTAGTCCAAATGATTTTATTAGTTTTGGAAACCAATTAAATGGTGGTTTTACTTATAGAGAACTTGGCAATTACGTCATTACCTACAATTCCCTCAGCACCCCAAATTGGGAACTCACCACCCCAAACGCTTACAGTATCACCTTAACTGAAACCAACCTCTCAGATACTATCTACTTTGGCCTCAAACCAATGAATGTTTTAACCAATTTCCAACCAACTATTGTCACCACCAACTTCCGCTGCAACGAATCCCAAACCCTAAACATCTACGCAGAAAATACCGGAACTACCTTCAACGATGGAACCCTCTGGTTCGAAATCAGCGAAAATGCTTTAGCAACAGAGTTCATCGATACGCCCGATACTATTGCTGCTCCCAATCTATATGGTTGGCATTTTACCAATTTATTTCCAGGCGGATTAGCACATAAACAAATTAGCGTAACTATTCCTGGTCCACCAGAATTCCCAATCGGAGATGCACTAACATTTAAATCCTACGTAATTTATAACGATGCGAATGGAAACCAAACCTCCGACACCTTCACCTACAACGAAATAGTTGACTGCGTCTACGACCCGAACGACAAACTCGTCAACCCCATCTACCCCTTGAACTACGCCCTCGTAGCCGAACCGCTCATTTACACCATCCGTTTCCAAAACATCGGAAACGTTGAAGCCTGTGATATCGTCATCCGCGACACCCTAGACCCTAATTTAGACCCATCTACTTTCCGTGTTATCACTAGCAGCCACGACGAGGTCCTCAGCACTGAATTAAAAGACGATCAATATCTCAGCTTTAATTTTACGGATATCTTCCTACCAGATAGTACGACGAATTTCGAAGGTAGTCAAGGTTTTGTAATGTATAGCATTCAAGCTTATGACAACATCGTAGAAGGAACAGAGATCAACAACACCGCAGGAATCTATTTTGACTTTAATCCTCCGATCATTACCAATACCACAGAAAATAAAATGGTCTATTCTTTCGATGTAGACGAAGACGGGTTTGATATTTTTGAAGATTGTGATGATGAAAATGACTTGGCTTTTCCTGGTGCGGATGAAATTCCGAATAATGGAATAGACGAAGATTGTGATGGAGAAGATTTGTTGAGTTCGGTTAATGATTTAGGAGATTTAAAAGTGGTGATTTTTCCGAATCCAACAACGGGGAAATTATCGATTACTTTATCAGAAGATACAAAAGGGGAGTTTGTTTTAAGAGATTATATCGGTAGAAAAATGCTCTCGCAATCACTTAATCAACAACATCAGATTGATATGAGTGAGGTTCCGAATGGTTTGTATAAGGTAGAAATAAAAACGGATAAAGGTAGTTTGATCGAACGGGTGGTGAAGGTGAGGGAATAAAGCATATTCAATATTCTTTTCTTTTGTATGATAGAAATTAAAACGAAAAACTGAACTTGGATGAAACAAGTAGCAAAGGTTTTATAACACAAGTTTGTTTGAAATCCACTATCTTTAAAAAAAAAATATATAGTTATGAAACGTAGACCCTTATTGTTTTTTTCTTTTTTATGGCTAATTAATATTGCTAATGGACAAGATTGTCCCTCAGGAAATTTGTTTTTTACGAGTCAAGAATCGATAGACAATTTTTTAATTGACTATCCTAATTGTACGGAGTTTATAAATAATATTGAGATTGAAGAATCTGAGCCGGGTGATATTACCAACCTATTAGGTTTTCAAAACATAATCCTTGCAAATAATGACCTTAAGATTAGTAGTAATGATAGTTTAGAAAATTTAGTTGGACTTGAGAACTTAATCTCCATTGGTGATGCATTAATAATATCTAATAACAAAAAATTGACAGATTTATCTAGTCTGAACAATTTAACCGCTGTTGGTGAGGATTTAGATATTGTCAATAATTTATTATTAACTAATTTAATAGGACTTAATAATTTAACTTCTGTTGGTTATGATTTAGAGATAAATCGCAATAATAATTTAACAAGTTTAACTGGTCTAGAAAATTTAACTTCGATTGGTCATGGGTTAATAATAAGGAATAATTTATTATTAACTAATCTAGTGGGACTTAGTAATCTTACGTTTACGGAAAGTGGTTTAAGGATTGAAAATAATGAGAGTTTGTCCAGCCTATTGGGACTTGATAGTATTACCTTTATAGATGGTAGTTTATTGATTGAAAATAATGAGAATTTATCCAGCCTAACAAATCTGAGTAATTTAACTTTTATTACTGGGACTTTGAGTATTGAAAACAATAACAGTTTGTCTGATTTGTCGGGACTGAATAATTTGACTTTCGCAGGAGCATTAGCCATTGATGATAATGAAAATTTAACTAGCCTTTCAGATTTAAGTAGTCTAAATTCCGTTGCTAGTCTATCTCTTGAAAATAATGATCTATTAACTGATTTATCGGGACTAGAAAATATTAATTCTATTATTGGTTCTGTATATATTGAGCTTCACGAAAACTTAACTAGCTTATCAGGCTTGGATAATCTAACATCTATTGACGGAGTATTATACATTTCTAACAATACCCAATTGGCTAATCTGTCAGGCTTGGATAATTTAACATCCATTGGAAATTTTTTAAGAATTCTTTCGAATGATAATCTAACAGATATTTCAAGTTTGCAAAATGTGACTATTGCAAATGATTTAATCCTTTCAAATAATTCAATGTTGGATGACTGCTCTATCCTTAGTATTTGTAATCATATCGCGGTTGGAGGAACGGCCCAAATTTCAAATAATGCAGAAGGTTGTAATAGCATAGGAGAAGTAGGTTTTAATTGCGGTGTTCTAACCAGAATCGCACATCCCATTTTCTTTGACTTAAATGAAAATGGAATCCTAGAAGCGGGAGAACCTTTTTACCGCAACGCAAGTGTTCTTATCGAAGCAGGCAATTTTACCAGCTATGGTAACTCAAATACTGGTGGCGTTGCTTACCGAGATTATGGTGATTATACGGTTTCTTATAATTCGCTCAGTACCCCAGATTGGGAACTGACTACGCTAGGCTCTTACAATGTTAGTTTATCAGAGAATAACCCCGCGGATACCGTTTACTTTGGAATAAAACCCATCAATATTTTTTCAGATACAGAGGCGAGTATCGTTGCCGGAAATCTTCGTTGTAATGATTCCAATATTTTTAATATCTATGGAGAAAATACCGGAACCACCATCGTAGACGGAACCCTTTGGTTAGAAGTAGATCCTAATCTAACTAGTGTCGAGTTTATCGATATCCCAGATACAATCGTTGCTCCTAACGCATACGGATGGCATTTTAACGACCTTTTCATAGGAGAACGAATACTAAAACAAATTAAACTCGGAATTCCTGGCCCACCAGATTTTCCGATTGGAGATCCACTTGAATTTCAATCCTATATGATTTATACGGACTCAGACGGAGGAATGGGTACTTCTGGTGCTTTTAAGTATTACGATATAGTTGACTGCGCCTACGACCCCAATGACAAACTCGTCAACCCCATCTACCCATTCAACTATGCCCTCGTAGCCGAACCACTCACTTACACCATCCGCTTCCAAAACACCGGAAACGCCGAAGCCTATGACGTCGTCATCCGAGATACTTTAGATCCAAATTTAAATCCCGCAACTTTCAGAGTATTGGCCAGTAGCCACGATGAAGTACTCAGCACTGAATTAAAAGACGATCAATATCTCAGCTTTAATTTTACGGATATCTGTCTACCAGATAGTACGACGAATTTTGAAGGTAGTCAAGGGTTTGTGATGTATAGCATTCAAGCTTATGATGATATTGCAGAAGGAACGGAAATTACCAATACCGCAGGAATCTATTTTGACTTTAATCCTCCGATCATTACCAATACGACCGAAAATAAAATGGTCTATTCTTTCGATGTAGACGAAGATGGATTTGATATTTTTGAAGATTGTGATGATGAAAATGAATTGGCTTTTCCGGGCGCCATTGAAATACCTAACAATGGAATTGACGAAGATTGTGATGGAGAAGATTTGGTGGTTTCGGTTGATGATTTAGGAGATTTAAAAGTGGCGATTTTTCCGAATCCGACTGATGGGAAGTTGACGGTTAGATTTGGGGAGGCGATGGAAGGGGAATTGATTTTAAGAGATTATACGGGAAAAACTGTTTTGACGCAAGTACTTAAGCAGGATAATCAAGTTGATATTTATGAACTACCTAATGGTCTTTACATAATGGAAATTAAAACGGCAAGTGGTATCTATGTGGAGCGGGTGGTTAAAAATTGATTGGCAGTTTGTGGAATGATGATGAAGTTCGGATTTATGAGGTGATGTATTTGGGATGATGAGGTAGGAATATTGAATGTCGAATATTGATTCGGTTAATATTGAATGCAGCCTCTCAATCAATATTCGTTATTGTGGAATATTGAATTTATTATGCTCAATTTTTTTAATTTAAGAAACAGAAAATGAACCTTAGAATATTATTTTTATTTCCTTTTTTATTGATGGCTAATATTGTTTCAGCACAATGTCCCACAGGTTTTAGTATAGTTAGTCAAAGTGATCTGGATTACTTTTCGGATAATTATCCAGACTGTACAGAAATGCAAGGGCAACTTAGCATTCAATGTGGTGGCATAACTCCGATTACTGACCTATCAGCACTACAAAATATAACTTCTATTGGCGGGGGGCTAAATATATTGTTTTGCAATAGTTTGACGGATCTCTCAGGGTTAGATAATCTAACGTCTGTTGGTGGTCCTTTATTTATTGAATCTAATAATAACTTAACCAGTCTGTCAGGATTGGATAATTTGACCGCTGTTGGAGGTTCCTTGAACATAGATTTAAATAATAACTTAATTGATCTGTCAGGATTAAATAACTTAATTTCTATTGGGAATTCTTTCAGAATAGCAAGTAATGTCAGTCTAATTAACCTGTCAGGACTGAATAATTTAAGCACTATTGGTTTTGCCTTGGATATATCGGGTAATCCTAATTTATCAAGCCTATTTGGAAGTACTAATCTAAGTGCTATTGGTGGTAGTTTAAGCTTATATTACAATAGCAATTTAACAGACTTGTCTGGATTAGAAAACTTAACATCTGTTGGTGAAATACTTATTACCAATAGTGGTTTAACTAATCTATCAACATTCAGCAATGTAACGTCTGCTATTTACAGGCTATTTTTAGTAGATAATTTGAGTTTGAATAATATATCAGGACTAGAAAACGTATTAGAAATAGATGCATTTGTCTCAATATTTAATAACCCCATGTTGGATTCCTGCTCTATTATCAGTGTTTGTAATCATCTTTTGGGTGGAGAATCTAGTAATATTTCAGATAATGTATCAGGTTGTAATACTGCCGATGAAGTGATTAATAACTGTAGTGTTTCCGTAGCAACGAATGATGAATTTTCAGAGTTGAGCATTTCTGTTTTTCCAAATCCTACTACAGAAACTTTGTTGATTTCAGTACCTGGTGATTTAGCGGGGGAATTGATTTTAAAAGATTATGCAGGAAAAACCGTATTAAACCAAATACTGCAAGAAGAGAATCAAGTAGATATTTATAAATGGCCAAATGGGATTTATATTTTAGAAATTAAAACCCACAATGGTGTTTGGGTAGAGCGGGTGGTGAAAAAATAATTACATGAAATGATTTTTTTAATGTCTTAATAAAGAGAAAACTAGCATACCTAAAGACTATAGAAGCGGTAGGTTTGGTTAATATTTGTCATATCTAAAAAAAAATATTGTCCCCATGCAGCGTTTTGCTTTTTAATGACCACATGAATATGAAAGTAGGGAAGTTTATTCTTGCCATTTGATTCTAATGTTATTAAAAACAAAAAATATTTTATTATGAAAACGATTTTATCAGTCTTTCTTTTTGTACTATTTTATGGTAATATCACAATTGCACAAAATTGCTTGCCAGGAGGCATCACCATTACTAGCCAAGCTGAGATGGATGATTTTTTGAGTACCTATCCAAATTGTACAACAATAGAAGGCAATGTGTATATTGGAGATACGTTGGGAAGTAATATTTTAAATCTTTCAGGACTACAGAATATAACGTCTATTGGAGGTTATTTATATATAAATTACTGTGAAAATTTGACGAATCTTTCAGGTTTAGATAATTTAACTGCTACTACTTCATTATGGATCGCTAATAATGAAAATTTGATGAGTATTTCAAGTTTAGCCAACTTAACCTCTATTGGAAATTTAAGTATTGATGGTAATACTAATTTGATGAATCTAGTAGGGTTGGAAAATTTAACGGCTGTTGGTGGATTAAGTATTAGTGGCAATACTAATTTGATGAATCTAGCAGGGTTGGAAAATTTAACGACTATTAATGCAAATTATTGGATTAACAATAACGAAAACTTGGTGAATTTATCAGGTTTAGAGAATCTAACTACCGTTGGTATTGCCTTAAATATTGAGAATAATAGTAGTTTGATTAGCTTCTCAGGTTTGGAAAATTTAATTTCTATTGGTACTACTTTTGGAGTTCGGAATAATAGTAGTTTAACGGACTTCTCAAGTCTAGAAAATTTAACGACTGTCGGAGGTTTTAATTTTAATAATAATGAAAATTTGGTAAGTTTATCAGGGTTAGAAAATATAACTTCTATTGAAGAATTAAACGTTCGGAATAATAATAATTTAGTATCCTTAACAGGCTTGGACAATATAACTTCCATTAATTATTTTTTGGACATTAGTAATAATGATAACTTAGAAAGTTTATCCGGTCTGGAAAGCCTAAGTACGCTTGGTGCGAACTTATCTATTACGGATAATAATAATTTAACAGATATATCTGCTTTACAAAGTATCACAAACTTTGGGGAGAATATATTCCCTTTTTTTGTTGATATATCTATTGTAAATAACCAGGTTTTAGAAGCTTGTTCTATAGTGAGTTTCTGTAGTTTTATTGATAATGGAAATTCTTTTGAAATTCTAAATAATGCACCAGGCTGTAACAGTTTAGAAGAGGTCGAAACGGGTTGTACTTTAACAGAAAGAATTGAGCATCCTATATTTTTTGACATCAATGAAAATGGAATGTTAGATTCGGGAGAGCCTTTTTATAGAGCTGCTAATGTTACAATTAATCCAGGTGATTTAATTAGTTATGGTAATGTAACAAATGGTGGTTATTCTTACTTAGAATACGGAGATTATGTCGTCTCCTTTAATACCCTAAGCACACCAGATTGGGAACTTACAACCAACAGTTCTTATAATGTAACGCTGTCAGAGACCAATCCGATAGAGACCGTTTACTTTGGCCTCAAACCCCTCAGTGCTTTCACAGATTTCCAAGCAATCATCGCCACCAGCAACTTCCGCTGCAACGAATCCCAAACCCTAAACATCTACGCAGAAAATACCGGAACGACCTTCAATTCCGGAACCTTGTGGGTAGAAATCGATGAAGATGTTTTGGCTACCGATTTTATTGATTCCCCTGATATCATCGTCGCTCCCAACTTATATGGCTGGAATTTTACGGATCTTTTTCCAAGTGAATTATTCCAAAAACAAATTAGCGTTACCATCCCCGGCCCACCAGCTTTCCCACTAGGAGATGCCCTGACCTTTCGATCCTACGTCACTTATACGGATGGGAATGTTGATCAAACGTCAGATACGTTCACTTTTAGCGAAATCGTAGACTGTTCTTACGACCCAAATGACAAATTAGTAAGTCCCGTATATCCATTCAACTACGCACTCGTAGGCGAGCCATTAACCTACACCATCCGCTTCCAAAACACTGGAAACGCCGAAGCTTACGACGTCGTCATCCGAGATACTTTAGATCCAAATTTAAATCCCGCTACTTTCAGAGTATTAGCCAGTAGCCACGACGAAGTGCTCAGCACTGAATTAAAAGACGATCAATATCTCAGCTTTAATTTTACAGATATATTTTTACCAGACAGCACGACCAATTTTGAAGGCAGTCAAGGCTTTGTGATGTATAGCATTCAAGCTTTTGATACTATTACGGAAGGAACGGAAATTACCAATACGGCCGGAATTTATTTTGATCTCAATCCACCCGTAATTACGAATACAACAGAAAATAAAATGGTGTACTCCTTTGATGTAGACGAAGATGGGTTTGATATTTTTGAAGATTGTGATGATGAAAATGAATTGGCTTTTCCGGGGGCGGATGAAATTCCGAATAATGGAATTGATGAAGACTGTGATGGAGAAGATTTGTTGAGTTCGGTTAATGATTTAGGAGATTTAAAAGTGGCGATTTTTCCGAATCCAACTGCTGGAAATTTGACGGTTAGGATTGCAGAAGCTGTAGAAGGAGAATTGGTTTTAAGAGATTATACGGGGAAAACTGTTCTGACGCAAGTACTGAAACAAAATACTCAACTTGATATGAGCAAAGTGCCAGAGGGTTTGTATATGGTGGAAATAAAAACGGCGAACGGAAATTGGGTAGAGCGGGTGATAAAGATTTGATGATCTAGTATTTTCTTAAAATTTTAAACAGTTTTTTTTGAAAAAAATTTGGACCATAATCCTGATTTCCTTTTTGGGTTGTGCTACGCAAGAAAAGACTAAGATAGCAAAAGGGTTTCCTCCATTAGGTTTGGAGGAACCTTTTGTTATGGTACTGGTGCATAATAAAGTTTTTGATAATATTACTCGTTCGAATGATCCACATAGCGCCTATTTAAGATGCCATTCTGAAGACATTGCAAACAATGAGATAAGAGAAAAAATTGCCGATATTATATTGAAAGATCATAAAAATCGATTCTCTTTTGATCATATTTTTGCTCAACTAGAAAGCAAAGCTAAACGTCTCGGAGGAAATTATGTGGTCATCCACCGGATTGATCAAAGATCTGTTCCTTCTTTTGCAAACAGAGTGAAAGCAACTTTGTATTATCTTGAGAATATTAAAGAATATGAATTATTCTTCAGGTGGAGCAAAGAACGAAATATCAAAAAAAGTGATTATACGCTTAAAAATAATTTGAAAAAGGTGGATGTAAAGTCTGGTTTAATGGTAGAAACTATGAGAATGATTCCGATAAATCATGGGGAAGAGCACTACGAAGAATTATTAAATGAATTTGTGGTTGCTGAAAATATTTGTAATCATTGTTCAGATTTAACGATTTTAAGAGAAAATCTAAAATTTGATTATATAGAACTCTTTCAGCGAAAAGTAGCAAAAAATGGCATTGATCGGATAGAGTCAATAAATAATAAACTTACCTATAAATCAGTATTTTTCGATTCGCTTAATCTGAAACTAAAACATGTCGATAAATTGGTCGATGTCGAGCAAATCAAAAAATTAAATGATACCATCAATCTGGAAATTGAAAAATTAGATACCTATAAAAGTAAATTTATTAGAAATGGGTTATTTAATCACTGATGGTCTTAGCCTTAGCCTGCGAAAAAACCATTTTTTAGCGTAAAGTCAGTCATTAATATTTGAATTAATAAACCATTTAAATATAAATGCTTTGGATGGAATTAGTATCTTTGACGCCAGAATCATTGGGTAGCAAAATTTCTAGAAACATAAACGTACACCGTTAGTTCTTTCCTAAACTAATCGTTACGATTGAAGAAAACAAGCTAACCATTTGCTAATAAACCAATCAGTATAAAAATGGAAACTGCTACCAAAAAACAAGAACAAACAAAGAAAAATAATATGTTAGAATTTAAAGGCACCTCAACCGGACTCTTCTGGAAAGGATCGCCTCGAATGATTGCTTTTGACAAAGCAGGCATCCAAGAAAAAATAGATAATATTGATAAACCTATTTACGTCGTTCGAGATTTTTCCGGAAGAGTAGGGATGACCAACGACGGAACCGTAGAAAGCTCCGGACCGGGTTTAGAACTACTAATGTTGCGCGGCCCTATGCTGCCAGAGCAATTAGGTGATCCGTCTTTTTGTCGAGATTATGGCTTACGATATGCTTACAAAACAGGAGCGATGGCCAATGGGATTGCTTCCGAAGATTTAGTAATTGCGATGGGGCAGGCCGGACTCCTTGGTTCTTTTGGGGCAGCTGGATTGGTGCCAAAAAGAGTATTGGCAGCCATTGAAAAAATCCAAGCGGCTTTACCTACACAGTCCTATGCCTTTAATCTAATCCACAGTCCTAACGAACCAGCATTGGAAGAAGGATCGGTAAAATTATTTTTAGAACGTGGTGTCAAAGTCGTAGAAGCTTCTGCTTTTCTGGCTTTGACCGTCAACATTGTTCACTACCGCGTAGCTGGATTATCAAAATCCGACGATGGAAAAATCATTATCCAAAACAAAGTAATTGCAAAAGTATCTAGAAAAGAAGTTGCGGCTCGTTTTATGCAACCCGCACCTCAGAAATTCCTAGATGAATTATTAGCCACTGGAAAAATTACTGCTGCGCAAGCTGCCCTCGCAGCGCACGTACCTATGGCCGATGACATTACTGTGGAAGCAGATTCGGGCGGACATACGGACAACCGACCTCTCGTAGCATTATTACCTTCGATTACTCGATTGCGAGATGAACTACAAGCGGAGCACCAATTTGCGCAACCAATACGGATTGGAGCAGCGGGTGGAATCTCTACCCCTGAGTCGGCCCTCGGTGCTTTTATGATGGGGGCAGCGTATATCGTGACCGGTTCGGTGAATCAAGCCTGTGTCGAAGCAGGGACGAGCGAACATGTGCGTCAGTTGCTAGCAACGGTGGCAGCGACGGATGTAATGATGGCTCCGGCCAGTGATATGTTTGAAATGGGGGTAGAATTGCAAGTACTTAAACGAGGTACTTTATTTGGACCACGCGCCAAAAAACTCTACGATTATTATAAGCGCTATAATTCTATTGATGAAATTCCAACAGCGGAAAGAGAGAAATTAGAAAAACAAATTTTCAAAAAACCACTCGAAGAAATTTGGCAAGGCTGTATCGACTTTTTTAACGAACGAGACCCCGTACAAATCGAACGAGCCAAAGACAATCCTAAAAGAAAGATGGCCTTGATCTTCCGTTGGTATCTAGGGCTTTCGTCCAACTGGGCAAATGCCGGAGCGATGGATCGCAAATCTGATATGCAAATCTGGTGTGGCCCTTCTATGGGAGCTTTTAATGATTGGGTAAAAGGAACTGACTTAGAACAATATCAAAATCGAACAGCCGCCGATGTTGCAGAAAGAATTATGGTTGGTGCAGCACGATTATGGCGAAAAAGAGAATTGGAGGGGAGATTAGAGGGATTGTCGTAGAAATCAATATAAGGTTTTCGTTGTTGTAAAGATGATTCATGATTCATCTCTACAACAACGACCTTGTCTTAAATATGCAACCTCGCCTTCCTAGCCAACAGCTCTTCTTCTGTCTCCTCTCTTTCTGGATCTGGAACACAACAATCAACTGGGCAAACGGCCGCACATTGCGGTTCTTCGTGAAATCCTTTACACTCCGTACACTTATCTGGGACAATAAAATAATAGTCTTCTTCCACTGGAGCCTGCTGTGCGTCTACCGCGACCGATTCTCCTGATTCGAGTGCATAAGTGCCTTTTACACCCGTTCCATCGGCGATCGCCCATTCCACACCACCTTCATAGATGGCATTATTGGGACATTCCGGCTCGCAGGCACCACAATTGATACATTCATCAGTAATAATAATTGCCATAATACTTTTTTACTTGTGGGAAAATGTTAGAACTTTCCCGGATTTTGGATCGCAAAATTAACATATGTAACCCTTAATTACAAGGGAAGGTTCAAATAGAACTTATATTAAAACTCCCAAATTGCCTGCCAATTGAGAATTTCCTTAGATTTTAGGGCTCTTATGTTCTAAATAAAGGAAATAACTTCTATTGGTTTAGTAACGGTCAAATAATAACATCCCGATTTTTCTCTGATCTTTTAATATCAGAAATCGTTATTTTTCTTGACAAGCCAAAGAGGATTCTCTCAAAAAATGCCTCATCTGATGATTAAAATATCAATCACAATTCAGGAACT
>CALFWZ010000045.1 GCA_937928405.1 uncultured Saprospiraceae bacterium
CAGCAGCCATGGCTCCACCGCTACTCATGCCTGCAAAAATACCTTCTTCTTTGGCCATCCGTTGCATCATGGTTTTGGCTTCTGTTTCAGAAACATCTATGATCTGATCCACTCTGCTGGCATCGAAAATTTTGGGTAAAAATTCTGGAGACCAACGTCGGATACCAGGAATGCGACTCCCATCCATTGGTTGAACCCCCACGATTTGCACATCAGGATTTTGTTCTTTCAAATATCGAGAAACGCCCATGATGGTTCCGGTGGTTCCCATACTCGAAACGAAATGGGTGACTTTTTGCGCCGTATCTCGCCAGATTTCCGGTCCGGTCGATTGATAATGCATTCGCCAGTTATCATCGTTGGCAAATTGATTGAGCATGATATACCCTTTTGTCTGGACCAATTCTTCTGCGTAAGAGCGAGAATATTCAATCGTCCCTTTTGCTGGTGTCAAAATAACTTCGGCCCCGTAGGCGCGCATGGTATCTACGCGTTCTTGGGTAGAATTTTCTGGCATAATCAGCGTGATGGGCAATTGGTATTCACAAGCAATCATGGCCAGCGCAATTCCAGTATTCCCGCTAGTCGCCTCTACTAGATGATCCCCTTTTTTGATATCACCTCGTTCTAAGGCCATAGAAATCATCCCAAAAGCTGCTCGGTCCTTGACACTGCCACCTGGATTCTGTCCTTCCAGTTTGGAATAAACTTGAATATTATCTTTTTGAATAATTCTTCGAATACCTACTAAAGGAGTGTTGCCGATAAGGTCAGAAATTTTAGACATCATGAAAATTCGGAATTAATTAATGTGGTGAAAGGGGTAAAAGTACGGTTCTTATTCAAGGGACTGTTCAATAAACTGTTCTGAATATCCAATATCCAATTAGGATGGTTCGAAAGAATCAACAAAGAAAAAAATATCCAATGTTGAATATCCAATAAATCAATATTCAATAAAATTCTAAATCAGTTGTCGTAAAAAAAGCTGTCAAATACTTAAAGCTGATAAATTTCTTTCAATTAAGCCTTTGTTATTAGATTTTTAGAATTCCATTTTTATTCGAGATTGGATATTCGAGATTCTTAGTCTCCTCTTAAATCTTTCGAACAACCCTGATATCCAATATCCAATTTTGCACAAGCTTTTTTTCACAAATTGAGCACCCTTTCCAGTTGGTCTTCTCTATTCGCGGTTGCCTGCAGTGAGCAGCATTTTTCTAGAGAGACTAATTTTAATCTCTATTCTCGTTCAATGTCTGCCTATATTTTTTCACAAGTTTATAGATTTCTATAACGAAATTAAGGAGAAATGGTTCGGAAAGAAGGGGTGTCGGATAGAGGACATCTGACTTAGAATTACAAAGGGATAGTCCAAATTGTAGACCCAAAGACAAATAAATAGTGGATCATATACCTATCTTGTACATAAATTTATTTTTTAGCCTAGGCAACCCTTTCTAAAAAAATGAAGTATAGGGAATAGAACTGGGAACTTTAATTACGAAATGGATCAGAATTTAACGAATATCTTAGATGGATGCCGTCGTCGGAACCGTAAAGACCAACAAGCGCTTTATAAGCACTTTTATGGTTATGGGATGAGTATTGGGTTTCGTTATGCTAAAAGCGAAGCTGGAGCTATCTCCATACTAAATGATAGTTTTTTGAAAGTATTTGACCGTATTCATAAATTTGATCCAGATCGACCATTTAAGCCTTGGTTTCGACAGATTGTAGTGAATACATCAATTGATTATGTGAAAAAAGAAAACAAGTTAATGATGCACACAGATATTGATGAAGTAAATAACCTGAGCGATAGAGAAGATATATTGAGCCGAATAGGTTACAAAGAATTAATGGGAATGGTCCAATCTTTATCAGTAGCTTACCGGACTGTTTTTAATATGCACGTGATCGATGGCTTCAAGCATGAAGAGATTGCAAAAAAATTAGGAATTACCATAGGAACCAGTAAATCGAATTTATCAAAAGCCAGACAGAAACTACAATTATTAGTTTTAGACCGATTAAAAGTGAATCAGCATGGATGATTTAAATAAACAAAAACTGGATGAGCTCTTTCAAGAGGGGTCAGAGCGTTATGATTTTACGTACCGTGAGGACGCTTGGGCTTCTATGGACGAGATGTTGGATCAACAAGATAAGAAAAGAAAGAAACGATTTTTAGGTTGGTGGATCATTGTTGGAGTTGCCGCTTTGGTAGGAGCTTTTGGATTAAAACATTATTTTTCAGATCAGCAAACCTTAACAGAGACTGAATCATCGGAACAAAACTTTGCAAGAACTCAAACAAAAAATACAACAGAATCGATTGAACTAAATAACGATCATCAAAAGACTATAACACCAGTATTAAGTGAGGATACAAACAGCGAAAAAACAGAGACGCTTATTACTACGGACTTGCCTGATAGAAAATTAGCTGAAAAGGATTTTATCCATAAAAATCATCCCAAAAATCAACCAGCAGCAATAACAACGGTTGAATCCTTTTCAACAACAGCAACAACAACAGACTTTAAAACATCAGTAGCGGAAGTATCTTCTGTTAATTCTGTTAATCCTAAAGAATTTATTGGCAAAGAGAAAAAAACTACGGCATCTACCATTTCGCAAACTGCTAAAATAGGAACCTATCCGATGTTACTTTCTTCCGGTAAGCTAGCTCTTTTAGAAGCACCAACTTTTTCCTTGGCATCCATTCAAGTGCCACCAATCTTGCTAGAAAATACAGCGGGAAAAGGGGAAGATGAAAAGTCAAAATTGGGTAATCGATTCTCTGTCGGATTATCTGCTGGTCCTGAATTCTCTTTTGTAGGCGGAACAGGACAAGCAAAAGCAGGATATTATTTAGGTGTAGAATTAGGATATCAATTGAGTAACCACTTTGAGATGATAACTGGGATAGGGGTGAGTAAAAAACGATATCTAGGGGCAGGTGAAAATTATAAAACAGCACCTGGATTTTGGACGGATGAAATAATGCCGATGGAGTTTCAAGGAAAATGTACGGTGATCGAAATACCACTAGCGGTAAATTATTATTTTAAGAATGCCAACGAAAATGGATGGTTTGCTAGTCTAGGTGCCACGACTTATTTAATGAGCAACGAGTGGTATGACTTTATCTATGATCCAGCTATTAATCGCACGGATTTAAAAACTAGCTGGACTGATAAGATGGCGAATAATCATATATTAGGTGTTGGTCAAGTATCCTTTGGTTACCAACATAAGATCGGAAAAAATACTAGTTTACAACTTTCTCCTTATGCTAAAATACCTTTGACAGGAATCGGAAATGGCTCCGTCAATGTGTTTAGTACGGGATTACGAGTTACCGCTCGATTTAAATAGCATAAGATTTAGTGAATAATAACATCTTTGGAACCTTGCTAATTATCAGTAGCAGGGTTTTCTTTTTTTAACAACTTCTATGAATGATAAGCTAAAAATGCTGTTATTTGGCCTTGCCATTGCCGGCCGGCTGTTTGCTGGTCGGCTAGTTAGCTTCCCTTTACCGTAAAATAGGATAGAGGGAAGCTAACTAGCTAACAGGCAAACCAGCCAACAAGCAAAAAATGGGTACTAGATCTATTTTTTTAAAAGCAACCGCATTATCATTAATAATATTCTACAATAACAGTTTTTCCAAATCTTTTTCCCATGCTTCGTAAGCTGTCTGGTAGCTGTCTTCTGAGGGATTAGGATGATATTGTTTTTCAATTTCGTTTTTACTAACTGCTTCAGCAAAGTTTTTATAAAATCCACTTCCGATTCCACTGCCTTTAGCTGCACCGGCAGCGCCGTTGGTTTTAACGACTTCTATTTTACATCCCAATAAATTGGCGATGGTTTCTGAGAATATTTTTGATTGAAATAAATTATCGTTTCCTACTTTGATGACGGCTGGTTGTAGTCCTGATTTTTTCAAAACCTTAAAACCATAGACAAAAGAAAAGGCAATTCCTTCCAAGGCAGCACGGAAAAAATGTGCTTGTGTATGACGGTTAAATTGCAGATTATTAATCTGTGCACCCGGATTTTTATTGGTGAGAATTCGTTCTGCTCCGTTTCCGAAAGGAATGATTCGTAACCCATCAGCACCAATAGGAATCGGTTCCATCATTGTCTCCATTTCTGTGTAAGAGATGCCTGGGTCGGCCATTTGTTTTTTCAGCCAAGCATACTGAATTCCAGCACCATTGATACAGAGTAATAACCCAAGCCGCGGATCTTCGGGAAGGTGATTGACATGAGCAAAGCCATTAATTCTAGACTGGGGATCGTAGGCGGGACGATCTACAACGCCGTAAATAACTCCAGAAGTTCCTCCGGTGGCGGCTACTTCATTTGGATGGACTACCCCTAGTGAAAAAGCATTGTTGGGTTGGTCTCCTGCGCGGTAGGTGACGGGAGTTCCGGTCGTTAGTCCAGTGGCGATAGCTGCCGCATCATGGATGCGTCCTTGCTCAGAAAAAGTTTCCTTGATTTTAGGAATTAAATCCTTATCAATTTTATAATAATCGAGTAAAAAATCGGCTATTTTATTTTCAGAAAAATCCCAGAAAATTCCTTCGCTTAAACCAGAAACCGTCGTAACTGCTTTGCCCGTCAATCTCATCGCTAAATAATCACCTGGTAATAATATTTTATCAATTTGTCGATAGATGTCTGGTTCGTTTTCTTGGACCCATTTTAGTTTGGAAGCCGTAAAATTGCCGGGACTGTTCAACAGATGCCGCAAACATTTTTCGTTCCCTACATCTTGGAAAGCCTGTTGGCCAATTTCTACTGCTCTGCTATCACACCAAATGATGGAAGGACGAAGTACTTGTTGGTTTTTGTCGATCAAGACCAAGCCGTGCATCTGATAGGCAATGCCGATACTTTGAATCTGGGAGGTTTGGATGTCTACTTGCGTTAATAATTTTTTGGTTACTTGACAGACGTTATGCCACCAGATTTCTGGATCTTGTTCTGCCCAACCAGGTTCTTTAGCAATAATTTCCATCTCTGTTTCAGGATATTGGGCCATTGCCACCGTTTTTCCGGTGTCTGCTTTTACGAGTGCTGCTTTGATGGAAGAACTGCCAAGATCGTATCCTAATAGGTACATAGTCGAGAAATTAAATTATGTGTCTGAAAAATGCGTTAAAGATACACAAATTACGGAATTTGGAAGTCTAAAATAAAAAATAGGCTTTCTTTATTTTGCCGCTTTTTTCTGAATCTGATAATACATCAATTCTTCCTCATCGCCCGGTAGTCGAATCATTTTTACGAAGGTAAGCCCTAGTTTTTCTAATAGTTTTTGAGAGGCGAGATTAGAAGGTATGGTGATCGCTGAGATGGTGGTAATGCCAAACCGATTAAATCCTTCGTCTCTTATTTTTTGAGCAGCTTCGAAGGCATATCCTTTTTTTTCATAAGCGGGTAAAAAGGCGAATCCGATATCTACTCCTTCGAGTCCTTCCCGATCGTAGAGTCCACAGTTGCCAAGAAATTCTCCATCTGATTTTCGGACTACTTTATAATTTCCAAACCCTAGTCTTTCAAATTGTGGATTTATTTTTTGGGTAATATAATTGGCAGCGGCTTCGACGGTATATACTTTTCGATCTCCGATGTTTTTTATCCATTTTGGGGTGTTCATTAATGCGAGTAGATGGGGGGCATCGTCGGTGGTGAGTGGTTCTAGCAGCAATCGAGGTGTTTCGAAGGATAGGTAGATGGACATGATGGTTTTTTTGTTGGTTATCTTTATAGGTGTTTGGGTCTCGCGCAGACCTGTTCTGAACTTGATTCGGGAGACGCAAAGCGGTTTTCAACCTCCCCACTTTTCAACAATTTTAATACTTGAATAAAATCCAAGATTCTAATGTTTTTGATCAAGAAATACAAATAACGGAATAACTTTCGTTTCATCCTTGATTTAATTAACTTTGTTAAGAGCTTGTCTAAATTTGGACAAGCCCTAGGACTGCTCTTTTAGCAAATTGCACATCACTGAAAATTCAATAATTCTGAAAATTTGTGTTTATGATGCTTAGAGTACTATTATTAACGAGCTTGACCCTTTTAATGTTGGAGCTTTGTGGACAATCGCTGGACGCTAAAATAGAACATTTAGAGTTGCAGATGAAAGAATTGGATCAGCAAAAAGAAGCATTGGCATCACAAGTTGAGACGACCAAGTTAGCGCGTATCCACCGAGACCTCCAAAAAGTAGGTTTACCTTCTGAAAATTATATTAAACATAGCGCGCTTTTCCTCGAATACGCCGAAGCCTATGAACAGGCCAAATGGGTAGCCCATATCCTGACGGCTGATGTCATTACGGGGACGGCATATCGCAGCAATGATTTTCGGGAAGATCCGCTGGTGACTACTGGAACGGCGGTAGAAAAAGATTATTTTTTGAAATTCCCACAGGAAGATGGGACCTATACATATGATGGTTTTGGTTTTGACCGAGGACATTTGGCGCCGTCGGCAGATTTTCGTTGGTCAAAAAAAGCCTTATCAGAGAGCTATTTTTATTCCAATATGTCACCCCAACGTCCGGGTTTTAATCGGGAGAGTTGGGCAGAACTGGAAGGAAGCATGCGTGGCTATATTCAAGATCATCCCACGACACAACTTTATATCGTGACGGGCCCCGTTTTAAAAGAAGGTTTGCCCGTAATAGAACGTGCGATCAATAAAGTGGCCATTCCTGAAATGTATTTTAAAGTAATCCTAGATTTGGAAGCTGGCCAGGCCATTGGGTTTTTGATGCCCAATCAGAAAACTACCTATCCCTTGATTTCTTTTGCTAAGACCATAGACGAAATTGAAACAGCTACTGGACTTAACTTTTTTAATAAAATCGAGAAGGAAGTGGAGATCGAAAAAACGTTGGATAAATCCCATTGGTTTCCGGAAACTAAAAAAGGAGACGTTGAACCCATCTATCCACCCAGTCTCCCCGCAGGACATTTTAATACTGTCCAAGCCAAGCGGCATGCCAAAGCCAATAAAGAAATTACCGTTTGTGGAACGGTGGTCAGTACTCGGTATAGTCGTAGCGGCAACCTATGGTTTAATCTAGACAAAAATTTTCCCAACCATATCTTCTCTTTTTATATCGCCAAAAAAGACTTGGCCAATTTTAGTTTTGATCCCGAAGCTGAATTTAAAGGTCAGGTCATTGCCGTAAAAGGAAAAGTACGTCCGGCAGATGATGCCGTGATGATGCAGTTGTTGCGGGAGGAGGATATTGAGTTGTATGGTGCAGAGAAGATAAACTGATTGGTAACCTGAGTTAGCTCTAAAAAGTGTATTTCTCCCAAAGAACGCTAAGACGCAATACCAGTTCCGTATTTGTTTCGGAAGATATTTTAACCTGCTGTCCGGCAGGCAGGCGTGTATATCTTTTATCTCAAAGCAAAGACATATAATAGTTTTATTTCATAATGTTTAAAAAATCTGTTTTCTTAGTTGTATTGTAACCTCAAACATTGAATGTTGAATGTTGAACCTGAGTGATGATTTATGCAGCTAGAAAGATTGATTTGTTTTTTCAAAATTTGCTAAAAGCAGTCAATAGTAGCATTGTTTATCACTTGGAGATAAATTAACAGAAAAGAAAACGCTACAAAATTTGAAAAAGATAAAAGGTTTATAGAAGTTTTAGAACTGTCAAATCGATGAAGATAATTATTATTTTTTTCTATATTGGTAAATTTGTGTTATAGAAAATTACGCGATATTGCTGCTTATCAAAAAAAAGAAGGTCTTTATGCCAATAAATTATTTGAAGTCATGGTAGATGGAGTTCCTATTCGTGGTGTATTTAAAATCAACTAATCAGCTTTGTGCTTTTTATGGAACAATGGGGGGACTGTTCTTTACTATCTTAAATTTAAATAAAACTAGATAAATTAAACATACATGAAAGAAAATCAAAAGAATACTAAAAAGGCCATTGGTACGGTCATTGCGGCTACGGGCATCGCCTGTGTCAGTTCTTTGATGGGAGGAAAGATTATAGAGGGGGTTCTTGGTGGAATAGCTGGCAATCTCGCCAGTAGCTATATCGAAAAATTGGAACTAAAAAAGGTAAAGGACCTAATCCTCGGTGGGCCTCAACCTGAAGAACTAAATCATGATCTTAAGAAAACTTTAGAGAAGGCCATCTTATGGTCCATAGAGAACATTGAAATTCTCTACAAGGAAGAAATTTTGAATGACAAAGAAATAAATGTTCTAGGCCAAACGATTGAACTTCTTAAAAAAGATGTGTCTTTACATTTTAAACATCTGTATCTGGAAGAAGAGAAGATTATAAAGCATATTGATGCATCGTCTAGTGATTTTTATGCCATGGCTGATGATCTGGATATTATTTACGAGCAACTGCCAGAAATATCAAATAAAATTCCTTTTCGAGATTTTTTTAAAACTCAATTCCCACCACAACTACAACTTTGTTTTGGAGAATTGATCAAAAAAGAAGAGAACCAATCGGCTTGGATAGCCTACCAACGATATTTATACCAAAGCAGTCAACGATATTTTACCAAACTAAAAGCACAGAATGAAGAGATCCTGATAGAGCTAAGAAAACCAAAATTAAATCAGTCTCTTTTTCTAGATTTAAAAACGGTGGATAGCCAACTTGGAAAGTACTCTTTTGAGCAGCTAAATCCTCAAATTCAAAGCTCCTTAGATCTCTATACGATAAGTCTGAAAAATGATCAGAAATTAATTTTAAGAGAGCTTAAAGAAGGAAAAAAGCTTACGGAAAAAATCGGTAGAGATACCCATCAGACCAAGGAGATCGTCAAGGATATCAACCAAACGTTACATAAGGAGTGGATGCCCAAGAAAAAAGTGGCCTTCCTCTCTGCAGTAAGTCTATTTTCAATTGCATTGTTCTCATTTTGGTATTACAAAGCAAACTCAGATTTTAGTTTGACGGCTTATGTAAATGCTTCTTCGGACCTAAATATATCCGATGCATATCCGCCTCCAGATTACCCCATCGAATTTAAAATCTCTTTGCCGAATAGGATGATAGATGAAGTAGTGTACGACAACAACAAGTTGATATTAAATGTTATTGATGGAAAATATATTGACAGCAAAGTCAAAATAAGTATGAATGATCCGTATTGGCGCCTCGTTGAGGATAGTCTTATACTAAAAAAGGATTTGATAGAAATTTGGATTGAACCCAATGGAGCCTTATCGGAAGTCAAAGGAGTAGTTAGAGGGTTGAACAATCAATTTTTAGTCAATGCAACCGTACAAGTGGGAACAGATACGCTGTTAATTACAGACGAATTGGGTAGAGTCGAAGCTAGGCTTCCTATTCCGATACAAAAAGAATGGCATCAACTAAAAATTTCTGCACCCGGATATAAACCTGGGGCTATCGAGTATTATCCGAATGTAAGTGAATTTGATCTTAGATTAGAACCAAGTAACAATTAAGATAAACCATATAACTCTAGGAAGAATCATGAAAAAAATTAGTTTTTTACTTCTATTTATTTTCCCATTTTCATTCACCATTTTTGGACAAAACTCTCTTGCTTCTTCAAAGCAGAACAATAAAATTCGAGGTACTGTTCTTCTTCAAAATAGTAGCAGAACGATTGTTGAAGGAGTGCAGATATATGCTAAAGGGGCCAACCCAAAGCAATCGGATACGAATGGAAAATTTACCCTTGAATTCAGTAGAAAAAGGGCAGGGGCTAAGGCAGGACTGGATATTGGATCTAGCAGTGGGGACAATAAATCGATAGAATGGGTCAACCAAAAAGAGATAGAACAAGCTAGAATTCCGAAGGACCCTAATGATTCTATATTTATTATCGTTTGCTCTCGCGGAACTCTAGCTAAGGCTCGGCAAAAATATTACAATGCCATAGACCACCAACTGAACAAAAATTATCGAAAAAAAATAGCAAAGATCGACCAGTTGATCAGTCAGGTAGGGGAAAATAAAAATAAAATCATTGCCTTAAACCAAGAAAGAGACAGCATCGACCTGTTATACCAAAAGACGCTTAATTCTTTGGATGACATGTCAGATTATCTGGCAACCCTAAATAAAGATTTTGCATCAGAGATGGTTAAAGAGGCCATTGAACTCATTGAAAAAGAACAAGATATTGACAAAGCCTTGGCGATCTTAGATGGGGCAAAATTAGAAGAGGCATATTTAAAGGCAGTCGATAAAAAAATGGCTGCGAAAGAAGAGATTCGTCAAGTGGTTGAAGGATTTAAGTTAAGAAGTAATTTACTGTCTGCAGAATTTCGGTATCAAGAAGCAGCTGATGCTTATACCAAAATCATTGAGATCGTTGAGGCAAATGTATCAGACTTTTCTCAAACGGAACATTTGGAACATATTATCAAAGGGGCGGAAAGATATATGTTTTGTAGTCAATTTGAGCAAGGAGTTAATTTATGCAAAAAAGGAATTGGTATAATCGGAAAAGAGGAATTGTTAGATACGATGTTGGCTTATCAGACCTATGACCTGGCCGGAGCTTTACATTTAGGCTTGAATCAATACAAAGAAGGAATTGTTTATTTAAAAAAGGCCAATGCTCTTTTACCTCATCTAAGTCACGAAACGGTCTATCCGATTTTAGTTTATGAAACTAATTATCACTTAGGAAACTCGTATAAATTTTTAAGTGACTATCGGCTCGCTATCCAACATAAGTTAGTAGCTTTTGATCAGGTAAAAGACGAAATGGATCCAGCAAGTAAACACTATGAATATACAAAATTTTGTTATATTTCCATCACTCAGTCACTCAGTAGTTTGTACAACCTGATAGGAGATTATGAGAAGGGGCAAAAATTTGCTTCCTTATCTGTAAAATACCTTGATGAGAATGATCTGAAAAACCCCATCGCTAATTTTTTTCGCTTGTATCATTTAGCTTCGATCAAGGCTAATGAGTTAAAGCATAAAGAAGCCATTGAGTTGTCTAAGGAAGCTTTAGAATTTGCAGAAAAAAATCTTTCAGGTGATTATATTTCGAGCTATTTGATTCAAAACGTTTTGACTAATTCATATACCGAGTTAGGCCAATGGAAAGATGCTGAACATCATGCCTTGAAAGTAATTGAATTTTGTGATAATCATTTTCCGGATGATAATTTAGCTACGTTAAGAGCTAATTTGAAATATGGTACGATAAAACTTTTTAGCGGAGGAAAATATAAAGAGGCTATTCAAATAATGAATAAACCTTTAATTGAGCTCAATAAAGAGTTGGATGCTTCCTTTTTATTTGATACGTATGTACTGTTGATTTTAGCGTATTCATTAAATCGAGAAGAAGACAAAATTCCACCTTTTAAAGAAAAGCTGTTTAAATTATTAGAAAAGCCGGAAGAAGTAATTAATATTAGTACCACAAAAAGCTTTGGACAGCTTTCCAAAACCCTGTTTTTGGGGGTCGATTTTGAGACAGCTATTGTGTTGTTAAATAGAGTTATTACCGTGATGGAATCCCGATATATGTCTGACCATCCCGATATTGCCAATATACATTTAACGATTGGTGGAGGCTATACAAATACTAAGAAAAATGCTTTAGAAAAGGCCTTGTTTCATTACAAAAAAGCTATTGACACTTATGTGCAACATCCCACAGGATATGAGATACAGCTTTTGGAAGCGTATAGTGGAATAGCCTATGAGTATAGCTATGCCGATAAGATTGAATCTGCCAATGAATATCTGTTGTTGGCAGAAGAGATGTATCAAAAGCACCTACAGGTAAATAAGGATAAATTGGTGGTTAGTGGGTTTGGTTTTGGAAATATGTCTATGGCATATTACTGGGTTGGAAACTATGCCAAAGCACTGGAATGGAATAAGAGATCATTTGTTGAATTTCAAGTTTTGGCCAATGGAGCTGACGAAACTTCTCCTCACTTTAGTAAAGTGATCTCGGATGAGTTGAGGATTCGGAAAAACCTAGGAATCATTTTGTTAAATCAGGAAAAATATTTGGATGCCTTGCCAAACTTTAGAAGATGTTTTAAAATCGCAAAGAAAACGGAAGATATAAATCTTATGCGGCGAGAATTGGCTACTTGTTACGTCAATATAAGTCGGCTACATTTTGAAGCAGAGCAACTAGATTCTGCCGAGGTTTATTCACGATTGTTAGCTGAAGAAATAAAAAACATACCCGATACCTTTTTAGACCAAGAAGAAAATCTTTCATTTGGGTTGACAATGGGTATTTATAATTTTAAAAAAGGAGCTAACAACGCCGCCCTATCTTGGGTAGAACGGTGTAAAAAGATAATTCTTAAAGCGGCCAATACTCGGAAGAATGACTTAACATCCGCTAAAGATATTTTATCTAAAATAGAATATCGGTCTCGTAAAGAAATAGCGTTTGAGCAATTTAAGGAAGGAAATTATTCAGCCTCAATTGATAATTATGAAACTTGCATCCGATTACTTGGTGATATACCCGTTCCAATAGACCTTTATGAGTTTTTAGCTTTTGCGTATGGTCATAATACCGATCAGGCACCCGAAAAAGTGATTGAATATTCTGAGAAATTACTTGAGCATTATCCCGATCATTCAAGGCCGCTCTTTTTTTATAACTATGTCGAAGCCTTATCCAAGGCAAAGCAAATCAAAAAAGCCTATGCATTTCTGCCTAAAGTCGTAGTTAAGCCTTCGTTAGAATCATTGGGAAAGGACCTTGAAATCATCATTCTTACCATGGAGGGAAAAACCGATGAAGCTGTTTTAATCGTTGAATCCTTGTACGAAGCTGGAGAAACAAATTGGACCCGATTTAGAAAAGACCCCTATTTAAGCGCTTTGCTAGAATCAAAAAGGTTTATGGAATTATTGGTAGAGGCAGAAACGAAAAATTAATTCAATCAAAATTTTATTTCTTCACTTTTGTACCAAAATTTTGGCTAGCAGCAGGTAGCGTGAAGCTTTTGATTTTTGAAAAAAATGATATAGTTTGAATTGATCACTTCAATTTTAAACCCTAATTCGTATGAATAATATTAAGGTGGATGTACAAACGATTCAACTAGAAAAAGTATTTAGTTTTCTAAAAGAAATAGACTATTATCTATCAAATGAAGATTTTGATTCGTTCTTATAAAGGATTATCATTGAAAATGGCCAGCTTAAAATAATTCCTAAAAGCCTGTTATATCTAAAATCCCCCACAAACTCTAAATTCTACACAAGAACCAAAATCTTCCATTCCTCAAACACTCGTCATATCCAACTTATCTAATTTTTCGAGCATTTCATTATTAGGAAAAGCTTGCTTAGCTTCTGCTAATGTTTTAAGAAAAAGAGGATCTTGTCTTAATTGATAATAACATAAAGCTTTGTTGTAGTAAATGTCTACTTTTAGTCCGAATAGATCGATGGAGTGCTCGTATTGCTTTAAAGCGGCTTCATAAAAACCAAGGTCATAGAAAATACCGCCTATTTCGTAGGCAAGATCATAGGATTCGTTGATGCTAAAATACATGTCCCAGACCTGATGTAAAGTTTGTTCTAACCTTCTTCTTTCATTAAACGTAATAGCACCAGCAACCTGTTTGATACGTGGTAATAATTTAATAAAAATAGTAGAATCATATGCGCTTAATCGGATTAGCGCAATTATATCTTTTATGTACAATTTGGAGACATTTGCGTAAGCCAATCGCTTTAAGGTATTAAAATCATCGGGACCAAAATTATTAATGAATTCTTGATAGGCGGCATCTGTTTGTACATAGGTTGCTCCATCTGGTAAAAACATTAAACAACCTATGTCTAAATGAAAATTTGAAAAAGCAGGAAATAAAATTTTCCCGCCTTGTTTTTTGCAAAACGCTCCGATGGCATGATAATTTACCCAAAAGGAAAAACTACCGTGTACAATAATCTCCGGCTCTTCTTTTTTTTCTAAATCATGAATTTCATGAAAACCTTTGTCCATCGAGAGGAGCATCATTCCTTCGGTAGAAAGTGCTTGTAGGTTGGTCAAACAGTGGATACTTTTTTTAGGAAAAAATAAGTAGGTATCAAAAACTAAGTTTCTATATGCTTCCAGAATTTCATTGATGAGCGGTTCCACATAAAATGGGGGCGTGACGGGTTCCTTGTGGTAGGTCAATTTTATACTGTCAATTAATTTTTCTGCCCGCATATTTGAGGGATCTTCTGTGGATTGCAGCGAAACAGAACAAGCAGCAATTTTTTTATCTCGAATCAAAAATAAATCATTCGGAATCGAATCGAAAAAATAATTGGCGACGACGAGCAAGGGTTGATTTAAATCTTTTGGAGCAATCTTCCTTTGTGCATTTCGTAGAAATAGTTCTGTACTTTGGGTTGCATCAAAATAAGTAGTGTCTAAGAGACCCTTTTCAAAATAAGTTTGAAATTGTGGATGTTGGCGAAAAAAAGTAAGGTTGTCTTCTACAATATCACTAAGTACATAACAATAAGGTGGTATTTTTGTATTAATAGATAAAGTTAGTTTTTCTAGATGCTTTAGGATATGAAACGCTAATCGTCCGTGGCCGGCACCCAACTCGAGGATATAAACGGTTTCTGCTGTTTTTCCTTTAGAAGCTAAGTCTTTTAAAAAAGCAAAGATTAATTCCGCATAGGTCTTGCCGACCATTGAATTGCTGGTCATATGATGTGGGACAATATTTTCACTCCAGGCGGTAAGTCCTCGCTCTTGGTAGAAATCCCGATTCAGTTGCCAGATGAGGCTTTCAGAAAAAGGTTTGATCGGTTCTATTTCGAAATATTCTTTATCCATCATATAGCCATGCTTTAAGTTAGTAAAATTCATTTCCCAACTTTGCAGGTCTATACTAAAAAGAGATTAGTAGAAACAGACGAAATTCAAATGTTAAACCAAGTTACACTAATTTATTGACTATCAGGGGGCAGATGACCAATTCTTACTTGAAAAGTAGTAGACGCAAGCATTCTTGGTAGCAAAAAAGTGGGTGAGTTGAAAAGTGGCGGATATTTATTAAATTTAGGTGGTGAAAACTGGGGATTTGAAGGTTTGTGGTGGGTGTTGGGGTGTTCGACCTCAGCAAAAAAAAATAAAAAAAACAAATGATTTAACGATGATAGACAAAGTTCATGAAATTATTGCACATGGAGACTTAAATAATGCTTTAGTTTTGATTCAAAAGGAAGCAATTAACAAAAAATTATCTAAAATTAAAGATGATGCTTTAATACAATTATTCAGGTTTAATCAATTAAATAAGGCAAGACTAAACGGTACTATATCATTTGATGAATATTTGATGAATCAATCAAAAATAGCTGTAGCGACTTTAAATATCTTAAATCAAATAAAAAGCGACTCAGTTGAAAAAAACAATCCTAAAGTTCAAATAACTATTACATTAAATAAAGATTTCGACAATTTCGATAATATAGATAAAAAAAAACTAGTTACTGCAATTACGAATTTAGTAGAAGCTTCAAGTGGAGAAATACTAATCAAAAATATTAAATCAGGAAGTACAATAGTAACTCTTGAATTAGACATTGATTATTGTCAAAAATTGCTCGATTCTTTAATTTCAAATCAACAAATTAATAATATTGATATTACATCAGTTTCCATAAATATAGAAAGCATAAAAGAATATGAAGAACAAAATCAAGTTAATTTAAATCAAGCATTTGAATCTCTAATTATTCAAATTTCCAACCATGAAATTTCAAATGAACAAAAAATAATCTTTCTTAATTTATTAATTAAACATTCTCTTTTGCATGTAAGAAATGGAAGTCAATCTTATTTGAAGAAGGCTTTAAATTACTATAAACTAGGAATAGACAGAAAAATAATATTCAATAGAGAGGTGAATTCCATTTCATATAACAATGTTTTAGAATTAGCAATTGCTAATAAAGAATTTACTTGGGCAAATAATTTCATTGAAGAGTATAGTGGTAAATTAAACAAGGATAAAGATGATATGTATAATCTAGCAAAAGCAAGAATATACCTTGCCTTAAAAGAATATTCTAAATCATCAAAACATCTAGAGTTGGTTTCTCCAAAATCTTCAATTTTACATTTGAGAAAGAGATTATTATCAACTAGATTAAAATTTGAGATTTATGAAAACAGCAAGAATGAAAAGGATAGAGAAAATTTACTTAATGAGATTTATATATTTAGAACAAGTTTGAGAAGAACTAAATTTATTCCCCAAAACGAAGCTTATCTGAATTTCCTAAGTATTCTTCTAAAACTAGTTGTGGTCATTTCAGGTAATGTATCTCAAACTATAGAAATCCAAGAATTAGATAATCGTCTTAAACAAAAAAATACGGTTATGAAAGGTTGGTTGGCTTCAAAAATAGATAGTTATAGATAAGGATTAATTGACTTGAATTCAGAAAATTAAATAAAAGCCATAGGTCGAACACTGCGCCAACGGCAAGTGGGCTTATGCAGCCCAAGTGCGTCGGCGCTTGACTGTTAGGCGTCATTAAAATAAAACATGGAAATAGATCACATATTCATCTTTTCAAATACTCAAGGTAGTGAAGCTGATGATCTAGTTAGATTCGGTTTAACAGAAGGTAGCAATAGGATACATAAAGGACAAGGAACTACTAATCGAAAATTCTACTTTGAAAATTTTTTTCTTGAAGTTTTATGGGTTTCTAATCATAATGAAATCAATCAATCACCTACATTAGAAACAGACTTAGCTTATAGAGCAAATTTCATGGTTAATAAATCATCTAGATACGGTTTATGCTTTGTCAATACTGAACAAACCGATAAACTTTTCAAAGATGCACAAAAATATCAACCGAATTATTTTCCACAAGGCATGGCTATTGATATATTACCAAATAAAATGAACACTAGTCTGCCTTGGACATTTAGACTGCCACATCGAGGAAAACGAAACCAATCGAATGAACCAACAAATCATAAAAACCAAATTAAAATACTAACCAAAGTAGAATTTAGTATCAATACATTTGATAATGCTTCCAAGTTTACTAACTGTCTAAAAAAAGAAAATCTTATTAGTTTTGTCGAAAGTTCAAAAAATAATCTGATACTTGAATTTGATAATAATAGACAGGATAAGATATATCATAATAAAGAATTGGAACTTATAATTAAATATTAATTCGAATAACGGTGCAGAACAGACGATGATAAGGATCAATCATATCTGCTTCGTACCTTGCAGAGACGCCCCATATCACCAAATCGTTCGACACAAGTAAGAAAAAAAACCATTTAATAAAGTAATATCTAAGGTAAGTAAATCCAAAAAACAAAAGTATTTAACCTGAATGACGAAATTAGAAATCATAGATGACACCTATTATAAAGTACTGATTGGGATTTTAAGTGCTTTGATACTCTTTAATTTTTATGCGACCATTACAACTCAAAACTTAATTGGAATTTTACCAATTTTAATTCAATCTGCCTTAGTTTATTTGTTAATTACAAAAAACACCTTCAGTCAAAAGGCATTGAAAATTTGGGTAATGGTGGTGTTTTTTGGAGCACAAGGATTAAAAATTATTGGAATAGGAATGCAAGCTTGGAGTAAGAATATGAAAGGAGCAGAAAACGCTTTGGAAATGCTGACATCCGAAAAAATAATATATGCCTTTGCTTTCGTAATTATAGGAATAATCATTTGGATCCTGAACAACGGATTTGCAAAAATCAGATCATCAAAAGAAGCGTGAAAAAGAAATTTGAGCACACCGCTAGAGGAACTGGAAAATCATGTGATGATATCTTGCAAGGTGTTTAATACACAGTGTATTTAATTTTATCCTCTACTTAGAAAAAAATAAAAAGAAATCATGATGAAGTATACCTGTTTGGTAGAAATAAATTTGCCGATTGATAGAGTGGTGCAACTTTGGGAAAATGAAGATAACTTTAAAGCATGGCAAGATGGTTTTTTGAGTATTGAACATTTAAGCGGTACGCCCAACACGGAAGGAGCAAAAGCAAGAATTATTTTGAAAGATAAAAGAAGCATTGAACTCATTGAAACCATTATTTCGATTAACTTGCCGGAAGAAAAAACGGCCTTATACGAACATGTTCACATGACGAATACGCAAACTACCCGTTTTGTGAAAATTGATGATCATAAAACACAATATATTTCTGAAGTAGAATATCTGAAATTTAATGGATTCCTTGTGAAATTAATGGCTAGACTATTTCCAGGAAAATTTAAAGCACAAAGCCAAAAATGGATGCAGCAATTTAAGGCGTTTGCGGAAAAAACTGGCTAGTTGATTTCTTGAATTGGAATAAAACCACTTGAAAGCGCGAGGCTTATTAAACAACTTCAAATATTATATCGCATTAAAAAAATAAAATGGTAGAAAAATTATTAACCTACTTTTCTAAATTTAGACCACTTACACCTAGTGAAAAAGAGGATATTGCTAAAGACATTAATATTCGCAAATTTTCTAAAAGACAGATTCTGCTGAAAGAAGGACAAGTAGCACATGACAATTATTTTGTTTTAGAAGGTTGTGTTCGACAATATATTATCAAGGATGGGAGTGAGCGAATTACGAACTTCTACACAGAAGAAGATTGGATACTCCCCGCAATTGGACAAACCAATCAACAGATGTCAGAATTTTACTTGGATTGTGTAGAAGACAGTGTTTTGATGATTGCCAACGAAAAGGATGGATCTGAGTTTATGAAAACGAATCCAAAATTCCTGGAATTATCTCAATTGATTCTAGAACAAGAAATTCTAAAACAACAAAAACATTTTACTATATATCAAAACAGTACCCCGGAAGAACGATACCTCCATCTGTTGGATAAAAGTCCGGATTTAATTCAAAAGATTTCACAAATTCAACTCTCCAGTTTTATCGGGGTAAAGCCTGAATCTTTAAGTAGAATTAAAAAAAGGATATTCAAAAATAGAAATACTTAGTAGGTTACTAAATAACATCTTTTTTGATTTTCCATTTTATCGCATCAAAGGTGATATAGGCAGTTGCTCCCATTTCAATGGCACTAAATAGTATGTAGTAGGGGGCAGGTTTACCAACAAACAGGGTGGCGCCTTGTACGATGGTTGCTAAAATACCAGTTATGATTAGAACCCAACGCAGCGTATGATCATTTTTAATGACGTGCGGTAAAAATACCATGGCTAATGGTATTTGCATGTATGCTGCTGCCGCGGTTAAAAATTCAGGAGTGATGGCCATTCCATTGACGACACCCGTCTGATATTGACTTAGGAGATTAAGATCCATCAGGCCAACCAAATCAGCATAAAGATAATTTAAGGAGGCAAAAGCCCACAGGCTAGCATATTTAAGTCTGCGATTTGTACTCATTATTGTTTTTTTTAGAAATTGACATACAGATAATTATCCGTGATAGTTTTATACCTTAGTGAGGCATTTTTATTTTATACAAAGTTCTTTCATTCAAAAAGAAAAAACATTGACGTTGGTTAAGAAAAATCGGTTGAATGCAAAAAGATGATTTTATAGGAAGGGTGGATGATAGCATGATTCAGTATTGTTTACCTAGTGCATAACGCTGAACCTACGCTAAGCAAAATTGAAAAAAATGATAGAAAATTTACCAAGTTGGATAGATATTGTTTTTATAGGAACTGTAATAATTACCATTTTGTTCTTCCATTTTTCCAATGGAAAACCAAGATATTTAACCCGTTTCATCATCGTATGGAGTTTAATACAATCGGGTCTTGCCTATACAAATTATTATCAAGTATTAGGGACAACGGTACCTCGATTTGCGTGCGTGTTAGTCTCTGTAATCTTCCTATTTATTTATGCTTTGTTGCCCAAACAAATTGATTGGGCCGTTAAAAATAGGAATTCAAACCTGAGTACTTTTTTACATACCATCCGAATTCCTGTTGAAATTGTGTTATTCTATTTGTTTGTTGACAAAATGATTCCTGAGTTAATGACTTTTGAAGGAAGAAATTTTGATATATTGGTAGGCTTATCAGCTCCCATCATTGGTTTATTGAGCATCACCAACAAAATATCCCCAAAAGGGCTTTTAATATGGAATATAATCGGGCTATTTTTTGTTGGCTTTATATTAGTTAATGGACTTCTTTCTGCCGAACTTCCCATACAACAATTTGGATTTGAACAGCCCAATAGAGCCATTACCTTTTTCCCATATGTATTATTACCTGCCGTAGTAGTTCCAATTGTCATGTACACGCATATGATCGATATTATAAAATTAAAAAGAGGATAGGATAGTACCAATGTTCAGATTGCTAGTACCTCATTTTATAGTTACGATCCTTTTATCGAATAAATAATCCTAAAATTGCAACCTTTATAAACGGAGTCGGTCTAATTAAAAGATTGGACTTTATGGAAGAAAATGAAAAAACAGATAAGGAATTGGTCAAGAAAATATTAGAGGGTAACACTCAAATATTTGAAATCGTTATTACCAAGACCCAAGGTCTCGTGCTTAGTATCATTTACAAAATGATAAAAGATGAAGAAGATCAGAAAGATCTGGCACAAGAAGTTTATTTAAAAGCATTCAACAAACTGGGTAGTTTTAATTTTAAGGCCAAGCTTTCAACCTGGATAGCCACCATCACCTATAATACCTGTTTGAATCATCTATCTAAGAAGAAGCTACCCATGCTAAATTTATCAGACAACAAGGAAAAGTCTTCTAGAGAGTTAATAGAAAATCAATTTTTTTTAAACACTGAAATTCAAACGGAAGATCCTCTAATCAAACAGGAAAGAATTAAAATTGTCACCGCTGAAATTGAAAAACTCCCGCCTTTATTTAAAACGATTATTACATTATTCCATCAACAAGAACTCAGCTATAAAGAAATCGCCATGATTACCGGTTTGCCAGAAGGTACTTTAAAGAGTTATTTGTACAGAGCTAGAAAACAACTAAAAAATAATCTACTTACTATTTATAAAAAAGAAGATTTATGAAAAATATACATGTCAGTGATGTAGATATCCAACGTTTTGCATTTGATCAAAATGGATGTGAACCGAAGATGGTAGAACATATTAGAACTTGTGAAAAATGCCAGCAGCGCGTTGATACTTATTTATCGCTAGCCGACATCATCAAAGGTCAACCCAAGGTAACTCCTGATTACGATTTAGCAAATTTGGTGTTAGGTAAATTGGCACCGAGTAAAAAGACATGGACTATCTACAATTATTTGATTGGTTTTATCGTCTTTCTAGTCGTTGGAGTAGCTATTTTGACGATCGGTTTGTACCAGAATACCATTTCATACTTGTTAGATAATGCGTTTATAAACCAAGCATACTGTTTTGCCAGCGCTATTATTTTTATCACGATAATTCTTGGCATTGATCTTTTTAAATCTTTTAATCGTAAGCTTAAAATAGTTAACGCTTAATTTATTTTATAGGTCAATATGCAACATATTTTTAAGTAAACAGTCTAATGTAACAAAACAATTTAAAATGAACTCAAATATTTTTATGGATCTTGATCCAGACGTTTATAAAACCATCGTATTTATTTTTATACTAATTTTAGTGATGCGATTTTTGTTGACGATAGTGAATAAATTATTGGATCATAAATTAAAAAATAGAATTATTGAAAGAGGCTTATCAGAAGAACTAACCACCGCTCTTTTGCAAAAAAACAAAACAAATGAATTAAGCACGAATATTAAGTGGTTCTTAATTTTAGTATCTACTGGGATCGGTTTGTTGATAAGTGCAAAATTTCCTCCCTTGGGAATTCACTCCGTCGCTACGTTGATTATTAGCATCTCTTTCGGTTATTTAGTGCATGCTTTTTATCTGAAAACCCTTGAGAAATAACTCAAGTCACGCTTCCTGCTTTACTGGTAATCCTCACCAGTAAGCCCATCATTTCAAATATATCAAGTTAATTTTTTTAGATTTTGTCATAAAAATCTAGGGATTAACGATGTCTAATTTTAAAATTATTAAATCATATTATCATGGAAAATACGCTTAGGATCATCAATGTTATCATCAAATTAATCCTACTTACCGCTGCTTCATTATCTGCCCAGGAAGCTAAACATCATTTAAGTTTACAAAACAAAATTGACCAATATTTAACCGAAGGCATTCCGAATGGATTTTCAGGAGCTATGCTAATTCTAAAGGAAGGTCAAATTATTCTGAACAAAGGATATGGAATGGCAGATAAAGAAAACCAGATTCCGTATACACCAAAATCTGTCGCCCCCATAGGTTCTGTTACCAAACAATTTACAGCGACAGCTATTTTAAAACTTGTTGAACTAGGAAAATTGAATCTCACCGATTCTTTAAGTCTCTATTTTAAGCATATTCCAAAGGACAAAAAAAATATAACCATCCATGAATTATTGACCCATTCTTCAGGGTTAGTTGATAAGATAGGGGAAGGAGATTTTGATGATATATCGAGAGAGAAATTTTTCGATGCTTTGTTTGCTGCTGAGTTGCTTCATCGCCCTGGTTCAACATATGCTTATTCCAATGCCGGCTATAGTCTATTAGCAAGAATCATCGAATTAACTACGGATCTGGAATACGAATTTTTTCTCTATGAAAATTTATTTAAACCTGCTGGTATGACAGAAACCGGATACTTACTACCAGATTGGAAAGGCCATTTAATGGCAAAAGGATATGCCTATGGTATTATTAGCGTTGGCACTATGATGGAAAGATATAAGGAGATGGAGAAAATCACTTGGAATTTAAAAGGCAATGGTGGTATTCATTCTACTCCAGAAGATATGTACAAATGGTATAAAGCACTTAAATCAAATCAAATAATATCAACATCAAGTTTTGAAAAATTAACCACCCGGCATATCAAAGAAAACGAAAACGGAACAAGTTTCTATGGATACGGATGGGCAATTTATGAATCAACCAACCATTCAAAAATCATCAGCCATAATGGCGGAAATCGAATTTACTTCCACGATTTTATTTACTTACCCAAAGAGGATGTCTTAATCATTTTATTTACGAATGGTGCTTCCAAAGAAGTGGAAGTTGCATGGAAGATTAAAAAAATGATATTTGATCCATCTTATACACCTGATCCGATAAAGAAGAATTTACACTTTTTGGTCATTGACTATATGAAAAACAATAGCTTAATAGAAGCTAAAGAATTAATACATAAAATCAAAAATGAATATCTTTCTAGTATTTCATATAGCCATATTTTAAACGACTTGGGGTATGATCTATTGAGATTTGAATCTGAAAATAACATGGAGTGGGCACGGGAAATATTTAAACTAAACGTTGACCTATTTCCAAATGATGGGAATAGTTGGGATTCGTTAGGGGAAAGTTATTTTAAAAACAGACAATATGATCTGGCTATGGAATGTTACAAAAAAGCATTAGATTTAGCTCCTAACTCAAAATGCAGTTGGTGTAAGCATGCAACCGACGCCATTAAAAAATTAAATGAATTGAAAGCTAAGTTAAAGAGATAAGTGGTCTTCAATAGCACACTCATCAGCATTCGCATTAAATTAGATTTTCAAATGATCCTATTTTCAATCAATAACCAAAAAATAAATTTCAAAAAAAATGAAGATCAGTAGACTATCGATAGTTGTGTTTATATTAATGGGTTGTTTGAAATTGGATGGACAAGAAAGTGATATTTCTAAAAAAGGCGCTATGTATTTTTATTGGGGATATAATAGAAGCACATACTCCTTAACAAATTTACATTTTAATGGACCTGAATATGATTTTACACTTTACGAATTAAAAGGAAGAGATAGACCGACAAAATTTGGCTGGGGTTATTTTAATCCTTCCAGATTGACCATTCCGCAGTACAATCTTAGAGCAGGATATTATCTAACGGATAGAATCACCATATCGCTTGGAACGGATCATATGAAGTTTATACTTGAAGAAAATCAAAGAACAAGGATGTCCGGTGTGATAACCGCTGTGGCTTCTGAAAAATATGAAGGTTCTTATTTAAATGAACCAATAAATCTTGAAAATGATTTGTTACAATTTGAACATTCAGATGGATTTAATTTTGCCAGTATTGATTTAGCTTATTTAATTCCGCTGTATAAAAAGCATAAATTTTCGGTTTTACTAAACGTAGGAATAGGAGGGATATGGATCATTACAAAAACCAAAGTAAAAGTTTTTAATGAAGGTCTTGATAATGATTTTCATATAGCTGGATATGCTGGAGCGGGAAAAATTGGTCCACGAATAGTATATAATAACCGATTTTTCTTATTATGGGAGGTGAAAGGTGGGTATGCCAGCTTACCATCCGTATTGATTAAAAATAGTGACCCAGAAATCGGAGACCACAATTTAAGTTTTTTAGAATCTTATATAGCCGTAGGAGCTAACTTTAAAATTAAGAAAAGGAAGAAAAAAGAATGAGACTAGCCATAACAATACACTTGGAAAAATAAGAAAATGATAACCTATAGGGCCGGAAATCAGAAAGATATTTCTAATATCTCAAAATTATTGATAGATGCTTGGAAGAATTCCTATCAAGACTTTATTCCAGCTGAGGTCTTAAATAGTCTTACATTAGACAACCAAGTTAGAAGACATACAAAGTATATGGCCGCTAACACAACATATTTTGTTGCCGAAAATGAGCATGAGGAATTAGTTGGTTTTACATCGTATGGAAAAAATAGACTTAAAAATATTGGTTGCGAAATCGAGTTATATACGATGTATGTAAAGACGGATCACCACCGAAAAGGAATAGGTAAATCTTTGTTAGCATTGATTTTTTCAGATTTGGAAAATACCCAAAACAGTATGGTAGTTTTAGTATTTAAAAAAAATCCTTTCCGCCAATTTTACACCCAAAATGGCTTTGTAAAAATTGAGGAAGAAATTATTGATATGGGAACGTTTAAACTGGAAGGAGAAATTTATATGAAATCGGAATGATGATTATACCCAGTATTCTACCTAAAGCCACAAAAAAAAACTCAACAGGTCTTATTAGACAAATGGTTGTTCAAATAAGATCTTTTTTCTAACTTGTGTTGTGATCCATTGCTGTGTGACGTACCGTTAGTGGATTATTTTCACCTCCACCCCAAACACCGCCACTGCTGGTAACAAAGCCGATGTGGCTATTTGGAAGGATAGAAAAACACAAAGAATATGTACACGGAACTAATCAACGTTTTTAGCCAATTTACAGATCTGACCCCTCAAGATCATCAATTAATACAAGAAATATTTATACCTAAGACTTTAAAAAAAAAGGAATACTTTCTTATCGAAGGCCAAAAAAACGATAAAGCTGCTTTCATCCGAAAAGGCTTAATGCGGTACTATGTTTTAAAAAATGATGAATACTCCACCTTAGAGTTTTCACAAGAATTAGAGTTTGTGGCTGACTTTCCCAGTTTTGTTCAAAGAGGAGTGAGTAAACAATATATTCAGGCAGTGGAAGATTGCGAACTATTGGTTACGAACTACGAAGGGATACAAAGAATTTATAAAGAAGTTACCAATGGTAACCTGATTGGAAGATTGGTCATGGAACATAGATTTGTCATCATGATGAATCAATTATTATCCATTTACATGCATACATCTGAGGAACGTTACCATCACTTTATGGAGCATTATAGCAATATTGCCCAAAGAATTCCTCAATATTTAATCGCCTCCTATATTGGTATAAAGCCAGAATCGTTAAGTAGAATCAGAAATAGAATGGCCAAAAAAAATAAAGCGTAAAGCAGTGAATTGCTAAAATTGATTGACCAAGCAAAAGAAAAATACGATAAGATGGAGACTATTTTTAGAATATGTTTGATGATAGTAGGACTCATAAATTTTATTCCGTCGATATTAGCGGTATTACCGAATAAGATAAGTCAATCCTATGGGATAGAAATTCCGGACGCTAACTACGAGTTGTTGCTTAGACATCGGGCCGTATTATTTGGAATAGTCGGTGGATTAATTATTTATTCAGCGATCAGTAAAAAGTATTATACGCTCTCCGTTACGATTGGACTCATCAGTATGGTATCCTTTTTAATTTTATTTAAATTGGGAAATGGTGCTATCAACGCAGAATTGGAGAAGGTAATGAACATTGATCTGGTAGGAATAGTAATTTTATTGGTTGGTTATGGACTTTATAAGTTGACTACAAAGTAGTTAGCCTCTGTTTTTTTTTAAACAAGGTATTTATGAAGTTGTTTAAAAACTCCCAAATTGCCTGCGAACTGATAAAATTTTCCAACTCGTCGCCTTTTTTCTCGTCAATAGCGCGGCTATTCACTCAAAAAAGAGGCTAGATTTGAAATATTTTCTCTAGCTCTCGGCTGCTTTTGGAATTATTAAACAACTTCTATATTCATTTATCTCAAAAAGAGGTTTGATTTTGAAAGAAGCGATATTTCTCTATCAAGAAAGTAATAATTTTGCAAATTTTATTTAAGTTTATAATGGTAGCCTATCCTTGACCTATCCGTCAGTCGGCTGCGGTGTCTGGACTTAGTCTCGATCATTAAGTAAGCATAAGCAATAGAAGTATAAAAACGGACTCAATAGGGGATAGCGCGTGCTAAGAGTCGAAACAAATTTTTTTCTATGAAACAATGTAAAAAACACGATTGCGACAAACGTGCCATATCCTTTAGTGATCATTGTGGCGAACATACTGAAAATGAGTGGTATGCTGAACTGTTAAAAAATCTAAAACCAGGCAAGTATAGTGATGTGTATATATCTGAGATGGATATGGAAAATCTTGAAATAAATGGCCTGCACTTTTATGATAGTACCATTGAGGACTGTCATTTTGAACGAGGTATTTGGTCAGATATTAGAATGGAGTTTTCTTCTTTAAAATCATGTACATTTGATGATTTTCAGATAACAAAATTTCGAATTGATGAAGAATCTATCTGGGCTTCTTGCACGTATCGTGATTCCGTATTTTTGGATGTAGAAGCAATTGTCATAAGTCTGAGTAACGGAGAATTTCAAAATACGAAGTGGATCAATGCTACATTTGATCAATCTCTTTTTACTCAGGTAGATTTTTTGGATACTGAATTTGAAAATTTAGAAATTACGGTATGTGGTATGGATACCGTTTCTGTTCAACAATCCCATGTAAAGGATGCGAAAATATCTGATGTCAAACTTGCCATCACTTTTTTCCTTGATACTATTTTTGAAAATGTCAATTTCAGTGGAGAGTTAATGCATGATTTTTCTCAGATGCAAGATCCATTTGAGCTATGCCTTTTTCAAAATTGTTCTTCTGAATGGAAAATTGAAATCCTGGACTTTAAAAACTGGAACGGAATCAATGAAGACCCACTTTCTTTTTATTGGCGTGTATTAGAGCGAATTACCAATATAGTCCATACAAATAACTTGTCTCCAGTACAATTTCTAGTTAAAAGAATAATGGCTTTAAACCCTAATTCTACTCAATTAGCGGAGAAATTAAGGGACATGTTTAGCAAATACTTCGCTCATATTCGAGAAGAACAAGATATAAGTGGATTTGGTCAATTGGCAAGTTTAATGGGGCGGTTACCACAGGATTTGATCATAAACAAATCACAATACTTACCTTCTCCGAAGATATTAGCATCTAGAAATGTCTTAAGAATAGAAATCGCACACGATATTAGCGATCTGAATTTATTGCAAAATGTAGTAACGAGGTTGCAAAAATTTGATGCATCCTTGGTTAATTGTGGTCTGGATAATTTAAAAATAATAGACTTCCAAAAAGGCTCTGTTACAATTGTGGTATCGTCAACAATTACCGCAATTATTGCAGTAATTGTCTTATTATACAAAGCAGGACATTTATTTTTGGATACAGAAAACAAAATTTTAACTAATAAAAAGCTCAAACAGGATCTAAATAAAATAGAGCAAGAAAAGAATTTTACAGCATATGATGAAAAATTAAAGAAACAACAGATCATACTAAATGATATGGAGATACAAAAAAGAAAGCAGGAGCTAAAAGCCAACCAATTGCCAGACAAGTATATAAATGTTACAGATGATGAAATGGTAGAATTAACAGCAGAAAATCCCTTTGATCGATTAGAATTAGGACCTTACAAAGCGGCTAAGGAAGCAGCAGAAGATGTGCTGGACTTAGGAGAAACCAATGTTTATATTGAAGTTATCGAGAAAGCGATTAAGTCCGATTAACACTAGCAACAATAACCTTATTTGCTCAAGGATTTTTCAAAGCATTGGATTGTATGACTGATTTTTTGCCCACTTTTCTACCTACGATCGAAAAGTGATAATAGCAAGAAGGATTTTCTAAAATGGTAACTAGTTTGAATGGGTTTGAACGCTTGATTCTTCCTACTTATTATAAATCCTTTCCTTCACCAATTCTTGAGTTACTGTACTCCTGCCGTAGATGTCTGCATATTTTACAGAAGGCCATAATCTGGATTCATCTGCATAAATATATAAGTTTTTCAAAACGCAAGTCTGTCCATTAATCGTCATCAGTGGAAGCCATTTCCCGTCTTTAAAAGTTAGTTGAATGGCTCGATCATTATAAGCTTTTAATTTAATAGAATAATAATTTTCCCTTTTACGCGAGCGATATCCATAGGCGAAATTAAATTCCAACCAAGAAAGTTTATCCTTTAACCCATTATGATTTTGAAACTTCCGCCAATAGACTGATATTGGGTTTCTGGTGTTTAGGCTTCCATCTGGTTTTAAATTGATATCGTATACAATGGTATTCTTATTCCGATTTCTTTGTATAAAAAATAAAAGTGCTTCCGTTTCTTCCAGCTTGGGAAAATCATCCGGCAACTCAGGTCTAGTTTCCCAACCTTCTTGTGCTAGCAATAAGCTGGGAATCAGCATAAAAAAAAATATAAAATAGCAACGAAACATAAATATTAGTTTATAATGATGTTGGGTGGTCTTTTAGGGTAGCGTGTATTTAGGTTTGGCAGTTGGTCCAATTTTGCCAATTACCGCCCAACTAACATGTAAATGTATTAATTCCTTTTTCTTTAACTGAATTCTCTTTGGTTTATTTTAAAAAGAAAAGATGGTTATTGTGGATATTTATTAAGAAGTTGTTCAAAAAGATAATGATGAAGAGTGGATTTATTGTTAAAAAAGTTAAGATAATGGTAATGTCTAGAATAGCCATTAACTTCTTTATTAATTTTTTATCTTCAAAATGTTGTCCTGTGAATAAGGTGGTAAAACTGCTGTTATTTAATAACGCATTTTCTATTTTATTTTGATTGGTTGAACTATAAGTATCGAATGCTATATTTTCTAATTCAAAGTCAGAATGAGGTTTTTGGGTTTTCATTTGTTGCCGGAACGATTGGTGGATTGGTTTTTTCATGGGTCATCATTTTGTTTTTCAACCCGTTATTTATGGTACGACGTAAATAAGCGTTGCATATTCCTATTTGATTAATTGCTGGATTTTAAAAACTGGGGTAATCTTTTATTTAGTCACTTTGAATATTTGAACTTTATTTTTCGCACATACGGTACTTTTTTTGACAAAAAAATAGCGATTTCTCGCTAGAAATGGGAAATAGTATATGTGAGATTCTTTATTGTTTTTTTTATCTGGTAAATTTGGGTGGATTGGTTAAGGGGAATGACTATAATGTTTAGCTTATAAGATAAGTACTGGGTACTTGTGTGTTTGTTGTGGATATCGCTAGCAGATATTTACTTCTGTTTATGATATTATTGTTATGTTTGCATTGAAGGCTTTATAATTTGGGTCACTTGAGCAGATATCAGAAACTATAGCCCTGATCAAAAAATTATTTCTGCAATTAAACAATTAAATAACGGGAATAAGAAATTTTGTATAGTACTGAATATGATCGATAGAATAATTTTTGAGTCTCAAGGATGGGACAATGAAAACAATAAACCAAACAAAAGTTTGGAAATTTTAATCGAAAGGAAGAAAATGTATGTTTCTGGTTTATTTCAGATTATTCCTGCTAAAATTATTGAAACTGTTGGGTTTAAAAGATATAGTATATAAACAAACTAATTCTAATACTAATGGCTGAAAGTTGTGTCGAAGCCCGACGTTTGGTCTTTGTTGAGAAACGTTGCTAGTTAAAATCTCCAACGAGCAACCAGAAGCAAAACCGCTAATCTACATCTCTAGGTTTAGATACAAAACCTTAAACAAAAACGGGAAATTATAAAATGGAAGAGATAATAAAGAACGTAATTACTCCTAACGACAAATATTTAAGGACAATTTTTGAAAATTCCAAGGCATATTTCATTGATATTTATCAAAGAGAATACAAATGGAAAGAAGAAAATGTAAAAACTCTTTTAGAAGATATTGAAGTCAGGTTTCAACTAGGAAAAAGAATCAAAGTTGCTCCTCAAGAGATACAAAAAGACGTATTACGAAATTTTGAACCCTATTTTTTGAACACATTTCTAACCAGTAAGACTACAGAAAATATAGCAATTGTAGATGGACAACAAAGGTTAACAACTTTTCTTCTTGTCTTAATTAAATTGTATAAAATAATTCAATATGTAAATTCAAATGATCACTATTCTAATAAGACTTATAGTAATGACAGTTTGAAAAAATTAATCTATGAAAGTGATGACTTTGGTGGCTATGAAAAGTTCAAAATTTACAATAAGAATAGAGAATCTGCTTTTGCTTCGATTTTAGAAAACGAGGATATTAAAGCTGAAGATGAAACTCAGAAAAAAATAGTTGATAACTACAGAGTAATAAGTACTTATTTTGATGAGTTCCTTAAATCAGAAAATGAAGAAGCTAAGTATGACGAAATAAAAACAACTTATTATATCTCATATATTCTGGACAAACTTTCAATTGTTGAAATTCGAATTGAAAATCCAAAGAACGTCGCAATGATATTTGAGGTTGTGAATGATAGGGGGTTAGGGTTAAATCCATATGAAATATTAAAGGGTAAATTAATTGGTAATCTTGATGCATTACAAAAAGAACAAGCAAATAAAGTTTGGACTAAGTTGCAGAATGATTATTTTAAAAATGAGGTTGCAGATATAGACTTAGATGATTTCTTTAAAACTTATTTCAGGTCAAAATTTGCTAGTAGTGAAACAGAGTATGAAAGGTTTGAGAAAAATTATCATTACGAAGTTTACAGAAATAAAAAGATTAGAAAGCATTTCGGTAATTTCGAAAATTCCGATCTACTTTTTAAAAGAGTTATAGAAGATATTAAATATTTCGCTGAATTGTATTTAAAACTGCGAACTTCTTATGATTATGATTACTTAATTTATAACGAGCTTCTTGGACAAAGTCAGCAATACTTATTGATTATGTCAAATATTCAACTAAATGATCCAAACGAAAATGATAAGATCAATGAAGTATCTAAAAGATTTGATCAATTTCACACAACTTTGAGACTGATTGATGAATATGATAGTAATTCATTTCAGCAATTTATTCATTCATTAAATGCTAATTTAAGAAACAAATCTATTGAAGAGATTAAAACCAATTTTGATTCCGCCTGCATTATTTTTCTCGAAGAAAGAGGAGTTATTGATAAAGGTAAGTACAACGAAATTTCTGAATTGTATAAATTTACATTGTTTAAAAATATGAGACACAAACTACTCAATTTTACAAAATATGTGTTTATGAGAGTAGATAGATTTTTAAGTTACAAATTAGATAAACCAAGTTATGTGTCAGGAGATTTAAAATCTTTAGAAAGTAGATTCAATCAGTTTAACAGGAAAAGGTATGGTCTACACTTAGAGCATATCATTGCAAATAATGAAAAGAATAAAAAGCTTTTTATCAATGAGGATGGACAATTTGATGAATTGTTATTTAATCAGATTCGCAACAAATTAGGTGCTTTGGTTTTGTTAAAAGATAAACAAAATTTAAGTAGCGGTAATGATATTTATCGAAGGAAAACGACAACATATAAAAAGAGTAACTTTATATGGAATGAGTTTTTAGTCGGGCATGTTGATAAATTTGATATTTCAAAATTACCTGCAGAAATAGATTTGAAAACACAATCGCCTGATAAGAATGGATTATATTCGCTTGACTCTGTTGAAGTTAGACAAAGAGAATTATTTGATATATTAAAGGAGATCTGGGGAAAATAAAGCCTGCGAATAATCAATCGTTACCCCAAAAACCACCCCTCACCTAAACCCCTTAAACTTCCCAGCTCGTTTCTGCATCCCAGCAAAAACAGCCTCCAACTGATTCTCCTTCAGTAACACCTTTTCCTGAGCCTGTGACTCTAGTAGGAGACCTTCTTCTGGATTTAGATACGGAGCGGCGTTGATGACCCGTTTAGCAGTGACGATGGCATCGGGACTTTTGCTCGCAATTTCGCGGGCAAGTTTCATAGCGGCAGGGTGGGGATCTTCTGTTGCGTGGGTCGCAAATCCGTATTGCACGGCCTCTGTCCCCGAGAAGATCCGATGCGTATAAGTCAGTTCTTTAATAATATCCTCTCTGATAGAATGGCGCATCAGTTGAGTCCCTGCCATGTCGGGAATAATGCCCCATTTGGTTTCCATGATTGACAGTTTGGTGTCGGGAGCAATATATTTAATATCTGCTCCGAGCATTATTTGTAGACCACCACCAAAAGCGACGCCATGCACTGCTGCGATCACCGGGATAGGTAATTCCCGCCACTGCCAAGCCACCTGTTGCCACTTATTTGCGATACCGTGCGTGCGTTCCAACAATTTACTACCAGCAAGGCCGGCTGCATTGTTAAGATCAAAATTGGATAAATCTAGTCCCGCACAAAAAGCCTTCCCTGCTCCGGAAAGCACGACACAGCGCACCTCCGCATTTTCGGTCAACGACTTTCCCGCAGCAATTATCGCTTGGAACATTTCCTCATCAAGCGCATTCATTTTTTCAGGACGATTAAGCCGGACATCAGCTACGTGTTGGTCAATTTGGATGGTAATACGGTCGGACATAGATTGATTTTTAGTTTGAAATTAGAATGGTAAAGATATGGAAATTTTAATAGGGATATTTGATTGGTGAATGTGCGGATTTGTTAATTCCAAGTAAAAATTACTTATGCTAGTTAGATTAATTAGTATTCCTCAATGTGATTATTTTAGTAAAATTTACGAAAATAAATTTTACTCAGTTGGAATTTTCTTTTAAATTAAATTAGAATTACTTGCTCACTATATTATCTACGGAAAACAAAATTGCTGAAGACTTGTCGTTCACACAAATTTTTAAATTCGAATAATGCACAGAATGAAAAAACGAAATGATATTAAGAAAGATCTACTAGAAGTTAAAATAGAAGTTGTTTAATAATTCAAAAAGAAGCCGGGAACGAGAGAAAATAATTCAAATCCCCACCGAAGGCAGTCTCTGCATCTTCCGAACGGAGTCCGGAACAAGTCTGCGCCTCACAGCGCGATAAACTAAGTGAAAGTGCCGCTGCGTTATCTGCGCGAAAAAACAAAAATAAACCCCAACCTCGCAACACAGCCACCAGCCAATCTTTCGTATCCCAATGTTAAAAAAAAATCTCTGCGTTCTCTGCGTCTCCCGAATCGAGTTCGGAACAGGCCTGCGCGAAAAACTCGTATATCCACCAACCCAATATTCCATATTCCGCTACTATTCCTACTATTTCCCAAACAACTTCAAAAAAAAATAACGATTTTTGAGTCTTACAACACTGATAACTGAATTAGAAAACGCCAACTGCTAAAAATCAATTCTATGTTCTCACGAACGATCATATGGTTTCTCCTACTTTTCCTTACCCAGCCGTTGTTGGCCGATTATTCTATCAAGGGCAAAGTTAATATCAATGAGGAATGGCAACCCAAGATATTTTTGGCGGCTGTTAAAAAACTAAGCGATTATTATCGTACCAGTCCGGACATGATTTTAGATACCGCTCCCATTAATGAGGATGGAAGTTTTGAATTAAATGGTAATAATCTGCCCAACGAAAAAAGATATTATCGATTGTATTTGATGAAAAAGCAGAATAACGATTATGATGCTTGTTTGTATGTAGGAGGAGATGATCACAATTTTGTGCATGTCTTGTTAAAAGAAGGGGATGCCATCGAAATTTATGCTGACGCTGAATCCGTTGCACCGTTTGGTTCTTACGAGATTCGAGGTAATAAAGACAATCATTTGATGCATGATTTAGCAGATATTGTTTTTCCTAGTTTTTATTTTCATAGAATAAAATTCCCGACCGAACTTAAGTTTACAGAAGATAAATTTTATACGGATTTAAAAAAATTCTCGGATACTTGCACGAGTACTTTGGTGGCTTTAGCGGCGATTAATAATACAGATTTTGATGAATACTATGACGCGGATCCTTCCTTTTATGAGAACTTTGGAAAGCGCTTAAAATCCGAATTACCCAATTCTATTTATACCAAAAATTATCTCCTCAAAATCAGATATTATGCCAATGAAGAGGTAGCCATGCCTAATTGGATAAAGCTACTGTTAGGATTGCTGTTTCTAGGAATTTTAGGCTTGTCTTGGAAATTATTTCAAATGCATCAACGTTTACAAGCCCTTCAAAATACGCCCGCCGCTCCACCCAAAGCCTTGCCCATCCTTGATCTTTTAACACAAAAAGAGCAAGAAATCCTGCAACTTATCAGTGCCGGAAAATCTAATAAAGAGATTGCCAGTGATCTATTTATTGGGTTGAGCACCGTCAAAACCCATATCAATAAAATTTATTCAAAAATTGGTGCTACCAACCGAAAAGAAGCTCAAACCCTTGCAAAAGAGGTCTTTAAATAAGCGCTTTCAAATTAAACCTCAATTCAAGAAGACGATCAGTTAATCTTTCCCAGCCCCTGGCTGGTTTTAATCAATACTGAATATCCAATGTTCTAAATTCCTATCCCCTCCCATAACTCCAAGAAAAGTTAAGTTTCAAGCTAAACCAAACAGGATCAACGGGGGTCTAGTCCCTTTTTCCACTCCCTTCTACCTCTTTTTTCCATCCCATTTAACTTTTAAGTTGATATTTTCTCCCGCATTTTTGTGAGGTACTAATCAACGATTCAACGACTCAACAATTCAACAATTCAACAATTCTCTTCACCCTTAAAATTATTCTCTTATGAAAAAGAATATCCTTTTTGCCTTTTTAGGCTTAGTATTTTTATCCTTAGTTGCCTTTAGTCTTTCACCCACCGAAGTCAAGGTTGACGAAACCAACATCAAATGGTACACGCTCGAAGAAGCGATCGAGGCGAATCAAAAGTCTGAAAAAAAATTCTTTATTGATATTTATACAGACTGGTGTGGTTGGTGTAAAGTGATGGATAAAAAAACCTTTCAAGACCCCGCAGTAATTAAGTATTTAAATGAAAATTTCTATGCGGTAAAATTCAATGCCGAACAGCAAGAACCCATCACTTTTAAAGGAAAAGAATATGAGTTTATGCCAGGTGGCAGACGAGGTATCCATCGACTGGCTTATACTTTGTTGGATCGACAAGCAAGTTACCCTTCTTTCGTAGTGTTAGATGCTAGCTTGAACCGACAAAATATCATCAAAGGATATAAAGCACCAGCACCCTTTTTATCGCTTTTAGGAAAATAGATTGTTTAAAAATAAAAATTAATTCTTCTCACTAACCGGAGTCAAGAGCCTTTACGCTTGCTCCGGTTGCTTTAATTTCAACCCATGAAAAATTCAGTATTATTCCTATTATTCACCTTTTTATTTTTGGAAATAAATGCGCAAGAAAGACTGGTTCCTTATCCACATTTAAGTCCGATACAGAAAATAGAAACCAAAGTCGGAATAGTGGAATTCGGCTTAGTGTATTCCCGTCCATCTATGCGAGGTAGAAAAATTTTTGGAGACTTAGTTCCTTTTAATAAAGTATGGCGGACGGGTGCCAATAAAAACACTAAAATAATTTTTCATGATAATGTAATGATTGGAAACAATGCGTTGGAGGCAGGTACGTACACTATTTTTACAAAACCAAGTGCAGATAAATGGGAGATTTATTTCCATACGGAACTTGATGAATACGGTGCTCCAGAGCAACTTGATCCAAATAATATCAAAGCAAGTATTATAGTTCCAACCATGACCTTAGATCAAACGATAGAAACATTTTCTATTACTTTTAATAACCTTCAACTGAATTCAGCCGATTTAGTGATTAGTTGGGAAAATACCTATGTGCCAATTCCTATTAAAATTCCAACCAACAAGATTCTCAATGATCGGCTGGCAGCTGAGAGACTGGTACTAGCAGATGATTATTCGGCTGCTGCGTTTATTTTATTTGAAAAACAAAAACGCCATCCAGAAGCATTAGAAGCGATTAATCAATCCATTATAATCACAGAAAATGGGAAGCCTTTTGAAGAATGGTTAAAAAATGCAGATTATTCTAATCGTCATCTACCCAATAAATACTTCTTAAAGTCAAAAATACTTGCTGCTCTTGGAAAACAAAAAAAAGCCATTGCAGCTGCGGAAATATCTCTTAAAATCGCTAAAAAAGTAAACTTTGATTATTATATCCAAGAGAATTTAAACAACTTGAAAGAATGGAGGGAATAAACTTCTACTTAAAAGATGAAAGGGTTTTATTTATAAAAAGTCTTTCTTTTTTCGAATTGTTTTTCAATCACTCGTGGCAACAAGCAAACAGCCTGCCTGCCGGCAAAGGCAGGGTTAATTAGTAAATTTTTCAATCATGCTATCGCAAAATCAAAAATCACGGAACTATTGGTAAAGCAAAACTCTGTAAAATTACTTCACCGTCTATCAAGAAGTGTTATTGAATCTTAACGTTCCTATAAAATTTGTCAATAGTTTTTAAAATTCAAAAAAAAGCAAGAAGTTTGGCTTGAAATTCGAAATGTTTCTTCAAACCCAATTACCTTTTTTATGAAAAAGATTTTTCTAGCAATTTTCTTCTCAGTATTATTCTTTGCTTCACAAACCCAAGCTCAATCCTGGGAAAAAGCCATCGGTATTCGACTAGGTTTTCCTAGCTCTATTACTTACAAACAATTCATTGCTGAAAAAGCTGCGATTGAAGGAATCCTCGGAACGAGAGGGTTTGTAGGTTATCGAAGTATTAACCTGGCCGCGGCTTACCAAATTCATAATACCATATTGGATGACGATTTTGGAGAGTTACGCTGGTATTTTGGGGCCGGAGGTACACTCAATGTCCTAAATTTTAATCGTAATTTCATAGTCAATGAAGGTAGATTATCTACAGGCGTTCAAGGGTATATCGGCGTCGACTATAATTTTAATGATGCTCCTATCAATATCAGTCTGGACTGGGTTCCTACGTTTTTGTTTACTGGTTTCGGAGATGGTTTTGGTGGTGAATATGGCGGTTTCGCCATTAGATATATTTTTTAGATTTTCTGAAAATTTACGCCAATTGTTGGTATAATTTTTTTGTAACGAAGTTCCTCGATGCTTAATGTCGAGGAACTTCGTTGTCAATTTGCTCCTACCACAATTTCCATAAAATAAAGAAAATCAAAGCAGCGAGAACCACCATATACAACCGATAATCCTGGTACCAAGGATATCCTTCCATCCCATCCATTACCAAGCCTTTACGATAAGTAAGTCGTTCAATAGTAGCCTTGTCAGGAGCAGGTGTCATCAGACTTACCACCACAAAAATAATGGTAGAAACCAAAATCATAAATCCAACGTTAACCGTGAAGTGGAGTGGCCAAAGATCCATCTCTCCAAAAATAAAGAGCAATACGCCAATGGCCGTACCGATAATTAAGGTCCAAAAAGCACCGTCTCCATTTCCTCTTTTAAAGAAAACGCCTACTAAGAAAATGACCACAATCGGAGGAACGATAATCGAAAACATCTGCTGTAGATAATCCCATAGTCCCGTAAAATTTTGAATCTGAGGTGCCCACATGGCGGCAATAATCATCAACACAAAAGTAGTAATCCGACCGTATTTGACAACTTCTTCGTTGGTCATATTGGGTCTATTGGGTTTGATAAAATCAATCACCACGAGGGTAGAGGACGAATTCAAGGCGGAATCTACACTAGACATAATCGCAGAAATTAACCCCGCGAGTACCAATCCAACCAATCCAACGGGTAATACATTAGTCACCAAAAATGGAAATACTTGATCTCCTTTTGCAATGTCTGGATAAAGCGTCAGCGCAATAGCTCCCGGAATAACCATGACAAATAATGGAATAATCTTTAAAAAACCAGCAAAGATAACACCCCAGCGAGCATGGCGAATATCTTTACCACCTAAAACTCTTTGCACAATATATTGATTCGTGGACCAATACCAGAATCCTAAAAATGGCACACCCACCAATAATCCTAACCAAGGTAAACTTTCATCATCCATCGGACGGACCACCGAGAAGTGCTCTGCTGGGGCTGAAGCCACCACTCGAGCAAAATCAAAATCCACTTTATCCATCAGAATATACGTCAAAATACTACAACCAATAATCAGAATCACTGCTTGAATGGCATCGGTGTAGACCACCGCTTTTAGTCCGCCCGAGGCCGTATAAATCGCCGCTACAACCGCTAGACCCAAAGCCGTGGGAGCCATTGGTAAGTTTGGGAAAAAGGCTTGTAGTACGAGTGTCCCAGCGTATAGGGCACCAGCCGTTTCTATCATAATGGTACTAAAAATAGTGATCCCTGAAAAGAATAATTGCGATCTTCGATCATAACGCAATTCTAAAAATTCAGGTATCGTTGTAATTCTTGAACGTAGATAAAGCGGGACAAAAATTAAGGCGGCTATGATCAACGGTAAGCCAGACATCCATTCATAAACAGAGGTGGCAATCCCCGTCGTATAAGCTGCTCCCGATAAACCAATAATGGTAGAACTTGAGATGTTGGAGGCAAAGAGCGAAAGCCCAATGATTCCCCAGCCGAAGGACCGACCACCAAGGAATAAATCTTCGCCGGTTTTCGTTTGTCGTGCGATATAAAATCCGATCAACAAAACTGTAATAAAATAGCTTATTACAATTGCAATATCAATGTTAGAAATACTTGAGGCCATAATCTTTATTTCGAGGGTTTTAAAAATTCTCAGGTTGTAATTTAAAATTAAATTCGTAATTTTTATAAAAAAGTTTATACTTGTCATGTGTATGTGCGCCCCAGCTATCGTCTCCACCAACGCCCATTTGTGCAAGATCAATCCGGAGGTTAACCAGACCATTTTCTTTTAGGTCAGTAGTATGTTTTAACTTAGTTGGATCTTCGTTTAAATCCAAATTATCAATACGATAGGGTAGGGCACTAAAATCAAAAAGGGGCGTTCCAGTTACCTTCCATCCCATGCCGGATGTATCTTTGATTTCGAGCCACCGGACCGCCGTTTTATTACCCGTTTCTTGCGGACGGATGTATGGATGAAAGCTTTCTTCCACCGTATTTTTGTAGATTCCTATAAAAGCACTCTGATTTCGATCCACATAATTTTCGTGTGGACCGCGACCATACCATTTTAATTGATTAAACTGCCTAGGTAGGCCTATGGTAAAACCAAAAACGGGTAACTCTGGCAACGCTATTTTCGTTCCTGTAAATCTTCCTAGAATCTCTAAATTTCCGTTGTTGAAAATCTTATGTGTCAATTCATATCGCAATTCCAATTTTGCTAGCCGATAGGTAGTAATGACATCAATAGATGCTTTTTCCTTTCGATAAAATACTTTTTCTACTGTTTGTTCTTGACTAGCCGTTTTCCAAATTTTTAATCTTTCTGGCATCAAATTTCCTCGATCATTATCTGTGGGTGGTCGCCAAAAATTAGGTTTGATTCCGGCTATCATCATAGATTTTCCATGATACAAATAAGATTGGATCGCTCCAGTATTTTTTGATATTTCTATAGAAAAATGGTTGCCTAGAATTTTAAAATGATCATCTGCTGGCACGATTTCTAGTGAACTATTTTCCTGTTGTCTAGTATCATCACTATTGGCGATCGAAATATTTTTTATTGGAAATTGTACTTTTGCAATCTCATGTCCACTTGGAATAAGCGGCTTTGAATTTATAGAATAAAAATAAAAATCTACAAAATATTCGCTACCCGATTTCTTAGAAAAAGAGAAAGGAAGTTCCATTGAAATTTCTTCTTTAGGCCCAACATTTAAGGTCACTAAATCTCCTTTTTGGATCACCGTTCCATCTTTAATCACCTGCCAGGAACCACGAATATTAGATAGGTCAAGGTAATCAAATTTATTCCAAAGAAAGAATCTATTTTCTTGTTTTTCATCTGCTCTCAGACCAATTGGTTGATATACTTTTTTTACTTCTTGCAATGCCGGATGTGGTTGCCGATTGGGCAAGACAAGACCGTTGATACAGAAGTTTCCATCACTAGGAATTTGCTCATCTCCATAATCTCCACCAAATTTCCAATAGTCAATTTTTTTACCATCGATGGTGGTAGAAGTCAATAATCCTTGATCCACCCAGTCCCAAATAAAACCACCTTGCAGATGAGCATACCGCTCGATTACTTCCCAGTATTCTGGCAAATTTCCAACGCTATTTCCCATCGCATGGGCATATTCACACATGATCAACGGACGGTCAGAATGCGTTTGTGCATACAATTCGATCGTCGCAATTTTTGGATACATAGGACAAACGATATCTGTATTTTCTGCCGTACCCGCCTGCTCATACTGAACCGGACGGGTATCGTCTTGCTCTTTTAACCAATGATAGGCCGCCTGCATATTTTCTCCGTTTCCAGCTTCATTACCAATCGACCAGGCAATAATTGATGGGTGATTTTTAGCACGAGCAAACATTCTTTTAACGCGATCTAGATGTGCTGCTCGATAGTCGGGACGGGCAGAAGTATGCGCTTCTTCATCAAAAGGTTTTTGAAAACAAGCACCCATTCCATGCGCCTCAATATTGGCTTCGTCTACTACATAAAGTCCATACTGATCGCAGAGTTCGTACCAGCGTCGGTGATTTGGATAGTGGCTAGATCTAACCGCATTGATATTGTTTTCTTTCATGAGTTGAATATCCAACAACATGCTTTCTTCCGAAACCACATGTCCCGTTATTTCATCGTGTTCGTGGCGATTAACTCCACGGAGTGTGATGGCGACACCGTTGACGAGCAGTTGCCCATTTTCTATGGCTAATTTTCTAAACCCAACTTTGGTGCCCGTAACCTCTAGCGTTTTTCCTTCCGCATCTTTTAAGATCAATACCAATTGATAAAGCTCGGGTGTTTCGGCAGTCCATTTTTTTGGATTAGAAATAGGCTCATTTATGTTGATAGAAATAGACGTACCTGGTTCAACGATTGAGCTGATGTTATTTTGACAAACTTCTTTTCCATTGGGATCAATTAAAAGATAAGATAAATTGGCTTTCGCTAAAACTGGGAAGTGATTTTCTACATCAACTAATACTTCCAACGATCCATTTTGATAATGCTGATCCAAATTGGTTTTTACAAAAAAATCATAGATCTGCAGCAGAGGTACCGCTCGTAAAAACACTTCTCTTTCAATTCCACTGATTCGCCAAAAATCTTGACACTCGAGATAGGAAGCATCCGAATACCGATAAACTTCCACCGCAATTAGATTTTCTCCTGCTTTTAAAAAAGGGGTGATATCAAAACAAACAGGTGTTTTAGAATCCTGATTATAACCAAGCAATTTTCCATTCAACCAAAAATAAGCAGCAGATTTTACCGCCCCAAATTCTAAATAGATTGTCTTCTCAGTCCAGTCTTCTGGAAGCAAAAATGTTTTACGATATGCACCCACAGGATTATCATCATGTGGTACCAGTGGAGGATTTTTCGGAAAAGGATATCGATCATTTACGTAGATCGGAACACCATGACCCTGCAATTCCCAATTCGAAGGAACCGGTATGGTATCCCATTCAGAACTATCATAATCTGGTTGAAAAAAATTGACGGGCCGCGCCGCCGGATTCGGCGCCCAATAAAATTCCCAATCTCCATCCAACGAATAATAAAAAGAAGCATCCGAAAATAATCCGTTCCGAAAACTTGCCACATCCGGATAAGACATAAAATGACTACGCGGCTTTACCTGCCCAACATTAAAAACAGTCGGATCTTCCCACCAAGTATCTAAATTTTTTTTAATAATTTCCAAGCTATTTTTAATATAGGTTTTACTTATTCAACGATTCAACACATCACTCCCTCCGCAACTCCATCATCCCAGCCGCCGGTACCGAAAACTCAATCAGCCCCTTCGGCAATGTCAAGTCTCCTTCCGTCACTTTATTACCTTCACAATCATAAGTCGTCAAATGAAAAACAGCAGGAGCACCGTGGTGACGCACCGCAATGTTTTTGGTCATTTTTGCATTGATAAAATCTATTTTTCCGTCTTTATTAATTTCGGCAATAGAATCATCATAAACACCGACAATCGTATGGCCGTTGGCACTCGCTTCCAAAATTGGATAATTTGCCAAAGCATTTTTTGGAACAAATTTTCCATCCAATAAAATAGCCTTATTTTTTGTCCAGTATTGCGTATAGAATTTGATCATATTTAAATGCTCTGCGGAAGCCTTGGTCAATAGAATCGACATCTGAGGGACTGCAAATAACCCATTCAGCACCTGAATGGCGGCCAGTTCCACACGCTCGTGTCGATGCCAGGTCAGCATATCGGAATGCACCTTTGATGTTCCCATTAATAGTTTGACATCGGTGATTCGAATCCGATTGGTAATCGGATCATTTGGACAATCAAAAGCACGAAACATATTACCAAACTTACGGAGTGCTGGCCCGATATATTGTTGTCGAAATTCAATCCCTATATCTGGTTTGATGGCGCGTAGCGCATCCATTACTTCCGTCAATAATTTATCTACTGCGGTGTTTACATTTGCGAAGTCACGACCATCTTCTTTGGTCAGATTGGTTTCAGGATAAACTTTAAAATCATCAATGAAATCAAGTTTAAAAACATCAAGATTATACGTTTTTAAAGCGTTGACATAAGTCTCCACTAAATAGTTTCTTACCTCTGGATATCGGGGATCAAAAACAGGTGCCCAGCGATGATCCTCCGTTAAAAATTTTCCTTTAAATCGTTGATAGGCTTTTGATTTTGGTCCGCAGAAAGGTACCGAAAACCACAACCCAAACTTCATCCCCAAATTATGTACCTGCTGCACAAATCCTGCTAGGTCAGGAAATCGATCTGGTTCCCAATCGCCCGTATAATCATATCCTCGATTATTGTCCATTGTTTGCCATCCATCATCGAGTAGCAATAATTCATATCCCAAGTCTTTGGCAATGGCACATTCTTTTAATAATAATTCTTCCTCTAAATCTTGATGGAAATTATACCAGGTAGAATACATCGGGGCACTCGCTACTGCCGGTGCGATGGAGGGCTTGAGCGAAGAAAAACCTTCCCACCATGTCGCCATCTCTTGCAGTGACTTTGCAAAAGGAATAGCGCGTGTATCAATTCGAATTTCTTCTTCGTATTTTTCAATCCCTGGATGTCGCTCGCTAAAGAACTTAAAATGGCAATACAGATGGTTGTCTTCTTCTCGAAGTAAGGCATTCATCTCTATCAGGTTGATTGCATCAGAACAAGCAAAACTAATTCGATTGTTATCTTGATGTCCAAATACACTGATGACAGGAGCATCTACCGTAATTCTAGTTTGCATATGATCTTGTTCCCAATCATAACGCAGCCGTTTATCGTGGATTCCACCGCACTTCCAAACACCTTTGATATCGTAAGCAGGTAGTCGCCAACGAAGTGTGACTGGAGCAGGAGAAGCAACTCCATTTTTAGCAGTGGCTGAAAATTGATAGGTATAAAGACCATCTTGTTGGTTGATTAATTTGACTTCATTAGAAAAATTATCATCAGCACCTAAAATGGTAATGTCCGGAAAATCGTTAATGGGTATCGTTCTGTCCATTTTTATATTTTATAGCGAAACTCAAAAGGGCTTCCCTTAGTTTACAACTTATTTAGTGTTTGTTTAGAGACTCTATCATGTACAATCCTACCTTTTTGCCTTGTTCCACGCCATATTCGATAGCGGGCATATAGTGAATGCCTCCGTATAGCCGACTAATGGCCGCTTCTTCTGCTGCATTTCTAAAACTAGTGAATTCGCGGATTGGTAAACCATAGTCTACTTCCGAAGAGTCTGTAAACGCAAAATTATCACCCAACAAATGTGTCAACATTTCTGCGGCGGCAGATGAAATAACACTATGTCCACTGGTGTGTTCTGGAAATGGAGGTGTTTGTAAAATTGGTTTCCAAGCTGGATCTATATTTTCGTTGATATAAGTTTCTGGACGAATAAGACTACTTCGATATTTTTCATCCCAACAACTAATAAAAGCATCGGCCAACGTAATACTAGTCAAAGCAAATATACGAGCAGTTTGAGCAGCAGATAAATTTTTCTTTTTAGAGGCAATCCCAGCAATCGACATCCAATGTCCACCGGGAGAAATTTTCTGATCAAAAAACATTAAGTGTCCTTTGGTATGAGATACATTCGGATTGCAATCCCAGAATTTTGCAATTTCTGTTTTTTCAGCATCTAGATTGTTTACTGCGTTTACGACTTCCATCGCTTCTTGGTAGAACTTAGAATTTTTATCGGTAGAAAAATTGGTAGGGGTATTCGGTGAAAACTGTTCAGCAGATTTTAAAAGAAATGGACGCATCGTATTCCAATGTGGTTCGATGGCAGGCATATAATCTGGTGGCGTTGGCTTCCACATACCTTCCTCTTCTGAAAGAACATATTGAGACAAGGCTGTTCGTTCTAAATATCCATCTTTATTGGACCAAGCTACGATATGATCGGCTACCTTTTTTCCGTAGGCTACGGAATTTTTAAAAAGGGTTTCAGAAATTCCGAGCGCTTTTATTTGATCATAATAATCGGCTTGGGCTTCGTCAATTTTTTCGGGAGTAAAAACGAGTGGCTTGGCAGCATAAGCAAAAGCGGTCATGCTAGATAAGGGTAAGTAAATTTCTTGATCAGGGGGAGGTGTCGGTATGGCCGTAAAATCTCGCAGCGTGCCGGCAAGACTCAACATCCCTTCGTCGGCAGTGGCCAATACTTCGTAGGCCGCGATATGCGGATAAGCATAAATTCTACTACAAACCGGTGGTGTGAAAATATCTTCCACCATCACTTTTGTCAAGCGTTTATTCCAGCGTATTTGTTGTTCTTTGGTATAGATATCTAGCTCCGAAAAATTGGTGACTTCCTGCCTACAAGCAGTGCCAACGAGCAATAGCAAACCAATCATGAATCCTATAAAACGCATAGTCTATTTTTTAAATTTCTTCCCTTGAAATGGTCCTTTTTTTACCGTGAATATTATAAACGTCAATCGAAGTTATTTCAGGTCCAAAGTCAATTTTATTTTCAGATTGCGAAAGATACGAATTACCAAAGTATATTTCTTGTTTTCGGATATTTCCGTTTTCATATTCTATCATTATATGGGTATCTTCCTCCGTTAATGGTATTGATTTAACCTGTTTTTTGGTAACCTTTTTAAACCCTTGCAATGGACCGTTATTATTGGTAACTAAATATAAATTTTGTGAATTGGCTGTTTGCAATTTGACCAACCCTTTGGCATCCATCTTTACATAGAAACCAGTTACTTTTCCTGATAAAACGGAAAAATTGCCCGTTCCGTCACCTGCTAAAATGGCTCCCTTAAAGGCATCGTATCTGCCGGTCGAAACTTCCGTTGCAAAGGAATTTCCGACTAATAGGATATCAAGATTACCATCTTCGTTGACGTCGTCTACCGACATTCCATAAAGAGGGGCAATCTGAATTTCCAAGGGTAGGGGCGTCAATTCAAACTTGCCGTCTCCAAGATTTTGGATAAAACTACTTGCGAAAGTTTCACTTTTTAAAACGGTCGCTTCTGCTAACTCTTTTTTAGTAAATGCTTTGTCGAAAGGAGCCGCTCCGTATTCTTGATAGGTTTTAAATCTAGAACGAACGGCGTTGATTTGTTGGATCAAGAGATCCCGTGGATGGACAATATAATTTTCTTCCCCAATATATTGACAGATGACTGGGTCAATCCGACCATTTTTATCATAGTCATTGGCGTAGACACAAACGGGTTTTTCAGGACTGGCTTGATATCGAGCATTCAATCCCAAATTGCCAGCAATATAATCGGTGTCTCCGTCTTTATCAAAATCACCGCCGATCACGCTATTCCACCAACCACTAGATTGAGGAATGATTACAGGGCTTTCAAAATCTAAGTGGCCTTTTTTGTTTTTTATAAAAGTGATTGGCATCCATTCTCCCACTAATAATAAATCTGTCCACTGGTCATTATCATAATCCGTCCAAAGTGCTTGCGTGACTAATCCAATGACACCTTCGTTTGGTAATACTGTTTTAGAAATATCTGTAAATTTCGGTATTCCGTTTTGGCTATCATTACGAAGTAAAAAAGATCGAGCGGGCATTGGGTATGAGCCAGGTAGAATACGTCCGGCAATAAAAAGATCTAAGTCGCCGTCTTTATCAAAGTCTGCAGCCTGGACACTGGCACCGCTGGCTGTGATGTTGGGAATTGCATTTTCATTTCGAGTAAAATTTCCTTGGCCATCATTTTCATAGAAACGATCTTGGTATAAATCGTGCTCTCCTAAAACATGACTGCCTCCGCTCACCACCAGTAAATCTAGATCTTTATCGCCATCGGCATCAAAGAATAAACTGCCCATGTCTTCGTATTTCGTATCAAATTCCTGCGTTGATTTTTCAAATTTACTATCTGGTTTTTGTAAGAACAGTTGACCGGAAAAATCTGCCGCGCCACCTACATAAAAGTCTGCCAAACCATCTCCATTGACATCACCGGTAGCAATCCCTGGTCCGTTTTGAGAATGTTTATGTGGTAGTAAAGGTTGAACTTTAAAATCTACAAATTCTTTTTCTTGATGTTGGAAATTTAGATCGAGTATTGATTCGGTAAATAGAGGATGCTTTGTCGTTGTTGTTGTTTTCTTTGAATTAGTAATCGCATTTTTATATTGGAAAGTAACCGTTTGATCGGTTGGAATATTTTCCAAAATTTCAGATTTGCCATCGGGCCAATCAATGGCTATTTTTTTTATGACCTTATTTTCACCCAAACCAAAATGGATGTCACCGCTGACGGTGGATGCATAACCACGATAGGGATTATGTTGATAATATTGAATTCCATCTTCGGTGGATATCGTTATTTTACTACCAATCCCATTCAAATTATTACTGGAACCCTCTAAATTTATTTTTATAAAATGGTGGTTACTAAATGATCCGGTTTTGTTTTCGTAAACAAAGGCGCGGTCGTTGACATTGTTGATGATCATTTCTAAATCTCCATCCTTATCGAGGTCTGCAAATGCTGCACCGTTGGAACAGGTTTTTTCTGGGATTCCCCAATCTGTACTTCGATTAGAAAATTTTAAATCACCTTGATTTTCAAAAACATAATTCTGAATTTTAGCGGCGCCAAGATCTTGAATCGCTTTTAGTCGAGCTTGATGTTGCGCTTCTTTCTTCCCAAAAGGCGAGGCATTTTTTCTTTGATAACTGATATAATCTAAGTTTCCTACGTCTCGTAAAAATCCATTGGTAATAAAAAGATCACGATCACCGTCGTTGTCATAATCGGCCAGCAAGCTACTCCAACTCCAATCTGTTTTATCCATGCCAGCAAGTTGCCCTACTTCACTAAAGCTTCCGTCTCCATTATTCAACTGCAACGTATTGCGCGTATATTGTGGCAAATAATTCATCCGCTGCGTCAACTGAAATTTATCATAACTTGAACTCGGAATAATCAATTGACGACGAAAATTATCTTCTGGTAACATATCGACCACCACGATATCCGGTTGGCCGTCATTGTTGATATCACTCACATCATTGCCCATACCTGCAAAACTGGTATGATCCAATAAACTATCTATCTGATTCGTAAATGTTCCGTCTTGATTATTTAGGTATAAAATATCATTGGTCAAAAAATCATTGGAAACATAAATGTCTGGCCAGTTATCACCATTGATATCGGTGGTTGCAATTCCGAGACTATATCCTTCCACCAATATTCCCGCCTCTTCAGAAACATCCGTAAAACGCGTTCCGTCATTTCGATACAAGCGGTCCGTACTTTCACTTTCTCCATTCGTTAATCGAGGTCGAACAGTATTGACATTACTCATCGAATAATCCACTGGATTGACAATCATATAGGCATCTAGATCGCCATCTAGATCGTAATCAAAAAAACTGGTGTGCATGATTTGACGTGGATCGTTGAGTCCGTATTCTTTTGCTTTTTCTACAAAAGTCTGATCTCCTTGATTTTCAAAATATAGATTGCTACGTTGTTCATCAGAACCAATTCCCGTTACACTTATATAGATGTCGAGCCAACCATCTTGATTTAAATCAACCATCGAGGCACCGGAGCACCAACGATCCGTGGTTATACCAGCCGGCAGCGTAATATCCTCAAAATTTAAATTTCCTTTATTCAAATAGAGTTTACTCGATACGCGGTTTCCACTAAAAAAAATATCCTCCAAGCCATCGTTATTAATATCTCCAACGGCTAGACCACCACCCGTGTAAATATTCATAAAGGCATACATGTTGAAACTGTCATTCTCTTCGATAAGATTGACGAAATCGATTCCTGATTCTTCGGCAGAGAGGAGCTCAAAGACTTGATTGGTGGGGGTTTTATCTTGACATCCAGAGAGGAAAAGTATCAGCATTAAAAAGCTAGATAGTAGACCAATAAGCCATCTGCCTTTTACCAGCAACATTGTCGGTAAAAAGGATTCTCTTTGTTGGTCTAAGATTCTTTTCTTCAAAAGAATGATTTTTTAGTTTATATAAAATGTCTAACTAAGCAAAGGAATGAATAGCAACTAAGTCACCAAGAGATTAAAGGTTTTTCCCTTTGAAAAAATCTTCGTGACCTTCGTGTTTTTGTGGCTATATGATTTATTCTTTTGTTTTTTCGTTTTTAATAAAAATTACAATTTCCTGCTTTTTCCATTATCCTCAAATAGTTCTACCGCTGTTCCTTCTGGAATCATAAACCTCCTCGAAGACTGAGATAAATATCCACTTCCTCGATAAAATTCTATTTTATAGGATGCTCCGTTTGGCGGAGAAACGATGGCATAGGATTCATTGGCTGTCGGAGTAATTACCTTGTTTTTTGAGGTCTTAGAAAAACTCCGAATCGTTGCTCGATTACGAGTAGCCAGCCAAGTGGTGGTACCGTCTTCTGTAATGATCTCGGCCAAAGCTTTTGCATCTTTATTAACAAAGAAACCAGATTCACTAACCGTTTGTGGTTGGAAATTTCCTTTGCCATTTCCAAGTAGTACAAGTCCTCGGGATGCATCGTAACGACCTGCCATAATTTCGGTACTATAAGAATTTCCGACCATGATGATATCCATAAATCCATCTTGATTTAGGTCAGTTGTTTGCATGCCGTACATGGGCGCGACCTGTGCTTCGGTGGGTAAGGCGTGGAATTTGAAATTTCCGTTGCCTTGGTTTTCGATATAGCTGGTAGCGAATGTTTCACTTTTAAGGAGCAGTGCGTCCGAGAGTTCTGCCTTGGTAAATGACCGATCAAAAGGAGTACTTCCAAATGCTGTATAGGTTTTAAAACGAACCCGCATGGAGTTGATTTGCTTAATCAACATGTCTCTTGAATGTGCAATATAATTGGTGCCTTCCATATAATGACAAAGGACGGGATCGATGCGGCCATTTTTATCAAAGTCTTTTCCATAGACACAAACAGGTTGGTCGGGCGAAGCTTGATATCGACTGTTTAATCCCAAATTTCCAGCGATATAATCCATGTCTCCGTCCTGATCAAAATCGGCAGCAGCGATGCTGTTCCACCAACCACCTGAATGAGCAATTTCTGTTTTGGTGAATTTTCCTTTATGGTTATTGAGAATTGTTAGTGGCATAAATTCACCGACTAAAAATAGATCGCGATCGCCGTCGTTATCGGTATCAGTCCACAACGCTCCGCTGACCATTCCCAATTTTCCTTGCTCGGGTAATTGATTGGAGGCATCGACGAATTTCACTTCACTATCTTTAGAATCGTTTCTTAATAAATAAGATTTTGGAGTGGTTGGATAGGCGCCTGGACGAACACGACCCGCCACAAATAAATCTAAGTCTCCGTCCTGATCATAATCTGCGGCAGTTATAGATGCGCCGCTACTATTGACGACGGGCATTCCGTTGACGTGGGAGAAATTCCCTTTTCCATCGTTGAGGTAGAGACGGTCTTGATATTTTTCTTTTTGTCCTTGATAATTGGTTCCTCCGCTGGCGACATAGAGATCTAAATCTTGATCTTGATCGGCATCGAATAATAGCGCGCCCATATCGTGTAGTTCTGCGTCGGCTGGAAAATCTGTTTCTGTAAAAGTTCCACTTTCATTTTGTAAAAATATTTTACCATTGAATCCTGCGGAACCTCCGACAAAAAAGTCTTCTCGTCCATCTCCATTGATGTCGCCAACCGCCAGGCTTGGACCATTTTGAGAATGTTTATGTGGAAGAATAGGTTGTACCTTGAAGTCTACGAAATCTTTTTCTTGATGCACATAGTTTACGCCAAGGTCAGTGGCCGTCAGCATGGCTGCAGGGGATGGAATAGTGGTGATATTTTTTTCTAGGTTCGGTTGATAGTCAATGGTTAAGGTTTGGTTGACAGTTAGGTTGGTTTGTAGTTGTTGGGAACCATCAGGCCAAGTGATGAGGAGACTATCTACTTGGGTAATACCTCCAAGTCCAAAATGCTGGATGTTTTCAACCGTAGATAAATAACCACGATAAGGAGAGATAAAACGATATTGTTTTTTAGAATTATAGATAAGTTGAATTTTCGCTCCGACTGCGTTAGCATTCCCCCTATTATTTCCATTTAATTTTATTCTCAAAAAATTGGAGGTATTCCGCAACGCTTCTGTATAAAGATTGTTTTGATAAACATAAGCTCTTTCATCAATATTATTAATCACCAAATCCAAATCACCATCGTTGTCAAAATCTGCATAAGCTGCTCCATTAGAATAAGTAGGTAAATCAAAACCCCAGTCTTCTGTTTTATTTTCAAAAGGAAATTCACCTTCGTTTTTAAACATAAAATTCGGCATCTTAATTTCTGGCATTTCTTTTAGTTTTGCCATCATTTTTTTTCGTTTAGATTCTTCCGTTCCAATAGCCGAAGAAGTAAGCTGACGACTAAAAGTCGCAAAATCCATATTGGTAATATCTTGTCGATAGCCATTGGTCACAAATAAATCTTGCCAGCCATCATTGTCAAAATCTGCAAAGAGGGTACACCAACTCCAATCCGTTCGATCGACTCCGGCGAGTTGTCCTACCTCACTAAAGGTTCCATTACCATTATTGACTTGCAGCGTGTTGCGAGCGTACTGCGGCTGATATCCACTTTCAATTCCTAGTTTAAATTTATCATAATTAAAAAAGCCAAACATGGATTTTTGGCGAGCATTGCTAGTCGGAAGCATATCAAGGACCATGATATCTGTATGGCCATCGTTGTTGAAGTCTTGCATGTCTATGCCCATTCCGTTACGGCTCGTATGTGAGAGATAATCGTCTATTTTGTCTGTAAAAGTTCCATCGCCATTATTGATGTAAATAATATCATTACTTAAAAAATCATTGGCCACGTAAATGTCTGTTTTGTTGTCATTATTTAAATCACAAAGCGCGACTCCAAGTCCGTATCCTTCGATTTGAATGCCTGCCTCCGCTGAAACATTGGTGAAAGTTTGGTCACCATTATTCCGGTAAAGTCGATCGGTATTCGGTGCCTGACCGTTGATGCGACGGGGACGGAAATCTGTCCAGTTATAGGGATCTAATTCCGTGGTAAGCAGATAGAGATCGAGGTCGCCATCTTGGTCATAATCCAAAAAGGCTGCATTGATACTATAGCCTGAATCATCTAATCCATAGGCTGCTGCTGCTTCCGTGAACGTATTGTTTTTTTGGTTGATGTAGAGTAGGTTGGCTCTTTTGTCTTTTTCGGTGGAGAGTCCGCCCACGCAGATATAAATGTCCGGCCAGCCGTCCTGGTTGATATCCGTCACGACGGCACCGCTGGCCCATTTGCCGGAAGTATTTATTTGGGAGGCAGCGGTAATATCTTTAAATTTTAAGTTGCCCTCGTTAAGATACAGGGCAGAAGGTTTCATATTGGCTGTAAAAAAAATATCGGAAAGGCCGTCTTGGTTGAAATCTGCTACGGCAACGCCACTGCCATTAAATAGATATTCGAAGCTAACGGCGATGAGCGAGTCAGCGTTGGAAAGGTCATTGGAAAAATCAATGCCAGACTGCGCTGCGGAGAGCAATTGGAACCGAGTATTAGACTTATCTTTTCCGCAACTGCTGAAAAAAATAAGGGTAATGAAAAAGAGCGCAGAGTTTAAGATTCGGTTCATACTAAGATCGTAAAATAGCGGAGTATTATTGGTAAAAATAAGACTCAACTTCAGTAAGTCAGCGCCGAAACACAGCCCCCTGAAATTGAGTCTAGTAATAAAAAATTGACTTCTGATTTATTCTACCTGATTTAAGGTTCCACCACCTCGGTCAATCTCAGATTGTGGCAGTGGGAAAATAGCAGGAAAATCTCCTCTCGTACCCCAAGTTTTAAAATCAATACCTTGGGCATCAAAGACTTCTTCAGCAATATTCCAACGAACAAGATCAAATAAGCGATGGCCTTCAAAAGCAAATTCCACGCGACGTTCTTGTTGAAGGGCTGCTACTAAATCATCACCAATTCCGATGGGCGTACAAGTAGGACAACCTCTTAGTCGAACTTCGTTCATCAAGTCAACGATGGTTTGTGCGTCTCCATTACTGAAAGCAAGTGCCTCTGCGTACATCAAGATTACATCTGCAAAACGCATTACCCGTTCGTTGTTGTAATCAATAGCGAAGTTAACAGGATTCATTTTTGCGACGTTAAGTCCACGGTATTTACGCATGGTAGCACCAGTCTCAGACCAAGCCGCGCTATAGGGTTCTGCTACACCCGCAGCATAATACGTGTCCCCATCAGTATAGATGGTCGCATCTTTACGCGTATCACCATCTTCGAACGCTTCGATCAATTCCGTCGTAGGAACGTTAATTCCTAGTCCTCCACCGGGAGCACCACGACCAGCATCTTGCCACCAAGCACGCATGATTCCCTGAGAAGCTTTAAAGTTTTCAGAATGGTTGTCATCTAATACCCAACCGTTATCATCTGAGTTTGAAGCATATTGTAGTTCAAAAACAGATTCAGCATTATTCTCTTGGTCAAATGCAAATACATCTTCGTAAGCACTCATTAAGCTAAATGGTCCCATGCTGTACACTTCCTCTAAAGCGGTTACCGCCGCTGGGTAGTTTTTCGCATAAAGATTTACTTTACCAGTATAAGCTTTAGCCGCCCAAGCGGTGGCACGACCTAAATTACCATCGTCCCAAGCTTCGGGTAGGCCAGCGGCAGCAGCTTGAAAATCAGCCAAAATCGCGGTTACCATTTCTTCTGGTGTAGCGTTCGGTAAGGCGATATCATTAATATCTCTTCTAACGGTTAAGGCAATTGGTGCTTGACCACCCCAGAACTTATAAGCTTGGAAGTGGAACCAACCTCGTAAGAATTTGGCTTCTGCTTCAAACGACGTTTTTTCGTCAGCAGTTAATTCAGTTTCTCCCGTTAATTTATCAAGTACCAAGTTAGCTCGGAATATCCCTTGATAGATATGAGTGAAGATGGACTGAAAAGCCTTATCGCTCGGTGTAAAGGTAAAGTTGTCCATGGTTTGATTGGTGGCACAACTACCTAATTGTTGGTCGTCAAAAGTAATATCATCGGTGGTCATTAAGGTAAGTTTCCACCACTCGGCACACTCTCCAAGATTCTCTGTACTCGTTCCATTAAAACTTTGAATGGAAGAATAAGAGGCTAGGATGGCACCTCGGAAATCCGAAGAGGTTTTATAAAATGCCTCTTCAGTAATCGCATCTAAAGGCTGTAGATCGAGATCATTACAATTTGTAAAGATCGCAGAGCTACCCAATGCGAGTAAGAAGATTAAAAGTTTATTTTTCATAATAAAAATTTTATACAAAATAATTAAAATTCGTGATTAAAATGACACTCTAGCACCGAATTGTACAATTCTTGGTGCAGGGGTAAATCCATCATCTTGTCCAGAAGCAAGTGGCTGCTCTCCTTTTTGGAAGCTGAATCCACGAGTTACCTCAGGATCAAGTCCTGTGTAGTTTGTAAATGTAGCTAAGTTAGTTGCTGAGACGTAAAGTCGTAATCCTTGAACAAATCCGTTGGCAAAACTCTGAATTGCTTTGCTTCCAAAAGTATATCCAATCTGGATATTTTGTAGACGTAGATAATTGGCACTTTCTACCCATCGATCAGAAAAACGGTTATTATTATTTGGATCAGCAGAAGTGGCACGTGGTACCTTATTAGATGGGTTGGAAGAAGTCCAACGATCTGCCACGGTAGCAAATTGGTTACCTAATCCAGTCATAGATTCCATGGTGCGACGTACATTATTGAATACGCTTAGACCAGCGGCACCTTGCATGAAAATACCAATGTCAAATCCACCATAATCAAATCCAAGGTTTAGTCCGTAAAATACGGATGGTTGAGGAGAGCCTAGATTAACACGATCTAATGGTGTAATCTCGCCGTCTCCGTTGGTATCAACGAAACGAACATCTCCAGCTTGTCGACCGGAAGAAAGTTCATCTTCTGGACCTGCCGCAGCTTCCGCGTCAGTTTGGTAGATTCCATCTGTCTGATAACCGAAGAAATGACCAATAGATTCACCTACTTGTGTACGGTGTGTTTGGTTACCAAAATAACCACTGATGATTGGTGTTTTGTTATCTCCTAATTCTATCACCTCATTCTTTACATAAGTTAGGTTACCAGAAATATTGTATCCTAATTTACCTGCACGATCTTGGTATAAGGCAGAAATTTCAACACCTGTGTTCTTTACTCGACCAGCATTCACATCTGGTGGTAATAAGAAACCAGAAACAGCAGAAATTGGCACTCCAACTAGAATGTCAGAAGTTTCTTTCTGGAAGAAGTCAACACTCATATCTACTTTACCTTCTAATAGACGAACATCTAAACCAACACCCGTTTGTGTACTGGTTTCCCATTTTAGATTTGGATTGGAGAATACGAATGGAGTCGGAGCCGCTGTGACTGCTTGAGAAGCGCCTAAAGGATAAAGAGAAGTCAGACCTAACGTACTTAGGTAGGCAAAGTTAGTACCCGTAAATTGGTTGCCAGATTGTCCCCAAGCGAGTCTTAGTTTTACTTCATCAAATAAGTCACTATCTTTTAAGAAGTCTTCTTCGGTTAATCTCCAACCTACAGAAACGGATGGAAAGAATTGACTACGATTATCTTTTGAAAAACGAGAAGTTGCATCTAATCGACCATTCACGGTGATTAAATATTTTCGGTTATAACTATAGGCAATACGTCCAAGAAAACCTCTTAGTGCCCACTGATCTGCTTCTTGACCTACGGCAGAAGTGGCGGCAGTATTAACAAGCGTAACGGCAGGACTTAAGAATCCACGACCTTGTCCACGTAGACGGTCAAACTCAAAGTTTGTTTCCTCGTGTCCAAGTACCACTGTTAAATCGTGTACATCAAAGCTATTGGTGTAAGTCAACGTATTGGCAATATTGGTAGTTAATTCAGTAGGTTTAGAAACTACTTTTAGAATAGAACTATTATTGGCATTTCCAAAATTATAAATTCCATTAAACCAAGAACCTTGACCAATAGAATAATCCAAACCAAACTGAGTTTTGAATTTTAAATTTTTCATCAGTTCTAATTCACCATACACACTACCTAAAATACGACGAGTGTTTACCCGCGTTTCGTTGTTAGCTAAATCATTTACCCCAACAATCTGTGTGGCAGATCCAGCGGCATCACCAGCATTACTAGCATCGATAACGCTATAGTCTCCGTTGGCATCAAAGATAGGAATGAAGGGTGCATTTTGAGCTGCTGTAAAGGCAGGAGCACGACCAGGCTCAGATTGAACTAAACGATCTGTAAAGGCAATGTTGACGGACTGGCCCACTTTAATTCGATCTCCTACTTTGATGTCGGCGTTTGCTTTCACAGAGTAGCGTTCAAAAGCAGTGGCCAATTCGATACCATCTTGCTTGAAGTATCCACCTGAAATATTGAAATTCATGCGTTCTGTACCACCACTGGCAGAGATATTATGACTTTGCATACCGGCTGTACCAAATACAGCATCTTGCCAATCTACATTTGGGCTATTTGCAAAAGCACTAAAATCACGACCGAGTTCTGACTGTAAAGCCACGTATTCTCCAACGTCTAAAACGTCTAGGGTTTTACGAACACTTTGGATACCAAAATAACCATCATAAGTCATATTGGTACGACCTTCTTTACCACGCTTAGTGGTAACGATGATTACTCCATTGGCAGCACGTGCACCATAGATGGCCGCAGCAGAAGCATCTTTTAGTACATCAATAGATTCGATGTCACTTGGGTTGATGCCAACAAGTGGATTACTTTCTGTATTGGCAGCCGTGTTGACGGTAATGTTGGTTGTCTGAACGATCGGCACTCCATCGACCACCCAGAGTGGTTGGTTATTACCAGTGGTTCCGACACCACGGATACGGACGTTGATGGGAGAACCAGGGGCACCACTACGATTAGATAATTGTACACCAGAAAGACGACCACGTAAGGCTTGATCGGCGGTTAGTACTGGCGTAGCAGAAATTTCTTCTGCACTAATGGAGCCTACGGCTCCCGTCAAATCGACTTTCCGCTGGGTACCAAATCCAACAACGACTACCTCGTCGAGTTCTAGTCCTTCTTTCATAACAATATCGATCGTTGAGCGACCGTCCACGGCTACTTCTTGCGGTGTATAACCGGTGTAACTGAATATTAGGATCGCACCATCGGCTACTTTGAGGGTATACTTCCCTTCAATATCGGTAACGGTACCATTGGTTGTACCTTTTTCGACGATGTTTACACCGATGAGACCATCTCCTAGATCATCCTTGACGACACCAGATACCTGTGCAAAAGCAGAAGCGGTTAGGAAGAAAAATAGGAGGGGTAGTACTACGTTTTTTGAAAAATTATGCAAGTGGAACCGGGTAAGCAACCGGGGCCAACGAACATTTTGGTAGTTCTGATTTTTCATTAATTATTGTTTTTTTTGAATAATAACAACCTTTTAGAAGGTTGCTGTTGGTTTAAATTAATCTGAGCTAAGTAGGGATGTCCACTTAGCTGATTCTTACTGATTAAGAGGCCTAACTATTTTTAATTAATCCTCAATCAAATTGGTTAGATAAAATAGGTTTGTTTTTCAATTCATACATTTCATACATTTTAGGAGTTAGTAAATTTGATTTATTAAAAAAAGCATAGTTAGTTCACATTATAAGGAAGTCCGCCGGATGAGCTGACTTGGAATAGATTCTTGGATAAGGTTTCGACTTTTTACAAATTCTGCTGCTTTGATAGCCATCGCTTCAAAATCGGTTGAGAACGTAGTGATTCCTCCGCAAATGATTTCTTTTACTGGATTATTATTGTTAGAAACACAGCCGATATCTATTCCTATTTCTAGGTCTTCTTTTTTTGCATCTTTCAAAATATTCCACAAATCGCCGTCACCAATGGTGTAATAAACCGAGCTTTTTTCTAAGGTTCCGGGTTCATATTTGCTGCGGACTTCTCCTTTGATGCCCGTATCTCGTAGAAACTGTTCGAAAGCGCGAAGGATTTCGACCGGGTAGTCGGAATCAGGTTTAAAGAATAAAATGATTTGACTGAAGTTTCGGATACTAGATTCTAGTTCCTTGAGTGCGAGATAGGTAGCTATCTCAAATTCTTGCGTGATATGTGCGTAAGAACCTTCCAATTTTTGAAATCGATCGACAATCAATAATTTATTACGAGGAATTTTATTTAGCAGAATGACAGATCGGGGATGGGGGATAGGCGCGATGACGTACATGCTGTATTTACCCGCTATATTTCCTAAGATGGTTTCATAAACCTCGATATTATTATGGTGGAAATAAATATCTACCTGAATGTTTTCTCCGACCCCTTTTCTAAAAGCATTATAAAAAGTCTCTTGAAATGGATGGAAGGCGAAGAGGAGTAGGGCGACCTTCATGGATTGTTCGGTGTCTTCATTGACGACGAAATAGCCCAATCTATTTTTGGATTCAATTAATCCACGTTGTTTTAAATCATCATAAGCCTTCACGATGGTTTTGCGGGCAAAACCCAGTTCTCGAACCATATTATTGACGGACGGTAGCATACTTCCTTGGCTCACAATCCGATCGTCGATGGCATTGATAATTCCGTTAACTAACTGCTCGTGTTTGGAATAACTGGTGACGTCTTCTAATTCTTGAATTTTTTTGAATATGGTAACCATATAAAACTTATGTGTTAAACATTTTGATGATGTAAGTGTAAAATATACACCTTGTGCTATGCTATCCTATGATACTGATAGCACAAACATAAAGAATTTTTATTGGAATAAAGAAATTCTACCATATAAAATTTCATATCAGAGAAAGGAAGTTTTATGATTCTTATTTCAGCGTTTAGAGTAGATTAAAAATTGACATTGAGGTAGAGGCGATTTAGGTAGGTTTTATGGATGTATTGGGCTAATAATCAATTTGTTAAATATTTATATTTATAGAAATAACTTCTAACTAGAAGAGGGGAACTGAAAGCCAAATTCTTCTATTAACTTATCCAACAATTTTTTTATATTTGTTGGAGATTAACACGATAAAAAAAACACTATGTCAAATTACAATTCCAACAAAGGATCGATAAAAGGAGGCAACGGATTTAAGGCTAAGTTGGGTATTTTCATTTTACTGGGAGCAGGACTTTTATGGCTCTTTAATACTTTTACCGGACAAGACTTATCTATAGAAGATGCGGTAGAAAAAGTGACCAAACCTTCTAAAAACCATCCAAATAATAACGAGGGGCCACGCGGGCCTAGCGAACCAGCTGATGTATCGGAAGTATCCGATGAAGTGCTGCCAACGATCAACTTGGGAAAACTGGTAAAGCATAGCTATTACGCACTTTCTTACGTGGAAGAGCATGAGCAACCTGAGTGGGTAGCGTATGAATTGACTCGGGAACATTTATACCCAAATGCCAAAAGACAGGATGATTTTCGTCCGGATCCGCGGGTGCCAAAAGGATCGGCCTCCAAACGAGATTATCGAGGCAGCGGATATGATCGAGGGCATCTGGTACCAGCAGGAGACATGACCTTTAGTAGAAAAGCGATGTCTGAAACCTTTTATCTGTCTAATATGAGTCCGCAAATTCGTAATTTTAATGGCGGAATCTGGCGAGAATTGGAAGAATCTACTCGGTATTGGACCAAGAAATTTGGTCGCGTTTATGTCGTTACTGGCCCAGTTTTAACAGGTGAAATAAGAGAGAAGATTGGCGGAAATGGCGTTTCCGTTCCCGATCAATATTATAAAGTGCTACTGGATTTAGATGAACCAGAAATCAAAGCCATTGGATTTTTAATTCCAAACGAAGTCAGTGTAGATCCGTTAAAAGCTTATGCGATTCCGATTGATAAGATTGAAGAACTGACAGGACTAGACTTTTTTAGTAATATTATCGATGATCCAAAATTGGAGGCGAAGCTTGAAAAGGGGCATAATATTCGGCAGTGGAGTTTTAGTAAAAAGTCTTATGAGCGACGGGTGAAGCAGTGGAATAAGCGGTAGGGGTGAGGTGTTTTGATTATAAGTTAGTTACCGGTAATAAAAAAATGGGACAGAAAAGAACTACATATTCAAATCATTTAGACGCTTTAAAAGATGAATTACATAAATTACTAAGACATTATGCAGCCTGGAAACGAATGTCCAAATTTGAAAATATTAATAACATTAATAGAATAGAATTTTGTGACATATTAATAGCGCTTACTTGTATTGAAAATGATTTAATTGTACGATTATCGAAACTTACAGACTCTAGAAGCGGAGTTCATTCTCTCGTTAGAATTAAGTTAGAAATTCCAAACGATATTGACAACAGAGTATTTATCAATGAAAAAATTGATGAATGTTGTGGTATCATTAATTTATTCAAAAATAAAATTAGGTATGTTACTTTAGGACATCTAAAAATTGGTTACAGAGATGACAGATATATTCCTAAGTTTGATTTTTCAAAAGAAATTGGAGTTTTAGTTGACCTAATTGATTTGTTAAACAAAGAAAAGATAAACTATACTTGGAAAGATGGTAGTCAAGAGAAATATGATTTGAGAGATTTTATTAATAAGGTACTATACACTTTTAAATTTAGTTTTCCAGAACAAAGATTTCCAAATTGGTATATCAGGTAGCTCTGCGCGAACAAAAGCGATTAATTCTTTGACAGAGTGTACTTCATTTTTCAGGTTATCATATCCCAATCT